>NZ_DASVSY010000024.1:0-66484 GCF_036387835.1 Hymenobacter sp. | reverse complement strand
GAGGCGCATAAGCGCATAATTCGGCTGCGCATTGCTGATGAACTACTAAAGGCTGATGTCGGCCTGAAGATGCGCTGGGATATTCTGCGCACCGAAACCGGCCGGCAGAAGCTACGGCAGGAAACCGCCGCTACGGTTGATCTGGCCGGTTATGAAGATGTTGAGCAGTTGGAGGCCAGCTTAAAGAACTTGCGCTTTGCTTACACTAGTGTTGAGCGCTTACCCGATCAATATTTACTCAGCTTCGAGCAATTTGCGGGCTTTGCTAAACTGGATTTAGCAGCTGTGATTGACAGCCGCACCATGGTATGGGGCGAAGACAAACAAAAGGTATTAGACTACTTCCAAACCGTATCTGAACAGTTCGAACAGGCGAGGAAAGTTATGCGCGCTTTAGGGCTACATACTTGGCCACTGGATAACCTAGTTAGATCCCTATCGTCTTTTTACAACCTCACTGGTCCTGCTCAGATGGATCAGCCATTAATGAGGGTAGATGCTCAAGCAATTTACAGCCGCGTCATTCCTGAACTGGAGCAAAAGGACCTGCTGGCTGGCTTTCCGAAATCTATTAAGTAGCCAGTACCCTGCGCTGCCTTGGAAACGCTACTCTGCCACTGTTGGCAATTACATGCTCTTAACCTGCGGTACGCCCTAGCAGAGCTACCACCACAGGAGCGGCGCCAGATACTGGACTATATAAATCACACGCCCGAGCCCCCGAAAGCCAAAGCCTACCCTATTAGCGAGTGCATGAAAGCCAGTCGCAGGGTAGCCGAGCTGCTGGCTATCAATCCGAGTTGGAGCCGGGCTCGGGCGCGTGGTGAGACAGCCCGGGAACTACACCTTACCACTGTGCAGCTGCGGAGAATGCTGCGGCATGTGGAATAGAAGCATAACACTTCACATTCAACCCCCTATTTACATGGCACAGGACTCCACAGAACGCGTCCTTTTTGAGGTTAAATTAAACGCCGAGCAACTGAAGCAGGAATCTGATGCAGTGCGGGCTAAACAAGCCGGACTAACCACGGCAATAGCCGCTACCAGAGCTTCCCAGAAAGAGCTAACGGCTGAACTCAAAGCAGGTGCAATTACTGAAGCCGAGTACGGCGTACAAGCGCAGCAGCTATCGGAGAAGCTGCGGGCTCAGACCAAGGAGCAAGCTGCAGCTAGCAAGACACTCGACAATCTGACGAAGGTCCAGGCCAGCGCCGCGGGCAGTAATGATCAGCTACGAGCTGAACTAGCCCTCACCACCGCGGCCTATAATGCGCTGAGCAAAGAGCAGCGGGAAAGCTCCGAGGAAGGCAGGGCCCTGCAGGAGCGCACCAAAGCGCTAAGCCTGGAAATATCTGGTACCGAGGAAAAGGTAAACGACTTCCGCCGCTCAGTGGGCAACTACAAAGGAGCTATCCAGCCCCTGATTCAGGAACTGGTGAAGCTGCAGGCGCAGGAGAAAAACTTAGCTGTGGGCAGTAAAGAGCTAGCCGAAAACCAGCAGCGGCAAATTGGTTTTCAGAATGCTGCCCAGCGCGCCGCAGCGCAATCCGGACAAACCTACGATCAGGCGCAGAAGACTATCTCCAACTACGCCAAGAGTATCAAGCCAGCAATTGAGAACCTGGTCAAGCTGGAAGAAGAGCAGGCCCGCATTGTCGAGACTGCCGGTGAAACGTCCGAGGCGTATACGCAAATCGGCTTCAAGCTTGCCGCGGCCAACAAAGCAGTGGACGAAGCTGCTCCAGCTACCCAAAGCTTCGGCAGTGCACTGATTGAAGCGGCTAAGGGCAGTGAGATACTAGGCGGAACCGTGGGCAGGGTTACGGGTTTGCAGGAACGCTATACCCAGGCCCAAGGGCTGGCTAAGTTGGCCCTTGGTGGCACTGCTACTGCCTCGAATGTGCTGCGCATAGCGATGCTGGCTATTCCGTTGGTAGCCGTCGTAGCAGGCCTGGCAGCCGTGTTCTCCTTTCTGACCAAGACACAGGCCGGTGCTGACTTCCTGAGCAAGAAACTAGGCGCGCTTAATGGAGTATTCAGTGTGCTGTCCAACCTGGTGACTGATTTCGGTGACGATCTATTTGCCGCGGCAGATGATCCAAAGAAGGCCTTTTCTGATTTGGTTGATTTCATTGGCAACAACCTGCTCAACCGGCTAAAGGCCTTTGGGGTAATCGTGAATGGTATTCTGGATTTAGATCCTGGCAAGATAGCAGACGGCTTTATTCAGGCTGGTACCGGCATAACTGACGCCACGGCCAAAGCCAAAGCTTTCGGTAATGTGCTGAGCGTAGCGGCCAAAGAAGGGGAACGGCTAGCCGTGCTGCAGCGTGAACTTGACCGGGCTACCGATGATAACATTGACACCAATAAGCGGCTGCTCAACGAAGTGGAACGGCTTAAAAACGTCAGGGACAATGAGTTCAATACGCTCGGGGTGCGGCGTAAAGCCAATGAGGACGCTTTCAAAGTCGAGCAGCAGCGCGAATCTACCTTGGCAGACCTAGCCAGCCGCCGCATCGAAATTCTAAAAGGAGAAATAGCCTTGGCCGGCGGCCGTGGCAAGGTGAGCCGCGAACAGTTTCAAGAGTTGAAAGAGGCGGAAAACGAGCTAGCCGATATCCGGGAAGATGCGGCCGGCAAGCAAAACGAGCTCATCACGAACCGCTACCAGCTGGCCAAGGAAGGGCAGGACAAACTGAAGGAGCTAGCTGAAAAAGCTGAGGCTGCGGAACTGCAACGCATCAAGGATCAGATTGCCTTGCAGCAAGCCGTAATTGATGCTCGACTGCTTACGGTGGCGACTGGGTCAGATGAGGAAGTAGCCTTATTAGCTCAGAAATTAGCAAAGCAGCGCGAACTGGAGCTTGCTGACAAGAAGCTCAGCACTGACGCCAAGAAGGCCGTAGAGGTAAAGTACCGTAGTGATATCGAGCAGCTCGAGCGGGACCACTTGCAGAAGCTCCGGGAACTAGCCGCTGAAAGTCAGCAAACGGCTATTGCCGCGCAGCTGGCCAGGGCTCGAGAAGGCAGTCAGGAGCAATTCTTATTGCAGGCCCAGGCTATTCAAGCCGAGCTGGCAGCTAGTATAGCCGGCATTGATCAGCGGCAATCGGCAGAGCAGCGGGCCGCGCAGGAAGATAGGTTGCGTGCTGAGGCTACTAAGTCACAGGCGGATCTAGAATTTCAACAAGCACTAGCTAGTCTCGAAACACACCTAGCCCAACAGCGAACGTTAGTCAATCAACAATATGCCGATGGGCAGCTAACCAAGGCACAGCACGAAGCGGCCTTAGCGGCCATTGAAAGGGCTGGTCAAGAGACACGTATCGTCACGCTAACGGATTACGGTCGCAGCACTACAGCGGAAGTAGAAGCCCAAAGCCAACGCGAAGTGGCCGCTGCTGACAAAGCTAAAAGTGATAAGGAAGCTATCTACCAGCAAGAACAGCAAGCCCGCTTAGCTGTCGCAGCTACGGCTGGCGAAGCAGCTGATTTGGTTATCGAAGCATTTGGCAAAGAAAACGCAGCGGGCCAAGCAGCGTTAGCCATCAAGAAAACCGCGGCTCTAGCTGAAATTGCTATCAACCTGGCACTAGAGCTTTCGGCTATTGCTAAAAACGCAGCTGCTAACCCACTCAACATTCCTACAGGGGGTATTGCTGGGGTTTCACAGGCTACTATCCTTTCCGGCATTGCCATTGCCAAGGCCGCCTTTGCGACAGCAAAAGTGCTGGCCTTTGCCGATGGTGGTCTAGTGCAAGGCCCAGGCGGTGATAAGGACGATTTGATTCCTGCTTGCCTCTCAAATGGGGAGGCTATCATGACGGCTCAGGCTGTACGCAAATTTGGCCCACTGCTGTCTTACCTGAATGTGCAAGGCGGCGGCAAATCCTTTGGCTATAAAGACCCAATGCCCGCTGCTACCATGGCTCGTTATGCCGAGGGTGGTATCGTGCGGTTTGATCCTAGCTATATGTCAGCAATGAGCAACCGCGGGCAAGGCAGTATTGACTATGACGCCTTAGCCGAAAAGCTAGCAGGCCGCATGGCTGATACGCTAGTACCTGGATTCTATGCAGCCGCTAAAGCGCTGCCCTCGCCGACGCTGCAGCTGTCAGAGCTACGGGAGAAACAGAACAAGGTGGCCATCAATCAGAGTCGAGCTGATCTGTAAGAACCCCTAAATTCCCCTATTTTAGGGGCCCTTCGGGACCGGAACGGATAACATGCTTGCCCTAGATTGCCCTATTTTAGGGCAAATAGTACTGACAGCCCTAGCCTAACTGGTTAGGGCTGTCTTCATTATTACGTGACGCTTTGCCCCCACTCCGCGACGGTTCCAGTGCCTATTGCTTGTCAATGGCTCAGTTTGATTGGAGTTTAGCAGTATGGCAGCAGAACCCGAATTATCCGCTTACGACCAGCTAACCCCGAAGCAACGTGCTTTCGTCGACGCCCTATGTCTGGAGCCCAACATGAGCGGCCGTAAAGCTGCTATCGCGGCCGGCTACAACAAAGCCGGCGCAGCTGTTGAGGCACACAATTGCTTGCGAAACGCGAAGGTCCGCAAAGCCCTGGGAGAGCGGCTGCACGACACGGCGCCTACTACTGAAGAAATAGCCGCCCGATGGGACCGGGTTAGCCGGGCAACGCTCGATGACTTCTACAGCATTCGTAAAGTAACCAGTCCCACCAAGATTCAGCAGCCCCTAACAGCAGCTATTGCCGCTGTAGAACAGAGCATCAAGTATCAGCACGAATTGATGATTCGCTCCTGGCCAGTGCTAGATACCAGCGAAGAAGACCAGGCCAAAGAGTTGGAGCAGCATAAGCAGTGGGTAAAGCAACGTCAGGTTGAGATTCTAAATTACCAGTTGCAGCTGGAGAAGGATCATCTTGCCTTTCGGGTAATTGATGGACCACCGGAGACTAAAAAGATTCTAGAACTTGACCTGATGAAAGCAAAGCGCCGTGGCGTACTCGACCTAGCGAAGTCCATCAAGCCAACACAGCACGGCTTTGCAGTTGAGCTACGAGATCCAGATGCTGCGTTAGATAAGTTGGCTCGAATCGCTGGGGCTTACAAACAAGACAATGAGCAGAGCCGGCCCATTGTCGCTATCAATGCCAAGATTGAGATTATTGATACTGGAGTACCTTTAGCATCTTCGGAAAGAGAAGTACAGATGTAGCCAACGCAAAAGGCCCGCTCCCATCAATGATGAGGGCAGGCCTTTGTCCTACCGAGGCAAGCTGGCAACTATTCCGGGTTGGTAGTTCGAAGATACGAAACGAGGCTTAGAGTATAGCAACAGCGTAGTTGTTAGCCCCACTGTTAGCCCCGGACATAAAAAAACCACTCAGCAATTACGCTAAGTGGTTGATAATGAGAGTGGCCCCGATTGGATTCGAACCAATGACCGGCTGCTTAGAAGGCAGCTGCTCTATCCAACTGAGCTACGGGGTCAGAAGCCATGGGCTCCGGCCCAGCGGCTGGGTTACTTCTGTCGGGGTGGCAAGATTCGAACTTGCGGCCTCCTGCTCCCAAAGCAGGCGCGATACCGGGCTACGCTACACCCCGAAAAAAATTGAAGTACGAGTGTTGAAGGTTGGGTGATGGTTAGGTAACCTTCAGCACTCGTACTTCAACAATCGAAAAGTAGAGAGAGGGGGATTCGAACCCCCGGTAGCCTTTAGAGCTACGGCAGTTTAGCAAACTACTGGTTTAAGCCACTCACCCATCTCTCTGTTTCTATCCCCTTCCGGCTGAAGAGTGCGCAAATATACAAGGCAAATAGATAAATAACCCGTTTAGCAGAAAAATTTCTTGCTTGCGCACCCGTTTACATTGGGAAAGCCCTCCCGGGGTAAGACCTTATATTTGCCATCTTACTCGAAGCTTGAAACTCGTTTCTTTGTGATTCTCATTTTGTTGCCTTTCCCAATTACGTGCTAAACTGGGCTTATCCTATAGCGTGGCCGGAAGCGTTGGCGCTAGGTATTTTTTTTATGTTATACATCGGCTTTGCGTTGCGGACGCGGCGGCTGGCAGCGCCGCTGGGGCAACGAGGCTGGCGGTTGAGTTGGAAGCTCTTACTACGTTTAGGCTATTTTGGCCTGTTTGGGGCTGCCTTATTAGGCCCCGCGTATGGTGTTACGCAGCGGCCAGTGCGGACCACAGGCAAGGATGTGTGGTTACTTGTCGACTTGTCACGCTCTATGGATGCCCCTGATATAGCCCCTAGCCGCCTGCAAAAGGTAAAAGCCGAATTAGCTACCCTCATCAGCCGCTTTCAAGCCGACCGGATTGGGCTCGTGGTATTTGGGGCCGATGCGTATGTGCAATGTCCGCTCACCTACGATCAGAGTGCCTTGCAGCTATTTCTCGGCACGCTTCAAACCAGCTTGCTGCCAGTTGGCGCCACCGATTTTACTCCGCCTTTAGAACTGGTTCTCGACCGCCTCAGTAAGCTACCGTCCACGGCTACGCCCCGCGCTACCGCTATTGTGTTAGTGAGCGACGGCGAAGACTTTGGCGAAAACCTGGAGCCTACCCTGCGGGTGATGGCCCGCTCGGGCATACGGCTTTTCTCCTTGGGGGTGGGTACACTGGAAGGCAGTCGACTGCCACGGCCCAAAGGGGGCTACCTGCGCGACGCCCGCGGCCGCGACGCAGTGAGCCGCCTGACGCCGGCGCCGCTACAACGGCTGGCGGAGCAAACCGGCGGCCGCTATTTCGAGTTATCGGAACGGCGGGATGAGTTTCCGTTGTTGGTGAATGCGCTCAACCGGCTGGAAGGGCAAACCGAGCAGGTACGCTCCGTGGCAGTGGCCGATAACCGCTACCGCTATCCGCTGGCTTTGGCGCTGGCGCTGCTGGCCCTGGATATTTTATTGACGGTACGGGTAATCAGACCATGAAAACCGGTATTTTACTTTTCTTCTTGGCCTTACTTGGCGGTTGGGGTGGCTTGAGTACCATTCATAACCGCAACGAGGCGGTGCAAAAAGCGCAAGCGGCCTACCAGGGCGGCAACTACTTGGTAGCGGCTACTTTCTACCGGGAAGCCGTGGAAAAGCTAGGAGCTACCGATGAGGCGGTGGTTCTGAATTGGGGCCATGCCTGCACCCGAGCCAAGCAGTCGGCTACCGCCCGGGCCGCGTACGGACGGCTGCTTACCAGCCAGCAACCGCAGGTGCGCAGCATAGCTCGGCAGCAGTTAGGCGTACTGGCCGCCGAGAAAGGCGAATATGCGCAGGCTTTGCGCCTCTTGCGCGAGTCGCTGCTAGCCAATCCGGCTAATACGGTAGCCCGTTACAACTACGAGTTGATTAGCGACTATTTGCGTCGCCGCCGCGACGATCCTACCGTACCGCCTCCGGCCACGGCTAGCGCTCCGCCTACCACTGAAAATAAGCGCGACAACCAACAAGAACCAGCTAATCAGCCCCCACCCCGCCCCGGCCAGGACCAGCAAGGTGAACTCAACGACCCTAATCAACCAAACGAGCCGCGTAACTCGCCTCAATCCCGCCCCGACCAAAATGGCCTGCGCGACCCGAACCGACCGTCGGGAGCAGCGGGCAGCTCGGCTAATGGCGGCTTCCAGCCGGGTGAGGGAGCGGAGCGGAATGTGGCGCAGGGCTCCAAACCCGGTTCTACCCTCGGGCTGAGCGATAGTGAAACGGGACCTGAGGCCAACTCAGGGGTCAGCAACCGGGCGGGTACCGATGCCGCAACGCTGGATGAGGCGCAACTACAGACTCAACGGGCGCGCTTGCAGCAAATGAACATCAGCAGCGGACAGGCACGGCAGCTGCTACAGGCCCTAGATGCGGCGGAACAGCAGTATTTGCAGCAGCTACCACGCAAAAGCACGCGCAAGCCCGAATCGGGTAAGCCCACGTGGTAGGTGGTGAATGAATGAGTGAGCGACTGAGCGAGTTGGACGTTCTAATCGCGCAAGTAGCGCCAGCAGAAGGTTCACCCCACTCATTCACTCCGCGAAGCTCTTACCTTTACCCCACGTTTCAACCAATTCCCACCCCTCAGTTTATGCAAATCAAAGAAGTAGTGATAGTAGCGGCGGTTCGTACCCCGATTGGCTCGTTTGGCGGTAGTTTGTCTTCGTTGTCGGCTACGGAGCTTGGCGCCGTTGCGCTGAAGGGCGCGCTGGAAAAAGCCGGCGTTGACCCGAGTGAAGTAGATCAGGTGATTATGGGCAACGTTATTTCAGCCAACCTGGGCCAGGCGCCGGCCCGGCAGGCGGCCAGGAAAGCTGGTTTGCCCGATACGGTGGAGTGCACAACCGTTAATAAGGTATGCGCTTCGGGTACGAAGGCCATCATGTTCGGGGCGCAGGCCATCATGTTGGGGCAGTCGGAAGTGGTGCTGGCGGGCGGCATGGAGAGCATGAGCAACGTACCGTATTACCTCGATAAAGCTCGTTTCGGGGCTAAATACGGGCACGGCCAGATGATTGACGGCCTCGTGCGCGATGGCCTTTGGGACCCGTACCACGACTACGCCATGGGCAACGCGGCCGAAAATACAGCCAAGGAAATGGGATTCACCCGTGAGATGCAGGATGAATTTGCCATCGAATCGTACACCCGCAGCGCCAAAGCAGCCAAAGCCGGCAAGAAAAAAGACGAAATCGTGCCCGTGAGCGTCGAGAGCCGCGGCAAAGTCACAGTGATTGAGGATGATGAGGAGTACCTAAAGGTTGATTTCGCTAAGGTGCCGGGCCTTAAGCCGGCTTTCCTGAAGGAAGGCGGTACGGTGACGGCGGCCAATGCTTCTACCCTCAACGATGGCGCGGCCGCCGTGCTGCTCATGAGCCGCGAGAAGGCCGAACAGCTAGGCGTGAAGCCTTTAGCCCGTATCCGCGGGTTTGCTGATGCCGAGCAGGCGCCCGAATGGTTCACGACTTCCCCGGCGCTGGCCATTCCTAAGGCGTTGAAACACGCGGGTCTGGAGGCCAAGGATGTGGATTTCTATGAAATCAACGAGGCGTTTTCGGTGGTATCGTTGGCTAACAACAAACTACTGAGCTTGGAGGGCACCAAGGTGAACGTGTACGGCGGGGCCGTATCGTTGGGGCACCCACTTGGGGCTTCCGGCGCACGCATCATAACTACCCTGGTGAACGTGCTCCATAACGAAGGCGGCAAGATTGGCGTAGCTGGTATCTGCAATGGGGGCGGCGGCGCGAGCAGTATCGTTCTAGAGAAGCTCTAGGACAGTTCTTAGAAATAATTATATAGCGCCTGTTCTCACAACAAAAATACTTGATTTAAACGCTATTAAGGCGGTTTTATACCCTCTTGATGAGCTTTAGAAATAACATGGCAAGCTCCGACCCTTTTTTAGGTCGGAGCTTTCTTTTTGTTATTGTAGATTCCGTTTGCGCTGTGTTTGCCATTGGCTGTACAAGTTAGCTGTGATGCTCTTGTCTCACGGCAGCCGCAGCCGCCGGTACTACCGCTCCACATCCTCTACACCATCATGGAAACTTTCGCTCCTGGCCAACCTACGGGCCTCTACCGCCCCGAGTTCGAGCACGACTCCTGCGGCACGGGCTTTGTCACCAGCATTCACGGCCGCCGCTCGCACCAGACCATCCCGGATGCGTTGACCATTCTGGAGAATATGGAACACCGCGGCGCCTGCGGCTGCGACGCTGATTCCGGCGACGGGGCTGGTATTTTGCTTCAAATTCCCCATGAGTTCTTCATGGAAGAATGTTTGGCGCTGGATACGCACCTCCCCGAGCCCGGCTACTACGGCGTAGGCATGGTATTTCTACCCAAACGGATTGCAGCCAAAGCCGCCTGCCACACCCTCATCAACAAAGCCGCCGAGCGGCTCGGGTTGCGGGTGCTCGGCTACCGCAAAGTGCCCGTAAATTCGACCGGTATCGGCGGCACAGCGCTGGCGGCCGAGCCGGATATGGAGCAGGTGTTTGTCGCCAAACCGACCGGCATGGCGGCAGGCGAAGATTTCGAGCGCAAATTGTTCGTCTTACGCCGCCTGATTGCCAAAACTGCCAAGGAAACGCTCAAGGACGACGCCAGCGACTTTTACTTCGCCTCGCTTTCCAGCCGCGTTATCGTGTATAAGGGCCAGCTGACCTCGATGCAGGTACGCGGCTACTTCCCCGATTTGAGTGATGAGCGGGTGAAATCGGCTTTTGGGATGGTGCATTCACGCTTTTCTACGAATACGTTTCCCTCGTGGAAGCTGGCGCAACCGTTCCGGATGCTGGCCCACAACGGCGAAATCAACACGCTGACCGGCAACCTGAACTGGTTTTACTCGGGGCTGCGCTCCTATGCTTCGCCGTACTTCACGGCCGAGGAAATGGAGATGCTGCTGCCGGTTATCGATGATGGGCAGTCGGATTCAGCTTGCCTCGACAATATTATCGAGGTGCTAACGCATTCGGGCCGCTCCTTGCCGCACGTAATGATGATGCTGGTGCCCGAGGCGTGGGACGGTAACGACCAGATGGATTCGCTTAAGAAAGCCTTCTACGAATTCCACGCTACGTTTATGGCACCTTGGGACGGTCCCGCCGCCCTCACCTTCACCGACGGCCGCATTATCGGGGCCATGCTGGACCGGAATGGACTACGCCCGTTGCGCTACGTCATCACCGACGATGGCCGCGTAATTATGGCCTCGGAAGCGGGCGTACTGGCTATTCCCGAGAAAACCGTGCTGCAGAAAGGCCGTCTGCAACCCGGCAAGATGTTCCTGGTGGACACGGTGGCTGGCCAAATCATCACCGACGAGGAAATTAAAGCCGATTTGGCGGGCCGACAGCCCTACGGGCAGTGGTTGGAGAACTACAAGATTCGGTTGGAAGAGCTACCCGAGCCCCGGCAGGTGTTCACGGACCTGGCCGCCGATTCGGTGTTCAAGTACCAGCAGGTGTTTGGCTACAGCCGCGAAGACCTGGAAACCATTCTGAAGCCGATGGCCTTGGACGGCAAGGAACCCATTGGGTCGATGGGCACTGATGTGCCGCTGGCCGTACTTTCCGACCAGCCGCAGCACATAGCCAGCTACTTCAAGCAATTCTTCGCGCAAGTCACCAACCCTCCCATCGACCCGATTCGGGAGCGGCTGGTGATGAGCCTAGCCACGTTTATCGGCAACAACGGCAACACCTTCGATGAGAACAAGATGCACTGCCACTGCGTGGCCCTGCGTCAGCCAGTACTTGCCAATCACGAGCTGGAAAAGCTACGTAGCATCGACACGGGGCATTTTCATGCCAAAACCCTACAAACCTACTTCAAGGCCGACGGGCAGCCGGGCTCTTTGCAAAACGGGCTGGAGCGTCTTTGTCGCTACGCCGAAGATGCAGTGCACGACAAGTTTGAAGTACTGATTCTCTCAGACCGGGCCATCGACTCCGAGCACGCACCGATTCCGTCGTTGCTGGCAGTATCGGCGGTGCATCACCATCTGGTGAAGAAGGGCTTGCGCGGCGAGGTAGGACTAGTGGCAGAAGCGGGCGACGTGTGGGAGGTACACCATTTCGCCACGCTGCTGGCCTTTGGGGCCACGGCCATCAACCCGTATCTGGCTTTGGCTAGCTTGCGCACCATGCTCGAAGCAGGCAAGCTGGAAACGGCGTTGGACTATGCTACGCTGACCAAGAATTACCTGAAGGCGGTGTGCGATGGGTTGCTGAAAATCTTCTCGAAGATGGGTATCTCCACTCTGCAGTCGTACCACGGGGCGCAGGTGTTCGAGATTCTCGGCATCAACCAAAGCGTGGTAAACCGGTACTTCACCGGGGCCGTAACGCGCATCGGGGGCCTTGGGCTCGATGAACTTGCGCGGGAAACGCTGTACAAGCACTTCAAGGGCTTCGGCGACGAAAAGGCCGATGTGCCGCTGTTGCCCGAAGGCGGCCTCTACCAGTGGAAGCGCCGCGGCGAAGCGCACCTGTTCAACCCGCAAACGGTACACCTGCTACAGCTAGCCACCCGCACCAACAACTACACCACCTACCAGCAGTACGCCAGCCTCGTGAACGAGCAGGCCGACAAGCTATTTACGCTGCGGGGCCTGCTCGGCTTTGCCCGCCACCGCGAGCCGGTGCCGCTGGAAGAAGTGGAACCGGCTGCGGGCATCATGAAGCGGTTTGCCACCGGCGCTATGTCGTTTGGCTCGATTTCGCACGAGGCGCACAGCACGCTGGCTATTGCCATGAACCGCATCGGCGGCAAAAGCAACACCGGTGAAGGCGGCGAAGACCCGTTGCGCTACGAGAAAATGGCCAACGGCGACTCCATGCGCTCGGCCATCAAACAAGTAGCCTCGGCCCGTTTCGGCGTAACGGCCAACTACCTCACCAACGCCGACGAGCTGCAAATCAAGATGGCCCAAGGTGCCAAGCCCGGCGAAGGTGGGCAGCTGCCCGGCCATAAAGTGGATGAATGGATTGCGCGTGTACGCCACGCTACGCCGGGTGTGGGCCTCATCTCGCCCCCACCCCACCACGACATCTACTCGATTGAAGACTTGGCACAGCTCATCTTCGACCTAAAAAACGCCAACCGCGCCGCCCGCATCAACGTGAAGCTGGTAAGCAAGGCGGGCGTGGGCACCATTGCGGCCGGCGTAGCCAAAGCCCACGCCGACGTGATTCTGATTGCCGGCTACGACGGCGGCACGGGCGCCTCGCCGCTTAGCTCGATCAAGCACGCGGGCTTGCCGTGGGAACTTGGTTTGGCCGAAGCCCACCAAACGCTGGTCCGCAACGGCCTACGCAGCCGCGTAGTATTGCAGACCGACGGGCAGTTGAAAACCGGCAAAGATTTGGCCGTAGCGGCCCTGCTCGGCGCCGAGGAATGGGGCGTGGCCACGGCTGCGCTGGTGGCTGGCGGCTGCATCATGATGCGCAAATGCCACCTCAACACCTGCCCGGTGGGGGTTGCTACCCAAGATGCGGAGCTGCGCAAGCTGTTTAGCGGGCAACCGGAGCACATTGTGGCCCTGTTCCAGTTCCTGGCCGAAGACCTGCGCGAAATCATGGCGCAGCTTGGTTTCCGGACGGTGCACGAAATGATTGGTAAGGCGCAGTTCCTGAAAGTGCGCGAGGACTTGCTGCATTGGAAAGCCAAGCATGTTGATTTGAGCGGCATGCTACACCCGGCTCCTGCCGCGGCTGGCACCACGGCTTACCACAGCGAAGACCAGGACCATGGCCTCACCAACGTGCTGGACTGGCAACTGCTGGCCGCTGCCCAACCCGCTTTAGAAGAAGCTACTCCGGTTTTCGGTGAATTCGAAGTCCAGAACACCGACCGCACCATTGGGGCGCTGCTCTCCAACGAGGTGTGCAAGCGCTACGGCGCGCCCGGCCTCCCCGACAACACGCTCAACTTCAGCTTCCGTGGTTCGGCCGGTCAAAGCTTCGGCGCGTTCTGCGCCAATGGCCTGTCGTTCAGTTTGGAAGGCGAAGCCAACGACTACGTGGGCAAAGGGCTTTCAGGCGCCCGTTTGGCCATCTTCCCGGCAGCTGACAGCCGCTTCGAGCCCGATCAGAACATCATCATCGGCAACGTGGCGCTGTACGGCGCCACTTCCGGCGAGCTGTTCGTGCGGGGTCAGGCCGGGGAGCGGTTTGCGGTGCGCAACTCCGGGGCCACGGCCGTCGTGGAAGGCATCGGTGACCATGGCTGCGAGTATATGACCGGCGGCCGCGCCCTGATTCTAGGCGAAACGGGCCGCAACTTCGCGGCCGGTATGAGCGGCGGCATTGCTTGGGTGTATGACCCACACGGTACATTCCCCGTGAATTGCAACCAGGAAATGGTGGACTTAGAAGGCTTAGAGGAAGAAGACGAAAAAGCGATTCAAGCCCTGTTGCAGCGCCACGTGCAGCTTACGCAGAGTCGTCGGGCCACTTTCCTGCTCGATAATTGGGCTACCGAAGCCAGCAAGTTCGTCAAGGTATTCCCCATCGAGTACAAGCGGGTGCTGCAAGCAGCGCAAAAGGTGGCGGTGCAGTAGCTTATTTCCCGGCCAACTGTGGAGCCGTGACACTTCGCGTCTGGCAGTTGAACGCACAGAGTAATTCATTTGTAAACACAACGTCAGCAACGAGCAGACGCGAACTGAAGGTCGGCAAAGCCGAGGGTCGCGTCTCTACATCTTTAAACATACGTCATGGGACACGTTACCGGCTTCAAACAATTCGACCGGGAGCTACCGGCCAAGGTGGCCCCGCAGGAGCGTATTACTAACTATAAGGAGTTTGTTGGGCTGTATTCGCCCGAGCAACTCAACCACCAAGCCGCCCGATGTATGGACTGCGGAGTGCCGTTTTGCCACTCGGGCTGTCCGCTTGGTAACATCATTCCAGAGTTCAACGACGCGGTATACCGGCAGGATTGGGAAGAAGCCTACCGCGTGCTGATTTCCACAAATAACTTCCCCGAATTCACCGGCCGGATTTGTCCGGCGCCTTGCGAGTCGGCTTGCGTGTTGGGCATCAACCGGCCGCCGGTAGCCATCGAGGAAATCGAGAAGCACATTATTGAAACGGCGTTTCAGAAAGGTTTGGTACGGCCTTCGGCGCCGCTGCTGAAGTCGGGCAAAACGGTGGCTGTGGTCGGCTCGGGACCGGCTGGCTTGGCGGCCGCGGCGCAGCTCAATAAAGCGGGGCACACCGTCACGGTATTTGAGCGTGATGATATGCCGGGCGGGCTGCTACGGTACGGTATTCCGGATTTCAAGCTGGAAAAGTGGGTGGTGGAACGCCGCATT
The DNA here is from genome assembly GCF_036387835.1 of Hymenobacter sp. Taxonomy (GTDB): domain Bacteria; phylum Bacteroidota; class Bacteroidia; order Cytophagales; family Hymenobacteraceae; genus Hymenobacter. The sequence goes on along the minus strand of NZ_DASVSY010000024.1, from coordinate 51,687 downwards.
AGCTTGATGGAGGAAGAAGGCGTGGTATTCCGCTGCAACACCGAAATAGGCAAAGACCTGCCCGCCGACGCGCTGCTGCGCGAATTTGACGCCGTGGTGCTAACCGGCGGCTCTACCATTCCGCGCGACTTGCCCCTGCCCGGCCGCGAATTGCCCGGCATTCATTTCGCCATGGACTTTTTGAAGCAGCAAAACAAGCGCGTTAGCGCCCGTGCCGTGGAGCAGGAGCCTATTACCGTAACTGGTCAGGATGTGATAGTGATTGGGGGCGGCGATACCGGTTCTGACTGCGTAGGCACCTCCAATCGGCAGGGCGCAACTTCCGTCACGCAGTTCGAGTTGCTGGCCCAACCGCCTAAAGAGCGCACCGAGCATATGCCCTGGCCCAATTACCCAATGGTGCTCAAAACCACGTCTTCGCACGAAGAAGGCTGCCAGCGCTATTGGGGCATCAATACCAAGGAGTTTCTGGCCGACGAAAACGGCAAGCTGCGCGCGCTCCTCATCAGCGAAGTAACGTGGGAAACCGACGTGCTAGGCCGCCCCATGAAGTTTCAGGAAATAGAAGGCTCGGAGCGCGAAGTACCCTGCCAGCGTATTTTCCTGGCCATGGGCTTCCTGCATCCGCAAGCCAACGGCATGCTACTGCAGTTCGGCGTGGCCCTCGATGGCCGCGGCAACGTGCAGGCTACCGAAAAATCTTTCCAAACCAGCGTAGCCCGCGTGTTTGCCGCCGGCGACATGCGTCGGGGCCAGTCGTTGGTGGTGTGGGCTATTTCGGAAGGCCGCGAAGCCGCCCGGCAGGTCGACAAGTTCCTGATGGGCAAAACGGCACTGCCAAGCAAAGACGCCGAGCCCATGTTCGCCTCGGTGTAGGGCCTCACCCCCGGCCCCCTCTCCCGCGGAGAGGGGGAGCCTAACGGTTACAGCGCCGCCCGTTCGGCTTGCGCCTCACGAACGGCTACCAGACTAGTTTTTATTTGCTTTTAAATGGTAAAGGCTCGCAGCTTTTCAGCTGCGAGCCTTTACCATAGTAACTTCTCTTGCCATTTTGCTTAACGGTAGCCGTTCGTGAGGCGCAAGCCGAACGGGCGGCGCTGTAACCGTTAAGCTCCCCCTCTCCGCGGGAGAGGGGGCCAGGGGGTGAGGCCCCGTTGCCATCTATGGCACGAAATCAGCTGTAGCTTGCCAATATGCACTTTGCCGAGATTTCGTGCGTTCTTGTTGTCATGAAACGAATTACGCTTTTTCTGTTCCTCTTGCTCTCTACCGCCGCACAAGCTCAAACTTTGCGGCGTTTCACCACTTATTTCGACTCTACCAACACGCACAAGCGCGAAATATATTCGGCCGTAGTGGCGGGTGATACCGTGATGGAAGGCCCGTACAAGCGGTTTTACTACTCCGGTAAGCTGGAAGCGCAAACTCGCTACGCCGGCGGCAAGCGCGACTCCACCTACGTGGAGTTTCACGCCAATGGCGGTCGACGGCTGGAAGTGACGTACGCCGACGGGGTGCGCCAAGGGCCCTTCAAAACCTATTACGACACCGGCAAGCTGGCGCAGGAAGGCACCTATGAAAACGATCAGCCAACCGGCCTATTGCGCTATTTGTACCCTGATGGCCGCATCAAGCTGGAAACTACGCTTACCAACGGCCAGCCCGCCGGCCCGGTCCGGGAGTTGTACCCATCGGGCAAAACCAAGGTGGAAATCACCTACCAAAACGGCCAGGCCAATGGCCCCGTGAAAACTTACTATGAAAACGGTCAGCTGCAAAGTGAGGCTACTTTCGCCAAAGGTTTGCTGGCCGGCCCCTACACCACCTACTACGACAACGGTCAGAAGGAAACCGAAGTACTGGCCGACAAATCGGGCAAAGGCACCTACCATAGCTACTACCGCTCGGGCAAGCTGCGCACCGAAGGCACTTCGGTGGCCGGCAACTTCGCGGGCCGCGCCGTGAAAAATCCGCTCGGCGACGACCTCACCAAGCAAGCCCGCAACCTAACCGGCGGCTCCTCCGTCCTCGATGGCCTCGCCAAATCCTATTATGAAAGTGGGGCCCTCAAAAGCCAGCAAACCTACCGCCAGGGAACCTTGATAGGCACGCAGCAAGACTTCTACGAATCGGGGAAGCCAGAGAAGAAAATCGACTACGCCAACCAGGGCAAGGACCGCAAAATCACTACGTATTTCGAAGACGGATTTCCTAGTGGCGAGCAACAGTTCAAAAACGGGCAGCCGTTTGGGCAGTGGCGCACTTTCCACCCCGGCGGCAAGCAAGTGGCCACTCAGGAAACCTACGTCAACGGGCGCTTAGGCGGTGAAAAGCTGGCCTACTATCCTACGGGCACCATTCAAAGCAAGGTGCTTTACGAAAACGGCAAACCCACCGGCCTCGGCCAAGAGCTTTATGCGTCGGGCAAGCTAAAAGCCGAAACCACCTACGTGAAAGGCTTGAAAACCGGCGCCTACCGCCAACTCCGCGAAGATGGTACGGCTGAAGTGACAGGGTTCTACCGCAATGGCAAAGAATCAGGCGCCTGGACGTACTTCGGCCCCGACGGCAAAACAGTGCAAGAGAAAAAGAACTTCCGCAACGGCCAACAAGTAGCAGAAGGCGCCCCCGCTCCAGCCGGCAGAACCGCTCCAGCCCGTAAGCCACCGATTAAGCGGTAAACCTACCGTTAGAACAAGTGTACGTAGCGCGGAAGCCACAGGAAGCCACAGGAAGCCTGTTCCGCGACGAGTGAAGCGAGTATTTGGAACCGTGCCGTGCGGCTCCTACGCGCAGGGACTCGCTCTGCTCGTCGCGGAACAGGCTTCCTGTGGCTTCCGCGCTACGTATCCTACTATCCATATTCTCTACGGGAATTAGCAACTAGTTGCCCTCCTCATTTGAGGAGCTTACCGGAGCGTTGTTTATCCCATCCGTCCTGCTCATCTGGCGTCCGCATGGGGCGCCTTAAGCCAGGGTGCGCAGCCGGAATCGAAGCCTCTCGCTAGGGTGGTAAACTCATCTAGCACTACCACGAAGCGGGAGAGATGCTCCGACAAGCAGACGTCAGATCAAGCAGGACACTACTTTGGCAACCTCAGCAACAATTGTCAACGACCCCTTGCTCCTCCTAAGTTGAGAGGAACTAGCTCTTTAGTATAGCTCTCCAGGCAACTATCTTTAAATACCTTCCTCTAAAACCGAATCGTAAACGCTGTGCGGCCGCTTTGCTGAGCTTCTAGGCTAAAGGTGAAGTTGTGCTGCAAGAGAATGTCCCGGATGAGGGTGAGGCCGATGCCTTGCCCATCGCGCTTGGTGCTGAAGAAGGGGGTGAACAGGCGACGCTGCACGTCGGACGGAATACCAGGGCCGTCGTTTTCGATGACGAGCTGAGGCGGGTGCTGCTTGGTGCTCACCCATAGGTTGCCGTCCTCGCCAATAGCTTCGAGCGCGTTTTTGCAGATGTTGAGCAACGCTTGTTCTAGCTGCTGGCCATCCAAATCAACCACCAACGAACAAGGCGCAAGCTGCTGATGCCAGTTGATACGGCGGCGCTCAGCCTGTACGTGCAGCAGCCGTTCGGTGTGGCGCAAGAGTTCGTGCACATCGGTAGGCTGACGCACGGGGAGCGGCAGGCGCACCAGGTTGGCGAAGTTGGCAATGAAGTTGGCTAGATGCGTATTGCGGGCAATAGACACATCCAGGGCGGCGGTGAAATCGGGCTGGTCGTCGGCGCTAAGCTGGGGGGCGTAGTAATGAAAGCTTTGCAGAATGGAGTTGATAGCGCCGATAGAGTTGTTGATTTCGTGCGACATCATCCTAATCAGAGTGGAGTAGGCCTGCTTTTCCTGCCGGATGAGGTCTTGGGTTAGCTCTTCCAGTACAATGAAGTGACGCGTGAACCCCCGGTCTACAAAGTGCGAGCAACTGGCCCGGTAGGTTTGTATGCCTGACAGACGTACTACTTGAGGTTCTTTCTCGGTGATATGGCCTAGCGCGTTTCCCCAATCACCGGGTAAGCGGGCGGGCTTTTGGCCGAGCAGACTGGTTACGGGCAGCCCAAGTATGCGTTCTGCCGCCGGGTTCACTCCTTCAATACGGCCATCGAAGGCAAGCAGCAGCACGCCGGCCGGCGACGCCTGAATGAGGCTTTCCAGCAGGAAGCTTTTCTCGTGCTGCGTGATACGCTCCTTGCGCAGCTCGTCAATCATGTGGTTGTACACGTCGATAAGCTGGTCCATCTCCCGCTGCCCCACGGGCACAAACTTCATCGAGAAATCCTTGGCGCGAATGGCTTCGGTACCGGCGGCAATCAGCTGGAAAGGCCGCACAAAACTCCTGTATAGCTGTACCGTGAAAAAAATACTGACAAGCAGCAACACTTCTAACGCTATAAACAACGGGGCATTGGTGCGCATCACCTGTCCCGCCAACACAATCAATACCGCATGAATGATGGTGACGAACAGGATAAACTTGACGCGCAACGACATACAGAAAGGAGTTAGGAGCTAGGAGACAGGAGCTAGAAGTCAGTTCCCCTCCTTTCTTTAAGGTGGGGTGGCCGTAGGCCGGGGCGGTAAGCTGAAATTAAGAAACTAGAGCTAGTGGTCGTTCAATAACGGGACCATCCCGGCCTGCGGCCACCCACGCCGCTTGATGCGCGGAATTTAAAAAAGGAGGGGTGCCGACTTCTAGCTCCTGTCTCCTAGCTCCTAACTCCTTTCTTCGGCATCAAACGGAATAGCATATTTCTCTAGGCGCCGATAGAGTGCTCCGCGGCTCAGGCCCAACGCTTTGGCGACCCGGCTGATATTGCCGCTGTAGTGTTCGAGTGTGCGCCGTATCATTTCAGCTTCCAATTCATCTAGCGTCATGGTGCCGGGTTCGGGCAGCTCGCCAGGCTCGGCGGTACGTACGGGCGCGCGTTGGAATTGGGCCTGGAAATCTTCGGGACCTAACTCGTCTTTGCCGCTAACTAATACGGCGCGCTCCACCAAGTTTTTCAACTCCCGAATATTGCCTGGCAGCGGCTGTTCTTGCAGCCAATGCTGCGCCCGCGCGCCTATTTTCAGGGCTGGCCGGTTGTAGGTGGCGCGGAGGCCATCCACGAAGTGCTGCACCAGCAACGGAATATCCTGCGGCCGCTCGCGCAGGGCGGGCAGACGCACCGTAATCAGGTTGATGCGGTAGAACAAGTCTTCGCGGAAGCGGCCCTGCTGCACCATTTCAGTGAGGTTGCGGTTGGTGGCGCAAATGACGCGGATATCCAGCCGGCGGGGTTTGCTGTCGCCGAGCACTTCGTAGGTGCGGTCTTGCAGCACGCGGAGCAGCTTCACCTGGCTGCTGAGGTCCAGCTCTCCTATTTCATCGAGGAAGATGGTACCGCCATTGGCTAGCTCGAAACGGCCCACCCGGTCGGTTTTCGCATCGGTGAAGGCCCCGCGGCGGTGCCCGAACATCTCGCTCTCAAACAGTGAAGTCGATATGCCGCCGAGGTTCACTTTCACGAAGGGTTGGCGCCGGCGGTGACTGTTGTGGTGCACCGCTTCGGCAATCAGCTCTTTGCCGGTGCCACTTTCGCCTTCTATCAGCACCGAAGCATCGGTGGTAGCCACTTGGCCCACGTTGCGCAGCACCTGCAGCAAGCGCGCATCCTGCCCCACTATGTTCTTGAAGTTGTACTGCTTGTCGAGCTGGCGGCGGCTGAGGGCCGCGGGGTCGGTTTCCGTTTCGACCTCGTGCAAGCGCAGGATGGTGCGGATGGTTTGGAGCAGCGAATCGTTGTGCCAGGGCTTGGTCACAAATTCGGCGGCTCCGGCTTTCATCCCCTCCACGGCCAGCGTGATAGAGCCCCAGCCCGTAATCAGAATGACGGGAAGCTGCGGGGCCACCTGCTTTACTTGCGCCAGCAGTTGCAGCCCATCCCGGCCGCTGGTATCGAGCGAGTAGTTCATGTCCATGAGCACCAGGCGGGGCGGCGTTTCCTGCACGACCCGCAAGGCGTCTTCGGGCGTAGCGACGCTCTTGGTGGGGTAACCGGCTTGTTTGAGCAGCAGCCCGAGTGAGGTGCGCACGGCCACATCATCATCAACAATCAATATCATAGTTTAGCGGCGAAGAGCGCAATTTAGGTGCGAAGAGCGAAATCCTATTCTTCCCGTAGAGCCACGGCCGGCCGTATGCCAGCTGCTAACCGGCTTGGGTATAGTGCACAAATAGCTGTAAGAATGTAAATCACCGAGACGGCCAGCAACATGGCCGGGCCGTACACAGCCAGGCCCAATCCCTGCACCCCAAGCAGCGGAAACTGCGCCGCCACGGCCAGGCCAAGGGTTAAGCCAAGGGTGGCAATAACCATCACTTCGCCCAGAAATTGCCCACTGATAGCCTGACGGCCAGCACCCAGCGCCCGCCGGAGCCCAATTTCGGCGCGCCGCTGGCTGATGTTGTACCACAGCACCCCAAACAAGCCCAGCGCCACGTTCACGACCAGGAATACGCATATAATAACCAGCGCCGCAATCGGAACCAGCACCTGCTTGAGCTGAATGGCGCGCTGCTCCGGCAGCGGCGTAATGCCAACGCTCCAGCCTTTACCAATGGCTAACATTTCCTTGGTCATCTGCTTTTCCAGGGCGGCCCCCGCGCCTGGCTGCACGCGCACCAGTAGCTTCGAGAGGTGGTTGAAGGTGCTGTCCTGGGGGCTGATGCGAACAAACACGCCGGGGTAAGGAGCGCTCAAGTCGCCGTTGGAGCGGAAATTGGCTACCACCCCCACAACCGTGAGTTCCCGGTCGCCGCTGTGCAGGCGCTGGCCCACGGCCGACTCATTGCCGAACAACTCCCGTTGCGAGTCCTCGGTTAGGATGGCGGGAAACTGGGTTGCGTCGTCGCGCTTATCAAACCAGCGCCCGGCCTTTACCTCCAAATCCAGCACGGCGCGCCGCTCGTCGTCCACCTGGTAGATGTTGTGGTTCAGGCCACTGTTCTTTTTGACCCGGCTTAGGTCGCTGCTGTTGTGGGAACCAAAGAAAGGCAGGTTGGAACTCCCCCGCGATACAAACCGGACGCCGGGCAGCGTGCGAAGGCGCTGCATGATTTGCTGTTGGGTCTGGGCCAGTTCCGCGTTGGACTGCGGGGCGGTACTTGGATAGAGGCCTACGGCCCACACTTGCTCGTAGTTAAAGCCGAGTGGAGCGCGATAATTCTGCTGATTGAACACCAGCACGCTTCCTACCACAAACAGCACCACGAAGGCTAGAAATATTTCAATAACGAGCAGAAAGTTGGCCCGTTTGCGGTTCCAGATCAAAGTAAACAAATGGCGTATCATGCGTTGGTTCCTCCTTTTAGCGCCTGAACGGCACGTAGTTTTGACATTTTATAGGCCGGGTACACCCCCGACAGCAACCCGAAGAAGCCGATAGTAAAAAAGGCTGCCAAAAAGATGCGCCAGTTCAGGCGGAAACTGGTGTAGGCAATCAGGCCGCTATCATTGATCAGGTACAGCACGCCAGCCGCTAAACCTAGCCCTAGCATGCCACCGAGTAGGGTCAGAAAGATATTTTCCACCAGAAACTGTCTTACCAGCATCTGGGGGGTGGCTCCGAAGGCTTTGCGCACGCCTATTTCCGAGCTGCGCTCCATAATTCGGCTTACGTTCACGTTTATCAAACTCAGCGCTGGCAGCAGCATAAAGAGCAGGGCCAAGCCAGCAGCTGTGCGCGCCAGGCTAGCTACGCCATCGTCAGGGCCGTCTTCGTCGAATTCCTCCCGCACCATGGTCGAGAGAAGGGACCCGGCATGTATCCGCACCTCCTTGTAGGTGTGTTTGCCATCTTCGTCTGGAACCGGCACCTGCGCCACAATACGGTTGAATTCCGCTTCCACCGCCGGCACAGCCGCCGGGCTAGGGGCGAGCAAGATAGCCTGGCAGTCCCCTAGGTAGTTGGGGTCGTGCACATCCTGAGTGCTGGTAGTGATGGGCATCCAAACGTCGGCGTAAGAAATGTAGCGCGTGGCCGGTACATCGCGCACCACGCCCACCACCCGATAAACTACCTGGTCGACTTCGAGGCCGCGGCCGACCACGCCCCGGCTAACCCCGAAATAGCGCCGGGCCGTGTTTTCGTTGATTACTATCACGTGCGCGGCCTCCTTCACTTCCCGTCCTGAGTACGGCCGCCCCTCTACGAACTCGAAATCCAGCACTTGCCAGAACTGAGCATCCGTATAGCGTTGGTCTAGCTTCAGCTTTTGATTACCAAGGTAGGCCACCACCGAACCTGGGCTGCTGCACAGTGAGATTAACTGCGGCGTGCGCATGGGCCGCACGTAGCGCTCCAGAAACGAATAGCTAGGCGCGGAGTTACTCTGCGAGTTCTCGGACCACAACCCGATCTTGGTAATAAACAGCAAACGGTCCACTTTCTTTTCGGGGGTGTGCGGCCCCACGGTGTGGTCGTACATGGCATACACCACCAGCAAAATCATCAGGGTAAAGCTGATGCCAAACAAGCTGATGAAAGTGAAGAACTTCCGGCGCAAGAGCACCTTCCAGGCAATTTTGAGGTAGCTAAGCAACATGAGCAGAGGCGTAGGAAGAAGTGGAAAGAGAAGAGTGAAGCGCCGCCACCTGCCGCTGCAGCACCGCCCGGGCCTTGCTGAGCTGCGACTTGCTGGTGCCCTCCGAAATACCCAGCAGCCCGGCTACTTCCAGGTGGCTGTAGCCTTCCAGCGCGCACAGGTTGAACACGGCGCGGTAGCCAGCGGGCAGCTCCTGCACCAACCGCAGCAGGTCGGCCGCTTGCAGCGCTGCATCGGCGGTAGGCAGGTCGGTGGCGAGGTGGTCGGTAGCGCAGTCCTCAATGCTGAGCGTAAAGGATTCCTGGCTGCGAAGGAAGCCCAGGGCTTCGTGCACCATAATGCGGCGCACCCACCCGGCCAGGCTGCCCTTGCCTTCAAACTGGCCCAGGCAGCGAAACACTTTCACGAAGCCCCGGGTCAGCACATCCTCGGCATCGAACCGATGGCGAACATAGCGCAAGCACAACGCCAGCATCTTGGGGGCAAAGCGCCGGTAAAGCTGCTCTTGCGCCGCCGCCCGGCCTTGGCGGCAAGCAGCCACCAGCGCAGCATCAGAAAGAGGAAAGGAAAGCGTTTTCATGGAGAGAAGTAACCCCAACTTTCCGTTGGGAATCGAAACAGATAATGTGATACCAAGCAGGACGCACGGTCGCCAATCAACGGGTGGGCTTACAGCACCTGGCTGCCGTCGAAGAAGCGGATCAGGCGCTGCGTTTTCAGGGCTTGCTGCTCGTCGTGGGTAACCATCACGATGGTAGTGCCCTCCTGCCGATTGAGACCCAGCAGCAAATCCATTATTTCCTCGCCCATCACCGAGTCGAGGTTGCCGGTGGGCTCGTCGGCCAGAATGATTTCGGGGCGACCAGCCAAGGCGCGGGCAATAGCCACCCGCTGGCGCTGCCCGCCCGAAAGCTGGCTCGGGAAGTGGTTGGTGCGGGCACTCAGTCCTACTTTGTCGAGGGCGGCGTAGGCCCGCTCCCGCCGCTCTTTGCCGCCCACACCGGGCCGGTACAGCAAGGGCAGCTCCACGTTGTCAATCACCGAAAGGTCGTTGATGAGGTGGTAGCTCTGGAAGACGAATCCGATTTTTTGGTTGCGCAGTGAAGCCAGCTCTTTGTCGGAATACGACTGCACGGGCCGGCCATCCACCTCAATCACGCCGCTGGTGGGCTCATCGAGCAAGCCGATGATGCTAAGCAGCGTGGATTTGCCGCAGCCCGACGGCCCCATAATCGACACGAACTCGCCTTTGTTGATGGTTAGGTTCACGCGGTTCAGCGCTACCGTTTCAATGGTTTTGGTTTGGTAGACCTTCTCGATGTCGCGCAACTGAATCACGGGCTGGCTGCTGGCAGCGCCTAAAGCGTCGGTGGAAGCCTGAGAGCGGGCAGTCGTTGGGGAGAGAATGTTTTCCATGAGTTTTATAGTGGAAGTAGGAAGAAAACGAAGGAAGCTGTCCATTTTCGAGCAATGCCGCCCTAGGACCACAGTAGTATAGCCAAGCGCCGTGCCATACTCGTAATCAATTGATGCACAGAACATTATGTGCTATATAATAAATACCCTAAATAGAAAAGTTGTCCGTTTTCGGACAGGGTGTTCGGTAATGATGGGAGACTGTTCATAGCTATGCGCCTATTAAATAGTAACAGCATCGCAACCTAGGCTACGGCGCTGCGGCGTTTGTTTAAGAGAGACCAACTTATATTTCACGCAGTGGTTCGGGGTGTAAAAGCGCAGGGGTCCGGAGTGTCGTTTGATAGCCACTGCGAACCTCTGCGCTTTTACACCTCGAACCACTGCGTGAACCTTTACTTAAAACATCAGGCTGAACCTTACTGCGCAGCCAAGGGCATTTGCCGCTCGAAATCGTAGAGCGTGAGGGCGCGCAAACGGTAGTGGGCCACCCAGGCAGCGCGCAAGGCCAAAATGTAGGTGCGGCGGGCCTGATCTTTTTCAGCAGAGGCAATGGTGAGGTCGGTGAGGCTGATGCGGCCCACTTTGTAGGTCGCTTGCGCAATGTTGTAGCGCTGCTGAGCCAGCGAATCGGCGCGAGCGGTTAAAGCTAGCTGTTCGCTCAGTGTGCCAAGCTGCGCGGCTTGCACCTGCACACTCTGCTCGAAGCTTAGCTCCTCCTGCGCCACATCGGTCTGCACCTGGCGGTGGGTTAGCTCGGCGGTTTTGATAATGGATTTTTGCCGGCCCCAATCCACGAGCGGCAGCGCAAATGTAAGCTGCACTTGCTGCTGACTTTGCAGCGTTGCATAGGTGTCCCAAAGGTTACTCGCTTGGTTTACGTAGCCCAGGTTAGCTGATAGGGTTGCCTGAAGGCCAGTAGTGCCACGGGCCAGGGCCACTTCGCGCTCTGCTTGCAACAACCGGCGGCGGAATGTCAATACTACGCTCCGGTTTTGGCGGGCTTGGGTTAGGGCCAGCGCGGCGGGTACTACTAAGCGTGGGGCGGCAGCAGGCACGGCCAGTTGCAGCGTTTCGGCGCGCAGACCCGTGTAGCTCTGCAAGCTTACGGCTGCGTTCTGCGCATCGAGTTGGCCCTGCGCCACCGCCTGGCGGGCGTTCAGCAGGTTCAGCTCCAGCCGCAGCAAGTCGCTTTGCGAAAGGTAACCGAGCTGGTAGCGCTCCTTCCCTATCCGCAGCAGCTCCTCGTTGGCGCGCACGTTTTGGCTGGCTACTTCGGCGTTTACCTGCTGCTGAAGCACATCAAAATACAGCTCGGTGATGCGCTGCGCTATGCCTTCCCGCTCTTCTATATACAAACGCTGGCTTTCTTGGTAGCGCAGAGGCTCGATCCGGTTGGCCCAGCGCAAATTGTTGAATTTGCCAATCGGCTGCAGCAGGCCAATACTGATGGGCTGGTTGTTGTAGCGCTTGAGACGGCCGTTGAAATCATCGAAACGCTGCACTTCGGACGCGACAAACACCTGCCCGCCGGTCAGGCCGATGTTCTGGCTCACCGTCATGGCCAAGTTGGAATTGTTGATGCGTACAGCCCGAAAATCGGTGGTGCCATCAGGCTGCACGACGGGCGCAACGGCGCGGCTAAAACCGGGCAAGGTACCTTGCAACCCTAGCTGCGGCCTATAGTTGGCCTGGTAGGTGCGCCATTGCCAGTAGCTCTGGTCGCGGGTGGTTTGGGTCTGCTTGGCCACCGCCGACCGGTTTAGCGCCAACTCAATTACGTCTTGCAGACTCTGGGTTGTAGGAGTTTGGGCCGCGGCCGAACCCCCAGCTAGCAGCAGGAAAGTGAGTATCCGTTTCATAAGGCCGCTTAGTTGCTGAGGGTGAGTTCGGGGGTGTCGAGGTAGTCTTTCGTATCCGAGATAATGATTTCTTCGCCTGCCCGCAGGCCCCCCGTTACTTCCACGAAATCGAAATTGCTGTCACCGAACTGCACTGTGCGGCGGGTGGCCTTGCCGTTGCTTACCACGAATACCGGCTGCTCTTTGCCGCCTTGGTAGAAAGGGCCGTTTTTTACCCGCACCACGTTGTGATGCGCTTTCGTCACCACAAATACATCGGCCCGCAAGTTGGACCGCAGCGCCGGATGGTGGTCTTGGGTCAGGGTAGCATAGAAAGTTACCACGCCTTTGTCCACGGCCGGACTCACGGTGTTGATGGTACCGCGCAAGTCGGTGTCGTTGATGCGAATTAGCACCGGGTCACCGAGGTGCAGGGCGTCGGCGTAGGCGTCGGAAATGGTAGCGCGTACCCGGAAGCGGCTCAAGTCAGCCACCCGGGCCAATGGGTCGCCGGCTTGCACGGTGGTACCGAGGTTTTCATTCACCCAGGTCAGCACGCCCGGTTGCTGGCTGCTGATGTTGGCTTGGGCCAGTTTGCCGGCCAGCTCCGCAATGTTGCGGTCCTGAATCTGCATCGTGAAGCCCAGCTCCCGCACGTCGGCGGCATTGGCGGCACGCTGGTTCCGGATTTGCTCGCCCAGGCGCTTTAACTCCAGCTGCGCTACTTTTAAATTCAGCTCGGCCTGCCGTACGCTTTCCGACGTGCCGCCCCCAATCTTCAGCAAATACTGCTCGTCGCGCAAAGCCGATTGCAAGCTGCGCACCTTCACCTGCTGCACCTGCTCCTGCGAGCGAAGGTCGTTCAGGGCTTTTTCCAGAGTGAGTTGCAGCTGTGCGTTCTTGATGCGGTTCTGCTGCTGCTCGTCCTGGAGCTTCGCCAGCCCCGAGGTAGTCAGTTCCTTGTCTAGCTCCAGGATGGTTTGCCCTGGCTGCACCTTGCTGCCCACAGCCACGCTTACCTGCCGAATAGTGCTTTGGATGGGACTGGTAATTACGGCTTCATACGCGGGAATGATGAGCCCGGCAGCAGTTAGCGACGCCTCTACATCACCGGTTTCCGTGGTGGCCGTAAGAATACTGTTGCGGCTTATACTAGGCTTGAGCACGGTGCGAAAAGCCAGCAAGCCCGCTACCAGTAGCAGCACCACACTTGTTCCAACAAGCCACTTGCGGCGCTGGCGACTATTTTGAGTAGCAGTTGAAATAGCTCTGTCCATTTTCGTACAGGAAGGGAAAGGTTTCCCATACTGTCAGCCAAGGCTCGTGCCACTTCTTCAAAGCATTATCAATCAGTTGCTTAATTCTAAACACCAAGACCTAGCCTTTCAGAAACCTGTCCATAAATGGACAGAGTGTTCGGATGCAAATGCCTTGCTCACCGCAATATCACAAAGAGGCTTTCCAAACTACCCGTCCGGCTTGCTCTGGCGTCCGCGCAGGCGTAGTCGGCGTCGAAGCATCTAGTGTGCTGACGTTACAAAACGTAGCTGTCATGCTGACGAAGGAAGCATGTAACTCACTTTGTCGAGTTTACCACACGAGCGGCGAGATGCTACACCTGCGCGGACGCCAGATGAAGCAGGACGGGTAATTTGGCAACGAAGCCCACAAAATGCTTCGGCTGCGCCTCTGCACAACGAGCTATTTGGATGGCCTTTTAAACAAAGAAGCCCGGTAACCTAAGCTACCGGGCTTCTTTACTTCAAGACTTAGACTTAGCAAACTATCTACAGCCGTGCTGACCTAGCGCTGGTTGCGGATGGTGAAGTGGTTGAAAGCAACCATCGAGGCTGCTGATCCTCGCGCCAGCAGACCTACCCGGATACCCCGATCCCATGGGGGCAAGTAAGTACCGTTGAGCGCAAAGCTGTCGAGCACAACGGGCTGCCAGGAGCTACCATCCACGTTATAGGTGAAGCGGAAGCGCTGACCACCCCAGGATTCGAGGCGCAGGTTGATGGTTTTACCGGTTGGCAAATCAATCTTGGTAATGCTCTCGTGCTTGCCGGCTTTCACCGACCATACCTGCAGGCTGCCGTCACCCACCACCAGTGCCAATGCGTTGTTGGGGTCACCGATAGCCGACAGACCAGCGAAAGTAGCAGGCTCCAACGAACCGAGTTCTACGGCGGTCGTCACCTTATAAGTAGCCGTGAACGTGCGCTGTGCCACAATAGAACCCATGCCGGTTGGCCTGGCGGTGAGCAGCAGCTGGCCGTCGCTCACTCCTACTTCCGGCTCGCGCCCAATCGGCCACTGCCAAGTACCAGCAAGGCAATTACCCTCGAAGTTATCGGTTACGTTCAGGATGCTAACGTCGTGCAGCGGGGCAGCCTGCGGACTCTTGCCTTCAAACTCAGGCCAGCCTTCCTCGTTCCAGGTGAACTCGCTGAGGATGCCTTGGCGGCCCACAAACTCGTGGCTTTGCACGTGATACGCGTGGTGCAGCAAGAACCAGCGACCGTCGAACTCGGTTACCGTACCGTGACCCGGGCACTTCCAGGTGGTGTTTTTCTTGAGAATCGGGTTTTCGGGGCACTTCTCCCAAGGACCCAGCAAGCTCTCGGCACGAGCTACACCAGTAGCATACGTGCAGCCCTTACCGCAGCAGCCGTTGCCGGCGTAGAACATGTAGAAATAGTTGTTGTGCCGCACAATAGCCGAGCCTTCTACTAGGCAGCCTTCCCAGGGGGTATCGTTGCGGAACAACTCCACTTTTTTGCCCACCAGCTTGGTGTGCGTAGCGTTGATGCGCTGTGCCCAAATCGGGGTTGGCTTCTTATAAGCATTGCCGTCTTCCTTCCACACCAGATACAGGTCGCCCTTTTCGTCGCGCATCGGGAAGCCGTCGATGGAGCCGTAGCGCTGCGCCACTAGGGGGCCGTGGTCGGTGTAGGGGCCAGCCGGGTTGTCGGCGCTGGCCACGCCCACTGCCAGCGGGCCACCTTTCTTGCGAGCCGTGTAGTAAACGTAGGTTTTCCCGTTCTCGTGGAAAATCTCTGGCGCCCAGAAGTTAGCTTCCGTCCACTCCGGCAATGAAGCGGTGGTTGGGAAAACGTGGCTAACCAGCTGCCAGTCCACCAGATTGGTGGATTTGAACAGCGGAAACACCGGGCCCCACTCTGCCGAAGTGGCACTAGCCCAATAAGTATCCCCGATTTTGGCAATGGTCGGGTCAGGAAAATCACCGGGTAACACCACATTGGCATACGAGGTGACCGGGGCCGTGGCAACAGGGGGCGCCGCGCTAATAGCCGTGTTGGTGGCAGTAACAGGAGCACAATCCGTCGTAAGAGCGGCAGCTGGCGTTACATTCTGAGCTGATGTTTCTACTTCGAAAGACACAACAGAAGAGAGCAAAGAGTGAGAAGAGAAGTGCTTGGCAGGAAATAAAAAGGAAGCTGCTCGACAAACTTGCAGCTTAGGGCTTGCGCGAAAAGAGGGGAATGTTATGCTAACCCAACGGTTGGGACCCACACAAGATCGAGCGTGGGAGTTAGCAGGTAAATACCGTTAGGGAGAGCCAGAACAATAAATTCATTGACGCTGGTAAAGGCATTCCAGTTGATTTGAGTTCCTTGAGAAGATCTATTTGATGTAAGATTCATAAAGTTAGATTTTTCCAAAGGTCCCTGTATACTCAACTCCAACTCCCATGCCCAAATTTCCAACAGCTCAATTTCGATTTTCAAAGGTAAACATTTACCAATAACAGCCTAATAGCAAGCTAAACTGGCCTGTTTCACTTTTCGCAACAGCATCAAGGTTACCTGCATAATTCGGGCCAATTCAAACTGAATTCAATAACTCTGTTTATAAAAAATTATAAATTTACCTATGTTTCCAAGTTTTTGACTGAGGTTTTCCGATAAGCTCAGGGATAAGACCCCTAGAAATAAAATTCGGGCATTCCGAAAATTATCACTTTTTGGTGGCGGCCAAAGATAAATACAGCTTGAAATCCTGACCGTAGTGGCTTATTTATTTAGCCTTAAAGGCTGCTAACAGCTTCATCTTGCTGGCCGCGGTAAGTGTTGAGTTTGTCTCTAACGTATAAAGGCTTCGGCTCAAATGCTCCTAGTAATTCAACTTTAACGAGGAAAGTCGTTCACTATTCTGTTGTAGCTCCCACATCACGGTCGTTCTACTAAGCTCTGGACTGCTCTAAAACCTGAGCAACATTCTTATTGTCCATCCACGTTGTTCAACGACTCGACTCGAGGACGGCGTAGCTAACATTTACATATCAATTGAGCTTCAAGCTGCCTTGCTTGGTCCTTCTTGTTTGGCAGGAATTACGCAATGCCTGCTTGGTAGAGGTTCACGCCTTGTCTGGTAGTAGCAAAGCGTGACATATAAGTAGACCTCCATACTCTGGCAGAAGGCCCGTTTAATCAAGAGTGTACTACCTATAGTATAGTTGTGGCGGAAGCAATAGTTGGTCCCGTGAGTCTTATTATCAGTGCTACTGGCATTGTGCCTCTCCTTATTATATAGTAGCGCTAGCTTGAAAATGAGGCAGACTATTAGCTCGATAGTTGAAATGAACCCTCTTGTGAGCTATGCGAGCATGAATTATCAAGCGGCTACAAAATTATTTTCTCTTTATGCTTTCGAGGCAGTGCTATTCAACTACAGGCAAGTGGCTTTGAGCGCCTATTGGTATATGTAAAATTCAATATCCTGTACTACTCTGATAAGCAGCAATAAATTATTATTGAAGGTACCTTGCGTCACATAGTACCTTCTGTTACCTTTGGGTCATTAGATAGATAATCTCCCTGCCGCACCACTACCCCAACGGGGGTACCACTGCGGCAGATGCCGGACACCACCTCACCAATCGGGTTAGGTGCCGGGCGGCCCGACTGAAGCAGTTGTTTCACTCCGCCGCCTTTGTGTTTTGGCCGCTTGATGCCTGGCATGGGCGCCAGATGCATCCCTGCTCACTGTGTTTGAATTTTTGCAAATAGCCAACCAGCGGATCCGCGGCCGCCTGGAACGGCACCTCTTTGCCTGATTCGTTCATTCAACTCACCACGTCTGATGACTTCCTTTCCTTCCAACCAAGCACTCCGGTGCCTAGGCCTCCTCACTGCGTCTACACTTTGCCTCTCCTCGCTGGAGCTGCGGGCCCAGAATGTGGTACCCACTAAGGCAACGGCAAGCACTGCTACGGGCTCTGTTTCGGGTACCCTGCTCGATGAAAAAACCGGGCAGCCGCTTTCCTTTGCCAGCGTGGTGCTCTTGCAAGCCCACGGCGACAGCAGCTTTGTGGCCGGAGCCCAAACGGCCGACAATGGTGCCTTCGAGCTAGCGAAAGTAGTTGCCGGCCAGTATCTGCTAAAGGCTACGGTGCTCGGCTACAAGCCGCTGCGGCAATTCGTTACGCTAACTGGCTCGGCACCAGCAGTTCGGCTAGGCGCCCTCAAGCTTACGCCAACGGCCACCCAACTAGCCGGCGTTACGGTGCAGGGCGAACGGGCTACGGTGGAGGAAAGCCTCGATAAGAAGGTAATTAACGTAGAAAAGGATTTGAGCAGCGTGGGCGGTACCGCCGTGAACGTGCTGCAAAACGTGCCTTCCGTGGCCGTGTCGCCCGACGGAACGGTGAGCATGCGGGGCAGCAGCAACATCACCATCCTGATTGACGGCAAACCTACTAACACGGCCACGGGCGGTAATCGGCTCGAGCAGATTCCGGCCAGCTCCATCGAGAAAGTGGAAGTGGTAACCAATCCTTCGGCCCGCTACGATGCAGCAGGTGGCGCCGGGGTAATCAACATCATCCTGAAAAAGCAAAAAAAAGACGGCTGGAACGGCCAGGCCACCCTCAACCTCGGCACCCGCGACAAGTACAACCCTAGCATTAGTTTGAACCGCCGGGCCGGCAAAATGAACTGGTTTGCCTCGTATGACCTCCGCGACGACCGGTACCGCAGCCGGATGAACACCCAGCAAACCACTATCCTCGAAGGCCAGGAACTTCGCATCGTCCAGGATGGCACCAACCAGCGCCACAATGTCAACCACTCTGCCCGCCTTGGTTTCGACTACACCATTTCGCCCAAGCAAAGCCTGACCCTGACCGTGGAGCCCAACCGCAACAAAGGCCTCAATACGGGCACGCAGCTGGCTACCTTAACCGATGCCACTGATACCAACCGCATCAGCAGCACTTTCGGCGTGACGGAAGATATAATGAACACCGAAGCCTCCGTGGATTACCGCCACACGTGGGAAGCCCATAAGGGCCGCGAATGGACGGTCAACGCCGCGTATAACAACCTGCTGGCCGATGTAGTGATAGGGCAGCGCAACACCGAAGGCTCTGCCGACCTGCGCGAGTGGAAGCAGGACCTGGACGTGACCCTGAATGCCGCTTCCTACCAAACCGACTACGTACACCCGCTAGGCGAAAAGAGCCGCTTCGAGGGCGGCCTGAAAGGGCAGCTGATGCGCAACGACGGCACCGACGACTTCCTGCGCCAGGCGGTCGATGGTCCGACGATGGAACGAATTGCCGACCGCTCGTATACCTACCAGTTCCGCGAGTACACGCAGGCCGGGTATGCTACTGCGCAGCACGAAATAGGCAAATGGCGGATGCAGGGCGGTTTGCGGGCCGAATACACCAACACCAGCGGCCAGGTGGAAGGCGGCACCGGCAAGTTCCGGCTGAGCTACCTCAACCTGTTTCCCTCGGCTACTGTGGTCCGGACGCTGCCTACCGCCGACCAGCGCGTGCAGCTTAGCTACTCGCGCCGCCTCAACCGCCCTGGTTTCATGCAGCTGCTGGCTTTCCCGCTCTACCAAGACCAGCGCACCTACCGCATCGGTGACCCTACGCTCCGGCCCGAGTACATCAACGCCTTCGAGCTAGGCCACCAAGTGACGCTAGGCAAGGCCTCACTGAACTCCACGGTGTTTTATCGCCAGACCACCAATGCTATTCAGCGGCTGGTGCGGGTCGATACGACGGCCACGCGGCTCTACGGCAACGGCGCCGTAATTACGGCCACCTACGCCGACAACTTCGGCCAGGCAACCAGCCTCGGCGCGGAGCTGTCGTACAACCAGCCACTCACCACGTGGTGGCGCCTCACGGCCAGCGGCTCGCTGTTTCAAAGCAGCGTAACGGCGGCTACCGGCAACGAATCGAGCCGCCGCACGGTGTCGGGGACGGCACGCCTGATGAACAGCTTCACCCCCACTCCAAAACTGGATGTGCAAGTAACAGGCAACTACCGCGCTGCTGCCCTTACCACCCAAGGCCGCCTCGCGCCGGTCGGCTCCGTGGACGTGGCCCTGCGCCAACGCCTCTTCAACGACCGGGGCGCCCTCACGCTGCGAGTAAGCGACTTGTTCAACACCCAACGCAACCTAACTGAAGTGTATACCACCGATGCCACCGGCACCAACTTCCGGGCCCGCTACTACAACAAGTGGGAGTCACGTGTGGGCTACTTAGGCTTCTCGTGGTACCTCGGCTCTAACAAGCCTCCGAAGAAGATTGAAAACCAGCCTCAGGGTGGCGGCGGGGGCTTCGGCGGATAACGCAAAGCCTACGAGCAACGCTTCCGAAAATAATTTTTCTCTTTCTCTGTAACGTCTACTAAAATGAGCGGTATCCACATCAGAAACCAGCCAACAAGTACTGAGATGCAAGAATCAAGCATCTAGACCCGATTTCGACAGTTACTTGAAACAGGATATCAAGTCCGACCACTAAAAGGTGACATCCTCATGCTACTGGCCCCGAAAAACAGACTGCCTACTACGGTTCTGCCAACTCAGAAAAGCCACAGCAGATTATCGAAAATAATTATTGTCACTCAGGCATCTTTTTCCCAACAGCCTTCATCTATATAGGCAGTTGCACATTTTCCCGGCAGACAGCTAGCTACTTCCGCCGTTCTTTCCCGCTCCTGCTTCGGCCCGCGGCGACTTTTACCTCCCGGTAAGGTCACGGCCACCCGCCCGCCGAAGATGCTCCACCGCTCGTGGTGGGGCTTTGTCCCGAGGCTGCCTGCTGGCCAAGCAAGTAGTTTTCCAGGGCCCTACTCTCCTACCTTTTTCTTAACTGCTCCTGTTTTTTCGGCAGACCTGCACCGTCAGGTTGGTCGACGGGTGGCTCTTTGTGCTCTTTTTTCGCTGACATTCTCATGAAAACTTCCTTCGTAAACCGCTCTCTGATTGCCTTCATCCTTTTCATGACCGGGCTGCAACTCTCGGCCAACCTGCTCGGCTTCGGTACGCTTTCCGGCAGCCTGCACGACGGAGACACCAACGAGCCCATCCCGAATACCAGCGTGGTACTGCTCCGGGCCACCGACCACCGCCTGGCCGCCACCGGTAGTACCGATGCGCAAGGCAACTTCCACTTCCGCAGGGTGCCCGTTGGCAACTACCTGGTGCAAACCACCGTGCTTGGCTATAAGGCCCAACGCCCTGCCATTGCGCTCCGCCCCCTGCACAACCGCCAGCAACTGGGCGTGCTTACCCTCCGCTCCTCGGCGGCGCAGCCTACCGTAACGGGCAGCCGCAAGGTGGTAGCGCAGCAAGCCAAGCCACAGGTGGTGAAGCCAGCCGCATAACTGCCCGGCGCTTAATGTTCTAGTCCGGCGCCTTTCTTACCTCTTTTTGCCTTGTTTTCAATTGCTTGCTGGCTTGTGCTGGCTTAGCCCGGAGTTCTGTTTTCAAATTCTTCCTTTCCCTTTCTGCCTCCTAACCTTCTTAAAAACTTCTTTTATCATGAAAGCTTCCCTTTTTTCCCGTTTGAGCTTGGTGTGTTTGATGTTCCTGTTTTCCGCCACCATGGCTACGGCCCAAAAAGTAGTTTACTCGGAAGCTCCTGTTATAGCCAAATCTGGCTACTGGAGCCTGGAGACCGACCAAAGTGACCGTAACTACACGCTAGTCCGCTTTTTCAACGACCAGCACGAGCTGCTGTACCAAGAGCGTCTTGATGGCTTATGCCTGGACCCCTGCAAGAGCCCCGCTAACCACCGCCGCGTAGCCCGTATGCTGGGCAACACGCTGCAGCAAGTACAGCGGCTGCAGTCCAACTCCATGGTAGCAAATAAATTAGTTTCGATGAACCGCCACACGTTAAAGGCGTATGCAACCCGGTAAAAACGCGGGAACCTGTAGCACTTGGTGCTAATGTATTCTTGGCTAGACCGTAGTACGGCCGAAAGCCCCACCTCCCAACATAATCCGGAAACGATTATGCTGATAGGCGGGGCTTTCGCCAATAACTTCGGTGTATTTGCACAAATAGCGGGAAAGCGCTGACACTTCGGATCTGCTGATCAACTGAGTGCGCAAGAACCCTAAGGCTGAGCTTCATTTTTATGGACGTATAGTATTAGCTCTCAGCCTTATGCCTATACAACATCAGCATAACTAAGGTATATTCTAATTTTATTGAGAACAAACACCCTTACTTGTCGATTAGCACTTGGTTATTGGCCTTGAACAATAAAAAGTATAAATGCTATCAGAATATCGCTTTAGCAGGCAACCAAAGCTATCAATACCCGGTAAAATCCTTAATCTTAGCACTCGAATGACGGTTGAAAATAAACTTTCCTCGCCGGATAGTTCAATAAGATTGGTTTAGTGCGGTTCTTATTCAAATCCTGTTATCTCACGAATGCTAGACGTCTACCGGGAAATGCTCCCTAATGGGTTTTTGCTGATTCTATCCCCTGATATTGCCAACCAGCGGGGCGAAGTAAAACTTACCCGCGCGCTCCACCGGGCCAGCCGCAGCGAGAAACGCGCTGTGCTGGTGGATTGTAGCTTGGTGGAACGGCTAACCGAAGAAGCCGTGGACTTGCTGTTGGCCTATGCCTTCATGCTCCGAACCCAAAGCCGACGGTTGGTGCTTTGCCACGTTCCTAATGCGGTGAGCCACCACTTTCTTAACCTCGATGCGGCCTCACAGCCCGTACTGGTCCCCTCACTCCTAGATGCCGTAGATGAAATAAATTCTCCTCACTAGAGTAAAAGCACTACCTGATAATAGCCAACCCGTAGAGACGCGATGTGTCGCGTCTCTACATTCGTGCTTGATAGCTGCACCTGAGCTTTCTACTTCCAGTTCTGCGATGCAACAAATTAGCGAAGGAAGCCTTAGCTAGTATATTACTGGTAAATACTTGAAATACTATAGGTTATGAATAGAAAGGAGCGGCACCTGATTCACTTCGTTAGGTGAGGCCGGGTACCGCCGCGCGGTTTGCGTAGTTTTACGCTCCGATCTGCTTCTTTTCATTTCCTGATGAGCACCCCAAAACCTAGCATCCCCAAAGGCACCCGCGACTTTGGCCCGGCCGTGGTGGCCCGCCGCAATTATATCTTCGGCATCATCCGCCGAACCTTCGAGAAGTTTGGCTATGCCCCCCTCGAAACCCCAACGCTCGAAAACCTCTCGGTGCTGACCGGCAAATACGGCGACGAGGGCGACCAGCTTCTGTTCAAAGTGCTCAACTCCGGCGACTTCCTCAAAGAGGTGAAGGCCGAAGATCTAGCCAACGAAGACGGCAAGGCCACCCGCCGCGTGCTGCCTAAAGTGGCCGAAAAAGGCCTCCGCTACGACCTGACGGTACCGTTTGCGCGCTACGTAGTGATGAACCGTGGTACCCTCACGTTCCCGTTCAAGCGCTACCAGATTCAGCCGGTATGGCGCGCCGACCGGCCCCAACGCGGCCGCTACCGCGAATTTTATCAGTGCGATGCCGACGTGGTAGGTACTAACTCGCTGCTTTGCGAGGCGGAAATTGTGCTCATGATGCGGGAGGTGCTAGACACACTTGGCAAGCACAAGCTTGATTACACTATCAAAATCAATCATCGTCAGGTTTTAAGAAAAGTATACGAGGCCCTAAATGGAGAGGGTACTGAAATAGACCTATTAACTGCGATAGATAAGCTCGACAAAATAGGCCGCGATGGTGTAGAGAAAGAATTAGTAGAAAGAGGATTTTCCATTTTAACAGCTGGCAGCGCACTTCATCTGCTAGAGTATACTCTAGGCACCTTTGCTGAACGGATTGACGAAATGGAAAATAGATTGCGCAGATTAAATGCGCCGTCAGACGAAGAGCATTCTACAATAGCAGTTTACAAGGGCATCCAGGATTTAAGAAAGCTTGATGAATATCTTAAAGCTTTCGGTGAAGACCACTATAAAAATATTGAGCTAGACCCAACACTGGCCCGCGGCCTGAGTTACTACACGGGCTGCATCTTCGAAATCAAGATCAACAACGTGAACATGGGCAGCGTGAGCGGCGGCGGCCGCTACGATAACCTGACTGGCGCGTTCGGGCTGCCGGGTGTGTCGGGCGTGGGGTTCTCGTTCGGCGTAGACCGGCTGTACGACTGTCTGGAAGAGCTAAACCTGTTTCCGGCCGCCGTGGCGACTACCACGCGCTGCCTGGTAGCCAACTTCGATGCCGAGGGCGA
This sequence comes from Hymenobacter sp., assembly GCF_036387835.1. Taxonomy (GTDB): domain Bacteria; phylum Bacteroidota; class Bacteroidia; order Cytophagales; family Hymenobacteraceae; genus Hymenobacter. Next base: position 28,306 of record NZ_DASVSY010000024.1, on the reverse strand, counting down.
ATTGGCCGTACTGCCAGTACTGCGCCAGCTGCGTGAGGCCGGCGTGGCCAGTGAGCTGTATCCGGAGGCCGGCAAGCTGGCCCGGCAGTTCAAGTACGCCGACGCCAAAGGCATTCCGTTCGTGTTGCTGCAAGGCCCTGAGGAACGCGCCGCAAGTCAGTTCAAGCTCAAAACTTTGGCCACCGGAGACGAAAGGGTGCTGTCGTTGGAGCAGGTGCTGGCCGAGCTGACGAGCTAGCCGAAAGACAACCCTAGCTTTAAGTGGACTATCGTATGGGTAGTTGATTAAAGTGGTACCACGAAGCCGGCCGGGCAATTTGGGGTCCACTATCGTTGCGGATGCCTGCCCGATGTCGTTCAACGATAGTGGTACCATTGTCCTGCCCGCCCGTTAAACATAAGGCCCCGCCCTAGCCCCCATGCCCTCAAACGACGATTACGCCCTCACCCCTTCCACCCGCCTCGACCTAGCTACGCTCCGGCACCTACTGAGCGACAACACGCGCCTGACGCTTTCCGTTGAAGCCCGCCAACGCATCGAGGACTGCTATACCTATTTGCACGAGCGCCTGGAGCAGTCCGACACGCCAGTGTACGGCATCAATACCGGCTTTGGGGCGCTCTGCAACACCAGCATTTCGCCCGCCGACCGGGGCCAGTTGCAAATCAATCTGATGATGTCGCACGCCTGCGGCACGGGCGCTGAAGTGCCCCCCGAGGTGGTGCGGCTGATGCTGCTGCTGAAAGCGCAAAGCCTAAGCTACGGGCACAGCGGCGTGCAGCTAGCCACCGTGCAGCGCCTGCTGGACTGCTACAACCGCGAGATTTTACCGGTGGTGTACCAGCAAGGCTCGTTGGGCGCCAGTGGCGACCTAGCGCCGCTGGCCCACCTGTGCCTGCCACTGATTGGTCTCGGCGAAGTGAATTACCAAGGCTACCGCCTGGCCGCTGCCGACGCGCTTAGTTTGTTCAGCTGGCCGCTGCTCACCTTACAGGCCAAAGAAGGCTTGGCATTGCTCAACGGCACTCAGTTTATGCTGGCTTATGGCGTGCACTGCCTGTTGCGGGTGCAGCGCCTGCTCGATGCGGCCGATGTGCTAGGAGCTTTGTCGTTGGAGGCTTTTGATGGGCGTAGTGAGCCGTTTGATGAGCGTCTGCACCGCATCCGGCCCCACGCTGGGCAGCAGGTGGTAGCTCAGCGGATCCGGGCGCTGCTCAGTGGCAGCGAGTTGCAGCAGCAACCTAAAAAAGCGGTGCAGGACCCCTACTCTTTCCGCTGCCTGCCTCAGGTGCACGGCGCCTCCCGCGACGCCCTCGCCTACGTGCAGCAAGTGCTGGAAATCGAGTGCAACTCCGTAACCGACAACCCCAACCTCTTCCCCGACGACGACCTGATCTTAAGCGGTGGCAACTTCCACGGGCAGCCGCTGGCGCTGGCGCTGGATATGCTGGCTATTGCGACGGCCGAGCTAGGTAGCATCTCGGAACGACGCACGTATCAGTTGCTCAGCGGCCAGCGGGGGTTGCCGCCCTTTCTGGTGGCCGAGCCCGGCCTAAATTCGGGGCTGATGATTCCGCAGTACACGGCCGCTGGCATTGTGAGCGAGAACAAGCAGCTTTGCACCCCGGCTTCGGTAGACAGCATTGTGAGCAGCAACGGTCAGGAAGACCACGTCAGCATGGGCGCCAACGCAGCCACTAAGGCGTTGCGCGTAGTCGGGAATGTAGAACAGATTCTAGCTATCGAGCTGCTGACGGCCGTACAGGCTTTGGCTTTCCGTCGCCCGGCCCGCACCTCGGAGGCGCTGGAACAGGTGATAACCGCTTTCCGCTCGAAGGTTAGCTTCGTGAGCCGCGACCGGGTACTTTATCCCGACTTGCAGGTCGCGGCGGCTTTCGTACGAACGTATGCGTGGGAGTAACATAGGGTGCCAACCGGGCCACTGCTGATGTCAATCTATGCATGCTTTCAACCTAAGCGGCGGCAGCAAGCCAATATAGGAGCGAGTAGTACGTTTCTACATCACCAAGTAAGCTTTTATCTTACAAGTCAGTTTTCAGCTTTACCTGCCTTTTGTGAAATCATTACTTTTCTGGCTGTTCTTGGGCTGCGGTTTGTTGCTACCGGAAGTTGTGCAAGCCCAAACTTGTCCAGTCACAGCTAATGCTCCTGCCTGTACCTTTGAGGTTACTGACGCACGCACCGGGACAATAGTGGAAAGACTTTGTGTTGGCCGTGCAGTCCGTTTCACACCTTGCTCGAGCCGTGACTTAAGCCTTGTGTACACCTATCAGGTAACGCAGGGCAACGGGGTACTCCCCAACCCATGCGGCCCTGGTTTTCAATCGTCCACCACCACCTATACGCCTACTCAAGCAGGACCTATTACGGTGACGGAGAACAGCCAAGCCGTTGGCGGCTCTACTTCCACTATCTACTTCCGCGTACTTCAGGTATCCGATAGTCCGGTTCCTAATTTCACCGTGACGGCCTGCGCGCCGGGTACGGTGCAAGTGACACTGCCCGGTGCGCCCTACGACGGCTACACTGTGCAAATTGGCAACAGCACGCCCGCTTCGGCAACTCCTGGTGCCGTAGTGAGCTATCCGGTACCAGCCGGCGCAACTACCGTCACGGTGACGGGCCGGTATACCAGTAACACCTTGTGCACCAACTCCGCTACCCAATCCATCCTGCAACTTGCGCCACTTAGCGCCCTCACCATCCGGAGCATCACGCTTCAAGGCACTGACGCCCTGCTTGATGTAGCGCCATTAGCACCGGGCTACCGCTACATAGTAGAGCGCGAAAGTACCCCTGGCGTTTATCAGCCCCTACCCGCAACGGTGCAGAATAGCTCAACCTCCTTCACGGTGCCCAATGCCCAACCGGGCCGCTACCGGTTGCGCACCGCCGATGCCTGTACCGAAGAGCTGCGCACTTCTGGCGCGGTACCTACGCTCACCCTAACCGTTGCGCCCGCTGAACGGCGCAACGAGCTAACGTGGCAACTGCTCGACAGCCCCACCTCCTACGAGCTAACTCGTAACGGCATGCCTATGACGGCGCTCATCCGACCTTCCGACCGTGCCTATACCGATACATCGGTAGCCTGCGGCGTGCAGTACACTTACCGCCTCACGGCCCGCTACACCAGCACCGTTACGTCGGTTTCCAATCAGGCGGAAGTGCGGGCCACAGCCACTCAGCCCCCCGCCACACCCCGCCTCTTTGCTTCCTTCGACTTACGTAACCGCCTCGAGCTGACGGCTAGTGTAGCGCGCTTTCCAACCACCGGGCAGTTAACCTACCTAAGTGGCACCCGCATCCTGGCCACTACGCCCAGCCGCAGCCTGCGCGATTCTTCGCTCACCAGCTTCAGCCCCGGCGCGGCCCCCTGCTTTCAGGCAAGCTTTGTCGATGACTGCGCCAACCGCTCCGCCGAAGGTGCCCCTTTCTGCCCCGCCGTGTTGGCCGCAGAGCTGGTTGATTTTCGGGGCTCTTCGGTACGCCTGAGTTGGTCGGCACTGCGCGGGGCTCCTGGCACTCCCGAAAGCTTAACCTACCGCTTACTTATACTCAACCCCGACAACAGTGTGCTGCGCAGCCTGCCCGTAAGCGCGGGCGCTTATGTAGATGCCACCCCGCCCGCCAATCAGCAGCAAGTCCGCTACCGCCTCGAAGTAACCGGGGCCGGCCTGCCAGCCCCTAGCTACTCCAACATTGCCAGCGTAACGCGCCGCCTCGAAGCGTTCGTACCGACGGCCTTCACTCCTAACGGCGACGGCCTCAACGACGTGCTGGAAGTGAAAGGCCGCTTCCTCAAAACGTACCGCTTCACGGTGGTAGACCGCAACGGCCAGCAAGTTTTTCAAAGCACCAATCCTTCTCAAACCTGGGACGGCCGTGTCCGCAACGAGCCCCCGGTACCCGGCTCCTTCGTCTGGCGCTTCGAGGCAGTAGACGAAGCCGGCCAAACCGTAGTCCAGCGCGGCACCGTCACAATTCTTAAATAAACCGCCACCCACTGGCACTACTGGCCACAGTCTGCGCCAACGCAGTCGGTAAGACCGTAAGCCACCAGACCGGCCCGGTCTCCGACTGGCACCCGGCAAGCAGGTAGCAACTACACTGCCTACGCATCTCCGGCCCGCCGCTGCCGTACCTTTGTTCAGTGGGAGCCCTGCTTCCTTTCCTCCACTTCGAAAAAAGACGAACTATGTTTGATATGATGGGCATGATGGGCAAAATGAAAGAGCTGCAAGAGAAGATGCAGCAGGCCCAGCAGGAAATGCAGTTTGTAACCGCCGTCGGCGAAGCCGGTGGCGGCTTGGTGCGGGCCACAGCCAATGGCCACCACCGCCTCGTGAAGCTGGAAATCGACGATTCCTTGCTTTCCGACAAGGAAATGCTGTCGGACTTGGTGGTAGCCGCCGTGAACAAGGCGTTGAACGAAGCTGGGGAGAAAGCCAAAGAAGAAATGAAAAACAAAACCAGCGGCCTGATTCCCAATATTCCGGGCCTCGACCTTGGCAACTTTGGCCTCTGATTCGGCGGTGCCTCTCCCTGCTCCTGCCCTTTGCGCTGATGTAGCCGTTGTTATTCTGAACTGGAACGGCGCAGCTTGGCTGCGTCGTTTTCTACCTTTGGTGCTGGCTAACTCCGACGGAGCGCATATTGTAGTGGCCGATAACGCCTCCACCGACGATTCGGTGGCGCTGCTGCAACAGGAGTTTCCGCAGGTGCACCTCATCGAGTTTACTGCCAACCTTGGCTTCTGTCAGGGCTACAATGCCGCTTTCGAGCAATTGCGCACCTGGCAGCCTTCCACCGCTGCAACCCCAAAAGCAGGAGTCAGTTACTACGTGCTGCTGAATTCTGACGTAGAAGTGACACCAGGCTGGTTACGCCCACAACGGGACTTGTTGGAACAGCGCCCTACAATAGCCGCCTGCCAACCGAAAATCCGCCAATACAGCACTGATCCTGCTCAGCGCCAGCTGTTTGAATACGCCGGAGCAGGCGGCGGCTACCTCGACCGGTTTGGCTACCCATTCTGCCGCGGCCGCCTCTTCGATACCTTGGAAACCGATGCGGGCCAGTATGACGATCCGCGCCCCGTGGCGTGGGCTACCGGCGCCTGCCTGATGATTAGGGCCGCGGACTGGCACGCACTAGGCGGGTTCGAGCCCACCTTTTTCGCGCACATGGAGGAAATTGACTTGTGTTGGCGCCTCTGGAACACCGGGCGCGAGGTGTGGTACCACGCGGACAGTGTGGTGTACCACGTGGGCGGCGGCACGCTGCATAAGTCGAACCCGCGCAAAACCTACCTCAACTTCCGCAACGGACTGGCTCTATTATATAAAAACACTGCCGCTTCGGAATTAACCGGCGTGTTAGTCGCACGGCTGGTACTGGATTGGGTGGCTGCTCTGCGCCTGCTGCTGCAGGGTGCCACTCCCGATGCCCGCGCCATTCTCCGCGCCCATCGGGACTTCTACCGCAACCGAGTCTATTGGCAAGAGCAGCGGCGTGCGTTTTCACCGCATCTGCTGGCCTCGCAGCGCCCGGCAGTGTACCAAGGCAGCTTGGTTTGGGCCTATTTCGCACAAGGCAAACGACGGTTTTCAGAACTTGATGCTGCTCGGATCAAGTAACGCCGTAGAACTAGTTGGGTACCCGTTAACCGTCATGCTCATCTGGCGTCTGCGCAGGCGCAGCATCTCGCTAATGTGGTAGAATCACTACTACCACCACTAGATCAGCAGGCGAGATGCTTCCTGTCGTCAGTATAAAAATTAACATCACAACGTCAGCACGCGGGATGCTTCGGCAGCTCACCATGACGGTTTGTTTGGCAACATCGCCTCCCAGCTTTCAGCCGATATAAATTTATTTCTAGCGCTCAACACCTTCAGAAAAGAAAAACCTGCTTCTGTTGGAAGCAGGTTTTGGAAACTCAACGGGAAACTACCAGTTCTACAAATCCCAAACGGTGCTGCGCTGTTGACGCATGGCCCGGCGGACGTTCATCCAAAATGCCAGGGCAAAGTAGAGAACAATGGGCGAGCCGAACGTGAAGAAAGAAGCATACACAAACGATAAACGCACGCTGCCCGATGAAAAACCCAGCCGATGGCCGAGCGTGTTGCAGACGCCGAAGCTCTGCTTTTCGATGTAGTCGGTAATTTTTTTCATAGCTATTCGTCGTTTATGTTCGATGGCTAACTCTATGCAAAATAAGCAGATACGCCTGGCGAAGCAAGCTTTGCTTTGCAAATTCCGTTTAATATACCTCTTCCCCGGCTAGTTTTTCGTTTGCTTGCGGAAGTTCCGCCCGCTTGGTTTGCCTATGAGAAGTTCTTTGCCTATTATTTCTTTCTTGCTGCTGCTTATTTCGGCAGCCTCTTTACCTAGTTGTACGTTGCCCCGGATGCTGAAGGTTGCAGAAGCCGGACAACAAGTCAGTGTGCAGCCTACCGTGCTGGAAACCAACGGCGAAAACGTGCTTTTCGAAGTAACCGCCCGCGTACCCGCCAACCACCTAAAGAAGGGCGCAGCCTTCGACCTGAACCTGCGCTACCGCTACGACAACGGCCTGCGCGAAGACACATTAGGCCGCCTCTCGTTTCAGTCGGGCGAGTACACCTACGACGAGGTGCGGAAGGATCTGCTGCTTATTAAAAAGCAGGTTTCCTTTCCGTACGCGCCCAACAAAAGTCCGGGTGAGCTGCTGGCTAGGGCGGAAGTGCGCGAGCTGAAACCCAACGGCAAGCAGCTCAAAGGTAAGGAAACCCGCATAGCACGCGGCATTGTGAGCACCGGGCAGCTGGTCGTGCGCCAGGACACCGCCATTACCTTACTCGCCGAAACAACCGAAAACAACATGGGTGGCACCCGCGTGCTGCCTTTCTTCTTCGACAACGGCAAGTCGGAAATTCGTAATTACCTAGGCACCAACGTAGCCGCGCTGGAAGACTTCATCGAAGCCAACCAGCACACCGATAAGGTGATGATAGTGGCGGGCCACTCCCCCGACTCCATCGACACCCACGACGCCCGCCTGGCCGACAAGCGCGTACAAGCCCTGCTCCGCTACTACAAAAAGCGCGTCGACACCGATTCCTACCTCAACAAAGTCAACGAAATCAACTTCGAGACCGAAGCCTACCACCGTCGGTGGGACTTGTTTCTGAGCAAGGTGCAGCAGTCGGCGCTCAAGCCGCAGCAGGTTGATTCGGTGCTGCTGCTCGTCAACGATACGCCCGGCACCTTTGCCCAAAAAGAAAAGAGCCTGCACAAGCTCACCTACTTCGATTACCTGGAGCAGTACATCTACCCAGTGCTGCGCTTCGGGACGGTGGCCGTGCAATACACCGCGCCTAAGCGCTATGATTCCGAGATTTATCTGCTCTCGAAAAAGATAGTGGACAAGCAGCTGGGAGCGGACGTGCTAACGCCCGAGGAACTGCGCTACTCGGCTACGCTCACGCCGCTGCTGGCCGAAAAGCAACGCATCTACGAAACCTCGGTGGCCGCCACGGGCCGTTGGGAAGCCTACCACAACTTGGCCGTCGTGCTGCTCCAACGCTCCGAAAAAGAGGTTAACGAGAAAGTGCGGCGGGCCTACCTACGCCGGGCGGGCGTCAACTTCACGCTGGCGGCCCACCGCAACCCCACGGCCACCATGTTCTACCGGGTAGCCACCGCCTACCATCGGGCCGGCGACAAGCTCGAAGCCCTCCAGAACTACGACTACGCCATCAAGCTCGGCGGCCCCCGCCCGGTGCTCGATAAGGTTTTTGCCGACAAAGCCGCCCTGGAAATCGAAGTCGGCCAGCTTGATGATGCCCTGGGCAGCCTCAGCTACAGCTCGAAGAGCTACCAGAACACGATGAACCGGGCCCTTATCTTCCTGCTAAAGAGCAACTATGCCGGCGCCCACAACATCTACGAGGACGCCCTCAAGCTAAAGCCCAACGACCCACTGGCCTACTATTGTCTGGCCGTAGTGGCCGCCCGCCAGAAAGACGAAGCTCAGGTGGGTGAAAACCTGCGCCGCGCCGTGCAGCTAGACCGCAAGTTCGCCCAACGCGCCGTCGAGGACCTGGAGTTTATGGACATGGCCCGCTCCAAGACGTTTTTGGAGGTGCTGCGGTAAGTCTAGTCAATCTATTAAAGTAATGTATATGCTTACTCTTCTGCTGAATGAAACGGCATCTATTGACTTTTTTATGAAAGGAATAGGTATCTGCGCTTTTTTAATTGCGGGAGTTAGCATTTGGCCTGTATTCACAGCTCTTCCGAAAGAGTCCAAAGCGTCGAATAACATCGGAGCCTTTAGAGTGATATATGCATTTCTCTTCTTTCTCTTCGGGCTATTTTGCTTTAGTGTTTAGAACATTAGGTTTCTGGAAGCGCTACGGTAAATGAAATTATTAAACTTTGTAATAGGCAGTCAGAACATTGATTTGGAATGGCCTGACGGTGGCTACGCTGATTTGCACAACGACTACGATTTCAGTCAGCTTACTTATGTACCAGCGGAGGCTAGACTAACTCTTTCCTGGCGGAAGTCATCAGGCAAATGGGCTAAGTATGCACCATCACAGGCTCTACACCTGGTGTTCGAAAAAGTTAGTTACCTCCAAGTGAAGGCGCGGGACCCAGCGTATCCAATAAGCGAAGATGAGTGCCTGCGCGACATCTGTTTCTCACCACTCGACGAGCGAGCAGACTTCGACCATGTTTGGGAAAGCCATACTTTACCACCAGCACGCGACTTGCAGCTAGTGTTTCAAAGCGAATGGGGCATTAAAGTCAGTGCCGATACCGTACTGCTCGAACTTGAATCCTGATCCAGCTTGCCCAACCGCCCCGCTCGTCGTAGCTTTACGCGCCGGCCTGGGCCGGCTTTTTCATTCCACTAATTGACCTGCTAACCAACCTCTATGCGGACCATTCAATTCCGGGAAGCCCTGCGCGAAGCCCTGTCCGAAGAAATGCGGCGCGACCCGCGTGTGTTTCTGATGGGCGAAGAAGTAGCCGAGTACAACGGCGCTTATAAAGTAAGCCAGGGCATGCTCGATGAATTCGGCCCGGAGCGCGTGATTGACACGCCCATTGCCGAGCTCGGCTTTGCCGGCATCGGTGTAGGCGCGGCCGTCAACGGCCTGATTCCGGTTATCGAGTTCATGACCTTCAATTTCTCGCTGGTAGCCATCGATCAGGTTATCAACTCAGCCGCTAAGATTTACTCGATGTCGGGCGGGCAGTACTCTTGTCCCATCGTATTCCGTGGCCCCACGGGCAGCGCCGGTATGCTGTCCTCGCAGCACTCGCAAAACTTCGAGAACTGGTTCGCTAATACCCCCGGCCTGAAAGTGGTAGTTCCCTCGAACCCCTACGACGCCAAAGGCTTGCTGAAAAGCGCCATCCGCGACCCGGATCCGGTAATTTTCATGGAGTCGGAGCAGATGTACGGCGACAAAGGTGAGGTGCCTGAAGAAGAATACCTGCTCGAAATCGGCAAAGCCAACGTAGTGCGCGAAGGCAAGTCCGTAACGCTGGTAAGCTTCGGCAAAATGATGAAAATAGTGCTGGCTGCCGCCGACGAGTTGGCCAAGGACGGCATTGAAGCGGAAGTAATCGATTTGCGCTCGGTTCGCCCAATCGACTACGATACGCTGGTAGCTTCGGTGAAGAAAACCAACCGGATGGTGGTAGTGGAAGAAGCCTGGCCGCTAGCCAGCATCAGCTCCGAGCTATCGTACGTTGTGCAGCGCCGCGCCTTCGATTACCTGGATGCTCCCGTCGTGCGCGTGACCTGCATGGACGTGCCCCTGCCCTACGCGCCTACTCTTATCGAAGCCTCACTACCGAACGTGGCGCGCACGGTGCAGGCCGTGAAGGAAGTAACGTACCAGAAAGCCTAAATCACGGATTTTTCGGATTAGCCGGATTTCGCAGATTTTGTAGACTAGCTTATAAAGTCCCTGTCGGTTAGTGCCGGCGGGGATTTTTTTGTGATGTAGTCCGAAGCTTTGCTTTATGCTTTGCTACCACAGCGACCTAGCGCCAAACTCTAGTGTGGCTTGGGCAGTGGCGGAGGCATAGAAACACAAGGCAACGAACACCACATAGGCAGCACCCACGGCTAACAGCCTGCGCCATGCAACGGTGGCCGGACGCCAAGTAGCGGGCCAACCGAAACACAGAACGGCATAAAGCAACAGGTGCAGCGGCAACAGGAAGCGGCATTCCATGCTCATAGGCAACATGGGCAGGCAAGGTACCAGCAGCACTGCCAGCACCAGCCATTGTTGCAGCGTCCAGGCCCGGAAGCGAGTACGGAGGAGCACTAGCCCGGCCCCAAACCATACGGTGTAGTTCAGCCAGGCCAGGCCGAGGCTCGAAACGTAAACCTGACGAACGTAGGGCGTGGGGTACTGGATGTCGAGGCCGTTGAAGAGGCGGCGGGCGTACATGCCAGCAAACGTTAGTGGGTAGCGCAACACGAGTTGGAAGTAATCGGCGTACGAGTCGAACCACGTGATGTGCTCGTCGCGAATTAGTTGCTCACCCGCTACGTCGCGGAAAATCATAACCGGATCGGGGTAGCTGCGGTCCAGTGAGGTTTCGTATTTCTGGTGCAACAATCCCCATTTCAGCTTCTCGCGGTAGAGGTTATCGGTTTCCATGCCTTCGCCTAAAGCTAGTACAAGCGGGGTACTTCGATGGAAATGCCGCTGATTGATGATCAGCTGCGGTCCTGAAATCAATGCGGCACCTGCTAGTAAAGCTGCCATTGCTACCAGCCGCCTTAGGTTGCCAGGAGCCGGCGCCGTCAGTTGCACCCCCACAAAAAATGGCGCGGATATCAGATAGCTAGGGCGCATATTGAAGGCGGCGGCCAGACACGCCCCAGCCGCCAGCGTCCAGCCCAGGTGCTGAGGACGGTAGAGCAGCAGCAAGCCCAGGCCTAACGCCCACAACGCCGGAAAATCGGAGAGGGTGAAGTTGAAATAGTCGCGCCACAAGACAAATCCTAAAACAGCGAAGGCCAGCCGCCGGGGCCAAGCCAACGGCAGGCTTTGGCCGCGTACCGTTTGCCATAGGGCTGGCCCAATTAAGCCAAATCCCAATGCCGCCGACAGCATCCCGAATATCCGCGCAAATGCAATGGGCGGAATATTGGTATAAAATTGAACAACTCGGAAGCCAAACAAAAGCAACGGCAGCACGTAACCACGCAGGCTTTCGTGGAAGTTGAATAGCGAAAAGCTGCCGTTACGGTGAAAGTAAACCGAGATAAACCAGTACAATTTGGCATCGTGGTATTGATCGGCATACCCGGAAAAGGGTAAATACGCCAGGTATACCAGCAGCACTAGCAGCAGCATCGACCCATAAGGCCGCAGGGAGTGCCCAACAGGTTGACGAGGAGTAGATTCCAGCATTTGCACAAACTTCTAGATGCTATAAAGCAAGCTCAATCAACCAACGATTTGCCGTGGTCGGGCACCAGGTTGCGAGTAGTGGCCGCTGAAAGCCAGAAGCAGCCTCCCAACCACCAAGCGGCCAGCAACATGGCAGGCAATATCCGCACCGGCCGGCTACGGAGCATATTCAATCCTAGCTGAAACGGAAATTGAAAGCAGGCCATTGTAAGCAGCAGCAAATGCAACGGCAGCAAAAAGCGACATTCAATGGCGGTGGGAACCGCTACCGCACATGGTAGCAGCAATGCCAGCAACACCCAATTGCGGGGCCAGCGCAACCATCGGGTCGGCCTCGACACCAGCAACACGCTTAACCCCAAACCTAATGAGCTGTAGTTGAATAGTTGCACCCAAGGTCGCTCCGGGCCATAAGGCCGGATTAGGTAAGGTGCTGGCTGTTGCACATCCAGGCCGTTGAAGAGGTGGCGCACATAGCGCCAAGTGTAGTTGATAGGATGCCGGAGCGCAACACCTAAAAACTGTCTGTAGGAGGTATAATCCGCAATTCCTTCCTGGCGCAATACCGCTAAGCCCGTGGAATCAGCGTAGACAAGGCGCTGATGTACATCGGTATCGTAGCGCAACACGCGCGTACCCCAGGTTAGCTGTTTCAAATAAAGAGGCGTTTCTTCAATATCTGATGCCCGCGCTAAGGCTAGCGGACTATTGGTATTGTAGTATAGCCGATTAATGGCCAGTTGAGGGCCCAGCGCCACTACGGCCCCCATTAGCAGCGCCACCCACCGCCTCCACCCGTGCGGTCCGTGTCGGTTATTCCACCAACCGGCCAACAACAGGGCCGGAAGTACGGCCCCCAAATACATCGGCCGGACATCAACGGTAGCGGCCAGACTCAGCCCACCCAGCAGCCACCACCCCAAACTTGGGCGGCTAACGCTCCACATCGCCAGCAACAATAACGATATCCCAGGCACGTCGGTGGCAGTGAAACTAAAATGGTCGCGCCAGAATATGGCTGCCAACAGCAGCAGCAGCAGCCACCGGCCGCCACTCACGCGCTGGTTGCTCAGGCTGCGCCACAGCGCCGGAATTAGGATAGCGAAAAGTAGCGTGGCCCATCCTAGCCCTAGCACCTTAGCTGCCGAAGGCATAGAACAATGGGTTAGGAACCGTACTATCAATGCTGGAAATTGAATCAGGGCGGAGAGATACCCGCGCGTATTGTCATTAAAATAGAGCAGGGAAAACGAGTGATGATGCCGCTGGAACTTAACGGCTAACTCCCAATAGTGCCCAGCATCATAAGGCATCCGTTCTCCTTGCAATCCGCCACCGAGCAGAAAATAGGCTCCGTACAATCCTAGTACCACCAACATGCGCATTGCAACTGGCCATGGCCGCGCCAACAGATGCGGCCACCAAGGTCGAGCAGCTATACTGCTAGGCGTAGGCAGAGCCGAAGAAACGGGTAAGCGGGACATATAGTAAGACAGTAGCAAATACCTGAATAGGACTCAAGAACAACAAAAAAACCAAGGCACGTAAGCTCGGCCAGCAGTGGGTATTTTACGTACCTTTTGCTTAAAGCTACGCCACTTCCCTCCTCTCTCCATGAACCATCGTTTGCATCTCCGTTTCGAGCAACTTGAGCACGCCACCAACCACCTGTTTGAAGCGGCCGCAGCGCTTGGAGAGAAGGCACACCAGGGTCCAGTTCCCGGGCAATGGTCGGCGGCACAGGTGATACACCATTTACTGGTATCCGAAACGAGCATCAACCAGTACATCGAGAAAAAGCTGCGCAACAGCGAGGAGCTTCAGAAAGCCGGCCTCAGCCACCAACTAAAATCGATGCTATTGCGGGTGTTGCTGCGAGTACCAGGCTTCAAATTCAAAGCGCCGGCCAGGCTAAAGGAGCTTACCCCCGACCAAGTGCCTGCCTTGGCGCAGCTTCGCCAAGAGTGGGATTCGGTGCGTCGTCATTTAGAGCAAATTCTAAATGAATACCCTGATAAGCTGCTCAGCCACGCCATTTTCAAACACCCTCGCTCCGGTATGCTAACCATCTACCAAACCCTCGATTTTATGGTCGACCACATCCTGCACCACCAGCGGCAAGTGGAACGAATTTCCAAGGCCCTCCAGAGAGTAACGGAGTAACTGCGTAGGGTAGCAGAGTAATTGAGTAAATCATTCAAGTGGTGCCAACGGCTTACTCAACTACTCCGCTACTCTCTCCAGTAATTACTCTTTTCGTTCTCGCACAATGTCGGCGTAGCTGGTGTGGCGCGGAAATTCCGTAAAGGCAGTCATCAACTCGGTGGGAGGCACCGTCAGTTTGCGCAAATTTAAATCAAGCCAGGCGCCGTCTACGGTTACGGTGGCGGCTTCGCGCCCGTCGGCTTTGTAAATGGTGTGGATGATGCGCCAACGAGAGCCGTCGGCATTCATACCGGCTAGCTCGGCTGTCACCCGGATGGTTTCGCTCAGCGTTATTTCCTTTAGAAACCGCGTGTCTTCCCGGAACAAGACCGGCCCGATACCAAGCCGGGTAAACTCCTCCATTGAAAATCCTTGCTCAGTTAGATACTCGAGGCGTACTTGAGTAGCATAGTCGGTATAAGCCGAGTGGCGCATGTGCTTATTTGGGTCCAGATCGGCCCAGCGTACCGTGAATGTCTTTTCGTAAGGCATATGGTTGTTGATTTTTGATTGTTGGTTGCTGATTGGTAATTGTTAGTTGCTGGTTAAATAACAATCAGCAACCAACAATCAGCAATTAGCCTTTTAAAGTCAGCCGCGCAAGGTACTGTTGCTGCTCGTCCTCGCCCAGAAACTCCACCTCGTAACCTGCCTCTTCGGCGTAATCTTGCAGGAGGCTGGCATCGGCAAACAACCAATTGAACTGATGGCCAACTTGGCTGCCGTAGTGCATGGTATACTCCACTTCGCCGTAGTACGGGCCATTCAAGTCGAATACTAAGGCGCCTTCTTCGTCTTCGTAGAGGTAGCTGATATCGGAGGACGTGGCCAGAATCTGGCCACTGGGCGCCAGCAAGGTGCGGGCATGCGCTAGAAACTTAGCTAGTCCATCAAGGGTACCCACCAAGCCCAGGCCATTCATGAGCATGAGCAGCGTATCGTACTTGCCGGCTTCTGCCGACAATTCGAAAATATTATGGCGGGCCACTTCGCGCACTCCCCTGGCCTCCATCACCCGCACTGCTCCCTCCGATACGTCCACGGACTTAACCTCGAAGCCCCGGCTCTGCAGCTCCAGTGCATGGCACCCGGCCCCGCCCCCAAGATCGAGCACCCGGCCCCGGCACTCCTCCAAAGCTTGGCGCTCTAGCTCGGGCATCTCCCACAAACTGCGAAAAAAGTAGCTGGCCGGTAGCGGCTCTTCCTCTGCTACGTTGCTTAAAACGGTAAGCGTGGCATCAAGCTGGCCTTGTTGGTAGTCGAGCAGAGCGTGGCCCAGCGGATCGGGCACTAAAGTTTGGGAAGTGGACATGGTGAAGAATCAAAACAAAAAGCAACGGCCGGGTGCCCGTGCTGCAAGTTAGGCAGCGCCCCAGTTAACGGTGAGTTCTTCCGTGAGTTTGATGTTTTATCTACGTAAGCGGCGGCAGTTAACCAGTACGGCGCTCATTTACTACGCATCCTTCCAAGGCCGGGCTGCGTTGTTGTGTTTCAGACTTCACTATTTCTTCCCACTCGCCATGTCCAGCAACCTCAACTACCTCGATCCTGCTTTGCAACCTCTCCAGGATAAAATAGCTTCCTATCTAGCCGCCGAAAAAGAGTTGGAAAGAGCAGAAATCGAAGCTGCCAATATCCCCTCGGATCAAGCGCGCGAAAAGGCAGAGGCCAGTACGTTTGAACAACGCCCGCCTACTGGCAGCTACGATCAGCACCCCGACGAAGTACAACAGCATCTCGGAAACCTGCGCGACGACTTAACCCTGCTGCGCCGTGAAATCATTGGCATGCTACCAGTGCTCGACGAGTGGGTGAAAGTGAATTTAGGCTACGGCCCCAGTCGCGTAGGAGCTTTCCGTGTAACGGGCACTCCAGACAATGAGCCACAGCACGAGTTGCGCGTGATTCAGTAACCAGGCTATAAAACAAAGAAGGACCAGTCAACGACCAGTCCCTCTTCCACAACCAAAACACCTAAAAAATAATCTTTCTGAAAGAATCACAAACAACTATCAGGCCAAAACGTAAGAAAGGGTTGTATAGATTTCATTGGATTACATTGCATCAACAAAAAAATAGCCTCCTGCGCTCATGGCAGGAGGCTATTTTTTTAGGCGAAAAAAGCTGATTATGGAAGCTCCTTCCAGCCTATTCTTTTACTACCCGGCTCACAATACGGGACCCGGCCACGTCAACCGTTATTAGATACACGCCCGGCGTTATGCCCGGCAAATCGAGCTGCGGCTGGTTAGCACCGACCCGCACTTGCACCGGTTTGGTAGCTACCGTGCGGCCCAGCAGATCGGCCACTTTCACCGTGGCTATACCCGCTGCCCGCGATTCGAAGGACAGCGTAATAGCGTCCTTGAAGGGGTTAGGGTAATACCCGAACGTTTCGGCTACGAGGGCGGCGGGCTGGTTGCTAAGCACGATGCTAAGGTTGCGGGCTCCGCGGAACACCTGCCCCCGGATTTCGCCGTTTGGATACATTGCCGTGTGGATGTTGGCATACATACTGTCGCGCCGGAACTGCAACGCGCGCCGAGCTGTGAAGTTAGCCGCAGCATTAGGAGCCGCGTTGCCGGTAGGCTGCCAGAAGCCCTGCGCCGAAATAGCCGCGCCGCCGGTCGGGTTGAAGAAAGGCGCCAGATCGAACACTACCCCGCCACTCTGGTTTATTAGGCCTGTATGGAAATGGCCGACGGTAACGGCGCCCGTAAGTCCACCCCATACCATGTTGAAGTGCACGTTGCTTTGATCACGGTCCATGCTTACAAAACCAGAGCCGTAAGCAGTACTGTTATTCGGCGTGGGCCGTTCTTGCGAGCCATTCATGGAGAAGGTATATCCCTCACGAGCCAGCCGGTACGCTTGGCCCCTAATTTCACCTGTCGGGTTGGCGGCTGTTGTCAGCATCAAGTTGAAGTCGCCACGTAGTAGCGCAGCCACGTTGGCAGGTGAAACTAAGAGTCCTGCGCTCAGCACATTGCCTGTAATTCGAGGTGTCAGATTATAGCCTACAGTAGTGGTAGTGTAAGGCTGACCAGCCGGGGCAATTGCAAATAGCGCGCCCGTAATTGGGCCGCTTAAACCATTGGCAACTGCATCAACAAAAAGCGTGTCCAACGTGGGCGTGAGTGACAAGCTCATGGTAGCCCTAGCTGTAGTAGCAACGGCTGGCACAACCTGTGCGCCATCCAAACGACCATCTAAATTCAGATAGCGACCAGCCTCCGAGAATAACTGGCCACGGATTTCACCATTGGGGTTAGCCGCCGTATGTAAGTTGATGTAAATGTTACCAGCCTCTAGGGCTGTTAAGAAAGCGGCATTGGGGGTTATTTCGCCGCTAACGGTATTGCCGGAAACGAATGGCAACAAATCAATCACTGGGGGACCAACGGCACCGAATGCCCCGGCATGAAAATGCGCCATTGTAATGGTACCGCTCAGCCCCGTTGCTGTGGCTTGAAATTTAAGTTTGGTTCTATCCTGTGACAACGTAAAAATGCCTACACCGAACGCGTTGGTTGTTACCGGAGGAACTTCCTGGCTGCCGTTGAGGGAGGTAATGTATTGATTGTCGGACTCTAGTCCTACTTGCCCCCGGATTTCACCGTTTGGGTTGGCGGCCGTATGGATGTTGATGTAATATTGGCCGGCCAGTAAAGCCCGGAGTCTTGTTGGCGTCAGGTCATTAGGGCCGGTGAGGAAACCGCGTAACTGGCTGCCACGCACAAAACGAAACAGATCAATAATTGGCGGGCCAGTCATGCCAGGACGCCCGTTGTGAAGGTGCGCTTGCGTAATGGCTCCACTCAGCCCGTTGAATGTAGCATTTACAAATAGCGTATCGCGGGTCACATTCAGCGTGAAGCTGGCTACTCCCAAAGCACTGGTGTTTACAGCAGGTACTTCTTGGGCTCCATCAAGCCGTGCGGAAAGCAGCAAATGAGCCCGCAAGTGGTCGGCGCGTGAGTTAAAGCTGAGCAGCAGAATCAACAAGCCAGTCAGCAAATGCGTAAGTTTTTGTTGCATACCAGAAGGAGAAAATATGGTGGAATTGAAGCTACACAGTAGTACTGCTATAGTTAAGATTTGTTTAAATATACCTATACATAATTATAGCAACAGCTTTTCAGCCGCAGCAAGCGCTTCATTCTACATAGCTTACTTTGCTATTTCAGTATGTCGGCCTTTCCCTCACACCTTATTTCCCTACTAGCATGGAAGCTCCCAACCCCGACTTCATGCGCGAAGCTATTCGCCTTTCTATCGAGAAAATGCAGGCCGGTCATGGTGGCCCCTTCGGAGCCGTTGTGGTAAAGAACGGGGTTATCATTGCCCGCGGGTTCAATCAAGTGACCAGCACCAATGACCCCACCTGCCACGCCGAGGTCGATGCTATTCGCAAAGCCTGCGCCGCCCTAGGCAGCTTCCAGCTAGATGACTGCGACTTGTATACCTCCTGTGAGCCCTGCCCCATGTGTTTGGGCGCTATTTACTGGGCCCGGCCACGCCGCGTTTTCTACGGAAACACCAAACAAGACGCCGCTGCCGTCGGCTTCGACGACCAGTTCATCTACGAGGAAATAGAAAAGCCCCTCGAACAACGCCGCATCAAGATGACGGAGTTGCTACGCGATGAGGCGGCCGCAGGCTTCCAGGCCTGGGAAACTCAGGAAGGAAGAAACAAATACTAAGAATTATACAAAATTTTTACGTCCCACATGGATGGACCTCAGGGTCCATCCATGTGGGACGTTTTGCATAGCACTAGTCTCAACGTTTTACAAACGGGTATTTACACCATAAATAGCATAAAATGATTGTCTTTTTTTGTTTTAGTAACTTTTTTTAGAGAATTGAACATTATTAGCCGATAAATAGCAAAGTGCAATTGACTAAGCTTTATAAGGCAGCTATATTTGTTTTGAAGACCTAGGCTTGCCTAGGCAAATAGTTGGGTTGAAGATGATTGGATATGTTGGATAGTGTCCCACCAGGCTTCGCCCTGCTTTACTGCTTATGTTACTATTACAAACTGTACTACATGAAAACACCTTTCCTCCCATTCAGCCAGCTACGAACGCGGTTGGTATCTCCTAGTAAAACACTGCTGCCGGCCGTCTTACTGCTCGGATTAGCTTCGTCGCACGCTCAAGCACAGTCCAGCTCGTTTCCTCGCAACGTAACGTTCAAAGACGCTGCTGCTTCCGACTTTACGTTCAGTGGCACTGCCCGCCTCACTGGCACTGGGCAAACCGGCGACGACGCGACCGGACAGGGCTATTTGCGCCTGACTAGCGCCGAAGGTAATAAGGCCGGCTCTATCATCGACAACGTAGGGTTTGATGCTCCCGAAGGCTTCACTATTTCGTTCGAGTTTTTTGCTTACGGCGGCGATGGGGCCGATGGCTTTAGTGTTTTCTTGGTTGATGAAGCGGGCCAGCCAGCTACAGGGTTTCGCATTGGCGCTTCGGGTGGTTCGTTGGGGTACGCTCAGAAAACAGTTACGCCGATTGCCGATGGGGTTTCGCGCGGCTATATCGGCATTGGTATCGACGAATTTGGCAACTACTCCAATCCCACTGAAGGCCGCAACGGAGGCCCTGGTTCCGTGCCGGATGCCGTTTCCATACGCGGCGCTGGCAACGGCAGCTCCACTACCGATTATCCTTATCTGGCAGGCACTGGTTTAGGTCAGCTTGGCTTCAGCTTGGACGTACCTACTGCCCGCGCCCAGGCGGGCTCGCCGGACTATCGGCGGGCTTTTATTGATGTAATTCCGGTTGGTACGGGCGCAAGCCGAACCTATAACATCACGGTCCGGATTCAGCACGGAACCGCTGTTACCACGGCTGTAAACCAGATTCAGGTATCTACGCCACCTGACCGCCTACGCTTAGGCTTTTCAGGTTCTACGGGCGGCCAAATCAACGTGCACGAAATTCGCAACCTCAATATCGTACAGGCCCCTTTCGCCATCGACGACGTAGCCAGCACGATTTATAACAACCCCATCACGCTCAACGTCACGAGCAACGATGTAGCCCCCGGCGCCAGCATCGACCGGGCCACAGTGGATCTGGATATCGACGCTCCTGGCATCCAAACCACGCGCACCATTGCCAATCAAGGTACCTTCACGGTTACCAATACCGGCGCGGTTACGTTTACCCCGGTCAGCACGTTTGCCGGCACCGTGTCGCTGCCCTACAACGTGCAGGATATTCTAAGTCAGGTTTCGAGTCCGGCTAATATCACGGTCATTGTAGAGGGTGCCGATGTAGCAACAAGCGCAAGCGGACCGAACTTTGCCACCGCCAGCTCGCGCATCACTTATTCGATGAGCACCACCAACCTGGGCACGCAGCCAGCAACCAATGTGGTACCGAAGCTGCGGCTTTCGCCTAGCGTATCGGCGGTGGGCATGACGCTGCCCACGGGCGCCACTTACAACCAGGCTACCGGCGAAGTTACGTTTGCTACTATTGCCAACTTAGCGGCCGGAGCCACTGCCGTAACCAACCAGGTAAGCTTCAACACTCCTGCCAGCGGCACGCTTACCGGCACTGCCAGCTCCGTTTCTCTCATTCCTGATCCGGTAACCGACAACAACACGGCGGTTATTACGACCACTATTGGTGGCTCAGTGAACGTGGTTACGGCTTGCGCTACCCCCGGCAAAGATGGCCCTGGCACGTTGGATGGCACCACTGCTCCAAATACCTATTTCCCAGGTACCTCAAGCACAACTAGCGGGACGACGACCTTTACAATTGGAGCCGCACGGACTGGGACTGGCGCGAGTTCCGAAACCCTTAGTCCCGGCGACCTGGTGCTGGTGATGCAAATACAGGGGCAAGACATCAACACAGCGAATAGCTCCGCTTACGGCAGCCTCACCCCCACCGGCATCAACACAGCCGGCCAATACGAATACGCGGTGGTAACCAGCTTTGTAGGTACTACACTCACGGGCGGCATACTGACTCTGGCTACCCCCCTTACCAAAACGTACACCAACGACGACTACAGTAGCAGCGTGTCAGGGCAGCGCCGGTTTCAAGTAATTCGGGTGCCTCAATACTCCGCTCTCACTGTTTCCGGCACCGTAACCGGAGCCGCCTGGAACGGCAGCACCGGCGGTGTGCTAGTGCTGGATGTGGCGGGCCGCACGACGATGAGTGGCAGCGCCAGCTTGAGCATGACAGCTAAGGGCTTCCGCGGCGGTGGCGGTAAACAATACACCGGCACCACTACCGGCACCTACGCAAATACCACTTTCCGTAACCAAGCCTTCAGCACCCTAGGCGCGGCCCACGGGAGCAAAGGCGAAGGCACCGCCGGTACTCCCCAATTTGTTTATGCGGGTGGCACCACCACCATAGACGCCGGCGCAGCCGAAGGGTACTTGGACGGTAGTGTAGGCCGAGGCGCCCCTGGCAACGCGGGCGGTGGTGCCAACGATTTCACTCCCATTTCGAACAGTGGCAACGCGGGCGGCGCCGGTGGCGGCAACGGCGGCAACGGCGGCACCGGTGGCTATGGCTTTGGATCGAATGGTAGCGGCAACCGCTCTATTGGCGGAGCAGCCAGAACCGGCGCTATTTCAAATCTGGTGTTAGGTGGCGGCGGCGGTGCCGGCTCTACAGATGCTACCAACGACTACCTGAGCAGCGGGGGCACCGGCGGCGGCATCATCATCCTGCGCACAGGCTCGGTTGCAGGCGCAGGAATCGTTGAGGCAAATGGGGGCACCGCTCCAAGCGCCAATGCTAACGAAGGCGGCGGCGGCGGTGGCGCGGGTGGCTCTGTGCTGCTGTTGGCAAGTCCTCCGACTGGTATCACGGGTGGTACAGGCTTGAGTAACCTGACGGTGAGTGCTAATGGGGGCAATGGCAGCCGAGGCAGCAATATTACCAATGGCCCAATGGGCGGACGCGGCTTGTACGGTCCGGGCGGTGGCGGTGGCGGTGGCGTAGTATTCGCCAACGCTCCTCTTAGCGCCTCCACGGTTGTTGCTGGTGCTGCCGGGCTTACAGTTAGCACCGACGCAGCCAGCACCTATGGGGCCGCACCAGGCAGCAACGGCACGGTAACTACAAACGCCGACGTAACCACCAACGATGGGGCTATTTCTGGCGCCGGTGCCTGCTTGCCTTTGCTCACTACTACCTTGGAAACCACTACCCCTCGCGTAACCCGCACCGGTGACCCCGGCCAGCCAGTTAACCCAGCTTCCTATACGCTTCGTATTGCCAACACTGGCGGAATAGCCAACAATGTGAATGTTATTGTGGCTTTGGCTACCAATGGCGTGGCAAACAATGCCGGTCCTTTCCGCTATCGGACTGCTGGAACTACAGTGGTACAACGCTTATCAAATGGGATTCTCAATACCTTGGCTGCAGTAACTAACTACGTAGCTCCCACCGACAATAGCATCAACCCAACTTTCAGTGGCCTGACTATTCCAGCTGGCGCCACTACAACCATCAACTTCGTAGCCAACATTGCCGGCACAGCGCAAGACAACTTGCCTTATCAAACCACTGCCTCGGTGAGCTACAACGACCCGACCCGCACTACTGCGACGCGCAGAATTGCTCCCGCCCAGTTCTATGAAGCAGGTGGCGAAGTACCCGGCTCCAACTACTCTGGTGCTTCCAGCACGGCCGAAGACGTAACCATATTGCGCCCGCTGCCCGTGGAACTGAAGCGCTTTGATGCTGCGGCCGCAGGGTCGAATGCTGAGCTAAGCTGGGCTACTGCCAGTGAAATGCAGAACGACCACTTCGATATTGAGCGTAGCTTGGATGGCTACAACTTCGAGCGTATTGGGTTGGTGAAAGGCCAAGGCACTTCTTTTCAAGAGACGGCCTATCGTTACACCGATGCCGGCGTTGCCCGCTTGTCGCTGAAGCCTATCTACTACCGTCTGCGTCAGGTAGACCGTGACGGCAGCAGCAGCTATTCGCCGGTACGGGTGGTGCGCTTCGAGCGTGGAACCAAAGCAGCCATTGCGCTCTACCCCAATCCGCACCAAGGTACCGCCACTCTCGACCTTACGGCGCTGCCTTCGTTGGAATCGCGGGTAGAGGTGTTGGACCTATCGGGTCGTTTGCTCCGAAAGTTCCAGCTAATTGGCGGGCTTGAGCACTCGCTCGACCTAAATGCCCTTCCGCTTGGTTCTTACTTGGTTCGGGTACGCAGTGCTGAAACTGTTATCACGCTGCCGATGATACGCAACTAGTATCTCAAGTTATCTTTTAAAGCAAATGAGCCACCGCAGTATTCTGCGGTGGCTCATTTGCTTTAAAAGATTGCAACAAACAGAAAGGCCCGGAAGCTGATGCATCCGGGCCTTTCTGTTTGCTACAGGCGAAGAACTAGAACTTACCGCCGCTTTTGCCCATGCCGCCCATCATGCGAGCCATTTGTTGCATGCCGCCCTTCGTTTGGCTCATCTTGTTCATGGTACGCATCATTTTGCGCATATCCTCGAACTGCTTCATCAGGTTGTTCACCTGCTGAATATCGGTGCCCGAGCCTTTAGCAAGCCGCTTCCGGCGGGAGCCGTTGAGCACATCGGGGTTGGCTCGCTCATGTGGGGTCATGCTCTTGATGATGCTCTCAATCGGCTTGAACGCGTCATCGTCAATGTCCACGTCTTTGATGGCCTTGCTCATGCCGGGTATCATGCCCACCAAGTCCTTCAGGTTGCCCATCTTCTTGATCTGCTCTAGCTGCGAGAGAAAGTCGTCGAAATTGAACTGGTTTTTGCGGATCTTCTGGTTGATGCGCTTGGCTTCGTCTTCATCAAACTGCTGCTGTGCGCGCTCAACCAACGAAATAACGTCGCCCATGCCCAAGATGCGCTGGGCCATGCGGTCTGGATAGAACATATCCAGCGCCTCCATCTTCTCACCTGTCGAGATGAACTTGATGGGCTTTTCAACTACGGCCCGGATGCTGAGGGCGGCACCACCGCGAGCGTCGCCGTCGAGCTTGGTGAGCACTACACCGTCGAAGTTGAGGCGGTCGTTGAAGGTCTTGGCGGTGTTCACGGCGTCCTGGCCTGTCATCGAGTCCACTACAAACAGCGTCTCCGAGGGGTTGATAGCGCGTTTTACCGACTCAATTTCAGTCATCATCTGCTCGTCTACGGCTAAGCGGCCGGCGGTGTCGATAATGACCACTTTCTTGTTCTTTTTGCGGGCGTACTCGATGGCGTTGCGCGAAATTTCCACCGGGTTCTTGTTCTCGACCTCGGCGTACACTTCCACCCCAATCTGCTCGCCTAGTACTTGCAGCTGATTGATAGCGGCCGGCCGGTACACGTCGCAGGCGACCAGCAGCACGGTGCGGTTTTGCTTTTTGATGAAGGAAGCCAGCTTGCCGGCAAAAGTGGTTTTGCCCGAACCCTGCAACCCCGAAAGCAGCACCACAGCCGGGTCGCCCTTGATAACAATGTCTTTCTTGTCGCCGCCCATGAGCAGCGTTAGCTCATCGTAGACGATTTTAGTCATGAGCTGGCCCGGCGAGACGGCCGTCAGCACGTCGCGGCCCATGGCCTCGTCCTTGATCTTGTCGGTGACCTCCTTGGCCACCTTATAGTTTACGTCGGCATCAACGAGGGCGCGGCGGATTTCCTTGATGGTGGCCGCCACGTTGATTTCTGTGATACTGCCTTGGCCCTTAAGGGTTTTGAAGGCTTTATCGAGTTTAGTACTTAGGTTATCAAACATTGAATCGCTGATTTGCGCTGATTTACTTGATTTCGCTAGCTCAAACTGCTTCTGTATACTGGTCGAGTCCTTTGTTCCGGTAATCAGGAGTGCCCGATCAGGTCAACTGAATCAGGTGCGGAACCTGAAAGTGCTTCAGAAACAGTTTTCACTGCGGCTTGAACTATCTCTTCCTTGGGATGCTTTTTGTCCTTCAACATTCAGTGAAACTAAAAGATTGTAGAACACAGAGCTTTTCCACTTTCGCAGCCAGCCTGCGACAAAGAAGAGCGAGTTAAGTGTTCAAAAGTAACCAGAAAACCCCGAAAGGCCGCATCTGTGTACCTTCGCACATCTTCCCGCTACTTCGTCTGCTTGTGTCTGCCGCCCGTCCGCTCCGTTTGCTTGTTATTACCTACTACTGGCCCCCTTCCGGGGGAGCGGGCGTGCAGCGGAGCCTGAAGTTTGTGAAGCACCTGCCGGCCCTCGGCGTGGAGCCGACGGTTATCACCGTAGACCCGGCCCAAGGTGCGTACCCAGTGCTCGACCATTCGTTGGCCGCTGAAATACCTGCTACCGTCCGCGTGATTCGCACGGGTACTTCCGAGCCTTTCGGGAGTTACAAGAAACTGACGGGGCGCGAGCAGATTCCCTACGGTGGCTTTGCCAACGAAAGCAAAACCAGTGTTACGCAGCAGCTTTTCAAGTTTGTGCGCGGTAATCTGTTTATCCCGGATGCCCGGCGCGGGTGGAACTCGCACGCCCTACGGGCAGTAGCCGAGCTACTGGCCCAGGGCGAACAGTTTGATGCGGTACTTACTAGTTCTCCTCCCCACTCCTCGCAGCTGATTGGGCTGGAGCTGAAGCGGCGCTACGGTTTCCGGTGGCTGGCCGATCTGCGCGACCCCTGGACCGATATCTACTACCGCACCGAACTTAACCAAACCGCCCCGGCCCGCTGGCTGGACGCCCGCTACGAGCGCCAGGTACTGGAACAGGCCGACATTGTGCTCACCACCAGCGCCGACACGAAACGCTTATTTCTCGGAAAATCAGCCAAGCTCAAAGACAGCAAGTTCCACGTGCTGCCCAACGGCTACGATGAGAGTGATTTTCAGCTGCCCTCCTGCCCTCCTACCGATGCGCTATTGATTACGCATACCGGCACTATTTCCGAAACCTACCATATTGAGCTGTTGCTGAGCGCCGTAGCCGAGTGCATTCGGCGCCACCCCGATGTGCCGTTACGGCTGCGCTTTGTGGGCAAAGTAGCCGAAGGGGTGCAACGGCAACTCGTCGACAACGACCTCCTAAAGGTCACAGAGCTGATTCCTTTTGTGCCGCACGACGAATCAGTGACCTACCTGCTGCGCTCTACGGTGTTGCTAATGGCCATTCCGGATGTAGCACACAACTTCGGTATTCTGCCAGGCAAGGTGTTTGAATATCTGGCGGCCAACAAACCTATTATTTGCGTGGGGCCCACCGGTTCCGATGCCGATAATCTGCTTCAGGAGTGCGGCGCCGGCCGTGCCTGGCCCTACGATGCCTACGAAGCAATGCTCGACTATTTAGAATCACTTATCGTGCAGTGGCGCATCAACTCCAATCTTGACCTGCCAGCGCTTAGCCATTCCCGCTATTCGCGGCGGGCTTTGACCAAGCAATTAGTTTCTCTTTTAGGGTAGTAAACAAGTATAGAAACTACGCCAGAGAAAGGAAGGAGCAAGCACTGCTTTGCTTTTCAAGTCCTGCCAGCTTTCTGCACTCCCTAAGTACGCGTACCTTTGCCACCCTATTTTGCCCGTGGTGCTGTAGCACTGCACTTACCCCCGCCCGTTACTTCATTTCCATTCCCTAATGGCCCTCGACCTCAACAATAAATCCATTCTGGTTACCGGCGGTACCGGCTCGTTCGGCAAGCAGTTCGTGCAAACCGTGTTCGAGAAATTTCCGCAGGTGCGGCGTTTGGTGGTGTACTCGCGCGATGAGCTGAAGCAGTACGAAATGTCGCAGACTTTTCCGCAGAGTAAGTACCCGGCCATTCGCTACTTCATTGGTGATGTGCGCGATGGCGAACGGCTAAAGCGGGCCTGCGAGGGGGTTGATATCATTGTGCACGCGGCGGCCCTCAAGCAAGTGCCCGCCGCCGAGTACAACCCCATGGAGTGTATCAAAACCAACATCTTCGGGGCCGAAAACGTGATAAATGCCGCTTTCGACTGCGGTGTGAAAGACGTGGTAGCGCTAAGTACTGATAAGGCCGCCGCGCCCATCAACCTCTACGGTGCGACCAAGCTCTGCTCCGATAAGCTGTTTGTAGCCGCCAACAACATGAAAGGTGCCCGGGATTTGCGCTTTTCGGTGGTTCGTTACGGCAACGTAATTGGCTCGCGTGGGTCGGTGGTGCCCTTCTTTCTGCAACGCCGCCATTCCGGCGTGCTGCCCATCACGCACCCCGACATGACGCGCTTCAACATTTCGTTGGAAGAAGGCGTGAACCTGGTGCTTTATGCCCTGGAAAACGCCTGGGGTGGGGAGATTTTCGTGCCCAAAATTCCTAGCTACAAAATAACAGAAGTAGCCCAAGCTATCGGCCCAAACTGCCGGCAGGAAATCGTGGGCATCCGGCCCGGCGAGAAGCTGCACGAGGAAATGATAACGGCAACCGACGCGCTTAGCACAATAGAGTTAGCCAAGTACTATGTTATTCTGCCGGCCACGCCACTGTGGAACCTCGATGAGTTTGTTGCTCATTTTGGCGGCCAGCGAGTCCCCTTAGGCTTTCACTACGACTCAGCCAACAACACGCACTGGCTGTCGGCCGAGGAAATCCGGGAGGAAATCCGCCTGCACGTAGACGCCAATTTTGTGGTGTAGCCAGCGCGCAGCGCAGCCAAACCGACAAATGCGGTTGCAGAATAGCCGCAGAATAGCCGCAGTAACCCTGGCGCCATTCTGCGGCTATCTGGCGCACCATTTATATATTAATAAATAAATAATAGAATTATTTGATATTACATTAGTCGAGCACTATCTTTATTATATAATCTGCTTGCTGCAAGAACACCTGTCTGCTGCTATGCAAGCGTAGCGCCAGTTGCCTGCTTACCCACCGAATCACACCTTCAGGTGGTAATATCCGTCAGTGCCTTCTGCCCCCGAACGTCTTACGCTGCCCTTACTGCACACCTCGCGGCAGCACGTTTGCGCTTTACTCCCAACCTCTAGTATTGCTCCCGCTTAACATCAGGTTTCTGGTGTTCTGAAATTGTCTGCCCGACTAATTTCCGTGGCTTTGTCTCTGGCATTTTGTGCGCATCACCTTTTCAAGAAAGGAGGTAAAGAAACAGGTGTGCCTTTTTTTAAGGTTCTGAAAAGGCGCTGTTCCTGCTGAAAATTCTGCTTGTCTGGACCTGCTGCACGTGGCGGTAGCCGAAAAGCCAGGTGCTTGCTTTTATGAGAGTAGGCTATCCAAATTAATGGTAACAAGTCATGAATCTATTTACTAACTGATGTTACGCAGTCGTCAGATGGGGTTTCGCGTTTAGTAGGCTTATGAAGAGTTGCACGCTGGACTTGTACACGGATTATTTGCTGAGTTCAACGGGGCCGACGACGGCCACCGGCTTGTCGCGGCTGCTGGAGGGGGCCTTGAGCCACGACCAGATCACGCGCTGGCTTAGCCGCGTCACGCTCAGTTCGGCTGAGGTGTGGCGGCAGGCCAAACCGCTGATCCGCCAAGCCGAAGCCCGTCAGCCCACCGAGGAATTTGCCGTCCTCATCGTGGACGATTCGGTGCTGGAAAAGGCGCATACCGACGCCAACGAGCTGATTTGCCCGCACTGGGACCATAGCCAGCAGCGCTACGTCAAGGGCCTCAACTTCGTCAGCCTGCTCTACCA
>NZ_DASVSY010000023.1:0-40593 GCF_036387835.1 Hymenobacter sp. | reverse complement strand
GTGATGTGGTCGTGGCTGAGTGCCCCGTCCAGTAGTCCCGACAAGCCCGTGGCCGTGGTCGCCCCCGTCGAACTCAGCAAATAATCCGTGTACAGGTCCAGTGTGCAACTCATCATAAGGTTCCTAAACGAATGAACTGTCTCTGCGACTGCGTAACATCAGATAATAACTATGTTTTATTTTATTAAATCTTGTTAGATTCGCTTTGTCTCCTGAAGATATTATTACTCTCTCATAAATTCCACCCAGATATTGGGGGTATAGAGGTCAACTCTGAGATATATACGCTTATCAGGCCAAAGACTTTCTAGTGATTCCTGATGTAGATCGGACAAATAACTTTGTCTTTCTAGGTCTTCTGGTTTCCCAGAAGGGCGTTGCGATGGCTATTCAGGCTTTTCACAAGGTATTAACAACACTAACCAACGCCAGAGAGCATATAGAAAAACCTTCTCTGACTATCATTGGGGTATTCTCCATGATCCTAATCTGGCGCTTGAACCTCGGCGGGCAGCGCCTGCGCACCTATCTGCTCATCAGCCCGAAGTGGTAACGGCCCGCTACTTGCGCGTTCTGGAAGTTGCAGCTGGGTACAGACAACTAAATTCGCTTAGCGAAATGATGACTTCTGCAATATCTGTTAGCCAGTAAAGCTTACCATTCAGTACTCAACACTATTCTTGACAACCTCAGCAGCCTTTCTTGATTTCTGGGGTTATTTTTTGTGATACATGTTTATGGCTGGAGCTGTTACCAACTGCATATGCTACAGTGTTGCAAGCAATTACGCTAGCGTTGATTGCATGTGTTGGAGATACACCCAATTCGCTTTCTAGCTACACCTAACGTCATGAAGCTGCCACAATGGACTATCTAGCGTAGGGGTCACTGAACTACTTCTAGGAACGGTTATTTGCTTGACAGGCGCATCACTTCTTCCCCGCGGTTATGGCGGGCCTTGGAAGTAGCATAACCAGCTACCTCGGCCGCAACCTTACCTTCGTGCCAGTTGTTCTAACTCGTCTTACCAACTGACCACACCAATGCCCAACATCCCCACGCACCGTCCGCGTCGCAACCGCAAATCAGCCGTTATCCGCGACATGGTGCAGGAAACACGACTCACCACGCACGATTTTATATATCCTGTCTTTCTTATTGAAGGCGAAAACCAAACGCTTGAAGTTAGCTCGATGCCAGGCATTCACCGCTTCACAGCGGACCGGCTACTTGATGAAGTCGGCCGCTGCGTGGAGCTAGGCATCAAGAGCTTCGCGCCCTTTCCGAGCATCAACGATAGCCTGAAAGACCGACTGGCCAAGGAGTCAGCCAACCCGGAAGGGCTGTACCTGAAAACCGTAGCCAACATCAAGCGTCAGTTTCCGGACGTGGTTATTATGACCGACGTGGCTATGGACCCTTACAGCTCCGACGGCCACGATGGCGTGGTGGATGCCGAGTCTGGCGAAATCCTGAACGATGCCTCCCTGGAAGTACTCGGCCAAATGGCCTTGGCCCAAGCCCGCGCGGGCGCTGACATCATTGGCCCCTCTGATATGATGGACGGCCGCGTGGCCTGGATCCGGGACGTGCTGGATAGCAATGCCTTCAGCCACGTCAGCATCATGAGCTACACGGCCAAGTATGCATCGGCATTCTACGGACCTTTCCGCGACGCTTTGGATTCGGCGCCA
The DNA here is from genome assembly GCF_036387835.1 of Hymenobacter sp. Taxonomy (GTDB): domain Bacteria; phylum Bacteroidota; class Bacteroidia; order Cytophagales; family Hymenobacteraceae; genus Hymenobacter. Next base: position 38,899 of record NZ_DASVSY010000023.1, on the reverse strand, counting down.
AAAAAAGGTGACAAGAAGACCTACCAGATGAACCCCGCCAACCGCCGCGAAGCCCTGCGCGAACTAGCTCTGGACGAGCAGGAAGGCGCCGACATGGTGATGGTGAAGCCTGCCCTAAGCTACCTCGACGTGATTCTGGACGTGAAAAACCACACCAACCTGCCCGTAACGGCCTACAACGTATCGGGGGAATACGCCATGGTGAAAGCCGCCGCCCAAAACGGCTGGCTCGACGGCGAGAAAACTATGATGGAAGTGCTGACCAGCATCAAGCGCGCTGGCGCTGATGCTATCCTTACCTACTTCGCCAAAGAGGCTGCCGAAGTACTGCGCCGGGGGTAATACCAAGTTTTGGGAAGTTCCGCTTAGATTCGTCAGATGTTAGAAACGCTGCCGTGTTATGCCTTTACTTCGTCCTGCCACTACCGCCGACCTGCCTGCCATCCTTGCAATTGTTAGCCGTGTGGTGCCGCTAATGCAGGCCAGCGGGAATCAGCAATGGTCGCCGGATTATCCGAACGAGGAGGTTTTCCGGCGTGATATTGGGCGGCAGCATTTGTGGGTGGCCGAGTTGGAGGGCCAGGTAGCTGCTGTAGCGGCTCTTACTCACAACGACCAAGACCCCGAATACGACCAAGCTGACTGGGATGTCACGGAGCCAGCTCTCGTTACGCACAGGCTGGCCGTCGACCCGGCCGCCCAAGGCAATGGTCTGGCGGCAGCGCTGTTGCAGCAAGCTGAAGTACTGGCCGTTGAACAAGGTCTGAAGATGTTGCGCGTGGACACCAACTCCGAGAACGTAGCCACGCAACGTCTTTTCCCCAAGCTTGGCTACCGGTTCGCCGGCGAAATCACGTTGGCTTTCCGGCCAGGACTGCGCTTCTTTTGCTACGAGAAACAGCTGTGAACTGCCAGTTGCCAGTTACCAGTGTACGCTTCTATTGCTGAACCGTACACTGGTAACTGGCAACTGCTAATTGGCAACTCATAATGTGGTGGACGTACGCCTTACTCTCGGCAGTTTTTGCCGCTCTTACCGCCGTGCTGGCCAAAGTGGGCATCAAGGGCGTTAACTCCGATTTGGCCACTGCTATTCGCACGGTTGTGATTTTGGTGGTGGCTTGGGGTATTGTGTTTGCCCGCGACAGTGCTACCGACTTCAATGCGCTTACGCCGCGTAACTGGCTGTTTCTGGTGCTATCAGGTATGGCAACGGGCTTGTCGTGGATATTTTACTTCAAGGCGTTGCAGCTCGGTAAGGTGTCGCAGGTGGCTCCGGTTGACAAGCTAAGCGTGGCTATTGCCATTGTGCTGTCGGTGCTGTTTCTAGGCGAGACGCTTACACTGAAAGCCGCTTTGGGGGCGGCTCTTATCATTGGTGGCACGTTGGTATTGATTCTGTGAGGTGGATTGGCAAGAAACTGCTAGGCGTTGGGGTGATGGATTTTAGTTTGTGGCGGTGCTAATTGCAGCAGCGGACCAGCAACTTCCCCACCTTTCCCATTTTACAACTTCACTTATGCTTCGTCTTCTAGCTGTTATTGCCGTGGGTGGAGCCGTAGGCAGCGTAAGCCGGTATTTGGCGCAACAAGCTGTAGCCCGACATTTCGCCCACCCATTTCCGTTGGGTACCCTGCTGGTCAATGTGGTGGGCTGCCTGCTCATTGGCTTGTTCTACGCGCTGGCCGAGAAAGGCACACTGGCCTCGCCGACGCTACGCTTGCTGCTTACTACTGGCTTCTGCGGCGGCTTCACTACGTTCTCTACCTTCTCCTATGAAACCCTAGGCCTGCTTGAGAGCGGGCGCTATTTGCTGGTGGCGCTCTACGTGACGGGCAGCGTGCTGCTTGGCTTGCTGGCTACGTTTGCCGGCGTAGCACTGGTGCGGACTTTGTAGATACCTAGTTGTTGCAATTCGGTTTCAGTGGCCTTACTCATTGGAAGCCTTATACGCCTGTAAGGCCTGCAGTTCCTCCTGAATCTTTGCCTCCCATACGGCCTGAGTGCCTGGCAACGTACCATAATCGGTTTCATCAGCATATTCTGCCTGGCGTACCTGTGAAGCTTTCATCAACTCATTTAGCAGCTCATTGATATCAGGCTTACCAATGAGCAGCATCTTTTTAGCTCCGGCGCGAGCCTGCTGCCTGAAGCGCCGAACGTATATTTCCTGAATGTCGAACAGGGTTTGTTGAAATAGAACTTGCTGTGCCACATCGGCCGGGTTGTTTGTATCCACCCACGAGGCGGAGCGCAGCATCTGGTTGAAGACGATGTCGTTGCTATGTTTACTGAACAGGTCGTAGATGCGGCCGTCCATACTAAAGCTAAATGCGGCGTTGCTACCCTTCAAATTATTGTGAGGCTTAAGCGGCATTTGAAAATCGGCGGCAGTGAGGCGACGAGTGGCACTCCACTGCAGATAGTCTGCATCAGACGCAGACGTAGTTGGTTTTTGTGCGCAGACAGGACGCACTAATAGAACTGAGAAGGTTAAAAAAAGATAAAATAAACGACTCATAAGACTACCAGGAAATGATTATCCTAGCAAAAATATAATTTACTTTTGAAACGGCCACCGCCCGAGCCGGCGGCTCCAGAGCAGGAACACGATGCTGCCCAGGGCCATCATCAGCAAGGCTGCGACCTGGAAGGGCACAAAGATGCGCGTGCTGGCATCTTCGTAGAGCAAGGCCCCATCCTTGATGCTCCCGAACACCCACAGCCACACCACCACCGCCACTACCACGGGCAGCGGATAGAGCGGCATCTTGAACGGGAGGCCCGCCGTGCCGCGCCGCCGCCGGAGCAGCACCAGCCCCACGGCCTGCCCCACGAACTGCACCAGAATCCGCATGGCCAGGATGGCACTGATTACCTCGCCGAGCCGGAACAGCAAACTGAACACGAAGCCCACGCCGCCCAGAATCAGGAGGGACACGTGCGGGAAGTGCTTGGTAGGATGCGTTTTGGCGAAGACGGGCAGGAATTCACCATCAGCGGCGGCGGCATACGGAATACGCGAGTAGCCCAGCAGCACCGCGAACAAGGACGCAAAGGCTACCCACAGTACCAGCGCCGTAGCGGCTTTGGCGGCCGTGGCGCCGTAGAGTTTCTCTACAAAGGAGCTAACAATGAACTTCGACTGGCTGGCTTCCTGCCAAGGAATAACGGTGCCCACGCTCCAGTTAAGCAGCAGGTACAGAGCCATAATGCCGAGAATGCTCAGGAAAATGCTGCGCGGAATTACTTGCTGCGGGTTCTGAATTTCGCCGCCCAGGTGGCACACGTTATAGTAGCCCAGATAAGAGTAAATAGTTTTAACGGCGGCCTGCCCCAGGGCGGCGGAAAGTAGCAGGCCGGTTAGCTGCCCATCCTTCCACGAAAGCAAAGCGCCAACACCGCCAGCAGGCAGCCAGGCTACCGGGTACGTGGAATGGGTAAGGCCGCCGAAGATCAGCCAGCCCATCAGCCCCAGTACACCCACCCACAACAGAACGCCGAGCCGCCCAATATCGTCGATGCGGCGGTAGAGCAGTGCCATCAGCAGCAGCACGACCACGCCCGACACTAGTTTGGGCTGCCAAGTTTCGTTGAGCGGCACGAGGTAGCCGAAGTATTGCGCGAAACCGATAGCGCCCGACGCTACCACCAGCGGGGCTTGCACCAACGTCTGCCACACGTACAGAAACGACATCAGCCGACCCCATTTCTGCTCGCCATACGCCAGCTTTAGAAACCGATAGGAACCGCCCGCTTCGGGGTAGGCCGCACCCAACTCGCTCCAAATCAGGCCGTCTATTAAGGCAAGCACTGCCCCGGCCAGCCAACCCAGCAGGAAGTTTGGCCCCATAAAGCCCATTACCAACGGCAACGTGACGAAGGGGCCAATGCCCACCATGTCAATCATGTTGAGCGCTGTGGCCTGCACCAGTCCCAGACGGCGGCGCAGCGGAGCAGTAGCAGTAAGATCAGTAGAAGCTTCAGCCATAGAGGCGTAAAAGTCGAATAAAAGCAGATTGTTCGGAGTGAAAGATAGAGCAATGGAGAATAGAGAAATAGGAACGTCCTGCAAAAGCGCCGCAGCAGCAGCTCGCGTGCAGCGGTTGCGGATAGCAAATGATCTTACCGCTAGCAAGACGCCTCGGTTCCTGGCTTGAGGCGCCACAGGCCTTGGTAGGACGGTCTTATGGCTCGCTCTTCCTCCTTCCTTCCTTGTTCTTCTAACCCCGCCTTACTAGCCTGCGTACCACAGACGGCCTGCTTAAATTATCTTGGGCCGACTAAACCACGTTTTTCATGTCTGCAGGAGGTTCTAAAATTGCCATCTACGGGGCCATTGGCGCCAACGTCGCCATTGCCGTTTCCAAATTTGTGGCTGCTTTCTTTACGGGCAGTTCGGCCATGCTTTCTGAGGGTATTCACTCGCTTGTTGACAGTGGCAACGGGATTCTGATCTTATACGGCGTGAAGCAGGCCGAAAAGCCCGCCGACACGCGTCACCCCTTTGGGCGCAGCAAAGAGCTGTATTTCTGGTCGTTGATTGTAGCCATTCTGGTGTTTTCGGTGGGTGGCGGCATGTCGTTTTACGAAGGCGTCGAGCACTTGCGGCATCCTTCACCCATCACTGATCCTACCTGGAACTACGTTGTATTGGGCCTCTCGCTCGTATTTGAGGGCATTTCCTGCTTCCTGGCCTTCCGCGAGTTCAATAAAGACCGGGGTGATGCTGGTTTTTGGGAAACGTTGGGCCGCAGCAAAGACCCTTCGGTGTTTGCTATTCTGATGGAAGACTTAGCGGCTTTGCTGGGTTTGGCTATTGCACTAACGGGCGTGTACTTCGGGCACCTGCTCGACAATCCTTACTTTGATGGGGGCGCTTCCATCTGCATCGGCGTCTTGCTGGTGACGGTGGCTATATTCTTGATTTACAAAACCAAAGGCCTACTGGTAGGCGAAGGCGTAGACGACGAGACGCTGGATGGGCTTGAAGCTTTGGCCCGCGAAGACCACGCAGTAGAAGCTATTCGCCGCCCGCTCACCATGTACCTCGGCCCGCACGATGTGGTACTGGCGCTCGATGTGGAGTTTCAGGATCATCTTTCCGCCAACGAAGTGGAGCAGGCCGTAAAGCGACTGCAAGAAAAGGTGCGGGCCCGGTACCCGGACTTCAAGCGCATCTTCATCGAGGCCAAGTCTATTGCCGGCAAGCAACGCGCCCCGTTGGCGTCCGACTCGTCGGCCGTGTCGCCGCAGATATAAGTAGTTGAGGAGCACTCAAGCGCTGGCTGCTACGGCGAGTAACTGCGTGGTTGCGTCAGTCGGCTTTTCGGTTGATAATCTATAGTACTTATAGTTTTAACGCCGTTTTGCCCACCCAATCTTAACCCAACAACTCAAGCTCGGCTTTTGCGGTAAAAGGCAGTGCGCTAACTCGACCACTCTAGCGCGTGTTCTTCCACAACTCCGCACCTATGTCCCTTGCTTCCATGCAAAGCCCCTTCCAATCGTTTTGGATGGCCGGCTACGAATGCACCGACCAACTCAATTGCTTTGGTCACCGGGTAGATTTTCTGCCTCTGACCGGCCACCTACAATTACTCGATCAGGACTACCAAGATATCCGGCAGCACAACCTAAGCACGGTACGCGAAGGAATCCGCTGGAGCCATATCGAGAAGATTCCGTATCAGTATGATTGGAGCACAGTACGCACTATGCTGGCTGCCGGCCGACGCCACGGAATTCAGCAGATTTGGGACATCTGCCACTTCGGCTATCCCGACGACTTAACGCCCTTGCACCCGCTGTTCGCGGAGCGCTTCACCGCCTTGTGCCGAGCCTTCGTACAGTTCTACCGCTCCGAGCAGCCTGAGGGGCAACTGATTGTGACGCCTATCAACGAAGTCAGCTTCGTGAGCTGGCTGGGCGGTGATGTGCGCGGAACGTCGCCTTATTGTGTGCACCAAGGCTGGGAAGTGAAGTACGGGTTGATGCGGGCCTACATCCAGGGCGTAGCGGCTATGCGCGAAATTGACCCAACCGTGCGGATTCTTACCACCGAGCCGCTTATCAATATCATCCCCCGTGCGGGCGCTACCCGCGACGAGAAGCTGCGTGCGGCCCAGTACCACGACAACCAGTTTCAGGCGGTGGATATGCTAACAGGCCGCATGTGCCCTGAACTCGGCGGCCGCCCCGAATACGTAGACATGCTGGGCTTCAATTTCTACTACGACAACCAGTGGGACATGGAGCCTCGCACCCGCATTCCGTGGGCCGACCAACCCGCCGACCGTCGTTGGCGCCCGTTGCGGCATCTGCTGGCTGCTGCCCACAAGCGCTACAACCGCCCCGTCGTGCTCACCGAAACCAGCCATCCCGGCCACGACCGTCCGCACTGGATGGCCATGATTGGGCGCGAATGTGCTGCTGCCTTGCGCATGGGTGTACCGCTGTGGGGCGTGTGCCTCTACCCCATCCTCGACCGGCCGGACTGGGATTTTCTGGACCAGGACTGGCACCGCTCGGGGCTTTGGGATGCCGTACCGCAGCCTGATGGGCCACCGTTGCGGGTGTTGCATGAGCCTTATGCCAAGGCCCTACAGGAGGCGCAAGTTCGCGTAGCACGTGCTCTTGTTAAGTCAGACCTTCCGGCAGAGCTTACGCTGCTGTAAGGCAAGAAGGACAGCACACCAAACACCGGGCACAGAGTTGACGGAACCTGACGCGGACTAATGCGGAAGGCTGTATTTTGCTTGTCGCCAGCCGGTATAGGGTACTACGCTGGTTTTAACGCCTGTTACCTATGTCGCAGCACCTGCACGGAACGAGCCGTTTAGCAACGGCTACCATTGATTTGCTACATCATTTCGAGCGGGCCTTTGCTGATTCCACCTTGTCGGTGGAAGAGGCGCGGCAGTTGCGGCAGCGCCTAGCCGAGCACGGCCAACACGGTACCGACTTGCACGACTTGCGGCACGAGCTGTTTGCATTGGCCCGGAGCCGCTTCAACAGCTTCCAAGACAAAGCGGTGGTGGAGTGGTTGGAAGCGGCTAGCGCGCTGCTCTTACCGCCGGCTGTGCCGCCCGCTCGCCCTACCCGCGCCGAGGTGCACTTCAGCCCCGGCACCGAATGCGTAGCCGCTATTCAACGCTTCATTGGGCAGGCCGCGCGGCAGCTGGATATATGCGTGTTTACCGTAGCCGACGACCGGCTCACGAACGCCTTACTTTCCGCTCACCGCCGCGGCGTACTCGTGCGCCTGCTCACCGACAACGACAAACTCCTGGACCGGGGCTCCGATGTGCATCAGCTTTTCGAGGCGGGTATTCCCGTTCGCACCGACCGGACTGATTACCACATGCACCATAAGTTCGCCATTGCCGATAAGCGCACTATCCTAACTGGCTCCTACAACTGGACTCGCTCCGCCGCAGAACACAACCTTGAAAACCTGTTGATTACCGACGAACACGCCACAGTACAACCCTTTGTCAGGGAGTTCGAGCGGCTATGGCCGCAGATGAGCGTATTTACCGGGTAAAACCTAAACAGCTCAAGCTGTGAAGCCGCCACTACGGGGCTACTTCACAGCTTGAGTTACTTAATCAGCAGCAAGTAGACAGGAGCGTCTATTTAAGTGGTGTTACTTAAACGACAACTTAAAATAGCAGCCAACGGCGGTGCTTTTTGGGTGCTGGGCTATCGGCTTCCGTGCGCGGTACCAAAGTCATATTCTGGGTGTATCGTCCTTGCAGCTGTACTTCGTCGTCGGTGTAGCCGCCATAACCGAACTGCAGCTTGGCTGCGCGGGCTTGCTCGGCGGGCAAGTGCAGCGTGTAGTTTCCCTGAGCGTCGGTACCTACCCCCCGGCCCGACGTTTTATCGATAACCGTGGCGCCAATCAACGGACGACCGTTTTCGTCGAGGATGCGGCCGCGTACGGTTACGATACGCATGCTGCTAGCAGTACTAGCTTCTGCGGTAGCTTCAGGGGTGGCGGTTTCGGTGGGCAGGTTGGTAGCGGCCATCGAAACGCCCGCCAGCAGGGCAGCGCCGGTTATCAGGCTGGCAGCCCGCCGCCGAAAGCGCTTTGGTTCGGTGCGAATCAGTTCGAACTGCCGTTGCACCCAGCCCACGGGGCGCACCTGCTCGCCGTCCTGCTTCATCTCATTGAAGCGAGCCAGCGTTTCGTCGGCCCGGTGCCGATGGTGCTTTAAATAATCGTCCACGGCCTTGATGTTGGCACTCGATAAGTCGCCACGCAGATAGGCATCGCGGTAGGCAGGTACCAACTCGCCCGTAGCGGGATTGAAGGGGGAAGCGGTTAATTTCATGTTGTAATAGGGTAAGGGTTGAAAAATAATCAGAGCATGGCCAATCCGATACTAATTGCGCTACTGCCCCGGATCGTATAGGCAGCAGGTTCAAGTGTGCTATGGTTGCTTAAGTGATCTGCCGCTGGCATTGCCAAGTGCGGAGCCAGCCACCTGTCAACTCAGTGTCAATCAAGGCAACAGCTACCAACAGTGGCAGACCGCAGCTCGTGACTTTCGCGTTTCACCGGCTCCGTTATCGGAGGTAGTGAGTATGCTATGCGTAAGAAAAGCAGGGTAAGCGCTCTTGCCAGGAACTTAGGCGCTATGAGCACGCAACACGGTACGCGCAATGGCTAAGTTGGTATCGTGGGTATTTACTACTAGGTAAAGTAGTTGCTGCCCATCCTGGCTTACACGCAGTAAATGCAGCTGTTCGCGCAGCGTGATGAGAATATCTTCTATTTTTTCGTTGGCAAGCCCAAGAGCTTCAAGCGCCCGTCGTTTCTGACGCACTACTTCCACATTATAGACAGCGGCTCGGGCCGGTGCCAGTTCACGCAGGCAACTAAAAGCAGCCAACGTCTTGCTGGTTTGAATATCAATAACTGCAACTGCCAGCAGTTCCGGCAGCTCTTGTCGTAATTTCTCGACGGTAGTAGCCGCCCGAACCTGTTCCGGCGTTTTGGCGGGTGCAATAAGAGGTGCAGCGAAGACCTGTAAACGGTTCAGTATCGAAAAAGACATGGTTGAAAAACTGTTATATCAATTCTTATTGCACTTAATCAATTTTATATGATTACAAATATATATTGTTTAACTTTTTAAGCAAAAATATTAAACAAATAATTCTATTTTTTAGATAAACGCCTCTAAAAAGGGGATGAACCAGGCATTATGCACGATAGCATAATTCTCACTTGTATTATAACTCGACAGTAGAAAATATACCTGGCAGCATAGTGGTCGCGTAGCGGCAAAAGGCTGACCGCCAGAAAAAGAGGCCCCACTACGCGCTAAGCGTACCCCTACTGGATAAGTGATTTGCTTCTAGCCTTTCGCCGCCGCGGGTCGCCTGACATGAAATAAGTTTGCTGATAGCTGTTACGCTTCAGCGTCGACTTACTTCGGATTCGGAACAAGAAAAGTTCGCGCAGTAAGAGGCCACAAAGACAAGCGCAGGGGCATCTAGTCCGGATGCCCCTGCGCTTGTCTTTGCGGCCAATATGAGCGGCTCCGGGACAGGTTTACTATTTGCAGTGTCGCATGCCTGGCGACAGAGAGCATATAATAACAGAAGAGCGCAAGGCTACCCGGTGACTTAAATCACTAGGTAGCCTTGCGCTCTTAAGCAAGCTTATACGATACGTTATTCCGTGGGCGTGGTAGCCGGAGGGGCGGCTTCCGCTGAGGGGCGCCGGATTTGAACCGGATGCTTGGTATTGACGGTGCCTACCGTCAGGTTCAGATAGTAGTCACCGGGGGGCAGGCTGCGGAAATCCAGGGTTTGGTGTTGAGCCCCCACATTCTGACGCCGATAATCGGAAACGCGCACTGCCACTCCCCGCTGGTTGTACAGCACCCACCCAATAGGTTGCTCGGAATTAAGTTGATACGCCATTTGCATCACGCCATTACTAGGGTTGGGGTACACGCTCAGCTGGTTGGCACCAACTCCCGGCGTGCTGCTCACCCCAGCGGCAATGGTTAGGGCCACTGGCGTAACAGCTTCCAGCTTCCACTGCTGCGTGGGCCGATTGGCGTAGCGGCGCTGTTGCAGGCCACCTTCCTCGGGTAGGTTGGCAGTAATAGCTTTGCCACTGTGTTTGGCGCTGATTTTATAAAAGCCTTCTTCCAGAGGTTCAATTGCCCAGAGCTGGTTGTTGCCGCTATAGAAAGGCCACAAGCTTAAGGGAGTACCGTTGGAGGTCTGGCTCCCGAGTACTTCCAGCACCTTCCTTCCGCCCTGCACTGCAATGCGGTAGAAGCCATTGCCGGCACTTTCTATGCTCCACTGCGGCAAGCCATTAGTGGCCAGCGCCGCCGAAGGATTTACGGCGACATTGGGCTGCGCCTGATCTTGCACTTCCAGCGCCTTACCATCGGAGCGGGCGACTAGCGTATACACCCCGGGCACAAAAGCAGTGGAGGCAGTAGGAGTTGCAGACTTAGCAGCCGGAGCGGGCTGGGCTTCTGGCGCAGCCGCGGGTGCTGGGGTTGCGGGGGCGGGAGTTGTTGCTACTTCGGGCTCTTTAGCAGCTTTCGGTTCTTTGGTGGTTTTGGGAACCTTCACTACGGCGGGCTTCACTTCCTTAGCTGCGGCTTTAGCTACCGGAGCAGGGGCTGGCATAGGCGCTGCTTGCGCAGTTGCGGGCGGACTACCAGCGCCAACCGGGTCGGGCGCGTTGGACGAGCCGAGCGGATACAGATTAGCCGTAGGAATAGTTTGAGCGACTTGGTTAGGCGGCGCCCATTGCAACTGAATCCGGGCGTCGCCCTCTTCGTCGTAGTATTCTAGCTTGATAGAGGTTTTCTCGCCGGCGGCCAGGTTGGCATAGGCCCCGACGATGTCCGCTTTTTTCCCGTCCCAGGTGTCGAGCACTTTCTTCCCGTTCACCCACAGCCGGACGCCTTCGGTGGTTGCAACCGTGAATTTGTAGCGGCCGGTACTAGGAGCTGCCAGTAAGCCTTCCCAACGCACCGAGAAATTATCGTTTGGCACTCCTGGTCCGGGCGAGTTAGGTCCCCACTGAAAATCAATGGCGGCATCAAGCCGCTTGAGAGCAGGTGCACCCGCCAAGGTGCCGTTGCTGAAGTACACAGCCGTGAGTCCGGTTCCGGCGCCTTGCACAGGTTCAGCATTTGAAACCCGACCGGCAAATAAAGGCCTGAGTTTAGCTATATGGTCCGGTTGACCAACATAACTGAGAGGAGCAGCGAAGGATGAGCCCGCCATTGCCCCGCTAAGTATGCCGAGTCCGAGTATAGAACGAAACAGAAGGTGTCGCACAGAATAAAATAGTTGAATGAATAAATTGGTAAAGTCCAAGAAGCAGCATACCGCACCACACAAGAAAAGCATTTGGCGCCGCTTCCTCTTCCCGACCAAACGAGCCCAATTACTGAGGCCGCTACAATATAAAGCATTTCTTACAGCATCTATTCCACCTACTCCATAGACCTGATTTGATTTACAACTTTTATTAGCATAGTACAATAACCTCGCGCTTTTGTATGGCCGCTTTGAAGAGGCCATGGGTTCAACGTGCTGGCCGCCTTTGCCAGTCCCCTTCTTGTGTTTGGGGCGGGAGAAGAATTGCATGGGTGGCTTACCAGGCAGCCGCGGCGCTACTCCCTGCTGTACCAGCCCTGGGTTGGCTGGAGCGTAGTTGTCTTTACCTTCCTTTTTACGGTGCTCCGCAACTTGCCAGGGCCTCTGGGCAAGTGGCTAGCGCCGTGAACCAGCTAAGCCAGAATATGCGTTTACGTTTGTCTACCTTGGCTAACGCGAATTGGCAGGTAGCATTCATTATTGTCTTATTTCAATAGACTTTATCTTTTAAGGCAACTTGCCTTGAAGGGCTACGTAGGAAACGCGCTGCCGTAGGGTGGAGCTTGTTACTTTCTTTATTATATGCGAAAAACTCGCCGTATCCTCGAATTCCTGCTGTTTTTGCTGCTCGGAAGCGGCCCGGTAGCTCAAGCTCAGAAAATAGGTTTAGTGCTCAGTGGCGGGGGGGCCAAAGGCCTAGCCCACGTAGGCGTGCTGGAGGTGTTGGAAAAGAACCGCATTCCTATTGACTATATCGTCGGGACGAGTATGGGGGCTATTGTGGGGGGCATGTATGCGGCCGGCTACTCGCCACGCGAGATAAGAGAGATTGTACTGCGGCCCGAGTTTCAGAACTGGGTTTCGGGCGAGCCCCTGGAAGGCAAGGTGTACAACTACTACGACAGCGACTACGACCCTGCCGCCCTGCACCTGCGTTTGGCAATAGACTCAACGTTCAAGGCCCGCGTAACGCCTAAGCTCGTGGACGATGTAACCCTCAACTACGTGCTGGCCACCATGCTGGCTCCGGCCGGTGCGGTTTCCGGCTACAACTTCGACAAACTACTGGTACCCTACCGCAGCGTGGCTTCAGAGGTATTTACGCGCGAGAAAGTGGTACAGCGCAGCGGCTCTTTGTCTGATGCCGTTCGCAACTCCATGGCGTTTCCGCTGGCGTTCCGTCCTATTCGGCAGCCCGATGGGCGCTACCTTTTCGACGGCGCCGTAGTTGACAACTTCCCGACCGATGTGATGCGCGAGGAATTCAAGCCCGATATTATTATCGGGGTGAACGTCGGCGATGTGGCATTCAACCGGTATCCCAAAGAGAAAGACGATGCACTGCTGGCTAACACGCTGTTGTTCGTGGGTTTCAACGGTGCCGATACCACGTCGGTCGGCCGCAATGGTATCTTTATACAACCCAATTTAACCGGGTTTACGGCCGGCGACTTCAACCGGGTAAACCAGCTGGTTTCACTGGGCAAGCAGGCCGCCGAGCGCAAGCTTGATGAATTATTTGCCCGCATTCCCCGGCGCGAGGACACGCTGGCCTTGCAGCAACGCCGGCGGGCCTTTCAGGAGCAAGCTCCCCGCCCCGATTTCAAGCAGATAACGGTACAGGGCGTGCCACGCCAACAGCAGGAGTTTATCCGCCGTTTTTTTCAGCGTAGCGGCTCTAGCTACTCGCCCGGCGATATCGAGGAAGGCTACTACCGCCTGGTCAACAATGACTTTTTCAACAACGTGTACCCACGGGTGCGATACGACAGCAAGCAGGGGGGCTATGTGCTGAGCTTGGATGCCCGCCAGAACAGCAACCTTACCACCGACCTCGGGGTGCTGCTGTCGTCGCGCTCAATGAGTAATTTCTACCTGGGTGGGGCCTATCGCTACCTCAACCGCCTGCTGTATACCGTGCAAGCCGATGCCACTATTGGCCGGTTCTACAACGGGGCACAAGGCTCTTTCCGGATTAGTGTTCCCGGCAACACACCTTTTTACTTCGAGCCGATTATCACCTTCAACAATTTCAACTATCAGGATACCGGCGTGCTGCTAGGCAGCACCGCCCAGAACACACAGCTTCAGCAGCGCGACCTGAAAACGGGTTTTGTGGTCGGCTACAGTCCCAACTACCGTAGCCGCTTCATAGCAGGCGGGAGTTTGTTTACTACCCGCGACCGATTTGCTAACACCAACGAAATCAGCAGCGGCGCCGAGCTAGACCAGAGCCGCATGAACAGGGGCTTGACCGGAACGCTGGAATTTCAGCGCAACTCCCTGAATCGGCGGCAGTACGCCGTTAGTGGCCGGCGGGCCGAAGTGAAGCTGCGGGGCATATTGGCCCGGGAAGAGTACACGCCGGGCTCGACGGCGATAGGGCTGGTGCCCCGTACCAAAGACCACCAATGGCTGCAAGCGCGCTTCTACACCGAGCAGTATTTCACGTTTCACCGGGTAGATTCGGTGGGCCGCCGGGTGCACGCCTGGGGCTATACCGTCGATGCGGCGGCTTCCACGCAGGGCCGGTTTGCCACCTACCGCTCGTCGCTTACCTCGGCCCCCGCTTTTCTGCCCCTCCCCGACTCGCGCACCTTGTTCCTGGATCGTTACCGGGGCACGTCGTACGCCGCAGTGGGTTTGCGCTACATCAAGGCAGTGCTTGGTTCGTTGGAATGGCGCACCGAAGTGTACGTACACGCTATATACCGCCCGTATGAACGGTCGGAATCTAATCCTTTGCTTGCCGCGCGCGGCGCCTTCAGCCGCCCCTACCTAACGGCCATGAGTGGCTTTGTTCACCAAACCCCGGTAGGACCCGCCTCGCTCCAGTTCATTCATTACGACGACCCCGACCATAAATTCGGGGTGTTTGCCCACATCGGCTACGTCCTCTTCCGCGAACGAGCGCTGGACTAAGGGGTGAATGAGTGAGTGAATGAGTGAATTTGACGTCCCACTAGGCGCGGATTGTGCAGATCGGCCGTCAAACTCACTCACTCACTCACTCACTCACTCATCCGGGTATTGGGGTGGCTCGGCTTCGGGGGAGTGGGGGGAGGTGGTGCCGGGGCCGCAGCCGGCCAAGACCGCACAATCGAGGGCCTCACCATGATAGAAATGCCGGAACAGTACGGTGGCCAGCCACATAGCCAGAGGTGGGGCCACCCAATACAACCAGAGGCCGTGGTAGCTACGAGCGGCAAGGGCCGTGCCGAGGCTGCGCGCCGGGTTGAGGCTCATGCCTGAGTATGGACTCTCGAAGAGAATATAAAGGGCAATAAGCGCCCCAAGTAGCCAGCCGGTTAGCTTTTTGAGCTTGCTGGAATGTAAGCACCCAAGCATTACCAGCATCAAAATAAAGGATATGACAAACTCGGCGGCAAAGGCTAGCGCCTCGCCTCCTGGTTTGGGCATAGGCTCTGTTACTGCGTATTTCACGGCCGGGTGCGCGTACAGCGGGCCAAGTACCAAGGCCATGAGCTGCGCAGCCAGAATAGCGCCCACCACCTGTGCCAGCACGTACCACAGGGCATCGGGAAGGCGCATTTTACCTAACTGCCAGAAAGCTAGCGTTACGGCCGGATTGATGTGCGCTCCCGAGCGTTTGCCCCAGGGATTGTACACGATGGCTACAACTACCAGCAGCATAGCCATGCCCAGCAGGCCACGGCGTAGCGTTGAATCAGGTAAGGCCTGCCGCACCGGCGACGCCGGATGCTCCAGCAGCACCGTAAGCAAACTGGCGCAGCTAATGAAGAATGCCAGCCCAAACGCTTCAGCTACGTAGTGCGACCAGTGCCGCCGCCACGCCGCCGCCATCCGACCCGTGAATGTCACTGTTTGTTGAGGTTGCTGCACCTGTGCTCCAACGAAGCCGGCCCTCAACAGGTTAGTGTACAACGCCCCGAAGTTGCCGCGCAAATGTTTGCAGCAGCGTGGTAACTTCTTCGGGCGCTTCGTAGGGCAACAGATGGCCGGCCCCACCCACGAGTTCGAGGCGTGTGCCCGGGGGCAGCAGCGGCAGTGTTTCTAGCCCGTGTACCGACGGCGACAGCACCGCATCTTGGTCGCCGGCGAGTAGGGTACAGGGCACCCGGAGGTGGTGTAGCCGGGCAGCTATGTTCTCGCGACTACCGTGTTGTAGCCAGGCGCTCCAGGCAGCCTTGGTGCTACGCAAGTTGTCGGCAATGATTTGCTGCTGCACCGCCGGAGGGAGCGGCCGCGCCGTTATTTTTTGCAGCGTTTTTTCAGCTTCCGGGCGCTGCCCAAAGGCCCGTAGGCTGTCTTGCCGGTCTTCCTCGGTCATGGGTTCGGGGGTGGGCGGCGACGGAGTTAGCAGGGCCACGCCTACCAACCCAGGGGGCTGCCGGGCCGCCAAAGACAGGGCAATCTTTCCGCCCATGCTGTGCCCGACTAGCACGTACTGTTGCAGTTGCTGCGCCGCTATGTACTCGGCTACCTGGTCGGCATAAGCATCTACAGAGAACCCTCCCGTGGGCGCCGGCACGTCGCCAAACCCTCCGAGGTCAGGGGCTAGCAAGACGTAGTCCGGAGCCAGAAGGTCAGCAATGGCTTGCCACTCCCTACCCGAACCCGCCCAGTAATGCAAACACACAAAAGCGAGCGGCGCCGAGCCGGGCACACCAACAGCGGGAGGTACTAACATGGAGGCAAGAGTTAAGATAAGCGCCGAGCGCAATTCCAAGTTGCTTAACAGCCTAAAATTGCCTGCACTGGCTTACTCATAGCATACGCAGCCCACGGCGTTCTTAACGAACCTGAACATAAAAAAGCCCGGCTTGGGTAAAGCCAGGCTTTTCTTGAAGAAGCAGCCAGCATAAGCTGCCTTACTCTTACCCCATTACTCGATTACGACTTGCTTGGTAGCGAGCTGATCGGTGGTTTGGATCTGCAGCGTGTAGATGCCCGCGGCCAGGCCGCTGACGTTGAACTGCGTTTCCGTGCCACTGCCCCCGAGCACGAGCGTACGCATCTGCACCTGCTGGCCGAGCGTGTTGAGCAGCGTGAGCTTGGCCGTGCGCTGACCAGTCAGCGCCGGCAGCCGCAAGGCGAAGCTCTGGTGGGCCGGGTTGGGGTAGAGTTCGATGGCCTGGGCCAGCGCCGCGCTGGGCTTGGTCGAGAGCACCCGCGTGCTGAAGCCCACTTCAATACCAAGGCGGGTTTGCAGCGTGGTGGTATTTACATCCGTCCAAGCGCTAGTGGCGGAGATCTGGTAATAGAAAGTGCCGGACCGCAGAGGATTCTCCACCTGGTAGCCAATGCCCACGTTGCCTGAAACTTCTTTCAAGCCCACGAAGAAGGTACTAGTCACTGGAGTATTGGTGATGGGCACTGTAACTACCCCAGCAGCAGTCGGCCGGTTTAGTGTAGGCGAAGTGAAGAGCACGCTGCCAGGCAAACCCATTGCCGTGGCGTTTAGCACTACCACCTGATACGTTGACGTAGTGGTAGCACTTGCCAAGAAGCTCAGCTTCACTTCGCCAATGGCAGAAGCAGTGTTGATGGTGTATTTTGTCGCCAAAGTGCCACCAGGAGTTGTACCTGAAACGCCTACGCTTGCCGTAACAGGTTCACTATCGTTCAGATAGGAGAGGCTGTTAGGAGTAACAACCACCGGAAAAGTTTGCGTGTTGTTCGTAGTTACTGCGTCAGCTGGTAATGTCACCGTCAGCGTGTTATTGCCGACAGCGGTTGGCGTGTATGGGTCGAATGTAACAGTAGTAGAAGCACCGGGTGCTAGTGAGGCCACCAGTTTACCGTTTGTGAATGGGGAGGTACCCGCTACAGTCAGAATCACCGGAATGTTAGCTAGCGCAGCAGAACCAGCATTGCGTATCACCGCCTGTATCACCTGAGGCGCCGAAACCGGAGCCTTCCCTGTTGAATAAATAATCTGAACTGCCGCATCGTTGGCAGCTAATGGCGTCGCCGGAATTGCGCAAATAGTGAAATCTCCCTGCGTATCGTTGGAGCCGAAGCCGGCCACGAACACGTAGTACGTGGTATTGGCCGTAAGCGTGTTCACAGTTAAAGGAGCAGATACAGTATTATTGTTTCCTCCTGATGAGCAGGCTATTTCGGTGAACGGCCCGGTAGCTGCCCCGCCGGGCGAGGAAAACAAGCGTAAATAGCCAGCGGCCATTCCGGTTACTTGAATGGTAACAGCGGTACTGCCCGCGCCACTCGCGGCCGTGGTAAACTTATACCACACGTCCTTGGGATTAGCTGCAATGCCACAGGCGGCATTCGGGTTGGTGCCATTCACGTACCCGTTTACAGGAGTAGTAGTAGCGCTGGCATTCGTGCCGTTTAGCGGGGTGCAGGTGGCGGCAATAGGCAAGGTAATGGCCCCCGCCGGGTTATCGTTGGCGGGCGCAGGTGGGGGGATGGTCGCGCAAATACCAAACTGCCCAGTTGGGATAGACGAATCGTAACCGGATACACGAATGTAAATGGTGCTGCCCACAGTGAGGCCCGAAGCTATTGCACTGGAGAAGCCTGCTCCGCCCGCGTCGTCATTGCAAGCAACTGCGGTGAGGCTACTGCAAGTACCCGTGAACAAATCCACCACCGTATCGTCGAAGGCGCTACCGGCCACGGCACTGGTCGTAACGGCTATTCTGCCACCCGCTGGCACGACCGTGCTGTACCATACATCGTTATAAGCACCACCACCTCCGCAAGTCGGAGCCGGTCCAGGGCCGTCCGAGGCGCCTACAGTTGTGCCCGTTGTTACGGTGCAAGTTGCGCCCGTGGTCAGGGCAATGGCACCGGCACAGTTGTCGTTGGCAGGAGGCAGCGTAGCGCAAATACCAAACTGGCCGGTTGCTACGGTAGCATCGAAGCCAAACACCCGCACATAAACAGTGTTGCCAGGCGTCTGGCCCCTGACGGTCACGGAAGAGAAGCGCTCTTCTCCATCGATAATATCGTCGTTGCAGCCAATAGAGGTAAGGCTGCCGCACGTACCAGAATAAACTTCAACTACCGTATCATCGAAGCCGCTACCTGCTACTGCACTGGTAGAAACGTTGAAACTACCACCCGCTGGCACTACCAGACTATACCAAACGTCTTTGCTGGCTGGTATTGAAGTGTCGCCGCACGAAGGCACTGGTGTGGCGCCATCAGTTGCATTCACGTTAGTGCCTGTTGTCAGCGTACAGGTAGCGCCAACGGGCAATGGTATGGCGCCCGCGCAGTTGTCGTTGGCGGGAGCTTGTGCCCACGCGGCCGGAGCCAGCAGTAAGGCCGTTGCCAGGGCGCCTAATCGAAGCCGGAGCTCTTTTGACAACCAAGATCTACTTGAGTAAGAATTTGTTCTCATATAAAGGAAAGGAAAAGTGAAGAGGCTTGACGTGGCAAATCCAAATATCTTATTATGAACTATGCAAGTACATATTGTACTTTTAAAGTAACATTTTTGGCTTTTGTTTTTGCCTGGATCAATATATAAGCTTTTTCTAAATAACTAGTACTAATTACAGGGAGCCTGTTAACTGTATATTACAGAGGATTCAAAAAAAGAATTGTGGCTGCAAAAGACTTTACAACCTATGGCTGCTGTGGTAGGCAACTGCCGGTAACTTTTACTTTGTCCTTTTGATTTGAAGCTTGGCAATAACCAGAAAGAGTTAGCCTGCTTCTGTGCGCTATCTTGATAGCTCTTTATCGAATCACCTCCACCTGATTTTCTGATTAGACTTGCCGGCATGCAGCCGCTTGGGCACTTTGCGGATGATAATGTCGCGTAGAGACGTGAGCAGCGGCAGCCGCACAAAGCCCTGATGCACCACCAAGCTGACTTCGCGCACCGGCTCGGGCGCGGCGAAGCGCTTTACCATGGGGTTGTCGAGCTCCTGCAGCACCGACAGTTCGGGCACCAGCGTGTAGCCGTGGTTGTGGCGCACTAGTTCCTTCAGGGTTTCTATCGAGCCACTTTCGTAGGTGAAGGGGCGGGTGGTATCGACGGGGGCGGGGGCACAGATGTTGAGCACCTGGTGGCGGAAGCAATGCCCTTGCTGGAGCAGCCAAAGCCCCGGCGCCCCCATGTCTTGCGGCACAATAGTAACTTGTTGGTACAGCGGGTGGTCGGCGGCAATGTAGCCGAGGAAGGGTTCTTCCAGCACCGGAATTTCGCGCAGTTGCCGGTCGTCAAGCGGCGTGACGAGCAGGCCTACGTCGAGGGTATGCTCTTTGAGGCGCTGCACTATCTGGGCCGATTGCAGCTCCTCTACCTGCACCCGCAGCTGCGGATGCTGCTCCACCAGCTCCACCAGAAACAGCGGCACTAAGTAGGGCGCCAGCGTCGGGATGATGCCGAGCCGCAGCTCCCCCACCAGCTCGCCTTTTTCCAGCTGCACTACTTCGCGTAGCTGTTGTACCTCGCGCAGCACCTGCCGGGCCTGCTGCACCACCTTTGTCCCTACCGCCGTGGGCTGCACGCCTTTGTTGGTGCGATTGAAGAGCAGTACCCCTAGTTCGTCTTCCAGCTTTTGCAGCTGCATACTCAGCGTCGGCTGGGTGACGTGGCATTTTTCGGCGGCCAGCACAAACTGGCGGTGAGTGTCGAGGGCGACCAGGTATTCGAGCTGCTGTACGGTCATGCCCCAAATATAATCACAGCTTATACAACTATAAGAGCAATCGATTTTGTTTATATCCAAGTAACCTCAACCTTTACCGGGCCCATGAGTTACCGGAACCTCAATACCCCGGCTCGTCGGCCTTTTTTCGCTCCTTACTTTTCCCTGCCTTATGGAAGAATCAACCCAACCACAGAAGCTGACCACGGCTTCGGGTCGCCCCATTTTCGACAACCAGAACTCCCAGTCGGCTGGTGCCCGGGGCCCACTACTATTGCAGGACTACTTTCTGCACGAGAAGTCGGCCCATTTCAACCGGGAGCGGATTCCGGAGCGGGTGGTGCACGCCAAGGGCAGTGGCGCCTACGGTAAGTTCACCGTCACCCACGACATCACCCACCTGACCCGCGCCAAGCTGTTCAGCAAGGTGGGCAACGAGTGCAAGATGTTTGCCCGCTTCAGCACCGTAGGCGGCGAAAAAGGCTCGGCCGATACCGAGCGTGACCCCCGCGGCTTCGCGCTGAAATTCTACACCGAAGACGGCAATTGGGACCTGGTGGGTAACAACACGCCGGTGTTCTTCGTGAAGGACCCGCTGAAGTTCACCGACTTCATTCATACCCAGAAGCGCGAAGCCCGCTCCAACCGCAAGAGTCCCACGATGATGTGGGACTACTGGAGCCTCAACCCCGAGAGCCTGCACCAGGTAACCATTCTGATGAGCGACCGGGGCACGCCCTACGGCTACCGCCACATGCACGGCTACGGCTCGCACACCTTCTCGCTGATCAACGCCGCCAATGAGCGGACTTGGGTGAAATTTCATTTTCGCACGCAGCAGGGCATCAAAAACTTCTCCAGCGACGATGCCACCCGCATGAAGGGCGAAGACCCGGATTTCGCGCAGCACGACCTAGTGGACGCCATCGACCGGGGCAACTTCCCGCGCTGGACGATGTTTGTCCAAACTATGACCGAGGAGCAGGCCCGCGACTTCCGCTGGAACCCCTTCGACCTCACTAAGGTGTGGCCCCAGGGCGAGTTTCCGTTGCACGAAGTAGGCGTGATGGAGCTGAACGCGGTGCCCGAAAACTACCACGCCCACGTGGAGCAGGCTGCTTTTGCGCCGGCGCACGTAGTGGATGGCATCGGCTACTCGCCCGACAAGATGCTGCAAGGCCGCATCCTGAGCTACCCCGACGCGCACCGCTACCGTCTGGGTGCCAACTACGAGCACCTGCCCGTAAACGCCTGCCCCTTCGGCTTCAGCAACTACCAGCGCGACGGCCGCATGGCCCTCGGCGACAATGGCGGCCCCGGCCCGAACTACTTCCCGAACTCGTTCAACGGCCCCGTGGAAGACAAGACCCAGGGCGAGCCGGCGCAGGAACTGAACGGCTTCGCGGCCCGCTACGACCGGAACGAAGGCCCCGGCAACGACGACCACTACACCCAGGCCGGCAACCTCTTCCGCCTCCTCGATCCGCAGGCGCAGCGCAACCTCGTCCGCAACGTAGTAGGCGCTATGTCCGGCATCGACGGCCCGAAGAAGGACCTTATCACCCAGCGCCAACTCTGCCACTGGTTCCGCGCTGATGTTCGTTTGGGCATGGCCATTGCCAAAGGCCTCGGCGTTGATGCTGAAATTCCAATGGAGCACGCCCCGGCCGCGGCCGCGGTATAACAGCAAAAGAGTTGCCAAGTAAAAAGCCGCTCCGGATTACTGGAGCGGCTTTTTGTGTTTTGCTAATCGTTATGAGTCTCATAAGCCCATCATGCTGACGTTGTAGAGGTATTGTCATGCTGAGCATGTGGCGCATCAAGCCAGGGACCGAAGCATGACAGTTAGTTTGGCAACATCAGCACGCGAGATGCCTCGGCTTCGTTGCACTACGCTCAGCATAACGGGTTTATAACCAACGTCTGCTCGTTTATAGCGCTTTCTTGCGAGACGCTTGGAATTTCTTGATTTGGGGGTCGATGATTTTCTTGTCGCCCACTACCACCACGGTCATGGCCTCGGGGCGGACGTACTTGCGGGCAGTTTCGCTGACTTGCTGTGGCGTCACGGCGTTGATGTTTTTGACTTGCTCGGTAAGGTAGCTGTCGGGCAGGCCGTGCAGGTCTAGCGTGTTGAGTTGGTTGATGATACCGGCTGGCGTAGAGTTACGCAGTACAAACAAACCCAACTCGTAGTTCTGAATGCCTTTCAGCTCTTCGGCCGAAGGCGCCTCCTTTTGCAGGCGCTCGATTTCGTATACGATTTCCTTGAGCGAGTTACCGGTTTCCTGGGTGGTCACGTCGGCAATTTCGCTCCAACTGCCAGCGCGGTAGTGCGTTTCGATTACGCTGCGGGGCGAATAGGTGTAGCCCTTAGCCTCCCGAATATTGCGCGGGATGCGCGAGCCAAACGAACCACCCAACAGCGAATTAGTAACGCGCAAGCGCAGATAGTCGGGGCGGAAGTGAATATTATACTTTCACTTTGAGCACGGCGGGTTGGCTGGTTACGGCAAACATCTCGGCGTAGGGCACCATGGTTATCTGGCCGAACTCCTGGATCAACATCTTGTAGCTCTCCCCCACCGGCCTGATTTTGCGGTCGAGGTCGTAGAGACCACAGGCGTTGACGGAGAGACGCTTTTCGGCCAGCGAAATATCCCAATCCAACTGATCGAGCAGGGAATACCAAGTGAAGCCGATGACTGGGATACCATCTTGCCGGATGCGCATCACATTCACCCACTGCTTCCAGAGCCAGCATTCGGCGTCTTTGGCGTCGAAGGTGTTGGTTTCGGTGTGCATGACGGGCTTGCGGTACCGCTCGTAGTATTGGCGCGTCATGGTATACCAACCGAGCACGTCTTCGGCCTGGCAGAGCGTACCGTCGGGCTTGATAATCCGTTCGTTGCGGCCGTAGTAGTCGTTGCCCATCACCTGGTAGCCAGGTGGCTCGCCGGCCATAAACCAGTCGAGTTCCTGCCGGGTCATGCCGTTGTCGAGGCAGTAGAGCAGCACTTCCGAATCGAGCGGGTGGGCGTAGAGCAAGTCCAGGGACAGAAAGCGGAGCTTGTTGGTGAGGCAGATTTCGGGCGTGGGCACGGCCCGCATTTCGTGGATGTACTCGGCCGATTCGCTTTGCACAATCACGCAGTCGGGGCGGTGCCGGGCAATTTGCTGCGTGCCCATGATGCTGGCGGCCGTAATGTGCTTCATGGCCGTGATGA
This sequence comes from Hymenobacter sp., assembly GCF_036387835.1. Taxonomy (GTDB): domain Bacteria; phylum Bacteroidota; class Bacteroidia; order Cytophagales; family Hymenobacteraceae; genus Hymenobacter. The sequence goes on along the minus strand of NZ_DASVSY010000023.1, from coordinate 15,690 downwards.
AGGCGCGGTCATCTTTCAGCTGCTCGTTCCAGATACCGTCTTTGGCGGAGGCGCGGGCCGTTACATATATCTCATTGACAGGGGTATAGAATCGCACCCACGGGTAGCGCCGGGCTACGGCCCCGCAATACTCGGCAAAAAATACAGGCAGCTCGGGGTTCTGGAAGTTGCCAATCCAGTCGGGCACCCCGAAGTGCATCAAATCCAAAATTGGGGTGATGCCGAGGCGCTGGATTTCGGCCATGGCCCGGTCGGCAAAATCCCAATCGTACTTACCGGGCGCTTTCTGGATGAGGTAGTACGGCAGGTTGTAGCGCAGCACCTTCAGCCCCATTTCCTTCACCAACCCGAGGTCTTCCTTGTAACGGTTGTAGTGGTCGGTTTCGGCGAGCAAGTCGCGCCGGATAGTGCCGCCCGCAATGGTAGGGTACGAGCACTCGATGCCGGTAGCGAACATGAAATTGCCGGGCGCACCGGTAGGCAAGCCGCTCCCGTCGTGGCCGGCGGCCCCGCCGAACTCGTCGCCCTCGTAGCTTCCGTCGCCAAAATGATCTGTAATATGGGTAAGGAAGCTCTTGGCCATGGATCACGAATTTTTCGGATTTGACGGATTACTCGGATTTTGTAGTCGATAGACAAGTAGGGTGCAGCTTCCGCCTCGCACTACTACATTGCTAGAGCGTGTTTCTGGCAGGTTGGCTGGTAGCACAAGAACTGAGGAAGAAGGGTTGCCCATCACTATTTTCTTGTGCTTTGGTGGTGCAGGCGCGAGTCGTTCAACCAGCCAACCACCCCCGTTCAGCCTAGCGGCTAAACGTCCCCTCCTCAACTGAGAGGCATTGGCGTTCAACTAGTTATTACCATCCAAGCGTGCCTGCGCCGCCAGAAATTTGTCGGCGGTGCGGAGGCTGAGGGCCATGATGGTGAGGGCGGGGTTGACGCTGAGGGCGCTGGGAAAAACAGAGTTGTCGCAGATGTAGAGGTTGGGCACGTCGAAGGCGCGGCCGTCGGGGTTGACGACGGCATCGTCGCCGCTGAGGCCCATACGGGCCGTGCCGATGACGTGGGCGTAACGCTCAAAGGACCACAGGTCGGTGGCACCGGCGGCGGTCCATATCTCACGCATTAGCTTCTCGGAGTGGACGTTCATGCGCAACTCGTTTTCTTGGGCCGTAAAATGCAGACGCGGTTTGGGGAGGCCGCGGGCGTCTTTCTCTTCGGCGAGTTCCAGGAAATTATCGGTGTGGGGCAGACAGTCGCCGAGGATGTTGATGCCGGATATGTGGTTGTAGTTGCGCATGTAGTCGCGCAGCTGCTGGCCCCACAGCTTGCGTCCCCGCGCCATTTGCGAGGCAAAGGTGACGGGCATCACGCCAATGCTTTGCAGCAGGTAACCTCCCGCAAAGTCGGCGTCTTTGGGCCGGTGCGTGTCTTCGGAAATCAGGCCGCCTGGTATGCCTTTGTGGGGCCGAATATCGTCGGAGAAAGTACCCCACACCTGCATACCCGGATGCGCCATGAAGTGCTTGCCAACTTGCCCACTAGTCAGCGCCAACTCGTTGAGCAAGAGCAAGCGCGGCGTTTCAACGGCACCCGCACACAGAAACAAGTGGCGGCAACGCTGCCGTACTGTCACGCCGTACTGCTCGTACACAACGCCCGTCACGCGGCCTTTCTCGTCGCGCTCAATCTCGGTTACAAACGCATCGGCCCGGATTTCGGCGCCGTGGGCTTCGGCCAGTGGCAGAAACGTAACGTCCATGCTGGCCTTGGCGCCCACGTTGCAGCCGGCCTGGCAGAAGCCGCGGTTGGTGCAAGCTTCGCGCCAGCCAACGCCTTCCTGATAATAACGCGCCGAAAGGGCTGCATTGGCTGCTGGCGAGGTCTGGATGCCCAACTGCGCACACGCCTGCTGCATCAGCAGCGCCGCACCGTTTAGTGGCAGCGGCGCCAGCGGATAGCCCTTGCTCCGCGGGGCGCTCCATGGGTACGGCGTCGGGCCCGAAACTCCCAAAAACTGTTCTATCTCACTATAATATGGCTCTAGTTCGTCGAGTCCGAAAGGCCAGTCCACTCCTACCCCAAAGTCGCGGTGCAGGTGCAGGTCGTCGTCTTGGGCGCGGGGCGTGTAGGCGGTGTAGTGCAACGTGGAGCCCCCTACCCCAGTGCCGGAATTGTTGTTGCCGAAGGCTACGGGGTTCTGACCAGCGGAGAGACGCTCGTCATTCCAAAACAGGAAGGCTTGGGCCTTTTCGTCGGTGGCATAGTCGGTGATGGGGTTGCGGCGCGGGCCGGCTTCCAGAGCTACTACCTTCAGGCCGGCCATAGCCAGACGGGCCAATAGTGGCGCGCCACCGGCTCCGGTGCCAATCACTACGCAGTCCACTTCCTCTACCGGATCGGGGAGCGGATCTGGCTGCTCTAGCCCGATGGGGGCTGTTAGGAGACTACTATTCTCTTCCAGGATGGCCTGCAGAAGAGGGTCCTGGATTTCAGTTTTTATCGGGTTCAGAACGCCTTCTTCGAGAACTTCTTCGTCGGGCATGTGCGGTGAATTAGTGATTGAGTGAAGTGCCTAGGAAGAGGGGGATTAAACGAGATAACCTGCGCGAATTACTGGATGTGCCATTCGCACCAGAGGCTACTTCACCCAATCACTAATTCACTCTCCGGCTCCCGAGGTTCCAGGTCGTTGGGCTGGAGGTGGGACCAGCCAGGCACGTCGGCCATGCCCACGTAGCCGATTTCTTCCTGCGCCAGTGGGTGGCAATAGTAGTTCTCGGTTAGCTCGGCCAGCATTTCCTCGAAAAACCGCCCGATGGGGAGCTGCTGCCAATTCTCGCCGGAAGCAGTGCCGTTGGCTACCGTTTCGAGCACTGCATCTTGTTGGGCTTCGGTGAGCTTCAGGAAAGGCTGTTGAAACAGTGCTTCGGCGGCTTGGTTGATGCCCCCCAGGCCTAGGCGGTAGGCCTCCCGGTCGGGGGGCATAGCGTCGTAGCGCCAGCCATCAGCTTTGCCTTCGGCGAGGCGCTTGTCGACGCCACCAGCTACGTTGATGGGTTCGGGCCGGTCGGGTTGCGGAATAAGGCGGGCGGCTACGGCCTGAAGCAGTGCATAGACCTGGGGCTCGAAGAATTCGGGCTCGTGTATGGGGGCGTCGAGGCGAGCTTGCAGCGCAGCGCGGGTGGCTTCCGTCACGAGGTCGGTAGCCAGCAAAGCGCGCACAGTGCCAGAAGGATAGACAGGAGAAGACATAGCGGAACAGCGAGGACAGCGCAATTGGTACTGTCGAGTTGTAAACCGCTTACGAGTGAAATCCTCCCGCCGACTGAAAAATTATCTGGATTATAACTGAGCTATCGGCGCTACTTCATTTGCATAATGGCCGCCATGGTTTCGAGGCCGTCCCATAGGTTGCCGAGGCGCAGATTCTCGTTTTCGGCGTGCTGGTTGTTGTCGTAGTTGGCAACCGGCACGGTGAGCGTTACGGCGTTTATCTTCTTGAAAACGTGCAGCGGCAGGCTACCGCCGGACGTAGGCAGTTGCACCACGGGCTGCGAAGTAGTGCGTTGCACGGCGGCTACCACTTCGCGGGCAATGGGCAAGTCCATGGGGGTGCGCTCGGCGTTGTAGCCGGTTTGGGGCTCTACGCGCACGATGCGTGGGTAGCGGGCCCGCTCGGCGTCGGTAGGCTCCTGCGTGGTCATGTAAAAGCCCTGCTTTTGAATGTGACGCACCACTTTCTCTACCTGCCGTTTGCTGTCGTTGCCGAGCACCAAGCGCAAATCCAGAGTTGCTTCGGCAATGGTGGGAATGACGTTGGCCGCTTGGCTGCCCACGTTGGCACTGCGCATGCCGTTGATGTTGAGGGAGGGCTGGTTGATTAACTCGTTTAAGGTCTGGCCATTGCCTTCGGGCCGGGCAAAACCAAGGCCTTGCTGAATGGTAGCATCGAGGTTGGGCACCCGGCCTAGCGCCTGGCGCTCGGTAGCAGTCAGTGGCACCACATCGTCGTAGAAATTCGCCACCGTAACATGGCCGGTACTGTCTTTCATCGAGGCCAGTAGTTGCGCCAGCTCCAGGGCGGGATTGGGCGCCCAATTGCCGTAGTGGCCGCTGTGCAAGGGCCGCTTGGAAGCGTAAACCGTGAGGTTGACGTTCACGTCGCCACGAGCACCGAACACCACCTGCTTTTGCCCGGACTGGTGCACGGGCCCGTCGCAGATAATCCAGAGGTCGGAGGCTAGCAGGGCGCGGTGGCCTTCCACAATTTCGCTGAGGTGAGGCGAGCCTTTTTCTTCCTCACCCTCAAAGAAAAACTTGATGTTGACACCCGGCTTGAGCTTGCTTTGCGTGAGGGCTTCGTAGCCGGCCAGAATAGCCATTACCCCGGCCTTGTCGTCGGAGCTGCTGCGGCCGTACAGGCGCCAATCGGGGTTGATGGGCTGGCCGGCTTGCACCATAGGAAGTAGCTGCCCACCCTGTGCCAGGGCCGCGCTGGCTAGCTGCGGCTGAAACGGCTTGAGGCCAGGCGCCCACTGCGCGGCGTTGACGGGTTGGCCATCGTAGTGCGCGTAAAACACGAGGGTGCGTTTGGCGCCGGGCGTGCGCACCTCGCCGTACACGGCAGGCGGTACGCCCGGCGTGGTGGCTGGCAGCAATTGCGCCCGAATACCGCGCTTCTCCATCATGCTGGCAATCAACCGGGCCGTTTGGCGGAGGTTAGCACTGTCGGCGGCCACATTGGGAACGGCCAGAAACTGCATGTACTCGGTGAGCAGCGGCAGTTCGTGCGCCTGCCGGTATTGCCGTATTTTCTGGATGGCAGTATCGGGGGCACTAAAACCCGCCAGCGCCATCAGAAAGACCAGACTCAATGCGTATCGTTTTTTCATAGCAAGCGCTGAGCTTTAAGCATTCAACCGCTCGTAAGATAGGTGCCGTCATGCAAACAGGAGCATTTAAAGCCTATTGCTGCCTCAGCAACGATGTAGAGACGCGAAGTGTCGCGTCTCTACATCGTTGCTGTTGTTTATTCGAACTGACCAAGCGGTGCGGACGCCGAGACGCGAAGTGTCGCGTCTCTACATGGTTCGCGAAACGGCTGTACTTACACGGTCATGCATGCTGTTAAACAGGCCTGTTACTGATCGGAGCTCATCTTGCCGCCCGTTACATGCACCAATGAACCGGTCATAAACGAGCCGTCTTGCGAGGCGAGCAGCACGTAGGCCGGGGCCAGCTCCTCGGGCTGACCGGGGCGGGCCAGCGCTACTTCATAGCCGAACTTCTCGATTTCTTCGCGCGGCATAGTGCCTGGAATATTGGGCGTCCAGACCGGGCCGGGCACCACGCAGTTAACCCGGATTCCTTTTTCGCCGAGGTAAGTGGCCAGGCTTTTGGTGAGAGCATGAATAGCCGACTTGGTGCAAGCATAATCCACCAGAATCGGGATGCCCGTCAACCCCACGATGCTGCCGGTATTGATGATACAGTCGCCTTGCTGGAGGTGCGGAATGGCGGCCTGCGCCATCCAGATGTAGCCAAGTATGTTGGTGTCGAAGGTGCGGCGGATTTGCTCTTCCGAAATGTCCTCGAACTTCTCGGCACTCATCTGGAACGCGGCGTTGTTGACGAGGATGTTCAGGCCGCCCAACTCGGCGCGGGTGCGGCGGATAGCTTGCTTGCACTGTTCAGGGTCGCGCACGTCGCTTTGGAGCAGGATGCAGCGGCGGCCTTGCGCCTCTACCAAGCGCTTGGTTTCTTCGGCATCCACGGTGTTTTCGTTGTAGAGCACGGCCACGTGCGCTCCTTCCATGGCAAACGCCACCGCCACGGCCCGACCAACGCCCGAATCGGCGCCGGTTATCAGCGCAATTTTGTCCTGAAGCTTGCTGGCGGCGCGGTACGTGCTGAAACTCATGCCGGGTTGGAGCTTCATATCAGCCTGTTTGGCCGGATAAGGCAGCTTCTCGGCGTGCTGCTTCATGTCTTTGGCCGTGGGGCGCTTCACCGGCTTGGGCGCGACGGTAGCCGCCGCGGCTTTTTTGGCAGCGGGCGTAGTGGCCGTGGGTTTGTCAGCGGCGGGCTTCTTGGGAGTAGCGTCTTTTGCGGCGGAGTCTTTCGGAGCAGCTTTTTTGGCAGCCATGAGGTCTACAGTAGAGGTTGGGTTCTGCTCTACGCAAAAGCTCGACTAGCGGTAATGAATAAAATGGGGATTAAGTGAGTAGGACGGGCGAGCCGTATGATAGTGACCAAGCGGTGCCAGGTGGTACCCAAAGAGCTTCATGGTACAAACCCGCGCCGGCAGAACAAGCAGCTCTCCCCTTCACTACTTAGGGCATTCCTCTCTCGTCAGTTGCTCATTGATACAGATGGCGGCCTGCCCACCTTTGGCGGCAGCTAGCAAAGCTTGCTGCGTACCGGGAGTGGCGTCGCCGGCGGCATAGAGGCCAGGGAAGGTAGTTTCGGCATTTTTGTTGACCCACACGCCGCCTTTCTTCGTGAACCGACAGCCCAATTGCTCGGCTAACTGGCTGCGCTGCTGCTGATGCGGGTGAATGAAAACAGCCGTCCGCTCCAGCTTTTCCCCATTCTCGAAAACAATATGCCGCAGCTTGCCGGTCTTGGTGCCTTCTAGCTGGCTGATCTTTTCTTGGCGCACCTTAATACCGTGTTGGCGTAAGCGGCGAAGAGCATTGGTGGTGAGGCAGGTCGAACCATCCGTACAGACGATTACGTCTTTGCTCCACCGGCTAACAAGCAGAGCCAAACCCGTTACTGTTTTGCTGTGTCCGAACACAGCCAGCGGCTCGTCGCGCACTTCCCACCCGTGGCAATACGGGCAATGAAGCACCCCTCTGCCCCACAACTCACGCATGCCTTCTACTTCGGGCAGCACATCCTGTACGCCTGTTGCCAACAGCACTTTGCGCGTGGTGCACACACTAGTTCGACCCGATTCTTCTTCTAGTGTGAGTTGAAACCCAGCCGGTGTTGCTTCCAGATTTACCACTCGCACAGTCCGCACTTCAACGGTTGTGTAAGGCCGCAACTGCTCGTGTCCGAGTCGCAGCAAATCGGCCGGCTTGATACCGTCGCGGGTGAAAAAGCTCTGTACGCCCGGCGAAGGAGCATTGCGAGGGGCACCACCGTCGCACACCAATACCCGCCGTAGGCAACGACCCAGTACCAACGCGGCGCTCAGGCCAGCGCTGCCCGCTCCTACTATCACTACATCGTAGTCAAGCAAAGGAGCGGCCGGCGGACGATGACGGCGCGGACGGGGGGAAACGGAGGCAGTGGAAGCGGCAACAGACATAGTGCGAGACAGCAAAGAAAACCAGCTTACGTATACCACCAATACTAGCCATATGTTAGGCATCGAAGTCAAGATTTTGTTGTAGCGCTACACTAGCAGCCCTTTGCTTTTACGCACAAAAAAGCCCTGCCGGATACCGACAGGGCTTTTCTTACCTAGTTGACTTTCGCTCGCTATTCCTTGATCAGGCGCTGGCTTAGGTTCAGGCCGTTGCCGCGTACCACGACAATGTAGGTACCCGTTGGCAGCGTCTGCACATCAACTTCTTTGTTCACACCACCCTCTACCGAGTAGGTGCGAATCAAACGACCCGTGGCGTCGAGCAACGAAGCCTGGTACGTGCCCTTGGGCAGCGTAGTCAGGTCAAGCGTTACCACCCGGTCGGAAGAAGTAGCTGGGTTCGGGAACACACTCAGCTTGGCAGTAACTGCGGCCTGCGCTTCGAAGCGCACCGTACGAACCGGCGAGTAAGAAACCGTACCATCCGTGTCTACCTGACGCAGGCGGTAGTAAACCACACCCTGCACTTTGGCGCCGATACCCGCGTCGGTGAAGGCGTAGGTGGTAGTTGTCTGGGTGGTGCCCTGGCCACGTACCGTACCGATCTTCTCGAAGGTTGTGCCGTTGAGGCTACGCTCTATTTCGAACCGGTCGCTGTTCTTCTCCGAAGCTGTGCTCCAGTCCAATAAGGCATTTACTTTCACAGCCCGTACGGCAAACTCTTTCAACTCCACCGGTAGCGGACGTTCTCCGATGGTGAAGGTTACGTTCTGCGTGTTGGTGCCCCCGTTCACGTCCACCGTAGTGATGGTTACGGTGTAGGAACCGCTGCGCAGCAACAACCGGTCGGAGACAGTGATGGCCCCTGTGGTTGAATTGAGCGTAACGCCCGCAGGCAGAGCATTGCTGCCCGAAGCCAGCGCAGCGGAGCGCACACCGCTGTCGGTTATGGCTGCGGCCATGTTGTAGCGGCCACCGTTCACGTCGAAGGCATTGCTAATGGCGTCGCCGTTCTGATAGCCATTATTGGTCGCAATACCTTTTGTGGGTTCGTTGGTGTACACCGAGTTGATGTCCTGAGCCACCGCGATAAGGAAGGTAGCCGGGGCCGAAACCGCACCCGCCGCATCCGTTGCCGAGAAGGTGAAGGAAGCATTACCCACGTAACCAGTTACCGGGTCAAAGGTCAGCTTGGCAATATCCGCCAGGGCAATAGGGTCACCCGCTCCCAGGGCAATGGTGCCCAGGCGGAGTACTCCTTGCGAGGGCAACGGAATGCTGTTGATGGTATACGTCCGGATGTCGGTGTTGCCATCGGCATCGGTGGCGCTCAAGGCAGAAAGCAGGAGCGGACCGGCCGTATTGCCTTCCGGCGTTTGCAGCGTGTTCATGGTATTAGCAGCTACCGGCGCGCTGTTGCGGGTGGTGGCCGTGTTCTGCGTGGACACGTTGTTACCCATCGTGCCCGCATCGCCGGTAGCGGTGACGTTGCTGGTCAGGGCGAAGCTCATGGCCGGGGCCGTAAAGCTTATCGTGTTGGTTACCGTGTTGGCGGTGCCGGGGTTGATGGTCGATGGAACCGGGATGGTTATCGTCGCACCCGCCGCTACTGTAATCGGTGCACCACCATTCAGCGAGTAGCTCGTAACACCGGCTGGCAACGTCAGCGTCTGGCTCACGTTGGTGGCCGGCGAGGGGCTGTTGTTGCGCGTCACCACCGAGTAGCTAACCGTGCTGCCGGGAGTGATAGTGGCCGGACCCGTTACGCTGGTCGCTACGTCCACGTTGGGCGTAATCGGCACGCTGAGCGGTGCCGTCGTGTTGTCGGCCACGTTCGGGTCCGACTCGTTGCCGCGCACCGAAGCTATAGCGACGAGTGGGTCCGTACCAGGGGCCTGGCTGATGATGATAGTGTTGGTTGCCGTCCGCGCCGCGCCAGTGTTTGGCAAGCTAACGGCCGGGAACGTTACCAGGCCAGTGGCATTGTCGTAGACACCAGTTCCGCTCACCGTTACCGTACCTCCGTTGCTGGTCAGGCCAGCCGGCAGCTGTACGGTCTGCACTACCCCCGTAGCCGCTCCCGTGCTGGTCGTGGCGTTGCTGGTCGTTACGGTAAAGGTTACCGGCTGCCCGGCCGTTTGCGTCGGCACGGAAGAAGTGATGATCGTCGACAGATCGTTCTGAGCCGTAGTGGCAGGCTGAACTGTGGTGGCCAAGCTTGCCGAGTTGTTGCCCGCCACTTGGTCCGTGGTGCCCGTCACCGTAGCGGTAGCCGTTGGCACCAGTAGATTGGTACCGGCCGGCGCGTTGAAGGTGATGGTACCCGACGTGGAGGCATCACTGCCTGCACTCTGGTTGGTTACCGCCGGGAAGCGAACAATACCATCGGCCGAGTTGTAACCCGAAGTAGTGGAGTTAGTCAACACGACACCCGCCGCATTCCGCACTACCACCCCGGCCAGGCCGGTAGGTAGCTGCACCGTAGTAGCCACGCTGCCTGCCACCGAAACCCCATTGTTGGTGGTCGTTACGGCATAGGTCAGCGGGTTGCCCGCTACGATGGTGGCAGGACCCGTGAGGGCAACCTGCACGTCGGAGCTGGTCATCAGCGTCGTCGATACGATAGCCCTGTTGTTGGCAACGCCGGTTTCGGCGGTGCTGGTCGTAACGGCGGCGGTGTTGGCAAGGCTGGTGTTGTTGTTGGCCGGCGCGTTGTACGCAATAACGTTAGTTACGGAGCTGCCGCCGGCCTGTGAGGCAATAGCCGGGAAGGTCACCACACCCGTGTTCGAGTTGTACGTGGCGCCGCCAGCGTAGGCAGCCACGCCACCGTTCACCGAGGTTGGCGCATTGCCGCCAATGGTGAGAGCGTTAACCCCACTGATAGCCAGTCCAGCCGGAACAGTAACGGTCTGGACTACGTTGCCGGCCGGAGCCGGACCGTTGTTGGTCGTTGTTACCGTGTACGTGAGTCGCTCACCCGGCATGGCCGAAGTTGGGCCGCTCAAGGTCGTGGCCACGTCGGTAGCAGCCGAGTTCACGGTTACCTGCGTGGTTGCTACGCTGTTGGCTGCCTCGCTGTCGGGCGTTGTTGCCGTTACGTTCGCCGTCGCTGTTACCACACCCGAAGCCGGGGTAACCAGCGTGATGGTATACGTATTATTGGCCGCACCGGCGCTCTGCGAAGTTATCGTCGGGAAAGTGACGATACCCGTGCTCGAGTCGTAGGTGGCACCACCAGCGTAAGTGGCTACCGTACCTGCAATAGAGGTCGGCGCATTACCACCAATTCTGACGGCATTGGCACCCGAGATAGGCAAGCCCGTAGGAATAGCCACCCGCGTTACCACACCAGTTGCCGCGTCTTTGCCAGCATTGCCCTGCGTTACGGTGAAGGTCACGGCCGTACCAGCAGTGGCGCTGGTGGCAGGCGTGGTTACCGTCACGAAGGTGTTGGCATTGGCTGCTGGCACGGGCGGAGCCGTTACGGCAGTGTTCACCGAAGCTGTGTTGTTGGCGGTGTTGGCATCGGCTGGCGCCGAGGCTACACTGGCTCCCACCGCATAGTTGGCGCCAGGCGCCGTGAAGCTCACCGTGTTGTTAACCGTCTGACCGGCGGCCAGCGAGCTGATAGCCGGGAAGGTTACCGTCGTGCCACTCACCGTAGCCCCATCCGTCACGAAGATGTTGGTGGCACCGGCTGGCAGCGTTACCGTCTGCGTCACGTTGGGTGCCGCCGAGGTTGCGCCGTTGTTAATGGTCGATACGTTGTACACCACCTGGTTGCCGGCCGTTACCGTGGCCGGGCCGCTGATGGCCGTTGTTACATCATACACCGCCCGGGTATTGTTGGTGGCGGCGGCTGAGTTGTTGGCGGTCTGGCCAGCTTCGTTGGACGTCGTGCTGATCGAAGCCGTTGCCGTTACGGCTGCCGCAGTTGGCTGGGTATACGTGATAATAGAAGACACCAACTGGCCGCTATTCAGCGACATGATGCCCGCATACGTCACCAAGCCGGTGCTGTTGTTGTACGAACCACCCGTGACGTCCACAATCCCCAGACCGGCCGGCAGCTGCACCATGGCTACTACGCCGTTGGCCGTTTGTGGGCCCGTGGCGCTGAGGTTACGGAACTCTACCGTGAATCTACCTTGCGCCCCGGCATTGATCGGACCATTGCCCGTTACCGTCGTAGCGACATCTGCTACAGGGTTCACGTTCAGGTTGAGCGTTGCCTGGTTGTTGGCCGTTATGCCAACCTCGTTACTGGTCGTCGTTACGTTACTGTTCAGCGTGTTTACACCAGTTAGAGTTCCTGTGGTAGTAGGCGCTGTGAAAGCAAAGCGGAACGAGTTTGTTGCGCCGCTCGCCAGCGTTGTAGTAGCTCCTGTGAAGTAAAGCTCGCGGGTAGCTGTCGAATACGTAGTGCCAGGGTAGGCATTCTGAATAACCGTCAACTGAGCGGATGTCAAAGTTGCTCCTGCTGGCAAAGTCACCTTCTGCGTTACGCCTTCGGCCACGTTAATACCGTTATTGGTAAATGTAGCCAAGTAGGTACCCGAGGGCTGACCAGCATTAAGCTCCTTCGGACCATTAACAGTCGTCGCTACGTCTGCCGTGGCTCCCACCGGAATGCGGTAAGTGGCCGGGCCATCCGTAATCGTGGTACCCGCTTCGTTGAAGTGCGTAGTGCTGACAATGCCATTGGCATCGGTAGCCGTGTACGTGAAAGTAGCCGTCGTAGTCGAGCCGGCTACCGGCTGATACGTCAGCTGGTTTAGGTTGGCGGCTGGTACTACCGTCGCAGCCGTTACAGCCGTGCCATTGAAGAACAGCGTACCAATGCTGGCTGGGCTCACCGTGTAGCTTGCAATCGTGTTTGTCACACCGTTAGCGCTACCGTTAGCCGTAGCCGTCAGGTTGGGGTTGAGAACCACCGGGCCGCTGTTGTTGGGCACCGTAACGTTGGCTACGTCCCGAGGAACGGGCGGCGTGTTTATAGGCGAATTGCCCGAGAACTCCGAAGTACCCACGTTGCCATTCACAGCCATAAGCAGCGTGGCAGTTGAGGTCAACTGAGCGCCGCTGGCTGTCAAAGCCGCCTGCTGCGCCGCCGTCAACGACGACAACGGAATCGAGAAGGAAAAGCGGTTCTGGTTGGTTTCCGCGCCCTGATTCCGTCCGTTGATGAGCCCGCTATACGGACCGGCAGTGTTGTCCAGGTCGTCGGCAGTAAGTCCTTCGGTTCGCATTGCAAAATACGTCTGACCTTCGCCGAAGCCGGAAGCATCAGGCGCCGCCACGAAAAACTCGATCCGAGCGCCGGCCGTCGCAAAACCCCGCACGAGCAAGTTACCGTTCTGAATAGTCGACGTAGTGATAACCGGGAAGTTCAACAAACCATTCGCGCCGCCGTCAGTGTCGCCGTTATCGTTGATGGTCACGAAAGGTCCGGTACCTAGATTGCCGTTATCAGTATCCCTGAGCAGGTCGATACCGATTTGCCCAGTGGCGACCGTACCATTGCCCGACAGGATGGTGCCGTTACCGAAAACAGCATTCTGGCTGATAACGCTCGCGGCGTTGCTTGTCACCTGTACCCCCGCGCCGTAATTGTTGCTGATAATGTTCAGGCTGATCGTGTTGCCGGTGCCAGTCAGGCGGATGCCCGCCGTTTCAAGAGGCGCGTTAGTGGCAAAACCGATACCGTTGTTGGTAATAGTATTGCCCGTTATGAGGTTGCTGCCCGCACTGTTGAAGGCATCAACGCCCTGCGCCGCGTTGTTGACAAACAAGTTGCCGCTGGCGGTAACACGACTGCCACGAATCTGCAAACCATCGTACCCTACACCATTGGCACTCTGCGAACTGCTCCGGATTTCGTTGTTGGTAACCGTTACGCCGGTACCGATGTCAAGCCCCATCCGGATACCCGAGAGAGCAGAGAATCCTACCAGGTTGTTGGTGATGGCAACATTTGAACCCGCTGTAATCCGAACGTTGGTGCTTAGGTTGGGGACGTTCGGCGTGGTGAAGCTGGTAGCCGAAGTACCCACCACGCTTCTGCTGAGCGAGAAGTTGTCGGCAGCGCTGATGATGTTGGCGGTACCATCATTGTCGCCCCCGCCCGCGTTGTTGCCGAAGCCGTACACCGCCAAGCCAATCAGGTTGGTGCCCGCGCCAGTAGTGGCTACGTTCAGACCAGTATTGATAACTGTAGTTGTGCTTCCTACCAGCTGCACTTCGGGGCCGTTCACCTGGCTCAGAGCCGTAGCAGCCGTACCCACTGTGCCACCCACGCCGAGCGTTACGTTGTTGGTGTTGCCGACGTTGAACGTCTGCGTCGAGCCGTCGATATACGTGTTCGGCCCGCTGATAATTGGCAGCGCCGTAGCTGGTGCAATTACCGCTACTCCACCAGTAAGACCACTAATCAGGCCCGCCCGCAGGCCCGCTACTGCATTGCCCGACGGAATCATGAAAATACTGGTTTCTTTGCCAGCTGGCAGGGTATTTACACTGTTGCTGCCGCTCTGCGCCAGTAAATTCTCGTCGCCCAAGGCGTTGGCATTGGTGATGAACTGCCGCAGTGAGCCCTGGCCCGCGTCGTTGGTGTTGGTCACCACGTCGAAGTTGAAGCCAAAGTCGGGGCCGGTGGTCGTGAGCGTCGTGCCGGTAGTAAGGCCAAACTGGCTTTGGGCGATGGTGGTGCCCGTGTTCAGGCTGGCCAGCGTGGTGCCGGTAGTGCCGGCCGGAGCATCCGCTTTCGTGGGGGCTTCGCCACCCACGCGGTCCGTAGTGCCGTTGTAGGTCTGCACGGCCAGCTGGTTGCTGGTGTAGCCAGTGGCCGCCGTGCCCGTGAACGTAGCACCCGTGCGGGCCGAGATAACTGTGTTATCTACTACCCGCACCGTGTAGGTCGTGCTGGCTAACACGGGTAGGGTATACTGTCCGTTGATGTCCGTGATAGCCGAGGTCACGAAGGTGCCCGTGTTGTCGTAGAGCTCGACGCGGGCACCAGCCCGGCCGACTGCTGCTGCACCCAGCGTGGCCCGGCTGCGGCCTGCGCCGCCACCGTAGTTAGCATCCTCATACACGTAGCCCGAAATACTGGGCACTGCTACCGGGATGGTGTAGGTAGCCGGGCCGTTGGTCACGGTGCCGCCGTTGTTGTTGGTTGCGCTCGTGACACCGTTGGCATCGGTGGCGGTGTAGGTGAAGCTCACCGAGCCGCCCATGAAGCCCGCTACGGGCGTGTAGGTCAGCAGGCCCGGGTTGGCAATCTGCGTGGTGGCAATGTTGCCCGTCGTCAGCACCGTGCCGTTGTAGGTGAGCGTGCCCGAGGCGGGCAGGCTGGTTACAGTGTAGTAGGCAATGCTATTGGCCGTGCCCGTCGAGAGCGTTCCATTGGCCGTGCCCGACAGGTTGGGGTTCAGCACCGTGGCGCCGTTGGTGTTTGGGATGCTCACGTTGGTGAGCGTATTGGGCACGGGGCCAGTATTCACGGCTACGTTGCCCGAGAACTCCGAGGTGCTGTTGCCTAGGGTAGCCGTGCTGGTAAGCACGCTGCCTGCGGCGATGCCGGCAAAGTTGCCGGTGAGCGGAATCGTGAACGTGAACAGGTTGGTGTTATCCGTGCCCTGGTTCAGGCCGTTCACGGTAGCGCCACCCACCCCGTAGCTGCCTGTACCGTTGTTCGTGTCAGTGCCGGCGGTGCCTTCCGTAAAGCTGCCCAGGTAAGCAGAGCCCTGCCCGAAGCCTTTGTTCGTATTCGTGGGGTCAGTGGTGAGCGGCGTAGCCAGGAACAATTCAATCAACGAACCGGGCCGGGCATAGCCCGTCACAACCAGGTTGGTGCCAACAAGGGTTGACGAGGTGATAACCGGGAAGTTCAACAAGCCATTGCCACCCGTGGCGGCTTCCCCGTTGTCGTTCGGGGTCACGTTCGGGGTAGCGCCCGTGTTGCCATTCCAGAAAGGGGTGCCGGGGGCCGTGCTACCTAGGTTGGTTTCGCCCGTGGTAAGCAGGTCGATGCCCAAACGGGTATTGCCGCTCATCGCGTTCTGCGAAATCGTTACTCTATTGGCCGTGCCCAGCAGGAGCACGCCCGAACCGTTGTTGCCGGTCAGGACGTTATTGGAGATGGTGGTGGTGTTGGTGGCGCCAAACACGCGCAGGCCCGAGCCTTCTTCGCCCGTGTTGGTGGCCACGCCCACCCCGTTGTTGCTGATGGTGTTGCCGGTAATGGTATTGCCGCCAATGGTATTGCCGAACGTGTCGATGCCGTGGCCGAGGTTGGCCGTAATCAGGTTGCCCGATACGGTGTTGTTCGTGCTGGCGCCTTGCAGCTCTATCCCGTCGAATACCAG
>NZ_DASVSY010000022.1:0-44012 GCF_036387835.1 Hymenobacter sp. | reverse complement strand
AAAAAGTGGCCGTCGAGTGCCAGGTGCCCATCATCGAGAGCAGCACGCAGGACCTCACCGACCTGCCCATTGCGCAGGAAGAAGCCCACCGCATCGGGTATCCCGTGATGTTGAAGGCCGCTGCGGGCGGCGGCGGCCGCGGCATGCGCGTCATCCGCGACGACGAGGAGTTGGAGCGCGGCTTCTTCGAGGCCCGCAACGAGGCGCTTAAAGCCTTCGGCGACGATACCGTGTTCCTGGAGAAGTTTGTGGAGCAGCCCAAGCACATCGAGGTGCAGCTGGTAGCCGACAACCACGGCGGCCTCGTGCACCTCTACGAGCGCGACTGCTCGGTGCAGCGGCGCTACCAGAAGGTGGTGGAAGTGGCACCCTCGCTGAATCTGCCCGACCACATGCGCCACCTCCTCTACGAGTACGCGCTGCGCCTGGGCCGGGCCGTGCGCTACAACAACGTGGGCACCGTCGAGTTTCTGGTGAACCCCGAGCAGGACCGTATCTACTTCATCGAGGTGAACCCGCGCATTCAGGTGGAGCACACCGTGACGGAAATGATTACCGGCGTGGACCTCATCAAAACGCAGCTCCATATTGCCGACGGCAAACGCCTCACCGACCCGGAAATTGGGCTAGGCGGCGACATCAAGCCATCGAAAAACGGCTACGCCATTCAGTGCCGCATCACCACCGAAGACCCCACCAGCGACTTCAAGCCCGACTATGGCACCATCACGGCCTACCGTTCGGCCGGCGGTTTCGGCATCCGGCTCGACCAGGGCTCGGTCTACACCGGCGTGAAAGTGTCGCCGTTTTTCGACTCGTTGCTGGTGAAGGTATCCACCCATGCGCCCACGCTACGGGAAGCAGCCACCAAAATGGCCCGCACCCTCGACGAGTTTCGGGTGCGGGGCGTGCGCACCAACATCCAGTTTCTGCAAAACATCATTGCCCATCCCGTTTTCAAAGAAGGGGAGGCCAATGTGGACTTCATCAAAGACCACCCCGAACTGTTCAAGTTCAAAACCCGGCAAGACCGGGCCACCAAGGCCCTCAACTTCCTTGGCGAAATCATAGTGAACGGCAACCCCGACGTGAAGGGCCTCGTGGACAAGCAACGGGAGCTGCGCAAGCCGCGCCTGCCGCACTACGACCCCGACGCGCCGCTGCAACCCGGTACCAAAAACAAGCTCACCGAGCTAGGGCCCGAGGAGTTTGCCAAGTGGCTGCGCGCTGACCCGCAGATTCATTACACCGACACCACCCTGCGCGACTCGCACCAAAGCCTGTTGGCCACCCGCATGCGCACCTCCGACATGATGAAGGTAGCCGAGCGCTACGCCCACATGCACCCCCAAACCTTTTCGCTGGAGTGTTGGGGCGGCGCTACGTTCGACGTGGCGTTGCGCTTCCTGCACGAAGACCCGTGGGACCGGCTGGCGCAACTGCGCAAGGCCGTCCCCAACATCCTGCTTCAGATGCTGATTCGGGGGGCTAACGGCGTGGGCTACAAGGCCTACCCCGACAACCTGACCGAGCGGTTTGTACAGCAAGCGGCCGAAACCGGCATCGACGTGTTCCGCATCTTCGACTCGCTGAACTGGATGCCGGGCATGGAGGCCTGTATCGGCTTCGTGCGCAACAAAACCGACCGGCTCGCCGAAGCCAGCATCTGCTACACCGGCGACATTCTGGACCCCAAGCGCAACCAGAAATACAACCTGGAATACTACCTGCGCCTGGCCCGCCAGATTGAGGATGCCGGGGCGCACATTTTGTGCATCAAGGACATGGCCGGGCTGCTCAAGCCCTACGCCGCCACCGAGCTTATTACGGCCCTGCGCGACACCATCAGCCTGCCCATCCACCTACACACCCACGACACGAGCAGCCTGCAGGCTGCTACCTACCTGAAAGCGGTGGAAGCGGGCGTTGACGTGATTGACGTGGCACTCGGCAGCTTATCGGGGCTGACGTCGCAGCCTAACTTCAACTCCGTGGTGGAAATGCTGCGGGGCCAGCCGCACCACCGCGAGTTCAATCAGTTTTCCCTCAACGAGTTCAGTAACTATTGGGAAACGGTGCGCGAGTATTATTATCCGTTCGAATCGGGGTTGAAGGCGGGCAACTCCGAGGTGTTTCAGCACGAAATTCCGGGCGGGCAGTACAGCAACCTGCGGCCTCAGGCGGCGGCGTTGGGTTTGCTCGATAAGTTCGAAACCATCAAGAGCACTTTCGCCGATGTGAACCTGCTTTTTGGCGACATCCCGAAGGTTACGCCGTCCTCGAAAGTGGTTGGCGACATGGCATTGTACCTAGTGTCCAACAACCTAACTACGCGGGACGTGCTGGAACGCGGCGAGAGCCTGAACTTCCCGGAATCGGTGCGCGAGCTTTTCCGCGGCGACATCGGGCAGCCCGAAGGCGGCTGGCCCACCGAGGTGCAACGCGTCATTCTCAAAGACGAGCAGCCGTTCACCGACCGACCCAACGAGCACCTGGCCCCCATTGATTTCGAGGCGGAGTGGAAGAAGTTCGAGGAGAAGTTTGGGCCGAGCGTCAAGTTCACCGATTTGCTGTCGTGGCTGCTGTACCCGAAGGTATTCGAGCAGTATTGGGCGCACCTGGTGTTGTACGGCGACGCCAGCATTGTGCCCACGCCAGTATTCTACTACGGCTTGCAGCCCGGCGAGGAAACCCTGATAACCATTGCCCGCGGCAAGAGCATCATCGTCAGTTTGCAGTCTATTGGCACCGTAAACGAGGATGGCAACCGCACCATCTTCTTTAACCTCAACGGCCAGACCCGCAACGTGGAAGTGCGCGACCTGAGCGTGGAAGTGAAGCGCGTGCAAAACCAGAAAGCCGACAAAGCCAATGGCAAACAAGTAGGCGCGCCATTACAAGGTTTGCTCTCGAAAGTGCTAGTGAAAGACGGCGAGGAAGTGAAGCGCAACGCCCCGCTCTTCATCATCGAGGCCATGAAGATGGAAACCACCATCACCGCCCCCGACGATACCACCGTGCAAAGCCTGCACCTACCCGAAGGCACCTTGGTCAACGCCGACGATTTAGTATTGACGCTAGGGTAAAATGCAGCATATATCAGCGTTATGAAGACACGTTTCCTACTCACCCTCACGTTGCTCTCAACTGCCATCAGTGCACAGGCGCAGAACAGCCCCGCGCCGGCTTTCGAGCAGGTAGGGGCCGCGGCCCAGGCCAACCTGAACTCCTTGGTAGCGGGCAGTCCCGCCGTGGTGCGCAAGCCCGGAACCGAGGGCATTATAGGCTCGCCCTATGCCGACAAGCGGTGGCTGCCGGCCCGAATCACGCTGTCCAATAAAGTGCCGCTGGCACCGGTCCCGCTCAAGTATGACGTGCTAAACAGCCGCCTGCTGATGCGCCCCATCAACCGGCCCACCGATTCGCTGCAGCTCGACGACCGGCTGGTGGTTCGCTTTGAGCTGGAAGAGCCCTTGGCCGGTACCACTACAACCCGGCGGCGGGTGTTTCGGCGCTTCGAGGAGGCTCCCATTGCCAGCCAGCGCCTCGACTACGTGGAGGTGCTGCACGAAGGACGCTACTCGCTGCTGAAACGCTACGCGAAAGTGCTGCGCAAAGCCAACAACACCGGTGCCTACAACAACAGTGAGCGGTACGACGAGCTGGAAGACAAAAGCGTGTACTACCTGCGCCGCCCCAATGCCAGCCTCGTCCCACTTAAGCTGAATGTGAAAGCACTGCAAGGTGCCGTTCCGGAACTAGCTACGGCTCTAAAGCAGTCAGCAGCAGCCCAAACGGCCAAAACCGACGCCGAGTGGGCGGCCGTGCTCGATGCCGTGGACCCCAAGTAACGACTTTCATGCGGTGGACCTCACCCCCTAGCCCCCTCTCCAAAAGAGAGGGGAGACTAGCTCTAGTAAAGATTAGTTCTAAAAATTTAGCGACTAGTTCCTCTCTCTTTTCTAGAGGAGGCTAAGGAGTGAGGTCCCCGCATGAACAGCGCATGCGCTAATGCAAATACACGGCGTGCAGCACCGCTACTGGCTGGGTGGCGGCTTCGGCCAACAACCGTAAAGTGTCGCCGCTGATCTGGTAGGAGCGGGTGCTGGCTAAGGCGCTTAGGAAACGGGTTTCGGTGGCCAGGTCCGGGCAGGCCATTTTGGTGGATAGGAGGGGGCCGAAACGTAGCTGCCCGTCGGCGGGCAGCTCGAAGGGGCCGCGGAACCGGTTGCAGCCGGCGTGGCCTTCGGCGCTTAATTCATTGTTGCGCAGCAGCAGGTACACTTCGCCATTGGTCGGGACGGGTGCTGGCTGGCCGCCTAGGGTTTGGAGTACCCAGCGCGTATTACGCAAAGAGGCCATAGGCGTAGTCGATGAGGGCTGCGAAGTAGGGGGTGTCGTTTGGCAGGCTGGCAGCAGCAGAAAAATAGGCGCGATACGGAGCAAAGAGAACATAAGGCTAGAGGGAATAGTTGGCACTGGCAGATCAGGCAAGAAAAGGCAGTAATTGAAATGTACAAGCAGATGCGCAAATTGACTATTTTGCGCTATGCGTAAATTCTTTCCTGCCGTTCTGCTTCTTTTCTTATTTACTCTTCAGCTACAAGCGCAAAAAAAGTTGAAACCTGCCACTGTTCCTGCTGCGGGTGTGTCGGCGGCTACCGTGGAGCGCGTTGTGCGCACGTTGGCGGCTGATGCCATGCAGGGCCGCGCCGCCGCCAAACCTAGTGGTTTGCAGGCTGCTCAGTTTCTGGCCGGCGAGTTCAAGCGGCTAGAACTGCAAATGCTGCCCGGTTCAACCAGTTACGAGCAAACCTTCCCGGCCTACGAAACGCGCGTAGCGGCCTTGTTCGTGACGGTGAACAACACTCCTGTTGCCAAAGACAAAGCTTTACTGGTTTCCAGCCAGCCGCATCTGAACTGGACCGACACCGACGAGCCTGCCACGCGGGTGCTGGTTATTGGCCCGCAGGAAAACCCTCAGCAGTACCTGCGCGACATTCTGCGCCCCCGCGAAAACACGGTGGTATTGCTCGACCCGGCCCACACGGCCGCCTTCAAACGCGTTGCCGACTACATCAGCCACAGCAGCGTACGTCCGGAAAAGACCGGCAATCCTTTTTCGAGCGTGGTGGTGCTGACGCCCGCCCTGCCCGCCGGAAAAGTGACCTTCAAGGTAGCTGCCAACACGACGGTGCGCACCGTGGAGCTTCGCAATATTGTGGGCGTGCTACCGGGCAAGGACCCCGCCCATGCAACTGAGCAGGTCGTCTTCTCGGCCCACTACGACCACATCGGCTTTCTGTCCGCCGTGGCCGGCGACACCATTGCCAACGGGGCCGACGACGATGCCAGTGGCACTACGGCCGTAGTGGCGTTGGCTGAATACTTCAAGAAGAAAAACGACAACGCCCGCACGTTGATTTTCGTGGCCTTCACGGCCGAGGAAATCGGTGGTTTCGGCTCTCAGTACTTTTCCAAGCAGCTAGACCCGGCCAAGATTGTCGCCATGTTCAACATCGAAATGATTGGCAAGCTGTCGAAGTTCGGTCCCAATGCGGCTTTTGTTACCGGCTTTGAGCGGTCTGATTTTGGTTCGTTGCTGCAAGCCAATTTAAAGGGCAGCACCTTCCGTATCGAGCCCGACCCGTACCCCGAGCAGAACCTGTTTTACCGCTCCGATAACGCCACTCTGGCCCGCTTGGGCGTACCGGCCCACAGCATCAGCACCGACCAGATTCCAACCGATAAGCTCTACCATTCGGTAGATGACGAAGTGGAATCATTGAATCTGCCGAACATGACGGCCGTCATCAACGGTATTGCCCGCAGTGCCACCGGCATTGTATCCGGCCAGCAGACGCCCACCCGCATTGCCCCGGAAGCTGCCGCCACGCCAAAACCTTAGGCAGTTTCAGTTGCGGGGTCGAATACAGAAAAGCGGTAACGCGAAGTTGTACTTCGCGAGGCGTTGAACGACCGACAGGCAAGGATTGGCCCGGCGTCGGCAAGCGCCTCGCGAAGTGCAACTTCGCTTTGCCTCTTTTTGTGCTGTCGGATAGAGAAGGCTTGCTCTCGGCAAATAGTAAGACTATGCGTTAAGCACAAGGATAAGCGGCCCAGCTTTGCCTTAACGTGTAGCTAAGTGTGGACGCAGTGCCCCGAGCAAAGCTGGCTAGGCTGCGGTGTATGTTTGGAAGGAGGCGTTGCTTTGACTTGGCAAGACGTCCAGTACCTTGCCCGCCGCCGGCAAAGTAACCCACACCACTGCTCCCCCTTCAGGGCTTGTACTCATGCCGAGAGTACCCCCATGGCATTCGGCAAAAGTTCGGCATAGCTGCAAGCCTAAGCCTGTTCCTTGGGTAGAGCGACCCAAATCGGTGGCGCGCAGCTGCGGTTGCCGCGGATGCAGCACTTGCTTAAGCTGGCTGAGGGGCATGCCTGGCCCGGTATCGGCTACCGACACGCAGATTTGCGTTGGGTCGGTGGTGTCGGGGGTGGCTCGTAAGCGGATGGTACCGCCCGTGGGGGTAAACTTGAGGGCGTTGCTGACGAGGTTGCGCAAGATAGTTCGCACCATGTTCTGATCGGCGTACAAAATCAATTGCGGGTCCGCCTCATATTGCAGCTTGATTTGGTTGGAATGCGCAGTGATTTGAAACAACTCGTAGCACTCCGAAAAAAGCTCGCGCACAGTCAGGCGTTTGGGCTGGCAGCTTAGCTCGCCGGTTTCACTCACGGCCCAGTTCAGCAAATTATCGAGCAGCCCGTTAAGGCTCTGCGCCGACTCGCGGACTAGCTCGGGCAAATGGCGTAAGCCCTCTTGGTCGTTGTTACGTTGATAGAACTTGATTAACTCCGTAACGCCCGTAAAAGCCATTACCGGTCCGCGCAGGTCGTGCGCGATGATGGCGTAGAGCCGCGCCTTAGATTCGGCGAGCTGGTGAAGCTCCTGCGCGGCATTTTCCAGGGCTATATTTTTAGCAGCTACCAATTTGTGCTGCGCAGCCAGTTCTTTGCGGCCGCGCAGCAACTGGCCATAGAGTATGCTGCCCACAGCTACCAGCAGCAGCAGGCCACCTACTATCACCCCAAGCAACCGAATCCGGTTTTCGTCCCGCTCGGCGCGCAGCTGCGTTACCTTTTGACGCTGCGTTAGCAGCCGGATATTATCTTCCTGCTCGTGGGCGTTGTAGCGGCTTTGCAGCGCTGCCATGGCGCGGGCATTCACATCCGTCACCAGGCTGTCGCGCAGGCGTTGAAAACGCTGCTGCATGAGGTAGGCTTGTTGGTGCCGGCCGAGGGCGGCGTAGTTTTGGGCGAGCTGTTGATAAGCATTCTGCAAACGTTCGGGCGAGCCCACTTGCCGGGCGTAGCGCATGCCGAGCGTAGCAGCATCCAGGGCGGGCTGTAGCTCCTGCTGCGCCTGCATCACCGACGACAAATACGTATAAGCCCCCGACAAGCCGTATTCATCACCCAACACCCGATACAGCATGAGCGCCTCCAGCAAACTAACGCGGGCCGAGTCGGGCTGCTGCTGCCGGGCTTGTACCTTGCCCAGGGTGAAGAGACTGTTGGCTTGTCCGGGGAGGTTGTCGAGTATTGCGAAGAGCAACAAGGCCCGCCGGATGTATGCATTGGCTTGCGCGGGTTGGTTTTGCTGCCAGGCTAAATCGGCGAGGTTGCTTAGAAATAATGCTTGGTCGGCCGAATCGTGGCGTTGTTCGGCCAGGCCTAGCGCCTTGCGGTAGAAAGTGGCGGCCGTTGCAAAATGGTTGTGCAGAATGTGACACTTGGCAATGCCGTTATAGGCATAGCCCATGGCTTTCTTCATGCCCAAAGCCCGGAAGATGCGCAGGGCGGCCAGGTGCTGCCCTAGCGCTTCATCGGCACTGCCGGCCAGGGTTAAGCAAGTACCTAAGTCGTTGTGGCAACGGGCCTCCCCCTGCGGATAGTTGATTTTTCGGGCCAGGGCAATGCCTTGTTCCGCGTAACGGCGGGCACGCGGTAAGTCGGAGTGGCTAAGATGCCAGCAAAGCTCGTCGAGCAGCCGCACTCGAAGCGTATCGGTGAGTTTGGTGAGGGCTAGCTGCCGCTGTAAGCTGTCAAGGAGGGCAGGATCAGCGTTTTGGCCCTGAGCCACCAAGATACTTATGCCAAATAGCGTAAAAAAGAGTAACAGTGTTTTCACAAAAATCCAGCAAAAAGGAGCCTCAGGTCTTCTGCTCAAATCTACAGATAATTCTATATTAATTACACAATTCAATAAAGCTAAAATGCTATGAAAATTTATATAAAAATGAATTAATGCAATTATATTTTAGTCATTTCTCTCTGAATGAATGTTTTAGCATGAAATATGACAATTTCAATAGAGGTAAAGTAGATCTATAAACGAAAAATAATTTTTAAGGCATAAAAGCACCTTGAAAGTAGTTCTCTGAGCAAGCGTACCAAGCACTGCCGTGAAGCGGTATTACTAGCATCTTATCTTGAAATAAGAAATGATTAATACCATGATAAACCTAACTGCGAATTATTATTATAGTTCTGATCAGTAAAGGCCGGCAGCGCTATTGTAGCGTGCAATCAACTGCAAATCAGTAATTGTACAAATTTGCTAGCGGGGTTGTGCTTTGGGGGTAGCTTGAAAATCAGCGTAAAACAGGGCGGGTCTGCTTGGCATGGCTAACGCGGAAGCCGTACACTTACTCCCGCACCCAAGTAGGAGCCAGTGGGAGCATAAGAAGCCGTACCAGGGCCGTTGCCAGCCGTTATGTCGAGGCGAAGGTTAGCGAGTGGCCGCCAGTAGAGGCCGGAGGTAAGGCCAGGTTTCCATCCGGTCGTGCGCTGCCAAGTGGTGTAAGTTTCGGCAAAGAAACCGAAATGCTCCCCGAGCGGTCCATTCAAGGCCAGCGTGCCTACATATTGACCACGGCTCGTATCCGCAGCTTTAAAGCCGCGTTGCCGGAAGCCTAGGTTGGCCTCCAAGCCAAATCGTTGGCCGAGCTGCTGAGAAATCAGCAAGCGGGCCGCCGGCTCGTATACCTTGCCGGTATACGAAGCATCACCGTTGCGTAGCGTCATTTCAGCCAGCACTGCCACTTGAGAGCGGTTATCCTGGTTGGAAGAAGCCAGCATTTTAGCGCCCACTGTAAGCGGCGCAAACCCAAACGGCCCTACCGCAGGTGCCGGCACCGTCCCGACTTCAGGAATAAACGTGGAGTTGCCAGCCTCCGGTGCGTGCCGGTAATCCTGCTCCACCCGCAGTTCCATTAGTCCCCAAAATCCCACCCGCAGCAAGCCCCGGGAAAAAGCCTTGGACGTGCCAGCCGCCGGATTTAGCTGCCGCTGGCTGCCAACTTCGAGCTGCACCTGGCCGGGGCGCAGGATGTTGGTTGTGACGGTTTGGCCCGGTCGGTCGGGGCGGATGTTGCGGATGAACGGGGTGTCGGCATTATCGACGTTGGGGCCGACGGTTTGGGCCAGGGTGCGGGCGGGGCCGGCCAGTAAAAAGCCGGCGGCAGTCAGCAGAGTGGGTATGCGCATGCCTTCCGGACGCCGAGGCGCGGAAGAAAGTTCGGCAGGACCAAAAACGTAGCCTGCCAGCAAAAGGCCGGAGCCCACATAGGGTTGGCCCTTCACCTTCTTCTTTAAACCGAAAAAGCACCGGTACCATACGATACCGGTGCTTTTATAGTCCGTTCCTCTCCTCTAGAAAAGAGGTGCGCTCTGACAGACAGATCCAGATTATTTCGTCTGGTGCCTCTCCTAGAGGAGATGGAAGTGGTGCCCGCTTAAGCGCCTACCAGTACTGGTTCGCGCTCCATAACGGGGGCATTGGGCGCGTCTTGGTGCATTTCGCGGTAGAACCGCTCGAACACCAGCGGGAATACCAACAGCGTGAGGATGGTAGCCGAGACTAGCCCACCGATTACCACGATGGCTAGCGGTTTCTGCGTTTCCGAGCCGATACCAGTGCTTAAAGCGGCCGGGAACAAGCCGATCATGGCCATGAGGGCGGTCATCACCACGGGGCGTACTCTGGAGATTACGCCTTCGCGCAGGGCTTGGTCGAGCGGAATCTTGCGGCGTAGATTCTGCTTGAACACCGTGATGAGCACGATGCCATTTTGGATACAGATACCGAACAGCGCAATAAACCCGATGCCCGCCGAGATGCTGAAGTTGGTGTGCGTGACGTGCAAGGCTGCAATACCCCCGATAAGCGCAAACGGCACGTTCACGAGTACCAGGCCGGCATCCTTAGCGTTGCCGAACGTGATGAAAAGCAAAATGAAGATGATAACCAACGACACCGGCACCACCTGCGTGAGGCGTTTGGTGGCCCGCACCTGATTTTCAAATTCCCCGGCCCACGCAAGGCTGTAGCCCTTGGGCAGGTGCAGCTGCGCATTCACCTTCTGCTGGCCCTCGGCAATGGTAGAGCCCATGTCCCGGTCGCGCACCGAGAACTTCACGGCAATAAAGCGCTGGCCTCCATCATGGTACACAAAGGCGGGTCCCGTCACCGTCTGGATAGTGGCAATTTCCTTGAGGGCCACTTTGCTGCCGTGGATGGTGGGCACGCGCAGCTCGCCAATTTCGGCTTCGGTGCTGCGGTATTGCTTGGGGTAGCGGATGCGGATGTCGAACTTCCGCTCGCCCTCGTACAGCTCACTGGCTGCCTTGCCGCCAATGGCCATTTCCACCACCGCCTGCGCATCGGCCGCGGCCACGCCGTAGGTGGCCATCCGGGCCTGATCGAGGTGGATGCTTAGCTCGGGCTGGCCGAGGTTGCGCATGATGCCCAAGTCCTTCACGCCCCGGATACCGCGCAGAATGGTGGCTACCGAGTCGGCTTTTTCGTCAATGGTTTTCAGGTCTGGCCCAAAGATTTTCACGGCCAACGAAGCGTTGATGCCGGCTACCGCCTCGGCCACGTTGTCGATGATGGGCTGCGAGTAGTTATACACGATGCCGGGGTACTGGCGCAGCTTGGCATCCATCTCGTCGATGAGCTGCTCTTTGGTGATGTCGCGCTTCCATTCTTCCTTGGGCTTCAGGTTCACCTGGCACTGCACGTAGTACATGCCCGAGGGGTCGGTGCCGTCGTTGGAGCGGCCGGTTTGGCTGAGCACACCGTTCACTTCGGGAAACGAGCCGAGAATGTCGCGGAACTTGGCTACCATTTTGGTGGTCTCGGTCAGGGAGGTGGACATGGGCAGTTTGGCTTCCACCCACAGCGCGCCTTCATTCAATTCCGGCAGAAACTCGGTGCCCAAAAAGTGAAACGAATACAGCGCCGCGGCCATAATCCCGAAGGCCGTCAGCAAGCTTAGTTTCTTGTGGGCATAGGTGAAGCCGAAGCCGCGCATCACCAGCCGGTCGAAGAAGTTCACGATGGGGTTGTTCTTCTCGCGCACGTTCTTGTTGAGCAGGATGCTCGACAGCACCGGCACCAAGGTCAAAGTCAAAATCAGGGCCCCGATCAAGGCAAAGCCCAAGGTCCAGGCCAGCGGTGAGAACATCTTGCCTTCCACTTTCTCGAACGAGAAAATCGGAAGCAAACAGGTCAGGATGATGAGCTTCGAGAAGAAGATGGCCTTGCCTAACTCGCCGCCGGTTTTCTTGATGATGCTCATCTTGGCCAGCTTGTTATAAGTCGGCATTCCTACCTTGTGGGCCTTGTGGTCGAGCACCACAAACACGCCCTCCACCATCACCACGGCCCCGTCGATGATGATGCCGAAGTCGATGGCGCCCATGCTGAGCAGGTTGGCCGACATGCCTCGTAGCCGCAAACAGATGAAGGCAAACAGCAGCGCCAGCGGAATCACAATGGCCACGGTGAGCGTGGTGCGCCAGTCGGCCATGAACAAGAACACGACCACCGTCACCAGCAAAATGCCTTCGAGCAGGTTGTGAATCACGGTGTGCGTGCACCGGTCCATCAAGTTGTCCCGGTCGTAGAACGTAACCAGCTTTACATCGGAAGGCAGAATCTTGGTGTTCAGCTCCTCAATTTTCGCCTTGACGCGGCCCAGCACTTCGGCCGGATTTTCGCCCTTGCGCATAATCACGATGCCTTCCACCACGTCGTTCTGCTTGTCGAGGCCGGCCTGGCCGACGCGCGGCAGGTTGCTTTCCTGCACCGACGCTACGTTGCGCACCAGAATAGGCGTGTTGCTGATGTCCTTGACGATGATGCTGCCGATGTCGTTGATGTCATTGAGCAAACCGATACCGCGCACCACGTACGCTTGGCCGTTTTTCTCGATGACGTCGCCGCCCACGTTGATGTTGGAGCGCTGCACGGCCTGGTACACTTCCAGCGGCGTGAGGTCGTACTTCTGGAGCTGCGCCGGGTCCACGTTGATTTCGTAGGTTTTGGTGGTGCCCCCGAAGGCGGCCACGTCGGCCACGCCCGGCACCGACTTCAGCTGGCGCTCCACCACCCAGTCCTGCACGGCCAGCAGGTCGTTGGTGCTGCGGCCTTTGCCTTGCACGGTGTAGCGGAATATTTCGCCGGTCGGCCCGTAAGGCGGCTGCACGTGGTTTTCGCAGCCTTCGGGCAGTGCCACGCCGGCCAGCAGGTTGTTGACCTGCTGCCGTGCGAAGAAGTCTTCGACGTCGTCGTCGAAGTTGATTTTCAGCACCGACAGCCCGAACATCGAGATGGAGCGCATGTTCGACTTCTTCTGCACCGAGTTCATGGCCACCTCAATCGGCACCGACACGAACCGCTCCACTTCCTGCGCCGAGCGGCCCGGCCACTGGCTCACAATGATGATTTGGGTGTTGGTAACGTCCGGAAACGCCTCAATCGGCGTGTGCACGTAGCTATAAGCCCCGCCCACAATCAGCAGCGCCGTCATAAAAAAGACGAAGAAGCGGTTCTTGAGCGAAAAGGCAACAATACTTTGAATGAACTTGCCCATGTTTTTGAAAAGGAGCTAGGAGTTTGGAACTAGGAGCTAGGAGGAAGACGACCAAAACGGTGCGGCAGAGACAAGGAATGCCGTCAGATTATGTCATTGACTGGCAGGATTCTATCTCCTAACTCCAAACTCCTAGCTCCTGAAAGACTAATCGTTGAGCTCGTCGTAGACCAGCAGCTGATTTTGGGCGATGATTCGCTCGCCGTCTTTGAGGCCGGCTTGCACGTAGCTCACGTTGCCCACCGTTTTGGCGAGCTTCACTTCGCGGGTTTCCACGTGGCTTTTGTCTTTGAAGACCATCACGAAGTTGCGGTCCTTATCGAAGACCACGGAATTGGCTGGCACGGACAGCATCCGCTGGTTTTCAGTGTTTTCCACGTTGATCTGGGCGTACATCTCCGGCTTCAGCAGGTAGTCGGGATTCTCGAGCCGCACGCGCACCTTCATCACTTTGCTTTCCGGGTCGAGCACGTTGAACACCTTGTCGATGCGGCCCTTGAAGTGCTTGTCGGGATAAGCCAGCGTGGTTACATCGGCCACGTAGCCTTCCTTCACCTTGGAGATGTCGGACTCGAACACGCTGGCCATAATCCACACGTCGTCGAGGTTGCTCACGGTGAAGAGGTTGCCCACATTGTCGGCGTTGAACTGCATGTGGTCGGTCACGTTCTTCTCCGTGATGAAGCCTGAAATAGGGGCGCGCAGCTCATACGTGCCATCGGCCGATACGCCGTAGACGCTGAGCTGCTTGCGGCTCTTGCCCACGTTGCCGTGAGCTTTTTGCAGCTCCTTGCGGGCCAAGGTCACGTCGCGCTCCGAGGCTAGGCCGGCCTTGTACTGGTCTTCCAACACTTGCAGGTTCTTGTTGGCAATGTCGAGGTCGGTGCCGGCGGAGCTGTTCTGGTTTTGGAGGTCGGCAATTTCGCCGCTCCTAATCACGGCCAGCACCTGGCCCTTGGTTACATGGTCGCCGAGCTCCACGGAGAGCTGCTCGACCACGCCGCCCACCAGCGGAAACACCTTCACGGTTCGGTCGCCGTCGGAGGCAATCTGGCCCGAGAGGGTCAGCTCGTCGCGCACCGGCTCGTTGCGCACGGTATCAATCTTGAGTTCCCGCATCATCTGGTTGGACATGGTGAAGCCAGGGTCGGCTTTCTGGGTGGAGGTCGCATCTTTCTGAGCGCAGCCCACCAATCCCAGGGCGAGCGGGAAAGCCAGAAACAGGGTTTTGGGGGCTTGGGAGCTTAGGATCTTGGAGTTCATGATTGCTTATTGGGGGCTTAAAGGGTGGAGGGCCTGGCGTTCATTAAGACTTATATAGGGAGTGGGATGAGGTGGAGTTCAGGGGTTGAAGTAGAGCTGCGGAGCAACTTCCAAGCCCCCAAGCCCCCAACCTTCAGGTTCCTACTGAAACACCGGGCGGCCCACGGCGAAATTGAGTTGTTCGAAAGCCCGCACCCGGCTGGCCCGCAGGTTGTTGAGCTGCACCAGGTTGTTTTTGTAGCTCTCGTAGAAATCCAGAAACTCCACTACCGTCAGGTTGCGCTTGGCGTAGCTTTCGTCGATGCCTTTCATGAGGCGGTCGAAGTCGCTGGTTTCGCGGTCGGCGCTTTGGTAGAGCTGGTCGGTTTGGCGGGCTTGGCGCCAGGCCTCCTGCACGTCGTTCTGCACCACGAGTTGTTGCTGGCCGAGCTGCGCCTTGCTGACCTCAATCTGCTGCTGCGCCGTGTGGATGTTGCCCTGGTTGCGGTTGAAGATGGGCACGGCAATGCCGAGCGTCACGGCATTGTAGTTCTGGATGTAGTTGCCGGCCCGGTCGTACACGTAGCCCGCGGCCAAATCGGGCGCGGCCAGGGCGCGTTGCAGGCGCAGATTCTGCGTTTGCTGCTGCACGGCGGCTTGGCGGGCCTTCACGTCGGCCCGGTTCACCTGCGCTGAGTCGATAAGCTGGTCTTCGGTGCGGCCCGCCAGACTTAAGGCGCGCAAGTGGTTGAGGTCGGCCGTGGGTACGTAGTAGGCCCCGCTCGTATCGCGCATCAGGGTGCGCAGGTCGGCTTGTTCGGTGGCAATGTCGGAGAGCAACGCCTGCCGCTCGTTCAGGAGCTGGAACAGGAAGGCTTTCAGGCGAATCACCTCTTTGAGCGCAATATTGCCCTTGTCGTACTGACTCTGGTAGAGGGTTACCGTGCGTTGGAAGCTGGCCACTTCCTTGTCGTACACGCTCACGCTCTGCTGTTTGTAGTACAGGTCGTAGAAGGTGCTGCGCAGCTCGTAGCGCAGGTTCCGGAGCAGGTCTTCGAAGGTGAACTGCTCGACCAGCGCGTTCTGCTGCGCCACGTTGGTGGCGGCTTTGCGGCGGCCGGCAAGGGAAAACAGCTGCTGTACCTGCACGGCCGTGTTGCCGGTGCGGGTTACGTCCAACGCTTTGTGCGTTTGGGGGTTGTAGGTGTTTTGCTCCAGCGTAATGGTGGGGTTGTCCCAGAGCTTGGCTTGCAGAATCTGCGCCTGCGCCGCCGACACGTTGTAGCGCTGGGCCAGCAGCGTCAGGTTGTTTTCCACGAAGCGTTTTTCCGCTTCCGGGAGCGTCAGGCGTACGGTGTCGGCCCCGAGAGGCGCCGCGGCGCGGGCAGTGAAACTGACTAGCAGAACGGTAGTCAGCAAAAGAAAGAAGCGTTGCATATCCGGTTGTGGTGGTTGGATATGCAAGAGTACTCCGGTGATATTAGGCCCGGGTTAGAGGTACATTAGAAACAGATTAGAAAAGAAAAATATTTTTAAAAACCTCGTTTCCGAGCTGTAAAAGCTGTTTTTGGTGCCAGCATTTAAGCGCATTAGTCCATAAAAATCAGGCACGGCGGTTTGCACAAACAACGAGTAGTCGAGCGCTTCTTCCCTTGGCCCCCCGAAATGCCATACCCCAGCCGCCGCAACCTGCTGTTACGCAGAGGCGGGGCGTGGTCCTGCGAATGGCCGTCGGCACTTTATCCGGCCACCACAAACGTTATTTCTGCCGTAGTGCCTTCGCCCAGGCGCGACTGAACATGGAGCTGTCCGCCGTGCAACTCCACAATGCGGCGGGCCAGCGGCAGGCCCACCCCGTGCCCAACCACGCCGCGCGCATTGTCGGCCCGGTAAAAAGGCTGGAATATCTGCGGCAGCGCCTTTTCGGCGATGCCAATACCCTGGTCCGTCACCAGAATCCGGATGCGGCCGGGGGTGTGGGTGAAGCGCACTGCTACCGGGGTGGTAGGATCAGAGTACTTGAGGGCGTTGTCGAAGAGGTTGGTGAGGGCGCGGCTGAGCAGCTGGCGGTTGCCACAAATTTCCAGTGGGGTCGGGTCGGGGGGGAGCTTGTCGAGGGTGATGTGGATGCGGCGGCGTTGGTCGGGCGACACGGCTTCGCGGGCTTCCCACAGTAGCTCGTCTAGCCGTAAGTCGTCGGTGAGCAGGGCATTGCTGGTTTGGTTGAGGTCGAGCAGGTTGTTGAGCAACGACTTTAACTGTTGCAGCTCGGCCAGTACCGAGGCCACCGCCTCGCGGTAAGCGGCGGGTTCCCGGTCGCGGTTCAGCAGCACCTGCAACTCCCCAATGCTGGCCGTAAGCGGCGTGCGTAGCTCGTGCGAGGCGTTGCTGACGAAGGTGCGCTGGCCCTCGAAGCTTTCTTCCAACCGTTCCAGCAGCCGGTTGAAGGCGCGCGCCAGGCGCGCAATTTCGTCCTGCTCATGGCTGACGTTGGCATCTACGCGCCGGTGCAGGTCCTGCGCCGTTATGCGGTCTACCTGGTCGTTGACGGCGGCAATGGGGGCCAGCGCCTTACCCGCAAATACTCGTCCGGCTACGTAAATCACCACCAGGCTTGCCACGAAGATGCAAGCCAGAATGGTAGCCAAGTGCTCGAGCCGTGCCCGCCCCGCGTGGTTTTCGGCGGCCGCCACAATCACGAAGTCTCCTTGGTTGTCGTGGTAAAACAAGCCTACTGCTTGCCGCGGCCCCACATCAAAGTACACCAGCTTATCAGCGAGTACGCGCGCCAGAACCCGGTCGGAAATCTTCACCCGCACGTCTTGCTCGATAAATCGGGGTGTTAGCCGCGCATCGTAAATCTGGAGGACCTCGCCGGTAAGCGTGCGTAAGTAGCGCCGCTGGAAGTCCCGAAAGGCCGTTTCGTGCAGCTCGTCCTGTTCCAGAAATACGTAGCCCGTTACCTCGGCCCGGTCGCGCAGGCGCTGGTGAAATTCCTGATGCGTGTAATCGCTCTGCAGAATGTAAATCACCGACATCACCGCCAACAACAGCACCGCCACTAACCCCACAAATAGCCACGTCAAACGATTACGGATGGTCATGAGGGGTGGAGTAGGGGACTTAATTATTTAACGGACTGGTGAGTTGATAGTGCCTTTACGTAGTCAATAGGTCGACGAAAAAGAGTGATGAATCAATGAAGTTATTCACAGAACCGCTCGCCCGTCAGGCTTCATCTAGCGTCCGCATGTGGCGCCTCAAGCCAAGGACCGGAGGCATAGTCGAAGCATCTCGCTGGTGTAATAAAATCGACAGAGGAAGTTAGATGCTTCCTTCGTCAGCACAACATCTACGTTTTGTAACGTCAGCACGCCAGATGCTTCGACTGCGGCTGCGCAGATATTAGATGAAGGATGACAGGCGAGTGATTTTGCTAATCAGCTTCAATGGATTTAATCCTTACAAGCTCATTGAATCCTGCTTGAACCAACCTGCTATTCCACCCGCAGTACGTAGCCCATGCCGACTACTGTGTGAATCAGCTTCTGTTCGAAGCCCTTATCCACCTTGTTGCGCAGGTAATTCACATATACATCAATCACGTTGGAGCCGGAGTCGAAAGAATCCTCCCACGAGTTTTCAGCTATTTCGGCGCGGCTTAGCACGCGGCCAGGGTGGCGCATAAACAGCTCCAGCAGTCCAAACTCGCGGGCCGTGAGCTTGATGGGCTGGTCGGCGCGGGTCACGGTTTTGGCGATAGTGTTCAATGTAAGGTCGGCTAAGGTGAGGACGGCGCCTTTCACTTCCTGGCCGCGGCGGCGCGTCAGGGCCCGGACCCGGGCCAGCAGTTCCGAAAAGTCGAAGGGCTTGACGAGGTAGTCGTCGGCGCCGCCGTCGAAGCCCTGAAGCTTGTCTTGGGTGGTACCTAGTGCCGTGAGCATCAGCACGGGCACCTGCTGGTCGTGCGTACGAACGACCTTGAGCACCTCGTAGCCGTTGCGGTGGGGCAGAATCACGTCCAGGATAATGAGTTCGTAGGAGTTGCTTAAGGCCAGCCGCCCGCCCATATCCCCATCAAAGGCGGTATCTACTGTAAACCCTTCCTCTTCCAAGCCCCGGCGAATGAAAGCCGATACTTTGGGTTCATCTTCTACCAGGAGGATTCTCATATTTAGTTGGAATTAAAGCGGTCGGCTCCACGTTGCTTCTCTAGATGAAACCACAATAAGCTTGATTCGTACTACACACGTAAAGCTATTATGCGTAAAAGTGCAGACAACAGCTTAGTTTTTTAATTACCCAGTTTTTTGATGCCCACCTCGTCTGCTCCGCACCAGGCTATAGCTGATTTTCTGTACGAACAAGCGCCTGCTTTGGCACGTGCTGCTTGCCGCCAAGTACTTAACAGCTTGGTTGGTCTGACAGAAGCTGAATTGCTGGAAGACTTGAAAAGTCATTGCCACCCCTTGGCTGATGCCTTGCTAATGAACAGCGTGTCGCTGCTGGAAGCCCACCTCGAGCATGCCCGTTACCTACCCAGCCTTTCACCGGAGCGCGACGACCAGTTGCGGCAGCAGCTCAATGCCCTGCGCCAGGTCCTTAGCCAGCGCCTGACCATTACCGACTACAATCTTACGCTGCCTTACTTCTATGCCGGACTAGCGGTAGTCAGCAAGCCTATCACGCCCCCGACAGCTGATGCGGTTTCGGTTTTGCACAACGGAGCCCCGCTGGTGGCCGAAGCCCGGCAATACCTGGGGCGGCTGCTGGCTGGCCAGCGCACCGAAGCCCTGACCGGTATCCGGCAGGCGGTGCGCGAAGGAGCCCACGTACGCGACATCTACCTGCACATCTTCCAGCCGGTGCAGCGCGAAGTAGGCCGCCTATGGCATGAAGGCAAGATAGACGTAGCGCAAGAGCATTATTGCACCGCCGCCACCGAACTGTCTATTGCCACCCTGCACGCGCACCTGATGGCCGCCCCGCGCAACGGCCGCCGGCTGGTGGCAGCCACCCTCTCCGGCGACTTGCACGTAATGCCGCTGCGCATGGTGAGCGACTTTCTGGAGTCGGATGGATGGGATGCCTACTTTTTGGGCGCCAACACGCCGGCCGCTTCGGTGTGGCAAGCCGTACTGGCTCACCGCGCCGAGCTGCTGGTAATAGGAGCTTCCATGAGCCACCACGTGGCGCGCGTCAGGGAGTTGCTGGCCGAGCGGCCGGCCGTTTGTGCTGCCACTCGCGTAATGGTGGGCGGCGCCCCGTTCAATGCCGATCCTACGCTCTGGCAGGCCGTGGGCGCCGACGCTTCGGCCCCGGACGCTATGGGAGCCATAGCCGAAGCCAGACGCCTTTTCAGTGGCAAACCGAAAGTGAGTGCGTTGGTATAAGGTAGCAGCGGGTCGTACGCATACACCGCTAATCGTCTTCGTAGTCAAGACCTAGGCACTTGTTCAGGGCCTGTTGCAGCTCACTGGCGGCATGCATCTGGCCGGCCTGGCGGCTCACGCGCAGACCTTCGCGGTAAACCTTTTCGGCCTCTTCCGGCTTCTGAATCTGTTCGAGCAGCTTGCCGGCGTGATAGTACGTGCCCACGTAATCGGGGTGCTCGACCAGAAGTTTCTGAAAATATTCCAAAGCCCGCAGAGGCTCCGTCGCCTTGTATTCGGTGGCTAAGGCGTATATCGTGAAGGGGTCGTTGGGCTCGTCTTGGTAGAAGGCCAGTAGTTGTTGGAGGCGGCTAGGTTGGGTTTCCATCAGGCAGGAGTTTTCAGTATCTTTGCCCCAAATTTCAGGTTTTCCCGTAGTTTATCCTCCCACTCAAGCAGCCGTAGATGAAGTTTCTCGTTTGCATCAGCAACGTACCCGACACGACCACCAAAATTGCCTTCACTCCCGACAACAAGGAGTTCAACAAGGCCGGTGTCCAATTCGTGATTAATCCTTGGGATGAATATGCCCTCACGCGCGCCATTGAGCTAAAAGAGGCGCAGGGCGGCGGCACCGTCACGGTGCTCAACGTGGGCGAAGCCGACACCGAGCCCAACATCCGCAAGGCCTTAGCCATCGGGGCCGATGATGCTATCCGCATAAACGCAGCGCCGAAAGATGCCTTTTTTGTTGCGCAGCAAATTGCTAACGTGGCCAAAGAAGGCGCCTACGACGTAATTCTGATGGGCAAGGAGAGCATCGACTACAACGGTTTTCAGGTGCACGGCATGGTAGGCGAGCTACTCGGTATCCCAACCGTAGCCCCGGCTATGAAGCTGGATATGAGCGGCAGCACGGCCACTCTGGAGCGTGAAATCGAGGGTGGCAAGGAGATAGTGCAAGTGAATACGCCCTTTGTAGCGTCTTGCCAGCAGCCGATGTGTGAGCCCCGCATTCCCAACATGCGCGGTATCATGACGGCCCGCACCAAGCCGCTGAAAGTAGTAGAGCCCACCACCGATGCCCCCCGCACTATGGTTTCGGAATACGCGCTACCGCCCAAGAAACAGGGCGTTAAGCTTGTCCCGGCTGAAAATGCCGGCGAGCTAATCAGATTGCTTCGCAACGAGGCTAAGGTAATCTAGTTGGTTTTTGGTTTCTGGTTCTTGGTTTTTGGCCTTTGTCCAATTCCAAATACCAGCTTCCTTATGAGTTCCAAAAACCAAGAACCAAAAACAAAAAACCAAGAAAATGTCTGTTCTAGTTGTTGTTGAATGTGATGGCGGCGAGGTAAAGAAATCGTCGTTGGAAGTGGCCTCTTATGGCAGCCAAGTAGCTCAGATGCTTGGCACTACGGCCACGGCCGTAGCCGTAGGCGAGGCTTCCGAAGCCAGTCTGGCCAAGCTCGGTGAGCAAGGTATCACGAAGGTGCTTTACGATGCGGAACCTCGCCTCAAAGACTTTGTGAATGGCGCCTACACCAAGCTGATTGCCGCCGCCGCTCAAAAAGAAGATTCCAAAATAATTGTACTGGCCAACTCCAACATTGGGGCTTCGGTGGGCTCGCGCCTGTCGGTGCGGTTGCAGGCTAGCTTGGCTACCAACGTAGTAGAGCTGCCCAAAACCGATGGTGGCAGCTTCGTGGTGAAGCGCGGCGCCTTCTCGGGCAAAGCCTTTGCCGATGTGAAGCTGGAAGGCGAGCGGAAGATTATTGCCGTTAAAAAGAACTCTATCGAAGCGCTGCACGAAGCCGGCAAAACCGCGCAAGTGGAAAGCTTCTCGGCCCAACTCGCCGATGCCGATTTCACTGATGCCCCCAAGCAAGTGGTCATGCAAGACCAGGCTGGTGGCATTCTGTTGCCCGAAGCCGACAAAGTAGTATCTGGTGGCCGGGGTATGAAAGGTCCTGAGAACTGGAACCTCATCGAAGACCTGGCTAAAGCCATCGGCGCGGCTACGGCCTGCTCCAAGCCCGTTTCCGACGTCGATTGGCGCCCTCACCACGAGCACGTAGGCCAAACCGGCATTACCGTATCGCCGAACCTGTACATTGCCTGCGGTATTTCGGGTGCTATTCAGCACCTAGCGGGCGTCAACTCTAGCAAGGTGATTGTCGTTATCAACAAAGACCCGGAAGCCCCGTTCTTTAAAGCAGCCGATTATGGCATCGTAGGCGACGTATTCGACGTGCTGCCGAAGCTGACGCAAGCCGTAAAAGAGCTAAGCTAGAAACTTGGGGACTTGAGAATCCGATACTTGGCTTCGGTTGCAGCGTCAGGTTCTCAAGTCTTTTTTCGTTTCTTTTAGTGCGAGCCGGAAGCCTTTGTTTTCTTTGCACGTAGTAAGGCCGAAACCCAAGTCCTAAGTCTCAAAGTCACCAAGACCCTTGAAAAAAATACCGCTCGAAATCCTCGGCCTCTCCTCCAGCCAGTCGCAGTCCGGCTCTTTCGCCCTGATTTTAGGCGAAAAGACCGGCAACCGTCGTCTGCCCATCATCATTGGTATGTTCGAGGCACAGAGCATTGCCATTCAGATAGAGAAAATAAATCCGAATCGGCCGCTCACGCACGATTTGTTTAAATCTTTCGCCGAGCACGTACACGTTGCCGTGCTGGAAGTGATAATCTCGGACCTAAAAGAAGGCGTCTTCTACTCGAAAATCGTGTGCTCTGACGGGGCTACCACCTTCGAGCTCGACTCCCGGCCTTCCGATGCCATTGCCATTGGCCTGCGTTTCGGAGTGCCCATCTTCACAGTGGAAAGTGTGCTGAGCGAAGCCGGTATCATCTTATCGGAACTCGACGAAAACGCCGAAGACGCCGACGAGGACGACGAGGATGAGGACGACGATACCCCCGCCGGCCCGGCCAAGCCCGAGCCCACGCCCCGCGACCCAAGCGGACAGGTATCGTTGGACGAGCTAACTAAGATGCTGGCCCAAGCCCTGGAGCGCGAGGACTACGAAAAAGCCGCCAAAATTCGCGACGAACTCAACAAGCGCGACGGCTAATAACCACCACGAATATTCACTGAAGGCCACACCCTCCAAGGTGTGGCCTTCTTGTTTGCTGCCAACAGGCCGTAGCGCCTGGGCTCTTGCCGGTTGTAGTATTCTATCGTTGAACGAGACGGCAGCTTCGATTCTCGTTGGAACAACGGTTTAGGGAGCCACCAGTGTTGGTGATGCCCGCCGGATGCGGCTCTTTACACGATGTTGATCGATAGTGATATCGTAAAAACGGGGCAACACAGCCGTCACTTGCACTAGCTGAAATCAAAAGGTTAAATGCGTAGAATTGTGCTGTCCTGACGGGTTGTTGTTGGGCGCTTATCTTAAACTACTATGGAATTTTCTCCCGACCTGCGTTACCCGATTGGCCAACCCACGCTGCCCACCGGGCCACTGGAAGCTGGCGCACGCACGGCCCACGTTGCCCATATTGCCCTGCTCCCCGACCAGATACGTGCCGCCGTCACAGGTTTGAGCGCAGCTCAACTCGACACACCCTACCGCCCCGGCGGCTGGACCATACGCCAAGTAGTTCACCACCTGCCCGACTCGCATCTGAACGCCTATACTCGGTTCCGGCTGGCCCTCACTGAGGATAACCCCACCATCCGTCCCTACGACGAGGCGGCTTGGGCCGAGTTGCCCGACGTAGCGGCTACGCCCCCGGCTGTGTCGTTGGCGTTGCTGGAGGCGTTGCATATCCGCTGGACCATCTTGCTGCGTAACCTCCGCAGCGAGCAGTGGCAGCGCACCTTCTATCATCCGGGCTCCAAGCAAGATTTTACGCTCGAGCAGGCCCTGGTATTATACTCCTGGCACGGCCGCCACCATCTGGCCCATCTCACCGAACTACGCAAGCGGCAGGGTTGGTGAGTGGTGAAATTGTGAAAAGTAAGTTTAAGTAATTGCTAGGTTCTATTCCAAGTTAGGTTTGACCTCCAGCAAACAACAAGCCCCTACTATCGGCACGGATGGTAGGGGCTTGTTGGAGGATAGCTAGCTGTGGCTACACCTCCGATAGGGGCTCGTTGGCCAAGGCTTCGAGGCCACCTTCCGATTCTTCGTCTACGCGCTTGGCGGCGCGGACGAGGCTGCTGCTGAAGATAAACTCACGCAACTCGGGCACTTTGGCGTTCAGAATCTGGTCTTTGTTGCCGTCCCAAAGCTTCTCTCCTTTGTGCAGGAAGATGATATGGTCCCCGATTTCCACTACCGAGTTCATGTCGTGGGTGATGACGACCGTAGTGATGTTATACTCGTGGGTGATTTCGTGGATGAGTTCGTCGATCTTGATGCTGGTAGCGGGGTCGAGGCCGGAGTTAGGCTCGTCGCAGAAGAGGTAGGTACAATTGGGCGCGATGGCGCGAGCAATACCGACACGCTTCTTCATACCACCCGAAATTTCGGAGGGCATCTTGTTGCCTGCGTTTTCCAGGCCAACGCGCTTCAGGCAAAATTCCACCCGGTCGCGGCGCTCTTCCTTGGTCATTTCGGGCGTGAGCATCTTCAGCGGGAATTCGGTGTTTTCGTACACCGTCATCGAGTCGAACAAGGCCGAACCCTGGAACAGCATCCCAATTTTGCGCCGTATTTCCTGCCGGATATCCACTTTGTTATTAGTGAAAACGGTGCCGTCGAAAGTGATGCTGCCCAAATCGGGTTTCATCAAGCCCACAATGCATTGCAGGAGTACGCTTTTACCCGTACCCGAGCCACCAAGCAGCAGATTGCACTTGCCGGTTTCAAAGGTGCAGTTGATTCCTTTCAAGACAGGATTGCCATTGAAAGCCTTCTGAATATTATGAATCTCAATCATGAGAGTAGGAGCTAGGAATTGGGAGCTAGAAGTTAGGAGTAGGAAACCAGAAGCTTCAAGCTCCTAGTTCCTGGCTCCTTCTTACAATAGTACCGCTGCTAGCACGAAATCGGCCAGCAGAATGGCGATAATGGAATTGGTAACGGCCCCGGTGCTGGCTGCTCCTACTTCGAGGGCGCCGCCTTCGGTATAGAAACCTTTAAAAGCCGATATAGAAGACACCAGGAAGGCAAACACCACCGACTTGATCAGGGCGAAGGCGATGTTGTAAGGAATAAAGTCGCTGCGGATGCCTTCGATGTAGTCGGAAGGGGATATGGCGCCGGTGAGCGTGCCCGCCAGGTAGCCGCCGAGAATGGAGAGCACCATGGCCAGGATAACGAGCAGCGGGAACATGAGAATAGCTGCTATAATGCGCGGCAGCACCAAG
The DNA here is from genome assembly GCF_036387835.1 of Hymenobacter sp. GTDB lineage: Bacteria > Bacteroidota > Bacteroidia > Cytophagales > Hymenobacteraceae > Hymenobacter. The sequence goes on along the minus strand of NZ_DASVSY010000022.1, from coordinate 19,137 downwards.
TACGAAGCGGAGTTGATACCCATAACTTCCAGCGCCGATACCTGTTCGGTGATACGCATTGTGCCCAAGCCGCCCGCAATACTCGACCCCACTTTGCCGGCCAGCACAATGCTGGTGATAGTGGGCGCCAGCTCCAGCACCGTCATTTCGCGCACCATGTAGCCGATGGTAGACTTCGGAATGAGCGGGCTAATCAGGTTATAGGAAATTTGTACGCAGGTAACGGCCCCAATAAAAGCCGCTACAATGGCCACGATAAAAACCGAGTCGGTACCGATGAGAATGCACTCGTCAATGGTCCGGGTCCAGAGTATGGAAAACCGCTCTTTCCGAACGACCATGCTCTGGATGAAGAGAAGAAACGAGCCGAAAGTTTTGACCATGAGAAGGGAAGTGAGAGTAAAAGCGGACACTTGCGGCAGAGCACCAGTACAGGAATTGAACAACTAAAACACTTACGTAAAAAGCGCAACCGTAATCAAAGGAATGGAAAAATATATCGTGGTAACAGGCGGAACGAAAGGTATTGGGCGGGCAGTGGTTTCACGCTTTTTACGGGCCGGGCGGCCAGTCGTTACCTGCGCCCGCTCCGCCGCCGACCTTGTTCAGCTACAAACAACCGTAGGGCAAGAAGTTCCTGGCGCCGTGCTGCATACGCTGTGCGCCGATTTGAGTGTTGCCGAAGACTGCCATCGTTTCACTGATTTTGTGCTGAGCCTGGAAGGGGAGGTAGACGTGCTGGTTAATAATACGGGCGCTTTTTTGCCCGGAAGGTTGCAAGACGAACCCACCGACGGCTCACAATTGCGCCAAATGCTGGCCGCCAACCTGCTCAGCGCCTACGACGTGACCCTGCCGTTGCTGCCCGGCCTGATTGCCCGGCGCCAGGGCCACATCTTCAACATCTGTTCCACGGCCAGCATCACGGCTTATCCTAACGGCGGCTCCTACGGCATTGCCAAGCACGCCCTCTACGGCCTGACCCGTAACCTGCGCGAAGAGCTGAAGCAGCATGACATCCGCGTAACGGCCGTGCTGCCTGGTGCCACCCTCACCGCCAGTTGGGCCGGCGTCGATTTGCCCGCCGAGCGTTTCATTCAAGCTGAAGACGTGGCCGACGCCATCTTTTCCACCTACAGCCTCTCCCCGCACGCTGTAGTGGAAGAACTGCTCATCCGCCCGCAACTAGGAGATATCTAGGCATTTGACAGTTATCAATTACCATTTAACAAGGGATGTGCGAACGGGCATAGCAAGCTGTTTTTCAGCAGATAATCGTTGCTGCACATTCGCACGTTCCCTGTTAAATGGTAATTGATAACTGTTGAATAATCAATTGACTTTCACCAGTTTGCCTTTACCGGTTATCTGGATGCTGGCTTGGGTGGGGTTGCCGGAGTAGTAGATGGTGCTGGTGCCGGCGTGGGTGCCGTTGAGTTGGCCGGATGTGTTTAAGTGAACAGCCCCATCAGCGTAGAGGGAAAGATCCAGGTAGCAATAATCAGCGACGTGCAAGTCGGTGGCTAAGAAACGGCCCAACCCACCGCCGCTTAGCAGCAGGGTGTTGGTTTGGCCCCGCAGCCGGTAGTCGCCTAGCTCGTATTGGTCGATCCAGAGGTATTTGCTATTAATGTCCAGGTCGAAGTCGCCGGCACCTTTAAGGTGTAGAAAGAGGGTATCGGCCTGGAACTGACCTTGGGTGCGGATGTTGCCTTGGCCGTAGAGCGACATATCGGGAAGGTCGGTTACGTGCAGGGTTACTTCGTGCGGCACCGAGTAGCTGCGGGCCCAATTGCAGGTGCTTTCGTTGCTGATATACAGATGATTGTTGCGGACTTCAAGCTTCAGATCTTCCTGCAGGTGGGAACCGGTCTGGACCTCGGCGTACGTTTCGGTGTCGGGCACCAAGGTGATGTTTACATTCTCGGTGGTCGTGAGTTCCTTGAAGGCGGTTAGTTCGCGCCGTTCGGTGGTTGTGGGGCCGGCGCTTTTCAGGCAATCGTTGTCTTCACAGGCTGTTAATGGCCATGCAAGCAATAGCACGCGTAAAACCCAATATAGGCCGCTAACTTGCGGCGCGTATCCAATCCGAATCTTCATCTTACAGCTATGGAACTAAGCGGCAAGGTAGCCATTATCACAGGCGTCAGCAAAGGCATTGGGCGCGCCACGGCCGAGGCATTGTTGGCCAAAGGTGCCGTAGTGGCTGGTTGGGGGCGTACTGCGCCGGAAGGAATTACGCACGAGCGGTTCCAATTTTTCGAGTGCGACATCCGCGACGAGACATCGGTGCAGGAAGCCTGCATGAATACCCGCCGGGAACTAGGCGCTCAAATCCACGTGTTGATAAACAACGCCGGAATCGGGAATTTTGGGCCTGTTGATGAGTTTTCTTCCGAGGAGTGGCACGCTATGTTTGATACCAACGTGCACGGGCTGTTCTATTGTACCAAGGCCGTGCTGCCGTACATGAAACAGCAGCACGAAGGGCACATTGTGAACGTAGGCTCCTTGGCGGGTACGGCCGGCACCGCAAACCTGGCGGGCTACTGTGCTACCAAATATGCCGTGCGGGGCTTCTCCGACGCCTTGTTCAAGGAAGTGCGGCCTGATGGCGTGCGCGTAACGTGCATCATGCCGGGCTCGGTGGAAACCAACTTTGGCGACACGAAACCCGGGCAGGACCCCGACCCCCACAAGATGCAACCCGAAGACATTGCCGCCGCCATTGTGCATGCCTTGGAGGCGCCCTTCAGCGTCATGATTTCCGAAGTGCAAATGCGCCCCACGCAACCCAAATGAGTTGCCAGTTGTGAGTTGCCAGTTGCCAGTTATTTAGAACAGACTGACAACCGGCAACCGGCAACTGACAACTGACAACCGGCAACTGAAAAGATGAAGGATTATACGGAGCTTCAGGTTTGGCAGAAAGCACGGCAGTTAACGAATACAGTGTATAGTACAACCCGTGCTTTCCCCAAAGACGAGCTATTTGCTTTGACAAACCAGATGCGTCGCTGCGCAATTTCTATACCTTCCAACTTGGCCGAGGGATGTGGCAGGAATCATGCACGAGATTCACTGCAGTTCTTTTTCGTAGCACGTGGTTCGCTTTATGAGTTAAAAACGCAGTTTTACATTGCCCTCGATCAACGCTATTTAACTCAGACAGATTTTGATAATGCAGTAAATCAATTGGTTGAATGTCGAAGAATGTTAAGCGGATTTATCACTTATTTTCAAAGCCTACCACCTAGCAACCGATAACCAGCCTCCAAGACTGGCAACTGGTAACTGGCAACTCAATCAATGGTAGAAGTTCAACACTTAAGTAAAACCTTCGGCTCGCAAACGGCTGTGAATGACATTTCATTTACAGTTGGCAAAGGCGAAATCCTCGGGTTTTTGGGGCCGAACGGGGCAGGCAAATCCACGACCATGAAAATGGCCACCGGCTATTTGCCGCCCTCGGCCGGTACGGTCCTTATCGAAGGGTTCGACGTGCTGACGGCGCCGCTGGAAGTGCGCCGCCGCGTGGGGTACCTGCCCGAGCACAACCCGCTGTACCTGGATATGTACGTGCACGAGTACCTGGAATTTATTGGTTCCGTGCACGGCCTGCGCGGCAGCGAACTGCGCCGTCGGGTACCGCAATTGGTGGATAAAGTAGGCTTAGGCCGCGAGCAGAACAAGCAGATTGGCGCCCTTTCGAAAGGATACCGCCAGCGGGTGGGTTTGGCGCAGGCCCTCATCCACGACCCCGGCGTGTTGATACTGGATGAGCCTACTACGGGCCTCGACCCCAATCAGATTGGTGAAATCCGCAACCTCATCCGCGAACTTGGTCAAGACAAAACCGTAATTTTCAGCACCCATATTCTCCCCGAAGTAGCCGCCCTATGCAGTCGCGCTGTCATCATCAACCGGGGCCAACTCGTAGCCGACTCGCCGGTTTCGGAGCTAGGTGCGGGTGCAAAAGGGGAAACCGTGATTCGCGCCGAGTTCGAGCAGGCCATTGATACTGCGCTGCTGCAAGCCTTACCAGGCATTAGCCACGTGGAAACGGAGACTGGTAACACCTACCGCATCCGGGCCACCGCCGGCACCGACCAGCGCGGCGCTATTTCGCGGCTGGCGGCGCAGCAGGGGTGGGTGCTACTCGGGCTGCGGCAGGAAGAGCAGTCGTTGGAAAAGGTATTCCAGTCGTTGACCAAATAAATGCCTGAAAATAGAACGTCATGCTGAGCGCAGCGAAGCCGAAGCATCTCGCGTGTTGACATTGCCAAACATTATCTGTCATGCTGAGCGCAGCCGAAGCATCTCGCTCGCATCGTTGTAACATCATTGATTCTACCACCCTAGCGAGATGCTTCGACTGCGCCTCCGGCTTCGCTCAGCATGACGGTCATTATTATTCACCAGCACATCACTATCGATGTACGCCATACTTCGCAAAGAATTCAATTCCTTCCTTAACTCGCCGGTGGCTTATGTGGTCATCGGGGTGTTTCTGGTAGCTACAGGCCTGTTCGTGTGGGTCTTTCCGGATAGCTCCGTGCTTGATTACGGCTTTGCCGACTTGCAGACGCTGTTCAATATGGCGCCCTGGATTTTCCTGTTCCTGATTCCAGCCATCACCATGCGCACGTTTGCCGAGGAAAAAAAAGCCGGTACCATTGAGCTCCTGCTCACCCGGCCGCTCACCGATGGGCAAATAATAGGAGGGAAGTACTTGGCTTGTCTGCTGCTGGCCTTGCTGGCACTGTTGCCCACGCTGCTCTACTACTACTCGGTGTACAAGCTTGGCAACCCCGAAGGCAACATCGATTCGGCAGCTACCGTCGGCTCCTATATTGGGTTGGCGTTGCTGGCAGCAGTTTTTGCGGCCATTGGCATCTTCGCTAGCGCCATCACCCGCGACCAAATCATTGCCTTTCTGGTGGCTGTAGTGGGCTGTTTCCTAGTGTATTCCGGCTTCGATTCGCTGGCTTCGGTTTTTGATGGCGCACCAGCTTACTACATTAGCCAGCTTGGCATTGCGGCTCATTACCGCGACATCAGCAAAGGCCTTATCGACTCCCGCGACCTGACGTATTTCTTTAGTTTGATTGTCGGCTTGCTGCTAGCCACTAAGCTGGTACTGCAAAGCCGGAACTGGTGAATTGCCTCACCCCCTAGCCCCCTCTCCTTCAGAGAGGAGGAACTAGCCTTAGTTCGTTAGTACTAGTAGTAACAAGAAATTAAATAATTAGAAGTTAGTCCCCCCTCTCTGAAGGAGAGGGAGCTAGGGGGTGAGGCCCCTCGACAAAACATGCCCGAACAACAACTCCCAAATCAATCCCGCAAACGCCGTGACCTGCTTCGCTTTCTGGCGGTTATCGGGGCGTTATTGCTAATGAACTTCATTGGCCAGCAGTTCTTCTTCCGCCTCGACCTCACGGAGGAAAAACGTTATACCATGTCTGGGGCCACCCGGCAGCTGCTGACCAACCTGAAGCAGCCCATTACCGTGACGGTGTATCTATCAGGCGACTTTCCGCCGGCTTTCCGGCGCTTGCAGCAGGCAGTGCGCGAAACGCTCACCGAAATGCAGGTCTATGGTGGCAGCAACTTGAACTACGTGTTCATCGATCCATCGGCGGCTGGTACTGAAAAGGGGCGCAACCAGTATTACCAGACGCTTTTCAAGAAAGGACTGACCCCAACCAACCTTGGGGCAAACGAAAACGGCAAGCGGGTCGAGAAAATTATTTTCCCGTGGGCCACGGTGTCGGCGGGGGGCAAGGAGCAGCAGGTGTTGCTGCTACGCGGCAACCAGGCCGCTCCTTCCGATGTGCGCCTCAACCAAAGCATTGAGGGGTTGGAGTACGAGCTAGCCAGCGCTATCCGGAAGCTTAGTCCGGGCAAGCGCAAGCTGATTGGCGTGGTAGAGGGCCACGGCGAGCTAAGTAATGCCGAAGCCGGCGACCTGGTTGGCTCGCTCAGCCAGTACTACGATGTGTATCGCGTTGACCTAAGCAAAGTGCGCGACTTGCGGGCCCTTAGTGCCATCATCGTGGCCAAGCCCACTACTGCCTATACCGAACCCGAGAAGTTCAAACTCGACCAGTTCGTTACGCAGGGCGGCAACGCGCTGTTCTTCGTAGACGCCATGCGCGTCAACCTCGACAGCGCCGCCCGTACCGGCATGCTCTCGTTTCCGCAACCCGTGGGCCTCGACGACCTGCTCTTCAAGTACGGCGTGCGCGTTAATGCCGACCTGATTCTCGACCTTAACTCCGGCGTGATTCCGCTCGTGACGGGCAAGGAAGGCAACAAGCCCAAGGTGGAACCTATGCCGTGGCAGTTCTATCCGCTGGTCAACAACTTCAGTTCGCACCCCATCACCCGCAACCTCGATGCGGTGTACACCAAATTCGTGAGCACCATTGATACGGTGAAAGCCACGGGCATCCGCAAGACGCCGCTGCTTTTCACCTCGCGCTACTCCCGGGTGCTGCCCTCACCGGTGCCCGTCAACCTGAACGACGCGCGCCTGCAACCCGACCGGAAGCTTTACAGAGACAAGTTCGAGCCCGTAGGCTACCTGCTCGAAGGGCAGTTCCGTTCGCTCTACGCTAACCGTACCCAACCCGGCACCACGCAGTTTCAGCCCGCTACTTCGCCCCAAGCCAAGCCTTCCAAAGTGCTGGTTGTTTCCGACGGCGACTTTGTGCGCTCGGAATTAGACCCCAAAACCGGCCGCCCCTTCCGCCTCGGCTTCGACCGGCTCGCCAACACTGAATTCGCCAACCGCGAGCTAGTGCTAAACGCCGTCGATTACATGCTCGACGAAACCGGCCTTATCGGCGTGCGCAGCAAGCAAGTCACCCTGCGTCCTCTCGACAAACTGAAAGTTATTGAGCAGCGCCGCACTTGGCAATTACTGAATCTGGTGGCGCCACTGGTGCTGTTAGGGGTGTTTGGCGCCGTGCGCGCATGGCGGCGGAAGCGGCGGTATGCGGGGTTTAAAACAACGTAATATTTATAAATTGCTGTCGATTCACTTATGGTATAAAATAAAAAGTTAGATGGAAGAATTATTTGGCTTCGTAGTAGAAGGTGTAGCAGAAGGAGTAGTTAGTACTATGTTATTTGCCTCGATTGGCTTTCTGTATCTGTATCTACGATACCGTAACCGCGTACGGGTTCGGCGTGTACTAATCAAAGAATACGAGAGCAGTTACACAAATGCTGGACATGTAGTCGTGCTGAATACTGTGGCTGCTATCGGTATATTATTGGTGCTAGGCTTGCTTATATGTCTGGTGGCTTAATCAGTGGCCTAGCCGATAGTATGACAGTTGTGGGTCAGGCTCACCACTTTACCAACAGCAAACCCTCAACTGCGGTGAAATCATCGTCGCGGCTAACTAGTGTTAGCGTGTGTTGCATAGCAGTAGCTGCAATCCACAAGTCGTTTTCGTTGATTGGCCTGCCTATCCGCTTCAACTGTGCCTTACAGCGGGCATAGAAATGGCTCGTTTCAGCATCGCAAGGAAGAACCTCTATATCTTGAAACAGAGCATCCAGACGGTCGAGGTTCAACTGAACTCTAGCGGAGTTATGTGCTCCGTAAAGTAGTCCACCAACAGTAATGCAGGAAATAGCAAACCGAGCTGAGTTTCTGATTTGCGTTGCTACGTCAGCTTCCTGATTTAAAAAGGCAATGATGATGTTGGTGTCGAGCAAGAAGCTACCATTCATTATGGTCTATCTGGTGTGCCTCTTGAATAGCTTTTTCAATCAGCTGTAGCTCCGATGCTTCGATTGTGCCGGCGTGACGCAAGAAAGCTTCGTGCCGCAATCCAGGGGCTGCACTCGGGTTCTGCGCAAGCAACCCTTGTACATACGCCAGCGCTTTCAGCCCTTGTTCATCGGTTAAGTTATCTACCGCTTCTACAAGTTTCAACCTTATCTCCGAGTTACTCATAGCTTGTTTGCCCTTTGATTTCAAGTAAGATAATACACCAACGCTAGCGCAAGTGGGTTGGTTTACAAAGAAATTACTTGGTATTTACTGTGCCACTTTTCTGCAACAGAAAAGCCCGGCAACTAGCGCAAACATCATGTCTGTGCTAGTTGCCGGGCTTAATTTAAGAAAACAGTGCCGGCTACAGCGTCACGTTGCCGGTGAGACGGATGTCGCGGGAGGAACTGCCGACCAGCACGTCGAACTTGCCGGGTTCCAGGTACCAGGCTTTCTTCGCTTCGTCGTAGTACTGGAAGGCGTTGGTATCGAGCGTGACCGTGACGGTTTTGGACTCACCGGGCTGCAGAAACACTTTCTGAAAGCCTTTTAGCTCCTTTTCCGGGCGCTTTACCGAAGCTTGCTCGTCCTTCACGTACACTTGCACCACCTCAGCACCAGCCACTTTACCGGTGTTGGTCACGGTGAGCTTGACGGTTGCGTTCTGCTGGCCCGGAGTGACGGTGAGCTTGTCGTATTTGAAGCTGGTATAGCTCAGGCCGTAGCCGAAGGCGTACTGCGGCGCCACCTTGTAAGTGTCGTAATAGCGGTAGCCCACGAAGATGTCGTCTTTGTAGTGTTCCGCCACGGCGTTGGGGTCAGTAGGGTTGTCGGTGGGGTAGTTACCGATTTTGTGGGCCGGCGAGTCGGCCAGCTTCACGGGGAAGGTCATGGGCAGCTTGCCCGAGGGGTTGACGGTACCGAGCAGCACTTTGGCAATGGCGTTGCCGCCTTCCATGCCGGGGTACCAGGCTTCTACTATGCCCTTGGCCTGCTTTTCCCACGCCGATACATCAATCGGGCCGCCGCCCATCAGCACTACTACGGTGTTGGGGTTGGCTTTCAGTACGGCTTGAATCAACTCATCCTGGCCGAAGGGCATGTTCATGTCCGGCTTGTCGGGGCCTTCAGCGTCGTAGGCATTGTCGCCCCAATTGGCGTAGTTGTAGCCGTGGGTCCAGCCGCCGACCACAATGGCCACATCGGCTTTCGAGGCGGCGTCAACGGCCAACTGAATCATGGCGGCGTCGGCTTTCTGGTTGCGGGCTATTTTGTAGCCTTGCACGTAGTTTATGGTCACGCCGGTTCCGAGCTCGTTTTTCAGGCCCTGGAGCGGGGTGATTTCGTAGGGAGTTTTCACCTGCGAGCTGCCGCCGCCCATGGAATTAGGGCGGTCGGCGTTTTCGCCGATGACGGCTATGGTTTTCAGGGAAGCTTTCTTGAGGGGCAGGATGTTGCCTTCGTTTTTCAGCAGCACAATGCCTTCTTCGGCTACCTTGAGAGCAGTAGCGGTGTGTTCCTTGGTGGCGTAGGCACCGGGGGTACGCTTGGCGCCGTCCATCATGTTGGTTTTGTACATCACGCGCAGAATGCGGCGCACTTTGTCGTCAATCAATTCTTCCTTCACCTTGCCGCTTTTCACCAAGGTCACCACGGTGTCACCGAGGAAGAACTTGGGGTAGACGGTGCTGAGCTCCACCTTCGTGGCCGGGCCGCCCGCCGTTTGCGACACGGTTTTGTTCATGAGCAGCAGGTCGGTGCCCATTTCCATATCGGTGCCGTTGTTGATGGCTTCCATGGTGCTGTGTACCGCGCCCCAATCGCTCATCACCAAGCCTTTAAAGCCCCATTGGTCTTTCAGAATCTTGTTGATCAGGTAGTCGTTGTGGGTGGCCCACTGGCCGCGAAACTTGTTGTAGGAGCCCATGAGCGTGTTCACGCCCGCTTCCTGCACGGCGGCTTTGAAACCGGGCAAGTAAATTTCTTGCAGGGCCCGCTCGCTCATATCCACATCAACGCTGGTGCGCTTGGTTTCCTGGTTGTTGGCCGCGTAGTGCTTCACGCAGGCCGATACGCCCTGGTCCTGTACGCCTTTGATGTAGCCCACCGCCATGCGCGACACCAGGAACGGGTCTTCGCTCTGGTACTCGAAATTGCGGCCGTTGAGCGGGGTGCGAATGATGTTGATGCCGGGCCCAAGTATCACGTCTTTGCCCCGGAACTTCGCTTCGCTGCCTAGCACGGCACCGTAGGCATAGCCTAGCTGCGGGTTCCAGGTGGCGGCCAGCGTGTTGCCGGTGGGTAGATAGGTGCCGGCGTCGTTTACCCCTTTGTCGAGACTCCAGTCGCGGCCGTGCTCGGGGCGCACGCCGTGGGGGCCATCGGAGGAGGTCATTTCGGGGATGCCTAAGCGCTGCACACCGCCCGAGGTGAACGAAGAGCTGGCGTGTATCATGGCCACTTTCTCCTCCAGCGTCATCTTCTTGATGAGGGCGTTGATTTTGGCGTCGTTGACGGTAAGCGTGACCTGCTGGTTTTTTGTGGAAGCCTGGCTTGCCTGCGTGGCTGGCTTCTTGGCGGTGGCAGCGGGCTTGCTTTGCGCCAGGCTAGAGCCAGCCGTTAAGCAGCACGCGGTGGTGCCAACAAGCAGGAAAAACTGATGCGGTTTGGAAGGCATACTGTGTTGGGTATGTATGTGTGGGAATCTGCAATATTACGCTCAGATGCTGTTTCGCAGTGTCGCTCTTGCTAATCAGTGAATGAAATGAAGTTGAAGCCCAAAGAACGTCATGCTGAGCGAAGGCGGAGCCGGAGTCGAAGCATAACACTACCCTACAACCTCAGCACGTCAGATGCTTCGGTTCCGGGAGCCTGACAGCTACTTTGGCGTGTTTAGCATGCCGGTTTGCTGCTTGGGTTGCGCGGCGGGTGCGTCCAGCAAGCGCATGGTGTACGTGTAGGCGTACTTCTTGTCGAGCAGGCGGTACTGGTTGTGGGGGAGGGCACCCCAACTGTTGTCGCCGCCGAGGCCGCGCTGTTTAAGGTCGAGGTGCAGGAAAACATTGCCTTGCTGCTTCACGTCCGTGATGTGCTGCTGCTTCTTGGTGAGGCCGGGGTCCAGGTCTTCGGTGCTGGTGTTGAGGGCGCTGAAGCAAAGAGGCTGCAAGCCCTCGAAGCGGAGGCCCTTGCCGGCTTTGTTTTGCAACGTCAGCCAACGTACATCGGTGCGGTAGCCGTTTTCCTGCGGCCGAATGTAGTTGTTGGTGAACATGTTGGAAACCGTATCCTGATACTGCCCAAGCAGCGACGCCAGATTTCGGTCGCTGTAGTTTTCCCAAGGGCCGCGGCCGTAGTAGCGGAGCAGGTCGTACTGGCCCGAGAGCTGCATGCGCATCCCGAAGCGGGGGAGTTCCGGCAGCTCTTTGCCCGTCATGTCTAGGGCGGCGGTTACTTGCAGCGCGCCATCGGGCTGAATCAGATACGTCACCGTGTACGGCACCTGCACATCGGCCAGCAAATAGTCCATGGTGATGCGCACCCCCTCCGGCGTTTGCTCGCCCACGGTGGCCTTCTGCAACGGCCGGTTGGTGTGCGCCGTGCGCCATACACCCAAGCGCCGCGGCATGTCGCTGCCGAAGTCATTGTCAATAGGCGCCCGCCAGAAGTAGGGCTCCGGGTACTGGTTGAGGACACCGTTGCCCTGCTGCTCGCCACGCCGGTAGTTGGTGAGGCGGCCTGCCTTCAAATCGAAGGCACCGCGCACGTCGCCCGCCGTAAACGTAAGCCGGTCGCCGGTGCGCTCCACCTGAATGGTGCCTTTCGCCGGGGCAGGTGCTGCGCCGGCAGCAAAGTAAGAATTGGGAGTAAGCAGGAACTGCTCCCGGGCTACTTCGTGCCCGGCAGGTATCATTTCCGTAGCGGCCTTGGTACGCGCGAAAATTGCCAGCGTGTATTCAGTGCCGGGTTCGGTCTTGAATTTCGGTAAGGCCAGCGTTACTTCCCGCTGCTGGTGTGGTGCCAAGCTTATCTTCATCGGACCGTCCTGCACGGGCTGGCCGTTGCGGGAAAGCTGCCAGCGGATATCGTAGCCGCTCAAATCAGTGAAATCGAAGGCGTTGTAGACCTTGATGCGGCCCGTAGCTGGCTGGTCGGCGCTGAAGCGGATGTCTTGGTAGACTTTCTTAACCTCGTACAGCTCGGGTTGAATGGAGCGGTCGGCGGCCACCAGGCCATCGGCTACCCCGTTTTCGTCGTTGTAGCGGTTGAAGCCGCCTAGGTCGCCACCGTAGGCCCACCACTTTTGGCCGTACGGCGTGGTTTGCTTGAACCCTTGGTCGACCCAATCCCAAATGAAACCACCCTGCATGCGCGGGCTGGTGCGCATAATATCGAAGTACTCCTGAAAGTTGCCGGCGCTGTTGCCCATGGCGTGCGCGTATTCGCACATGATGTAAGGCCGCTTCTTATTGGTATCCTTGGCGTAGTTTTTCATTTCATGGATGCCCGGATACATGGGGCACACGATATCGGTGTTCCAGTCCTCGTTGGCTTGCTCGAACTGCACTGGCCGGCTTGGGTCACGCTGCTTGATCCACTTGTACATCTCGTGGAACACGGCGCCGTTGCCGCACTCGTTGCCCATGCTCCAGATGATAACCGAGGCGTGGTTCTTGTCGCGCTCTACGGCCCGCGTTATTCGGTCGCGGTGCATGGGGGCCCAAGAGGGCAGGTAGGCCACGTGCGCGGTGGTGTCGATCTTGGCGTTCCAGGAAGTCGAGCCCATGCCGTGGCTCTCGATGTTGGCTTCATCCACCAAGTACAGGCCGTACTGGTCGCAGAGCTGGTACCACAGCTCGTCGTTGGGATAGTGGCTGGTGCGCACCGCGTTGATGTTGTGCAACTTCATTAGCTGAATGTCCTTCAGCATCAAGGCTTTGGTGGTGACGTGGCCCGTTACTTCGTCGTGCTCGTGGCGGTTCACGCCGTGCACTTCTATAGGCATGCCGTTCACTAGTAGCTGCGCATCCTTGATTTCCACCTTCCGGAAACCCACTTTGGTGCTTGTTACGCCACCAGGTAGGGGTTTGTCGGCGGCATCTACCAGCGAAATCACGCAGGTATAGAGAATGGGCGTTTCGGCGCTCCAGCGCTGCACCTTCGGTACGGTGCCGCTGAAAACCAGCTGCTCATCAGCCGCGCTGCCTTGCAATTTCAGCGTTTTCAAGAGCACCGGTTTGCCCTGCGGACTCAGCAGCTCCAGCCGCACGGCGGCAGCCTTTGGGGCTGCTGCGCCCCCTTCGCGCGCGAAGCGCCGGACGCCTACATTGGCGCTGAACTGGCCGTTTTTGTAGGTGTTGTCGAGGTCAGGCTTCAGGAAGAAGTCCCACAGCGTTTCCGTTGGCAATGCCTCCAGGTACACGTCCCGCTCGATGCCGCTGATGCGCCAGAAGTCCTGGTCTTCGAGGTAGCTGCCGTCGTGCCAGCGCATTACTTGCACGGACAGCTGATTGTCGCCGGGCTTGATATACTTGGTTACATCGAACTCAGCGGGCGTTTTGGCCACCTTGCTCATACCCACGCGCTGCCCGTTCACATACACAAACGCGCACCCCGTTATCGACCCGAAATGCAGCAACACCTGCTGCCCGGCCCAAGCGGCGGGCACGTTGAAGCTGCGCCGGTACGTGCCCACCGGATTGTCGCGCCCATCAATGTAGGGCGGGTTTTTCGCGTGCGGATACGCCACGTTCGTATAAATCGGAATGCCGAAGCCGTTCAACTCCCAATTAGACGGTACGGGTATGTTGGCCCACTTCGAATCGTCGAAACCAGCTTGGAAGAACGTGGTAGGTGCCTCGGCGGGCCGGGGTACATAGTTGAATTTCCAGGTGCCGTTCAGTGATTGGTAGCGCGAAGAACGCGTCCTGTCGGCCGTTTGCGCATCGGCGGCCCGGTCGTACACGTGAAACGAGGCCCGCGGCGCCAGCTGGTTTTGGTTGAGCAGCTTTTCGTCCTGCCATTCGGCCGGAGCGGGGGCTTGGCCGTTGGCGAGCTGCGTTGCCAGCAAGCCAGTAAGCAGAAGTAGGTTGTTTTTCATATGGAATGTCGGATTAAATGCGAAGTTGGGGCGGGCGTTTGTCATTCCGACGCAGGAGGAATCTGAGTCAAGCCGTTGTAAAGTCTTTAACTCAGATTCCTCCTGCGTCGGAATGACAAACGCTTAGTTCTTACTCAAATCAAGGCTCTTTTCAAACTGAACGTTATTAGCGGCGGTGCCGACCATCACTTTTACAAGGTCTTTCTCTAACACAAACTGTTGCTTGCCTTCGTGCCAGTAGCGTAAATCGGCCGCGCGTAGCGGGATTTGTACGGTGCGTTTTTCCTGTGGCTTGAGCGTAATGCGCCGGAAGCCTTTCAGCTCCTTCAGGGGCCGCGCCACTTCCGAGCCTACGTGGCTGATGTAGAGCTGCACCACTTCGTCGCCGAGGCGGGCGCCGGTGTTCTGCACGTCTACGCTGGCCATGATTTCGCCGGCTTTGTTGAATTTCGGGGAGCTAAGGCGGAAGTTGGAGTACTGGAAGGTGGTGTAGCTCAGGCCGAAGCCGAACGGATACAAGGGCTTGCCTTGGAAGTATTGGTAGGTGCGGCCGTTGCGGATGTTGTAGTCCAGCATGGGCGGCAGCTGGTCCATGGAACTCGGCCAGGTTTGGGTGAGGCGCCCGCCGGGGTTGTAGTCGCCGAACAGCACGTCGGCCAAGGCATTGCCAAACTCCTGGCTGTTTTGGCTGAGGTGCACAATGGCCGGCACGTTCTGCTGCGTCCAGGTAATGGCGTACGGAAAGCTGGAGGCCAGCACCACTATCGTGTTCGGATTCACGCGCCGCACCTGCTTGATTAGCGCCTCGTCGGTGAGCGTCAACGACTTGCGGTCCACCGACTCTTTGCCTTCCGATACATCGGGGCACATGGCCCAACCGGCGTTGCAGGTCGGGTAGTTGCCCACCACCACAATAGCTACGTCGGCGCCTTGCGCGGCATTCACGGCGCGGTTGTCTTGGTTGGTTGCCTCGTGCCGGATGGTTACGCCCTCGCCCAATTTGGCTTTGATGCCCGCCAGCGCGCTTACCGTGTAAGGCGGCGTGCCGCTATACCAATCCAGCAGCACCTGGTCGGCGCGCGGGCCTATTATGGCTATGGTTTTCAGCTTGCTCTTGTCGAGCGGTAGCAGGTTGCCTTCGTTCTTAAGCAGCACAATGGACTTCTGCGTGACCTGCCGCGCTAGGGTCTTGTGCTTGTCCGACAGCCACGGCTCGGGGCCGTCCTTGATAGCGGCGTACTTGTTTTGCGCCGGCGGGTCGAGCAAACCGAGCTTGATCATCACCCGGAAATCACCCCGAATAACGGCGTCAATGTCTTTCTCCGTAAGAAACTTCTGCTGCACAGCCTGCGTCACCGGCACTTTGTAATCGTCGAGAAACTGGTTGATGCCCATCTTCACGGCTTGCGCCGCGGCCCACACGCTGTCGGGGTAGTACTTGTGTTCTTTGAAGAGCAGCTTCAAGGCGCCGCCGTCGGTGCAGATGATGCCGTTTTGGCCCCATTCCTTCACCGTCACGTCCTTCATCACCGGGTGCACCATCATCGGAATGCCGTTCCAGGCGTTGTAGGCGGCCATGTAGGCCCGCGAGCCACCTAGCTCCACGCCCATCCGAAACGGCAGCGAGTAATACTCCCGAAACAGCCGCTCATCGAAGTTCGACGAGCCTCGTTCCCGGCCGACCTCGTTGCTGTTGGCCAGGAAGTGCTTCATCAAGGCGGCGGTTTGCCAGTACTTGGGGTCGTCGCCCTGCAAGCCTTTGATCATGCCCACCGCCATGGTGCCCGTCAGAAAAGCGTCCTCGCCGTAGCATTCTTCGGTGCGGCCCCAACGCGGGTCGCGGCCCAAATCGGCGTTTGGCGCCCTGATGACGAGGTTGCCAGTGCTGTATTTGGGGTTCTGGAAGACGTAGCGTGCTTCGTAGCCTTCCGCTTCGCCCACCTGCCGCATCACCTCCGGGTCCCAGGTTTCGCCCAGGCCGTAGCTCTGCGGAAACTGCGTGGTGGGCACCATCTTGCGCCGGTTCCACTGCGCCGGCCCGCCCAGCGCCAAGCCGTGCAGCCCTTCGCTGTGCCCCGTCCCCTTGATGCCCAGTCGCTCGATGGTGGGGTTGGTACCCAGGCAGGTGATTTTCTCTTCCAGCGTCAGCAACGACAAAATATTATCGATGCGCTGCTCTGTGGGCAGTGCCGGATTCTGAAACGGATACTGGTACTGCGCCTGCGCGTGGCCGAAGCTTGCGAGAAGGAGCAGTGCGGTAAGGAAAAGACGCATGAGTTGGGGGCTTTTTTATCAGTGGCGGAGCATCGTTCAACGGGGCGCCTCACCCCCGGCCCCCTCTCCTTCAGAGAGGGGGAGCCTTTACCAAGCTGTTAACCAGTAGCTAAGAGCTGTTAGCCGTTAACTCAATTCAGGAAACGCTAATAGCTAACAACTCTCAGCCAACAGCTATTCGTCAGGCTCCCCCTCTCTGAAGGAGAGGGGGCCGGGGGGTGAGGCGCTTCATCATACCTAGTTGCGCGCTTGGGCCTGCGAGTAATCGGTGTTCGACTGCACCTGAAACTTCACCTTGCCTTTCAGCGGGTCGTTGGTTAGCTGGAAACCGGTGCCTTGCTTGGTGAGCGAGACTTCGCGCAGCACGTTATCGGCCGGCAAGCACACGTAGCCTTTCAGCGTGTTGCTGTCGGCTGAGTAAGCCACCAGGCTCAGGTTCTTCCAGTCCATTTGGGCCGTTGATTGGGCCAGCTTGATGTGCGGAATCACCGACCCGTCGCGCACCAGCACCACGGCCTGCACCGGCCCCGCCTTGATGACGTTCCAGCCGCCCCCGGTGTACACCTGGCCCGACTGATAGTCGATCCACTTGCCAGTGGGTAAGTACACGTTGCGCTCGGTACCGGCTTCAAACATGGGGGCTACCAGCATGTCGGCGCCGAACATATACTCGTTGTCGATCAGCCAGGAGCCGGGGTCATTGGGGAATTCCACGAACAGCGCCCGCACCATGGGCAGGCCTTTCTCGGTGCACTGCTTGGCTTGCGCGTAGATGTAGGGCATCAGCTTGTAGCGCATTTCATCGGCCATGCGGAAGTCCTTCAGAAACTGCGGGCTATACTCCCACGCTTCCTTCGGCGGCGCGCCGTGGCTGCGGGTGTGCGACGTCAGCATCCCGAAAGCGGCCCAGCGCTTGTACAGCTCTTCGGGCGTTTTTAGCACAAAGCCGCCAATGTCGTGGCTCCAAAACGAGAAGCCCGACAAGCCAAACGACAAGCCCCCGCGCAATTCGGCGGCCATGGCATCGTCTGTGTTTTCGGCATCGCCGCCCCAGTGCAAGGGGTAGCGCTGGCTACCGGCCCAGGTGCTGCGGGCCCAGATGATATTGTCGCCGCTCACTTTTTTGGTGATGTCGGCCACGGCTTTGTTGTAGCGCAGCGGGTAGAGGTTGTGCTCGTAGAAGCCGGTTTTGCCGGAATAGTAGAGCCCGTTGGCCGGGGCCGCCTCGCCAAAATCCACCTTGATGGCGCCGACGCCGAGCTTCAGCAAGTCCGCAATCTTCTCTTGGTACCAGATTACAGTTTTCGGGTTCGAGAAGTCCAGCACGGCGTCCTCGTAGGGTAAGTTGCCCTTGGCGTCCTTTACCACCAGGCCTTTTTCTACCAGCTCCGGGAACAGCTTGTTTTGGGGCGTGAAGTAGGGAAGCTGCCACAGCGAAATATGAAAACCGTCCTTCTTGAGGTCGGAAATCATACCTTTCGGGTCGTTGAAGCGGGCGGGGGCAAACTTGTAGTCGGTGCGCCAGTCGGTGGTAAACCAGCCGGTGTCGAAGTGGATAACGTCGGCCGGAATCTTGTTTTCGCGCAGCTTGGCGGCTACTTCGCGGCCTTCTTTCTCCGAGAAATAAGTGATGCGGCTCTGCCAGAACCCAAACGACCACAGCGGCGGCATGGCGGCCTTGCCGGTCAGGTTGGTGTATTCGTCCAGAATGTCCTTGGGCTCGCCCACAAACACAAACAAGTCCAGCGCATCATCGCCAATCAGCATCGAGTTGACGGCGTTGAAGTACTTGCCAAAGTCGCAGGTAATCGGCGACGAGGTGTGCATGAACATGCCGTAGCCGCGGCTGCTCATAAAGAACGGAATCGGCTTGTACATCGTCTCGTTCTGGATGCCGTTGGCGTCGTCGCCCCACAGCACCACCTTCTGGCCGCGCTTGTTGAACTGCGTAAACGATTCGCCGCAGCCGAAAATCTTCTCATCGGGCGACAACGCAAACGCCGCCGACATGCTGCGCGAGTAATCCTCGGCCCGGCGCACAAACGAAAACGGCATTACTGGCGTGTAGGAGGCCTCCGCGTTGTCTTGGTGGTGAATGGTCTTGGTTAGCAGCTTACCCTTGGCATCCCGGATTTCCACGTGCCAGGGGTTTTCCAGCACCGTCACCGAGCCATACGTGCTGGTGTACTGGTGCCCGCCTGTCACCTTGCTATACTTCCACGACTTACTATCGACCGGCGCTTTGCCCCCCACCAGCATCAACGATTCCTCGTTGCCCTTGAGCTGTGGCCCCGATGCCGCCCGAATCCGGATGGTGCGCGCCGATACAAACTCCACCGAGAAGGGCAGGGAAGGCGCCGCCGCGTATTCGGTGGTTGGAAACTCGTTGGCCGCCGCCGGCCGCAACACGCCAAGCATGTTGTTGAAGGCCTGGCGGGTCTGGTAGTTGTAGCGCTTGTACTTCACCTCGCCCATGCCGGTGGTCGGGTTGAACTTCGCCAGACTGTCGGCCAGGTAGTAGGTGTTGGTGAAGCTGCGAAAGTCGTTGCTGATGTCAATCGGCACGTTGAGCAGCTTCATATCCTGAATCTGACCGAAGGCGCTGCCCTGCATCATCAAGTCAAGACTTAAAAGAAAGGCACCGGAATAAAGTCTACGTCTTGTCATAGTGGGTGAGGAAAGAGCTAGGCACAGCAGGGCTATTAAAACTTCCAAAAGTTAGTAGAAATATTCAATTAAATGTCTGGCAAACGTTTGCATGCAGCATGGGTGAACAGGCTTAAAGAACCTGTGAGTTGATACAGAGGCTGTAGCGCGAAGCCTGCGCTTCGCGTATCGTTGCAGATAGTTCGCAGATAATTATTAGCAACCTAACGTTGTCATTCCGACATTCCGCGTCTCCAGCGGCGAGAGGAATCTGAGTATGATTGTCTAACAACTTGATTCAGATTCCTCTCGCCGCTGGAGACGCGGAATA
>NZ_DASVSY010000021.1:0-86311 GCF_036387835.1 Hymenobacter sp. | reverse complement strand
TGCAGAGCGCAAAAGGGGCGCTACGGTTCGCAGAAGAATATTCTTCTGCGAACCGTAGCGCCCCTTTTGCGCTCTGCAGAAGTAGGTTTAGACAACCTCCACGTTCAAGCCCAGCACCGTATTCGTCCGGGCCCGAACTTCTGCTACCAGCTCCGGGGCGTCGGCCAACGACTTGCCGAAGGAGGGCAGCATTTCGCGGAAGCACGCCTGCCATTCCGGCGTGGCCGACTGCTGCGGGAAGCACTTCTGAATCAGGTTGACCATGATGCTTACGGCCGTGGAAGCGCCGGGCGAGGCACCGAGCAAGGCCGCAATAGAACCGTCGGCGGCGCTTACCACTTCGGTGCCGAACTCAAGCACGCCGCCTTCCTTTTTGTCTTTCTTGATAACCTGCACGCGCTGGCCGGCAATGGCTAGTTCCCAATCTTCGGCGCGGGCCTCGGGCAGATACTCCCGCAACGCCTCCACCCGGTCTTGCGGCGACTGACGCACCTGCTGAATCAGGTATTTGGTGAGCGGAATGTTCTTCAGGCCGGCCATAATCATGGGCCGCAGGTTGTTGAGCTGAATCGAGCCCGGCAGGTCGAGGTAGGAGCCGGTTTTCAGGAATTTGGTGCTGAAGCCGGCGTAGGGTCCGAACAGTAGCTCCCGCTTGCCTTCTATCATGCGGCTATCCAGGTGCGGCACCGACATAGGCGGCGAGCCAACCGCGGCTTTGCCGTACACCTTGGCCTCGTGCCGCGCAATAACGGCCGGGTTGATGCACTTCAGCCACTGCCCGCTCACCGGGAAACCGCCAAAGCCGTTGGCCTCCGGGATGCCCGATTTCTCGAGCAGCGGCAACGAGCCCCCACCAGCCCCGATAAACACGAAGCGCCCACGTATTTTGATTGTCTCGCCCGAAGTCAGGTTTTTGGCCTTGATGCGCCAGGCGCCGTCTTCTTTTTGCCGCAGCTTCTGCACCTCGTGGTGAAAGTGAAACGTAACGCCGGGCTTCACTTGCAGCAAATTGAACATGCCCCGGGTGAGGGAGCCAAAGTTTACGTCGGTGCCCAAGTCCATGCGGGTGGCGGCCACAGGCTGCTGCGGGTCGCGGCCTTCCATCACCAACGGCATCCACTGCTGAAGCTCTTCCCGGTCCTCGGAAAACAACATGCCCTTAAACAAGGCCGACTGCGTGAGGGCCGCGTGGCGCTTGCGCAGGTATTCTACGTTTTTGGCCCCCCACACAAAGCTCATGTGCGGGATGTGGTTGATGAAGCGCTGAATATCTTTCACCTCGTAGCGCTCGGCCAGGAAAGACCAGAACTGCTTGGACTCTTCGAACTGCTCGGCAATTTTCAGAGCCTTGCTGATGTCGATGGAGCCGTCGGGGCGCTCGGGCGTGTAGTTTAGCTCGCAGAAGGCCGAGTGGCCGGTACCGGCATTGTTCCAGGCGTCGGAGCTTTCGGCGGCGGCCACGTCGAGCCGCTCGAATACGGTAATAGTTAAGTTGGGGTCCAGCTCTTTGAGCATCATCCCAAGGGTGGCGCTCATGATGCCCGCGCCAATAAGAATGACGTCGGTTACGGGCTGGTCAGGTGAAATATCGTTGGTAGGCATAGGTTGAGAGACAGAGTTTCAGGAGCCGCCCCGGCGCAATGAGGAAAACATCAGGCCGGGGCGGATTAGAGAAAACAAGAATCAGAGAAACGGAATTCCAGGTTACGTCGAAAGAAGCAGAAAAGGTGCCGTGAGAGCTTCTACGGTGGATAGTTACTGTTGTGGTAACGATAGTAGAATCGGTAGGTAATGGCATAAAAGGGGCACCATAGAACGTCCGGCTTGATCTGGCGTCCGCTTGTCGAAGCATGTCGGGTGCTGACGTCTGATCAGTACGCCAGCATCAGCACGCGAGACGCTTCGGCTGCGTTTCTGCAGGACGGGCTAGGGTCTGCTTTATTTCTATAAAACGCTCATTTTCAGTGGTATAAATTCATCTAAAAACCCGGAAATTTGCGGTATTTAAGCGGTTTTAGGGACTTATATGGCCGGGTTTGGTGTTCTATCAACAGCTACCAAATACGCCTTATTCATGTTCGATTCACTGCCCGTATTGCCCTTATTCGATCAGCCAGCACCTGCTCCGGTTCTCATGCCGGAACCCCTTACCAAGTCAGCTAAGCTGTGGCTGCCGAAGCGCGTGCTCTTCACCCCCGATGCGCTCGACGAGCCCTTTGGTCAGCAGATCTACGAGCGGATTACTGCGCATGACTTGGAAGTGGAAGTGCTGAAAAGCAACCGCCTTACCAACCTGCGCGGTGCCGATGCGCGTGAAACCTACCGCAATGCCAAGAATACCTTGGCCGTGGTGAAGGCGCCCGCCGGGGCCTTCCGCCTGCAGCCCACGCCGCCTTCGGCCGACTGGCAGATGAACTTGGCCGAGGGCTGTCCTGCCCACTGCCAGTATTGCTACCTGGCTGGTAGTCTGCAGGGGCCGCCCGTAGTGCGCGTGTTTGCCAACTTGCCTCAACTCCTCGAAAACACGGCCAACTACGAGCAGCCCGGTCGCCTTACCAGCTTCGAGGTGAGCTGCTACACCGACGTGCTCGGCATCGAGCACCTGACGGGTAGCTTGGCTGAGTGCATCCGGTACTATGGCACCCGCGAAGGCTCGCGGCTGCGCTTCGTGAGCAAGTACGACCACGTTGATTCGCTCCTGGACCTGCCGCACCAAGGCCACACTCGCGCCCGCGTCAGCCTTAATGCCGAGCCTGTGGCCCGGCGTATGGAAGGCGGCACGGCCTCGGTGGAAGCCCGTATCCAGGCACTGCGCAAGCTGGCGCTGCCCGTCGAGCAGGGTGGGGGTGGCTACCCGGTAGGCGTAGTACTAGCGCCCATCATGCTTGTTCCCGACTGGCGCGAGCATTACACCAATCTGCTCGACCGAGTGGCCGCCGCCCTCGATTTCGGCTGCGACCTGACCGTGGAGTTCATCACCCACCGCTTCACGCCCGGCTCCCGCGACGTGCTGCGCGAGTGGTATCCTAACACGTCCCTCAACTTCGACGAAAGCATCCGGGCGGCCAAACGCAATAAGTTCGGCGGCGTGAAGTACGTCTTCAAGCCCGACGACATGCGTCCGCTCAAGCAGTTCTTCTACGAGGAATGGCAGCAACGCTTCCCCAACGCCCCCATACAGTACTGGACGTAATGTACCGTGAAGCTTCCACGAACGAGCAAAGCGAGTAGCCGGCACCGCGCATTTTGCGCCAACGCGGGATACTTGCTTTGCTCGTTCGCGGAAGCGGAAGCTTCACGGTACTGGCATTGGTGCAAGGAGCGCGGTGCCGGCTACTCGCTTCGCTCGTTCGCGGAAGCCGGAGCTTGGCGTTACTTGCCGTGTAGTTCGCGCCACTCGTGTTTGAGCATGCTCATTTCTATGAGACTCCAGTACGCATCGTCGTGCTTTAGAATATCCCGCATGATGCCGTCCTGCTTCATGCCGCACTTTTCGTAGCAGGTAATGGCGGCCTTGTTGAAGTCGTACACGCCGAGGTCGATGCGGTGCAGACCTAAGTCCTCGAACCCGATTTTCAGCACCGCTTTTATCATGCCCTGGCACACGCCCCGGCCTCTGGCCGTCGTGTTGCCCACGAGCACCCGGCTGATCCGGGCTGAATTGTTTTTGTAGCTGATGCCGCCGAGCGAAATGTGTCCTACTGTTTCACCGCTCTTTGACTCGACAGCCTTGTACACGAGGGCGTCGGATTCTGGTGGGTTGTTGGTGCCTTCTAGGTACCAGGCTAGCTTGTCTTCAGTGAGTGGAAAGCTGAACAGTGAACCTGACCAATTTTGGAGCAGCTCGGGGTCCTGAATCCAGCCAATAAGTTGTTGAAAGTCGGCAGGCGTGAAGTATTCTAACTGAATCATAAAGTCGGCGAAGAGAATAGGCATGCTGTAGCAACCTGGCAGCACGCCAGATAAGTAGGAACCTGCTAAGATACGGCAGCACCATTCACGGTTGAGCTTCAGCCAAGCGCGGGCCTAAAGTTTATAGTAGATGGAAGCTGGTAAACAGGCAGTCTTACAGAACCCGAAAAGAAGGCGCTGAGTGCCCTCCGTGAAGATTTTAGTTGCTGCTCAGCTGGCCTCGGCTACGGCGCCGGTGGGCAGAAAAGGCGGCTCCGACGCGTCCGTGGTGGTGCGGGTTTTGGGCAGGCTATCGGGGTACTTGGCTTGAATAAAGGCCACCAACTGCTCCCGAATTTCGCAGCGCAAATCGAAGGCGCGGCTGGAATTGGAAGCGCTCATCAGGGCCCGGAGTTCCATGGTGCGTTCCTTGGAATCGGTGACTTGCAGCACGCACACACGTTGGTCCCAAAGCGGATTCTTCTCGACGAGGCGTTTCAGCTCGGCTCGTACTTCCTCAACTGGCAACGTGTAATCGGTGTAGATAAAGACCGTGCCGATGAGCTGCGACGCGGTGCGGGTCCAGTTCTGAAAAGGCTTCTCAATGAAGTAGTTGATGGGCAGCACCAGCCGCCGCTCGTCCCATATGCGCAGCACCACATACGTGAACGTTATTTCCTCGACCCGTCCCCATTCGCCCTCCACCACCAGCACATCATCAATGCGAATGGGCTGCGTGAAAGCAATCTGAAAGCCCGCCAGTAAGTTGGCAATCGAGCGTTGCGCCGCAAAGCCCACAATAACGCTGGCAATTCCCGCCGAGGTCAGCAGCCCCGTCCCGATGCGGCGCACCGTAGCGAAGCTCATCAGGATAAGGGCAGTAGCCACGAAGATAATCAAGGAAACCACCAGCTTGCGCACGAACTGCAGCTGCGTGAATAGCTTGCGTACCTGCAGGTTGTTGTCGCCATCGAGCTGGTAATGCTGCTTCACCAGGTCCTCTATCACGTCCACGGTCTTTACCAGCCCCCACGCAAACGTGACGACGAAAGCGGTTACCACGATGCGCTCTAGCACGCCCAAATGCTTGGGCGTTAGCGGTGCCAGCGGCAACACAAACAACACGGCCAGCACCGGAAAGAAGTAGGCGCTGGCGGTATTCAGATGGAGAGCCACAGAGTGGGAGAGAAGTGTGGTCTCACGCTTGTTGTACGCCCGTAGCACCCGAAAAACAATGAATTTGACAAACAATCCCGCTGCTAAAGCGCCTGCCACTAAAGCCAGGGTATGCAAAACAGCCTCTGCCTGATCAGGCAGAAGTTCTGGTAGGTTCAGTTTCATGTGCAGTAAGCCGATTTACCTGGCAGTACCCGGCTCCAATGCGAAAGGTTGCTTGCTGTCTATTCTTGCCTGACAGCATTAAAGTAACAGCTCCTAAGCAAGCTGTATGGCTACCCAAGTAAACTGCAATTTTGCGCCTTTGTATATAGTTTCGTGTAAATACTTATTTGTAGTCTGAAATGCCGTTATAAATACATATAATCTAGCTGTAAGGCATTGTTATTGAGGAAGGACAGGTAACATAACTCTTGTTTTTTTTCAACTTACGTCATCAAGTCAACTGTATACGGATAGCTGTTCTTAACCAACTCTATTTAGTTTAGAATTAGATAAAAGTACCGCAGACGCCATAAAAAGCCTATTCCGCGACGAGCAGTGCAAGCTCTAACGCAACAGAGGCACAAGGCGCAGGACCAACCACTCGCGGGGCTTGTCGCGCAGCAGGTTCCCTGTGGTTTGCTATAGTTTCCTATGGCCTCCGCGCTACTCTCCGCACACCGGTAAAAACACGCTCAACAGAAGTTTAAGGCTCAAGGAAACAAGTAATTACCAATGCATCATATTGTATATCTAAGTTCAATGGCAGGCCATCTGGACGAGCAGAGTTTGAAATCTATCTTGCTGAAGTCGAGAGCAAAAAATACCAGACGTGGTATAATGGGCATGCTTGTCTTCTGCGGCGACAACATCATACAGGTGCTGGAAGGCGACCAAGAAGATGTTACGGCGCTCTACCAGCTAATCGAGCAGGATATCCGCCACACCCGGATCTTCAAGCTCTCAGACGGAAAGATTGCACAGCGTACTTTCCCCGACTAGTCGATGGGCTTCACCACGGCTTCTCCCGAGGATTTCGAGCGCCTCCTAGGTCGTTTCAACCCGAGCGACCCAACTTTCCCGGCGGCCTCTTCAACGCAACCCGAAAACAAAGTGCTCGATTTACTGAAGGAGTTTTGCCTACAAAGCGAAACCGCCCTGTAAACAGTGCCTCAGCTGGCAACCCTGCCCAGTTACCTGGTACAAAATCGGCGGCTCTGGCACGCTAAAAACGAGTGTTACTTAGCCTCCAGATTTTACGATATAGCTGGTTTTCAAGCAGGAAAACTACAGCTTAGAGCGGTTCTCGGTTGGTGTCCGGGAGTGGGGTTTCGACAAGAGCAACACCCCACCCTTACCCAAGAACTGCTCTAAGTCAATTATAAGGAACAAGCGCTAGCCAGCTGACGTATCTCTGGTGCCGCTCCGCAACGCGGGACCTGCTGCAAGCCTGAGGATACAAACCTGAAGCCACTCTGCGGGTATTGCTATTCCGATTTCTATGGTTCAAACAAGGGCAGGCGCATAATTTTTGTCATAATTTCGGTCATGCTGGACGCAGGCAAAAATGAGGTGGACGAGTTTGTTGCGCACGTTGTTGCGCACTAGCATTTTGTTTTTGCCTTCGGCCACTTTTCGCTCGTAGTATGCTTTTAGGGCCGGGCAGTGACGCACAGCCGCCAGCGCGGCCAGGTGCAGCAGCATCTTCACTCGCTTATTGGCTTGGTGACTCACCCGGGGCCGGCCCCGTCGCTGGCCGGAGCTGTGCTCAAAGGGAACGATCCCCGCATAGCAGGCATACTGCTTGGCGTCCGTACTGGCGATAAACTCGTTGGTCGTCACCAGTACTTCCGCCGCCGTGACCAACCCAATACCTGGCACGGAAGTCAGGCGCTCGTAGAGGTGGGCCAAAGCCGGGTCGTCGCGTAGCAGCGCTTTAATGGTGCGCTCCACGGCCTGTACATCGGCCCGTAAGGCGGCCAGCGAGTTAGCGCAGCCGCGTTCCTCGGCCCGTTGCTCCATCGCTGTAAAGAAGCCGTGACTGCCGCTCAGGGGTGTTTGCAGCATCCGAATGACCTTCACCAGCCGGCTACGGCGGGCCAGCAGTCGGTCGAGTTCGGCCAGCACGGGGCGGGCGGGCTGCCAGAGCTTGGCTTGGTCGCGGTAGCGGGCAGCGTAGCGGGCAATGCGCTCGGCATCGGCTTTATCAGTCTTGCCCCGCACCAGGCCCATGCAGGCCTTCAAGTGGGCCGCTCGCTCGACCCAGACCGGCACGGCTAAAGCCAGCAAGGCCGCCAACAGGGGCCGGTTGTAGAGACCCGTGTGCTCGAGGCACACGAGGCAGTGGGCCAGTGAGAAGCCCGGCACGCGCCGACTCAGGTCCTTGACCCAGCGCCGGATAGCGGGCAGCTCGTTCGGTAGTTGATGCTGCTCGACCAGCTGATGGTCGGCGCTGAGCAGGGCGACATCGAGCGTCTCTTTGCCCACGTCAATGCCTAGAAAGTAGGTGTACATAAAGAAGAGAGGGGTTAGCTGCTCCTGGACAACCCTGCGTTTGCCATCTCGCTACCTTGCTAATAGGCTCCGAGCCTGGATTTCTATTTGAGTTGTGCGCACGCACCCCGACGGGTCCTGAATCGGCCCATAGGCTGGCACCTGCTCCCGCTGTTAGGGTAGCCCGCCGGGATGGTTGTCCGAAAACAAAAAGGTGAAAAGAACGGGACAAAATCTTGGTTTTGTCTTACGTCCTAAAACTAAAGGCAACTTGGGTTAATAAGCTGCCTCAATGCATCTCGGCGGCCGACACGAAATGGGCGCCATGGGCCTGCAAATCGGCGCGGGCTTGGGCGTAGCCTTCCGCGGAAATGGCGCGGGTGGCATCTTCTACGAAGTACACTTCGAAGCCTTGCGCCAGGGCATCTTTAGCCGAGAAGTACACGCAGTAATCGCCGGCTAGGCCGGCTAGGTACACTTCAGTCACGCCGCGGCCACGCAGGTACTCGGTGAGGCCGGTGGCTTTGCGGTGGCCGTTGTCGAAGAAGCCGCTGTAGGAGTCGATGGCGGGGTTGGTGCCTTTGCGGAAGATGGCTTCGATGCGGTGCTGGTCGAGGGTGGGGTGAAACTCGGCGCCGGGCGTGGCTTGCACGCAGTGGTCGGGCCAGAGGGTTTGGGGCAGGCCGTGCAGGTCGATTTGCTGGAAGGGTTGCTGGCCGGGGTGGCTGCTGGCAAAGCTGCCGTGGCCGGCCGGGTGCCAGTCCTGCGTGGCTACCACCAGCTTGAAGCGTGGCTGCAACGCGTTGACTAATGGGATAATAGCGTCGCCGTCGGCCACGGCCAGGGCGCCACCAGGTACAAAATCATTCTGAATATCGATCAGCAGGAGCGCTTTCATGAAAGAAGACAAATAGGATGGAAAGCAAGCCGAGGTAGCCTCTTTGCGTCCAAGGTAAAAACGGTTTTGTTGCCGTCGCTAAAACCAACGACTGCTAAGGAATTGATTTGCTACCACGTAACCGGTGGCAACGTTGCCGATAACGATTGCATAAAAAAACCGATGGCAAACTGGTTTGAAGGGAGTCTACTCCCTTACTATTATAGAATGGAGCTGCCTTTGCCGATAATAATCTGAGCCAGCCCCACTAACTCAGTTATACCCTTCACTTCCATTTCAGTCTTATGGAACACGGTTTAGTGCTACCTGCCGTTCAGTTGTGTGCAGCTACTCCGGCCTGAGACCAACAAGTGCGGCCTATTCCGCAGCACCAATTCAATGCCATTATCAACAAAGTTGAATTCACTCAAAACACTGAATACCGTACGCCGAGTACCGTTGATTTTTCAGCTCTGAGTTGCCAGTCGCTAGCTGTAGGTCGTTACGATAGTTAAGTCTTTGATAACCTGCACCTGGCAACCGGTAACTCACAACTGGCAACTGATGTCATTGCTATGAAACAACTCGCTTATTGCCTTATTGCCCTGCTTACCAGTTTCACCTTCGCCTTCCGGCCCGCGGCCGAAAAGCAGGTGCAGATTTTTCTGGTGGGCGACTCCACCATGTCCGATAAGCCGTTGGATAAAGCCGAGCGCGGGTGGGGCATGTATTTTCAGCAGTATTTCGATGCCGGTACGGTGGTGCGCAACCATGCTGTGAACGGCCGCAGCACCCGCAACTTCCGCACCGAAGGCCGTTGGGTGAAAGTGCTGGAGCAAATAAAGCCCGGTGATTGGGTGTTTATCCAGTTCGGGCACAACGACCAAAAGAAAGAGGACTCCTCCCGCTACGCCGCTCCCCAAACCGACTACCGCCAGAATCTGACCCGCTACGTGCAGGAAGCCCGCGCCAAAGGCGCGAATCCGGTGTTGCTCACGCCGGTAGGGCGGCGGTTTTTCGATGAGTCGGGCAAGCGCATGGACGACCATGGCGAGTACCCCGGCGTGGTGAAGGAAGTGGCCAAGGCGCAGAAAGTCCCGGTTATCGACCTGCACGAAACCAGCTGGGCGCTGTACAGCCAGCTCGGCGCCGTTGGTAGCCAGCAGCTGTTTTGGAGCTACCAGAACGGCGCCAACGCACCTAAGCTTGACAACACGCATTTCTCGGCGTACGGTGCCGAGCGGGTGGCGCAACTGGTGGCGCAGGATGTGAAGAAGCTGAACGTAGGTATTGCCCGCCATCTGCGCCCCCTGAGCTTCGAGGGCAAGTACACCTTCGACCTCCCGGTGGTGTTGCAGCCTTCGTTCAACAAGGACACGTTCAACATTGTGAAGTACGGCGCTGTGGCCGATGGGCAGAAACTCAACACCGAAGCCTTCCGCAAAGCCATAGCGGCATGCAGTGAAAAAGGCGGGGTGGTGCTGGTGCCGCGCGGCTTGTGGCTCACCGGCCCCATTGAGCTGAAAAACAACGTGAACCTACACGTGCAGCGCGGCGCGCTGGTGCAGTTCAGCAACAAGCTGTCGGATTTCAAACTAATAAAAACCAATTGGGAAGGCGTGGATGCCGTCCGCAACCAGTCGCCTATTTCCGGCACCGACCTGGAAAATATTGCCATTACCGGCGAAGGCGTTTTCGATGGCGCCGGCGACTCGTGGCGCATGGTGAAAAAGGAAAAGCTGAGCGAAGGCCAGTGGCAGAAGCTAGTGAAATCGGGTGGGGTGGTGGATGCGAAAGGGGGCGTGTGGTACCCCTCGGCGCAGTCGTTGAAAGGTTCTACCACCGAAAAGCCGGGCATCCTACAGCCCGGCAAAGACATTGCCGACTTCGTTGACATCAAGGACTTCCTGCGACCCAACATGCTCAGCCTGCAACGCTGCAAGCAGATTCTGCTCGAAGGCTTCACCATCCAAAACTCGCCCGCCTGGACCATCCACCCGCTGCTCTGCGACAACCTGACGCTGCGCAACGTAACGGTCCGCAACCCCTGGTACGGCCAAAACACCGACGCCCTCGACCTGGAATCCTGCCGCAACGGCCTCGTAGAAAACTGCACCTTCGACGTAGGTGACGACGGTATCTGCATCAAGTCGGGCCGCGACGAGCAGGGCCGCAAGCGCGGCGTGCCCACCGAGAACTTCATCATTCGCGACACGAAAGTGTACCACGCCCACGGTGGCTTCGTGATTGGCAGCGAAATGTCGGGTGGGGCGCGCAACCTGTACGTGAATAATTGCACGTTTATCGGCACCGATGTAGGTCTGCGCTTCAAAACGGCTCGTGGCCGGGGCGGCGTGGTAGAAAACATCTTCGTCGATGGCGTCGACATGACCGATATTGCCGGCGAGGCCATTCTGTTCGACATGTACTACGCCGCCAAAGACCCGGTGCAGGTGAACGGGGACGCCTTTGCTATTCCTGAAATCAAGGCCGAGCCGCTTGGAGAGGGCACCCCGCAGTTCCGCAGCTTCCGCATCAAGAACGTGACCTGCAAAGGTGCGGCCACCGGCATTTTGGTGCGCGGCTTGCCGGAGATGAACGTGAAGGACGTAGAAATTGAAAACGCCGTTCTGGAAAGTGAAAAAGGGCTTGTGTGTCAGGAAGCCAGCGGCATCCGCCTGAAAAATGTGGCCCTGTTCTCCACCAATACCAAGCCCGTGCTGGAAGTCCAGAACAGCCAAAACATCACCCTCGACAACATCCGCTACGCCACCGGCGCCGACCTGCTGCTCCGCGTGACGGGTGACCGAAGCAAAGCAGTAAAG
This sequence comes from Hymenobacter sp., assembly GCF_036387835.1. Classification (GTDB taxonomy): domain Bacteria; phylum Bacteroidota; class Bacteroidia; order Cytophagales; family Hymenobacteraceae; genus Hymenobacter. The sequence goes on along the minus strand of NZ_DASVSY010000021.1, from coordinate 75,067 downwards.
CTGGTTAACACCAACACGAAAGGTGCCAAAAAGGACGTAGAAATGGGCCAGAGAGTAGCCAAGAAAGCGGTGACAGTTTCGCGGCTGTAACGCCAAGCTCCTGCTTGGCGAGTCGTCTGCGCCGCCAGAGTTTTCTGTTTTTTCAATTACTTGGTGAAATAAATGCTGAATGGGTGACGGCGCAAGAAGTTGTTCCGGTTTACCATTTACCTTGATAACCTATTTGAATAGGAACTGTCAGTCCGACATTCCGCGTATCAAGCGGCGTGAGGAATTTGAGTTAAGTCGGTCAACGGTTTCACTCAGATTTCTCTCGCCGCTTGATACGCGGAATGTCGGAATGACAAGAAATCGTGCCTATTTGGATAGCCACTTAGTACACCCAGGTTTCATTTTCATCATTCAACGATTCACCAAGCTCCAGCTTGGTGTTACTTTCCGCTTCATGTCTTTCCGCCGCTTCCTTTCCACCGGCTTGCTGCTGGCCTCTTTCACCACTCATGCGCAAACCGCGGCCAAGCCGGCTACCACCCCGGCCATGTCGCAGCGCATGGCCGATGCTTTCATCAGTTGGTACCCCGATTCCATCGTGATTGGTACCCGCAAAACCACCCGTTGGGACTACGAGCAGGGGCTGATGATGAAGGCGCTGGAACGGGTGTGGGAGCGTACCGGCGACGGCCGCTACTACAAGTACATCCAGAAAGACATCGACCAGTTCGTACAGTCCGATGGCAACATCCGCACCTACAAGCTGGAAGACTACAACCTCGACAACCTCACCACCGGCCACGCGCTATTGACGCTAACCCAAGTATCGCAGGGCAGCCAGGCGGTGCAGCAGAAGTACAGCAAGGCAGCGCAGCTGTTGCGCAAGCAGCTAGACGGGCAGCCCCGCACCAAAGCCGGCGGCTTCTGGCACAAGAAAATCTACCCCAACCAAATGTGGCTCGACGGCCTGTACATGGCCGAGCCGTTTTATGCCGAGTACAGCAAACTGTTCAACCAGCCCGCCGGCTTCGATGATGTAGCCAAGCAGTTCGCCCTTGTCGAGAAGAACCTAGTCGACCCCAAAACCGGCCTGCTCTACCACGGCTACGACGAAAGCAAAGAGCAGAAATGGGCCAACAAAACCACCGGCCAGTCGCCTAACTTTTGGGACCGGGGCATGGGCTGGTACGCCATGGCGCTGGTTGACGTGCTCGACTACTTCCCCGCCAACCACCCCCAACGGGCGCAGCTCGTCAAAGATCTGCAACGCCTGGCCCCGGTGCTGGCGAAGTACCAGGACCCCAAAACCGGTACTTGGTCGTTGGTGGTAGACCAGGCCGCGCGCAAAGGCAACTACGCCGAAGCCTCGGGCAGCAGCATGTTTGTGTATGCGCTGGCCAAAGGCGCACGCATGGGCTACCTCGACGGCAAGTATGCCGCCGTGGCCAAGAAAGGCTACGACGGAATTCTGAAAACCTTCGTGGCGACGGATGCCGGCAATGCGCTGGCTTTCAACGGCACGGTGAGCGTGGGCGGCCTCGGCGGCACCCCGTACCGCGACGGGAGCTTCGAGTATTACCTGAGCGAGCCGCTGCGCAAAAACGATTTGAAAGGCGTCGGGCCGTTTATTATGGCCAGCGTGGAAATGGAAATTGCCGCCGAAAACGCGCTAGGCAAAGGCAAAACCGTAGCCGTAGACAACTACTTCAACCACGAAACCCGCAAGAACAGCCTTAGCGGAGAGCAAGAAAGCTGGCACTACACGTGGGAAGAGCGCACGCACGGCGGCTTCTACCTGTGGGGCAATCAGTTCCGGGAGCTAGGCGCCAAAACCGTCACGGTACCTACCGCCCCCACCGCCGCCGCGCTGAAAGGCGTGAACGTATACATCATCGTCGACCCGGACAGCAAGAAAGAGTCGCCGCAGCCCAACTTCGTGAAGCCCGCCGACGTGCAAGCCGTAACGGATTGGGTGAAAGCCGGGGGAACGCTGGTGCTGATGGCCAACGACACCTCGAATTGCGAAATTCCGCACTTCAATACCCTGGCGCAGGCGTTTGGCATCACCTTCACCAATACCAGCATGAACATGGTGAAAGGCGACCAATTCGAGCAGGGCCAGGTGAATTTCCCGGCTGGCAACGCTGTATTCAAAACCGCTAAAACCGCCTACATAAAAGAGCTTTCGGTGCTGAACCTGAAAAGCCCGGCTACGCCCCTCGTCAGCACGGGCAGCAACGTCATCATGGCCACCGCCAAAGTGGGCAAGGGAACCGTCTTCGCCATCGGCGACCCGTGGCTGTACAACGAGTACACCGACGGCCGCAAAATCCCCGATACCTTCGACAACTTCGAAGCCGGTAAAGACCTTGCGACTTGGTTGCTGCAACGTTGATTTTAGGCGTTAAGTGGTCGCCCTCCGCGTGGACCTCACCCCCTAGCCCCCTCTCCAAAAGAGAGGGGGAATTAGCTCTAGAAACTAGTGCTAGTAGTACTGTTGAGAATACACCGTTTACTTTAGAATCTAGTTTTAAAGCTAGTTCCCCCTCTCTTTTGGAGAGGGGGCTAGGGGGTGAGGTCCACGCAGAACGAACTACATAAGGTTATAAAAAAGGCCGATTCCATCAGGAACCGGCCTTTTTTATAATCCACAAAGCCAAGTCAAAGTGGCTTACTAAGCACTAAGCACCTCAGTCAGGCGCGTTGAATCTCTCACGATAAGCTCGGTTGGGATTTTGACGGTGTTGACCGGCTTGGCGCGCTGCTTGTTCTCGATTAGGTCTATCAGTCGCTCGGCGGCCACTTGGCCGATTTCTTGGGCGGGCTGCACGACGGTGCTCAAGGAAGGAGCCAGCAAATCGGCCACGTTCAGGTTGGTGAAACCAATGAGCGACACGTCTTCCGGAATAGCCAGCTGGCGTTGGTGCAAGGCTTTCAGGCAACCTATGGCCAACCGGTCGGAGGCAGTGAAGAAGGCGTCGGGAATGGGGTCGAGGGCCATGAGCTCGTCTACCATGGGGCCCACTTCATCGGGGCCGAAGGTGCCGTAGCGAATCAGGTTTTCGTCGAACGCCAGGCCGTGCTTTTCCAGGGCGGCACGGTAGCCGGCCAGGCGCTCCTGCGTGATGCTCAGCCAGGGCTGAATGGTGAGGTGCGCAATGCGCCGCCGGCCCGACTGAATCAGGTGCTCGGTGGCGGCGAAGGACCCGCCGAAATTATCGGCCACCACCTGTGTCACGTTCAGCTCCGCCGACACTCGGTCGAATAGCACCACCGGCACGTTCTTGTCGATTACGTCGCGCAGGTGCGTTACGTCGGACGTTTCGCTTGACAAGGAAATCAGCAAACCGTCGACCTTGCGCGACATGGCTTGGTTGACGTTGGCCATTTCCCGCTCGTAGGATTCCTGGCTTTGGAAGATGATGACGTGGTAGCCGCGGTTGTAGGCAATGGCCTCGATGCCGTTGATGGCCTGCGAGAAAAAGTAGTTGGCAATTTGGGGCACAATCACCCCGATGGCCCGGCTAGAGCTGCCTTTCAAGCTGAGCGCAATGGGGTTGGGCCGGTAGTTGAGCCGCTCGGCGCACTCCATTACCAGCCGCTTGGTTTCCGGGTTGATTTCGTAGCTGCCCCGCAACGCGCGCGACACGGTAGAAGTGGAAAGGTTGAGCTCGCGGGCAATGTCTTTAATCGTAAATGTTTCCAACGTGAGGACGGATTTGGAACGAGTGGGGTAGAGGGGTGGGCTTTCGAAAGTGCAATACCTGCTAAAAAGCAGTAGAGAGGGGCTTGCGGGGCTGAAAGTATAAATAGCGGGTTGAATTCATCTAAACCCAACGACTCCTCTTCCTCGGCCCGCGCCTCGGCAACGTTCCCGATAACGTTTGCGCGAATAAACATTGTGCTATTCTTCCTTTTGGCGCACACAACTTTTAATCTTAACAGAACCGATGTGCCGTACGATGTACGGAAAGTACATCATTTTCTCTCGAAAAGTTTACATACTCCTATTCGCATGGCTCTGGCGGCTTCCTTCGATTTGACTGGCAAACGCGCACTGGTAACGGGCTGCACTCGCGGCATCGGCCAGGCCATGGCCATCGGATTGGCCGAAGCCGGCGCCGATATTATTGGCGTATCGGCCTCGCTGGCCCTCGAAGGCAGCGAAACCGAACAAGCCGTCCGCGCCTTGGGCCGCGACTTCAAAGCCTACCAGGCCGACTTCAGTAAGCGCGAGCAAGTCGATGCCTTCCTGATGCAGGTACAGGTGGACTTTCCGCAAATCGACATCCTGATCAACAACGCCGGCACCATCAAGCGCGCGCCCGCCGCCGAACACGCCGACGAGCTGTGGGACGAAGTGTTGGCCATCAACCTGGATGCCCCGTTCCGGCTGGCCCGCGCCATTGGCGGCCAGATGCTGAAGCAAGGCCACGGCAAGATCATCTTCACGGCTTCGCTACTCACGTTTCAGGGCGGCATCAACGTGCCGGGCTACGCGGCCAGCAAAGGCGCCATCGGCTCGGTAGTAAAAGCGCTGGCCAATGAGTGGGCCGGCCGCGGTGTCAACGTCAACGCCATTGCCCCCGGCTACATTGCCACCGACAACACCGAAGCTCTACGCAACGACCCTGACCGCAGCCAAAGCATCCTGAGCCGCATCCCCGCCAATCGGTGGGGCACCCCCGACGACTTCAAAGGTCCCACCGTGTTCTTAGCTTCGTCGGCCGCCGACTACATCCACGGCACCATCCTCACCGTCGACGGCGGCTGGATGGGACGGTAAAGGTGAAATTGTGAAGTTGTGGAATAGTGAGTTTGGCGTTCAGAATGCGCAGCTAAAAGCACCGGATTTACACTTCACAATAATCGTCTAGGTCAAGCATCACTTCACAATTTCACAACTTCGCAACTTCACCTCATGACCCAACGATATGCCATCAGTCCGCGCGAAACAGCGGCTATGAACACCGACGAGCTACGGGAAAATTTCCTGATTGAAAACGTGTTTGTCGCGGGTGAAATCGAGTTGGTGTACACCCACTACGACCGCATGATCGTGGGCGGCGCGACTCCTACAACCGAGCCGCTTACGCTGCCGAATCCGGAGAACCTAAAGGCCGACTTCTTTTTGCAGCGCCGCGAGTTAGGTGTTCTCAACACGGGCGCCCTCGGGCACGTGACCGTAGACGGTACCTTGTATGAGCTCGGCAACCAGGATTGTCTCTACGTAGGCAAGAACGCGCAGGAGGTTGTTTTTGCCTCGGCCGACAGCAGCCAGCCCGCCAAGTATTACTTGCTCTCGGCGCCGGCCCACCAGGCCTACCCCACCCGTCGCATGACGCAGGCCGAGTCGACGCCGGTGCACCTCGGCGCGCCCGAAACGGCCAACGAGCGCACCATCTACAAGTACATCTACCTGGAAGGAATTCAGAGCTGCCAGCTGGTAATGGGCCTGACCCGGCTTAAGTCGGGCAGCGTGTGGAACACCATGCCCTCGCACGTGCACGACCGGCGCATGGAGGCGTACCTCTACTTCGATTTGCCGGAAAACCAGCGCGTGCTGCACATGATGGGACAGCCGCAGCAAACCCGCCCGCTGTGGGTGAGCAACGGCCAGGCCATCCTCTCGCCGCCGTGGTCGATTCATACCGGCTGCGGCACCAGCAACTACACGTTCATTTGGGGTATGGCCGGCGAGAACCTGGAATACACCGACATGGACCCTGTTACCATCGACCAGCTTCGTTAAGCTAGTAACGCTAAGCTCCAGCTTGGCGCACGAGCTAAGCGAGTATCCTAGCTGCTGACATTGCCAACCTAACCGTCATGCTGCGCATGTGGCGCACCCTGGCTTGATGTGCCACATGCGCAGCATGACGTTCAAAAACTAAATAGCAGAATCGATATGCCTCTTATGCCAACCACTGAAACCAATTTCCAGCTTGATAACGACAGCCAGCCCTGGATGCAGGTGGCCGAAGGTATGCGCCGCCAGGTGCTGGCCTACGACTCGCAGATGATGCTGGTGCGAGTGGCTTTCGAGCAGGGCGGAATTGGGGCCTTGCATCACCACGTGCACACGCAAATTACCTACGTGGAGAGCGGCGTGTTTAAAGCGACGGTGGGCGAGGAAACTTGGGTGATGCGCCCCGGTGATGTGTTCTACGCACCCTCCAACGTGTGGCACAGCGTGGAATGCCTGGAAGCGGGCATGCTGGTGGATACGTTCAGCCCCATGCGCGAAGATTTCATTTAGCCCGGTGGGCTTTTATTTATGCACATTCAGTTCAAAACATATTGCAAGAATCTACTGCTCCTGCTGACGGGAATAGGGGGGATGGGGATCTTTTCAGCCCGGGCTCAGCAGGTGACGGTGGCGGCGGATGGTTCGGGAAATTTCCGGACCATCCAGGCCGCCCTCAACAGCTTGCCCAACCAAGCCAGCAAGCCGCGCACGGTGTACATCAAAAATGGCACCTATCGCGAAAAGGTATTCCTCGATGGCAAGCAACAGATTATCCTTAAGGGGCAAAGTGAAAAAGGCGTCATCCTAACCTACGCCCTAGCCCGCGACGAATGGCGCTGCGACCCGGTGGCTGGCGCCGATGATTGGGGCGTTGCCACGCTCAACCTGCGCAACTCCCCCGACATCATTCTCGAAAACCTGACGGTACTCAACACCTACGGCTTCGACGCGAAAGGCGAAGTAGTTATCGACTGCCCCACCGACCCGACCAAAAAGAAAACCATCAGCAAAACCGGCCACCAGATGGCGCTGCGCACCATGCCCGGCACCACGCGGCTTGTAGTGAAGCACTGCACTTTCCGGGCCTTGGGCGGCGACACCGTTAGCCCGTGGGATGTGGACGCGGGCCTGTACTACTTCCAGGATTGCACCCTGGAAGGCGGCGTCGATTTCTACTGCCCCCGCGGGTGGGCCTACGCCGAAAATTGCCGCTTTATCTGCCACAACCCTAATGCCGCCATCTGGCACGACGGCTCCGGCAACAAGGACTCGAAAACGGTATTAAAGAACTGCGTGTTTGAAGGCGACGACAACTTTAAATTAGGCCGCTTCCACCGCGAGGCGCAGTTCTATTTGCTGGACTGCAAGTTCGCCAAGAACATGGCCGACGCCGACATTTATTGGGCGCAATCTGGACCGGGTGCCAAGCAATGGGGCCGGCGCGTGTACTACATGAACTGCCACCGCGACGGCGGCGACTACGCCTGGCACCAAGACAACCTGAGCGCCGCGGAAGGAGCGCCCAAAGCTTCGAAAATCACGGCCGATTGGACCTATGGCGGGCGCTGGTATCCGGTATCGGGCAAGAAGGCCACGGTGGCCCTGGCGCCGTCCAACTTGGCTAACACCAACTCGGTGGTGCCCGTAGCCGCCAACCTGCGCGCCGACCAGGCCGACAGCGTAGCGGAAAAAATGCTGGTGTACCAGCGCAGTGTGGGCGGCTGGCCCAAAGCCGTAAAAATTGCCGGAGTAGAGGAGAAGGTGGATTACACCAAACCCTTGTCGGCAGCAAAGCGGGCCAGTACGCTGGCCGATGCCGGCCGCACCGATGCCACCATCGACAACAACGCCACCACCCGCGAAATCGCCTACCTGTTGCAGGCCTTCAAGCGCACCAACAACCCGGCGTATCGGCAGGGCGCGGAGCGCGGCATTCAGTACCTGCTGAAGATGCAGTATCCCAACGGGGGCTTCCCGCAGTACTACCCCGATGCCAGCAGCTACCGCCACCTCATCACCTACAACGACAACGCCATGGTGCGGGTGCTGGACTTGCTGCGGGCCGTGGCCAAGCAGCAAGGCGAGTTTGCCTTAGTGAATCCGGACCTGGTGGGGCAGGCCAAGCAAGCCGTGGACCGGGGCGTGGACTGCATCCTCAAAACGCAGTATGTGCAACGCGGCAAGCGCACGGCCTGGTGCGCGCAGCACGACGAAAAAACCTTGCAGCCCGCCAAGGCCCGCGCCTTCGAGCTGGCCTCGCTCAGCGGCTTCGAGTCGGCGCGCATCGTGGAGTTTCTGATGGAGCTAGAGAACCCTTCGGCGGAGGTGAAGCAAGCCATTACCAGCGCCGTAGCATGGTTCGAGTTAGTGAAGATGCCGAACCTGGCGCTCAAAGAAATCAAAGACCCGAAACAGCCCACCGGCCGCGACCGGGTGATAGTACCCGAGCCCGGCGCCACGCTGTGGGCCCGGTTTTACGAACTCGAAACCAACCGCCCGATTTATGTAGGGCGCGACAGCAAGGTGCATTACGCCCTGGCTGAAATAGAAAACGAGCGGCGGGCGGGCTACGTCTACGCGGGCACCTGGCCGGCGAAGCTGCTGTCCAAAACCTATCCGCAGTGGCAGCAAAAGTACGCGGCCACTACCACTCCGCAGGCAAGTAAATAACAAGTTTCCGTTATGCCCCATCTTTCAAAATCCCTCGTTCTTTCGGCCCCCAGTACGGCAGCTTCCCTCCCCGCTGCCGCGCATTTCGAGCTACCCGAAAAGGTACTGCAATTCGGTACGGGCGTGCTCCTGCGCGGCCTGCCCGATTACTTCATCGACAAAGCCAACCGCCAGGGTGTCTTCAACGGCCGCATTGTGGTGGTAAAGAGCACCGACGGCGGCGACATCACCGCCTTCGAGCGTCAGGACGGACTCTACACGCTGGTGGTGCGCGGCATCGAAGACGGGCAAACCGTCGAAGAAAACGTGGTGAGTTCGGCCATCAGCCGGGTGCTGTCGGCCAAAAGCCAGTGGGCCGAGATACTGGCCTGCGCCGCCAATCCGGAGCTGACCGTTGTTATTTCCAACACCACCGAAGTCGGTATTCAGCTGGTGGCCGACGACGTGACGCAGGCGCCGCCCGTCTCGTTTCCGGGCAAGCTGCTGGCCTTCCTCTATGCCCGCTACCAAGCCTTCAACGGCGACAAAGCCAAGGGCCTCGTGGTGGTGCCCACTGAGCTCATTGTTGATAACGGCACCAAGCTCGAAGGCATCCTGCTCGAGCAAGCGCACCGCAACAACCTGCCCGCCGAGTTCATCGACTGGCTGGAAACGGCCAACACCCTCTGCAACTCATTGGTGGACCGCATCGTGCCCGGCCGCCCCGATGTAGCTATGCAGGACAGCCTGGCCGAGCAGTTGGGCTACGACGATGAGCTGCTGACCATGTCGGAGGTGTACACGCTGTGGGCCATTGAGGGCGACGAGCACGTAAAGGACGTTCTGTCGTTTCATCAGGTAGACAAGGGGGTGGTTATCAAGCCCGATATCAACCAGTTCCGGGAGCTGAAGTTGCGCCTGCTCAATGGCACCCATACGCTTAGCTGCGCGTTGGCTATCCTGGCCGGTTTCACCACCGTGCGCGAGGCCATGGACGACAAGCTGTTCGCTAGCTTCGTGCACAACCTGATGCTGGCCGATTTGCTGCCCGGTATTCCGTATGCCATCGACGAGAAAGTAGGTCAGCGCTTTGGCATGCAGGTACTCGACCGGTTCCGCAACCCCTTCATCGAGCACCGCTGGCTGAGCATCAGTCTCAACTACACCACCAAGCAACAGATGCGCAACGTGCCCACGCTGCTGCACTACTCGCAGCAATTGGGTGCCGTGCCGCACTACATGGCTCTTGGCTTTGCGGCCTACCTGCTGTTCATGCGTGGCACCCGCCAAGAGGCCAGCGGCTGGCACGGCGAAATAAACGGCACCGAGTATCTGATTCAGGACGAAAAAGCCGGCTACTTCGCCGACCTCTGGAGCCGCCTCGAACCCGCCGAGCTAACCCGCACCGCACTGCACAACACCGCGCTATGGGGCCACGACCTGCTAACCGTTCCCGGCTTTGCCGACGAAGTGAGCAGCTATTTGGAACAGCTAATGGAAAACGGAGCGCAGGCTACCCTAGCCAAGGTGCTGAACCAACCCGTCAACCAGCAAGAAGCAGTGGAATAAAACGGAACTCCGGTTTGTTTTGTAGCTGCTTAACTAAGAACGTTGCTTGGACCCGCTTAAAAAACGCTTGTCATTCCGACGCAGGAGGAATCTGAGTTAAAGTCGTTCAACGAAGTAAGCCAGATTCCTCCTGCGTCGGAATGACAGCTTCGCTGGATTGCATTTCTTAGCTCAAGAAATAAGCAAAAAATCAGTAACCTAAGAGGCGCTTATCTACTTCGTCTCACCCCGGTCTGAAAGGCCGCAAACCAAGAAAGACAATGAAGCATTTAGTAGCTAAAATCCATCCTGACGATAACGTGCTGGTAGCCCTGCAAGACCTGCCCGTGGGCACGCCTGTTACCTACGACGGCGTTACCGTCACGACCACCGAGCGGATTCCGGCCAAGCACAAATTAGCTATGGAGTTCCTGGCTCCCGGCGACCCGGTGCACATGTACGGGGTGCTGGTTGGCAAGGCGGCGCAAGCCATTGGAATGGGCGGTTTGCTTACCACGGCCAACATCCGCCACGCCACCGACAGCTACGGCGAAAACCAGGAGCGCCGCGCCGCCTGGACCGCCCCCGACGTGGCGAAGTGGGAAGACCGCACCTTCATGGGCTTCCACCGCGCCGATGGCAGCGTGGGCACGGCCAACTACTGGCTGGTGATTCCGCTGGTGTTCTGCGAAAACCGCAATATTCAGGTGCTCGAAGAAGCCTTGATCAACGACCTCGGCTATGCGCGGCGCAAGTCGTATCAGCCCCAAACGCAGGAGCTGATTTCGTTGATGCAAGCCGGTAAATCAGTAGAGGAAATTCTGGCTACTGACCTGCGCAGCGCCGAAGGCAAGCACCAGAAGCCCAAGCTGTTTCCGAACGTGGACGGCATCCGGTTTTTAAGCCACGAAGGCGGCTGCGGCGGCATCCGGCAGGACGCGCAAAGCCTCTGCGGTTTGCTGGCCGGCTATATCACCCACCCCAACGTGGCGGGTGCAACGGTGCTTAGCCTCGGCTGCCAGAACGCGCAGGTGAGTATGCTGCAAGACGAAATCAACAAGCGCAGCCCCAATTTCAGCAAGCCGCTTTTCATCTTGGAGCAGCAGAAGTTGGGTACCGAGGAAACGCTCGTCAGCACCGCGCTACGCCAGACTTTTGCGGGCCTGATGACGGCCAACCAACTCCAGCGCCAGCCCGCGCCGCTCAGCAAATTGTGCATCGGCTTGGAGTGCGGCGGCTCCGATGGTTTCTCCGGCATTTCCGCCAACCCCGCCGTGGGCCACGTCTCGGACCTGATGGTGGCGCTAGGTGGCTCGGTTATCCTGGCCGAATTTCCGGAGCTGTGCGGCGTCGAGCAAGAGCTAGTGGACCGTAGTGTCGACCACGCCACGGCCGAGCGGTTTAGCTCGCTCATGAAAGCCTACGGCGACAGCGCCGTGGCCGTTGGTTCGGGCTTCGACATGAACCCTTCGCCAGGCAATATTCGGGACGGGTTGATTACCGATGCCATGAAATCGGCAGGGGCGGCTCGCAAAGGCGGCAGCTCCCCCGTAGTAGCCGTGCTCGACTATCCGGAACTGGTAACCAAGCCCGGCCTGAACCTGCTCTGCACCCCCGGCAACGACGTGGAATCGACCACCGCCGAAGTTGGCTCGGGTGCCAACGTGGTACTCTTCACCACGGGCCTCGGTACGCCGACCGGCAACCCCATTGCCCCGGTCATCAAAATTTCCAGCAACACGGCGCTGGCCAACCGCATGCCCGATATCATCGACGTAAACACCGGTACGGTCATCGATGGCGAAGAAACCATCGAGCAGGCCGGGGAGCGGATTCTGGATTATATCATCCGGGTAGCCAGCGGCGAGGAAGTAGCCGCCGTCCGCCACGGTCAAACCGACTTCATCCCCTGGAAACGCGGCGTTTCGCTGTAAGCAAGCTGGCTGACGTTATTTACTCAGCCCGTCATGCTGAGCGCAGCCGAAGCATCTCTCCCGCTTCGTTGCAATGGTAAAATGAAGTCACCACTGCGGGAGAGATGCTTCGACAAGCTCAGCATGACGGGCTGAGTGAACAGCTGAGTAAGCAACGTCAGAAATTCCTTTCTAACCTGAAAATCCAGCGGCAGATAGGAGACTACAGGTAGGCAAAAACTGATCAGCCCACTACATTTCTAAACTGGCGTGAAGTACTTCTTCACATTCCCGGCCCTAGCTCTATTCTAGTATGAAAAAGCCCTTTCTAAACGAGGATTTCCTACTGCAAACCGAAACGGCGCAGCAGCTCTACCACGAGTATGCCAAGTCGATGCCCATCATCGACTACCACAACCACCTGCTGCCCGACCAGATTGCGCAGGACCGGCAGTTCGACAACATCACCCAAATCTGGCTCTACGGCGACCATTACAAGTGGCGCGCCATGCGCACCAACGGGGTGCCCGAGCGCTACATCACCGGGGATGCCTCGGATTGGGAGAAGTTCGAGAAGTGGGCGGAAACTGTGCCCCAAACGGTGCGCAACCCGCTCTACCACTGGACGCACCTGGAGCTGCAGCGCTACTTCGGTATCACGGAGCTGCTCAACAAAGACAGCGCCCGCCGCATCTACGACGAGTGCAGCGCCAAGCTGCAAACGCCCGAGTACACCGTGCAAAACCTGCTGCGCCGCATGAACGTGGAAGTGCTGTGCACCACCGACGACCCGGCCGATACGCTAGAGCATCACCGGGCCCTGGCCGCTAGTGGTTTCGAAGTGCGGGTGCTGCCCGCCTTCCGCGCCGACAAAGCCATGACGCCGGAAAATGCCGCCGCCTACAATCAGTATCTTGATAAGCTAGGCGAAGCTGCCGCCGTGGACATCCGCACGTTCTTCGACCTGCAAACGGCCCTGCGCCTACGCCACGATTACTTTGCAGCCCTCGGTTGCCGCCTCTCCGACCACGGCCTGGAGCAGATTTACGCTGCCGACTACACCGAGGCGGAAATCAATGCTATTTTCGTGAAAGTAAGGGGTGGGGAGGAGCTGACGGCCAACGAAGTGCTGCAATTCAAGTCGGCGATGCTGGTGCTGCTGGCGGAAATGGATTGGGAGAAAGGCTGGACGCAGCAGTACCACTTAGGAGCGCTGCGTAACAACAACTCCCGCATGCTGCGCCAACTCGGCCCCGATACCGGTTGGGATTCCATCGGCGACTTTTCGCAAGGCCAGGCCCTTTCCCGATTCTTGGACCGCCTCGATGGGCAGGATAAACTAGCCAAAACCATCATCTACAACCTCAACCCCGCCGACAACGAGCTGATTGCCACTATGATTGGCAACTTCAACGATGGCTCGGTGGCGGGCAAGGTGCAGTTCGGCTCGGGCTGGTGGTTCCTCGACCAGAAAGACGGCATGGAAAAGCAAATCAACGCGCTGTCGAACATGGGGCTGCTGAGCCGGTTCGTGGGCATGCTCACCGATTCGCGCAGCTTCCTCTCGTACCCGCGCCACGAGTATTTCCGCCGCGTGCTCTGCAACCTCCTCGGCACCGACGTAGAAAACGGCGAATTGCCCGATGATATGGAATTGTTAGGTACCATTGTGCAGAACATCTGCTACAACAACGCCAAAGCTTACTTCGGTTTCGATACGGTAGCAGAACCAGTGCAGCAGTCCGAAGCAGTGCTTCGTTCGTAGCGCGTAAATCCTGTGGCTTCCGTTCCGCGACGAGCGGAGCGAGTATCCGGGACTGTGCCAATTGCGCCAGCGCGGAGGAACTCGCTGCGCTCGTCGCGGAACGGAAGCCACAGGATTTCCGCGCTACATCAGGTAGTATAATTAAATCAGCAACGATACGAAGCGCTGCTTCGTGGTATAGAACGACACAATGAAACAGGTTGTCACCTTCGGGGAAATCATGATGCGCCTCTCGACGCCCCTGAACTACCGGCTCACGCAGTCGGCTAGCCTGGAAGTGAACTATGGGGGCGGCGACGCCAACGTGGCCGCGGCCGTGGCCGGCTTGGGCTTGCCGGCCGCGCACGTCACCTGCTTCCCGCCCAACGAGTTGGGTCAGGCCGCCACGCAAAGCTTTCAGCGCCTCGGCGTCGATATGCAGCACACTGTGTACAGCGGCCAGCGGCTCGGGCTGTACTTCCTGGAAGTAGGGGCCTCGCTGCGCCCGAGCAAAGTGGTGTACGACCGGGCCGGTTCTTCGTTTGCCAACCTTGACCCGGCCGCTTTTCAGTGGGACGAGATTCTGAAGAATGCGCAGTGGCTGCACTGGACCGGCATCACGCCCGCCATTTCGGCCGCCACCGCTCAGGCTACGGCCGATGCTATTGCCGCCGCCCGGCGCCTCGGTATCACCGTTTCGGCCGATGTCAACTACCGCCGCAACCTGTGGCAATACGGCCAAACCGCGCAGCAGGTAATGACTGAATTAGTAGCCGGCTGCGACGTGGTAGTATGTTCGGAAAACGACGCCGACGACCTGTTCGGCATTCAGCCCACGCCGGGTGCCAACAACAAGTTTGCTTCCATGGGCGAGCAGCTGCTGGCCCGGTTCCCCCAAATCAAACAAGTAATTTCAACTCGCCGCAAAACCCAAAGTGCCTCGCACGAGCGTATCAAAGGCATGCTCTTCGACGGCGCTTACACAGAAACCCCGTATCTTGATATTACGCCCGTCGTGGACCGCATTGGCGGCGGCGACGCATTTATGGGCGGTTTCATCTATGGCTCTTTGCATTACGCCTCGCCCGCCGAGGCGCTGAGCTTCGCCCTGGCCGCTTCCGCCCTCAAGCACACCATTCATGGCGACGTGAACCTGGTGACGGCGGCCGAAGTGGAACACGTTATGCAAGGCAACACCACCGGCCGTTTGGTGCGGTAAACGCGGCAGAACAACAACTATGGAAACCAAAAACAAGTCCCGATTCTCATTTGCCGAAGCGTTTGAAACTGTGTTGCGCTACCCCATCGTGCCGGTGTTCTACCATGCCGACGTGGCGTATGCGAAGCGCATTGTACAAGCCTGCTATGCGGGCAACTTACGAGTATTTGAATTCACGAACCGCGGCGAAAAAGCGTTTGAAGTGTTCAGCGAGCTAGTGGCATTTGTGCACGAAACCTGCCCGGATATGCTGCTCGGCATTGGTACGATTTACGAAGCCGAGGACGCCGAACGGTTTATTGCCGCCGGCGCCGACTTTGTGGTGCAGCCCTGCCTGACCACGGAAGTAGCCGATGTCTGCCGTGCCCACAACGTGCCGTGGCTGCCCGGCACGATGACGGTGGCGGAAGTGTACCAGGCCGCCAAGCTAGGCGCCGCCATTGTGAAAATATTCCCTGGCAACGTGGTAGGCCCCGGCTTTATCAAGAGTTTGCGCGGCCCCATGCCGAAAGTGCCCCTCATGGTGACGGGCGGCGTGGAGCCCACCAAGGAAAGCTTGAAAGAGTGGTTCGAGGCCGGCGTCAATGTGGTGGGCATGGGCTCCCAACTCTTCAAGAATGCCGATGATACGGAGGTGCTGAGCCAGCAAATTGCTGACCTGCTGAAGTTCGTAGACACCGTGAAAAAGTAGCCCCACGCCAGGTGGCGCGCCGGTTGCGCCGGCGGTTTTTCCAACGAGTAGCAGCTCTGACCTTAATTTCCGAACTCGATGATACCCTCCCCGACCCAATCCCCGCCCGCGCCTCCAATGGCGGTGTCTCCCGTTGGCAAATACCGCTGGACTGTGGTAGCGTTGCTGTTCTTCGCGACCAGCATCAACTACCTCGACCGGCAAGTGATTGGGTTGCTCAAACCTACCCTTGAAACGCAGTTTAATTGGACTGAAATCGACTATGCCCGTCTGCAAATGGCTTTTCAGGCGTGCTATGCCATCGGCTTGCTGATTTTCGGGCGCGTTATTGACCGCATCGGCACCAAGCGCGGCTACATCTACTCAATTATTGCCTGGAGTGCGGCCGCTATTGGGCATGCCTTCGCTACGACCACTATAGGGTTTGGTGTTGCGCGCGCCGCTCTTGGATTAGGAGAGTCAGGCAATTTTCCTGCGGCTATCAAGACAGTGGCAGAATGGTTCCCGAAAAAGGAGCGCGCCTTGGCAACTGGTATATTCAACTCGGGTGCCAACATTGGGGCCGTAGTAGCGCCCATAATGGTGCCTTGGATTTTGGGTGCTTACGGCTGGGAAGAAGCCTTTCTTATCACCGGGGCTATTGGCTTTATCTGGTTGGCTTTCTGGTGGTTTTTCTACGAGATACCTTCCCGCCAACCGAAACTCAAAGCAGAGGAATATGCCTACATCCACTCCGACAACACGCCGGAAACCGATGAAGGTGACAAAGGGCCGGCAGTATCGTGGGGCAGGCTGCTAGGTGTTCGTCAGACCTGGGCTTTCATTTTCGGTAAAATGCTGACGGATCCCATTTGGTGGTTCTTCCTGTTCTGGCTGCCTTCGTATTTTTCCACCACTTTCAACCTTGATTTAAAGAAGCCGAGCTTACCACTCGTGGTAGTCTATTCGCTTACCACAGTGGGCAGCATCGGGGGAGGATATTTATCGTCCTGGCTTATAAAGAAAGGGTGGACGGTATACAAAGCCCGCAAAATGGCTATGCTGTTGTTTGCCTTGCTGGTAACGCCCATCATGCTGGCGCGCTATGCTACCAGTATCTGGCCGGCAGTAGCTCTAATCAGCTTGGCTGCCGCAGCGCACCAGGCTTGGAGCGCCAATATCTTTACTACCGCTTCGGATATGTTTCCTAAAAAAGCGGTTAGTTCTGTAGTTGGGTTGGGTAGTATGGCGGGTTCAGTAGGGGGAATATTATTTCCACTATTAGTAGGCTACTTACTCGACTCAGCTAAAGCGGCGGGTAATATCAATACCGGTTACAATATTGTCTTCTTGGTTTGCGGGTCTGCCTATCTACTCGCTTGGTTGGTGATGCACCTTCTAGCACCGCGCATGAAGCAAATTACCCTCGACGAGCCCGCACAGTAGAGTACAGGACGAAGCCAAGCGTAGCTTCACTTTTCTTTAGGTAGACTTTCCATCTCGCTAGTTGCTTTCCTTCCATTTCGCCCGGTTTTCACCGGACGCTACTTCCTTACTGCCATGAAAAAACTGTCGTTGCTGCTTTCCTTGCTGCTTTTGGTACTGCCAGCCCTCACTTTCGCCCAAAGCGCCAAAGATGCAGCCGCGGCCAAGGAAGTGGAAGCGTTGGAGCGCCAACGCTTCGAGGCGCAGGTGAAGAAAAACTACACCGTGCTGGAAAAAGTATTTGGTGAGGACCTAGTGTACACCCACTCCAACGGCAAGCAGAACACCAAAGTGGAGTACATCCAGTCAATCCGGGACGGCAAAAGCCAGTACGAGAAAATAGAGGTGCACGCCCTGAACGTGCGGGGCTACAACGATGGCAAAGCGGCCGTGGTGAATGGTACCATCACCATCACCCTGCCCAACAACCCCGACGGAACACCCAACCTCGCCCACCTCAAGTACGTGGTGGTGCAGATAAAGGACCCGAAAAAAGGCTGGCAAGTGGTGCTTTGGCAGTCGCAGAAGCAGCCTGAGGTAAAAAGCTGACATCAGAACCTCACCCCTAGCCCCCTTTCCCGTGGAGAGGGAGAACTAGACTCTAGTATTTAGAGCTAGTTCCCCTCCTCAACTGAATTCCGCGCATTAAAGGGCGTGGGTTATGGGCGGTTGGTAAATCTTTGAACGGCTACTAGTTCTAGCTTTTAATTCTAATTTTTAACTACTTCTAGCCCTTCCTCAACTGAAGAGAGAGAGAACTAGCTCTAATATACTAGAGTCTAGTTCCCCCTCTCCACGGGAGAGAGGGCTAGGGGGTGAGGTTCAGGCCCCATGAGCATCAACCAAGAAAACACGCTGGCTCAGCCGGTTGGCATTACGCTGGAGCGCTATATCATGCGCACGCAGGCAGAGTTTCCGTTTGCCACCGGCGAGTTGTCGCAGCTGCTGCGGGACCTGGCGTTGGCCGGCAAAATTGTGCACCGGGAAGTGAACCGGGCCGGCTTGTCGGATATCACCGGGGGTATGAGCACGCAGAACGTGCAGGGCGAGCAGCAAAAGCGGCTGGACGTGGAAGCGCACATCCGGTTTGTGCGGGCCTTGAAAAACGGCCGCGAAACCTGCGCCATTCTTTCGGAAGAAGAAGCGGAAATCATCCACACCGACAACGACTCCGGCAACTACGTGGTGGCCATGGACCCGCTCGATGGCTCTTCCAACATCGATGTGAACGTGAGCATCGGCACGCTGTTCAGTATTTACCGCCGCGTAACGCCCGTGGGCTCGAAGGCCACGGCGGCCGATTTCCTGCAGGGCGGCCGCAAGCAGATAGCCGCCGGATATATTCTTTACGGCTCCAGCACCATGCTCGTGTACACCACCGGCCACGGCGTGATGGGGTTCACCTACGAGCAGTCGTTGGGCGAGTTCTTCCTCTCGCACCCCTCCATCCGCATTCCGCAAGACGGCCGCATCTTCTCCTGCAACGAAGGCTACTGGTTTGATTATCCGGAAACGGTGCGGTCTTTCCTGATGGATTGCAAACGCAAAGAATACTCCGGGCGCTACATCGGCTCTTTGGTGGCCGACTATCACCGCAACCTGTTCAATGGTGGCATCTACCTGTATCCGCCCACCAGCAAAAACCCGAACGGTAAGCTACGCCTACTCTACGAGTGCTACCCGCTGGCCATGCTCATCGAGCAGTCTGGTGGCCAAGCCGTGGTATCGGCTACGGAAGCTATTTTGGATGTGATACCCACGGAACTGCACCAGCGCACCCCGCTCTTTATTGGCTCCACCAACCTGGTGCACAGCCTGGTAGGCTCCGGCGAAGTAGTTGAGGCATCAGCGTAGAGCAGGATTTGTGACAGCCATGCATGCTGGTAGGATGATATTTCGATACGGAAGGGTATAGCAATATTGTGAAAACCATATGGTATGGTAGGTTGAGAACAGGTAGATTCATGCATGAAAAACTTCACCGACGCGTCAATCACTCCTTGGCCTTGGTGGCGGAATATCCTGTTTCGCTTCTCATGCCTCTACTTGCTGCTCTACATGTCGCCTTGGACGTGGCTGGCGGAAGTTCCGTGGTTTAGCATACTGGCCGAGCAGTACAGTGAAATCGAACGTCTGCTGGTTACTTTCGGCAACGACCATCTTTTTCACGTCAAGGAAGTGCTAGTGCCCGCAAATGGCAGTGGTGATACTTCGTATTCCTATGCGCAACTGTGCTTTTACACCTTAGTGGCCGTGGTAGGCACGTTGGTTTGGACTTTGCTCGCCCGGAAAAAGATGAACTATGTTACCGGCTACTATTGGTTGCTGGTGGTGGTGCGCTACTACGTGGCGCTGACGGCACTAGCCTACGGCATCATCAAGCTGTTTGGCCTGCAAATGCCTTTCCCGACGTTGAGCGCGCTGGCCACGCCGTTGGGCGACCTGCTGCCCATGCGGTTTTCGTGGCATTTCATCGGCTACTCCACCCCTTACCAATTTTTTTCAGGGGCTATGGAAGCACTGGCCGGAAGCTTATTACTAGCCCGGCGTACCTGCCTGCTCGGTGCGTTGGTGGCCGTAGGAGTCTTCCTCAACGTGATGATGATGAACCTGTGCTACGACATTCCAGTCAAGCTATTTTCTATTCACCTGTTTGCGTTCAGTGTTTTCCTGTTGCTCAGCAATGCGGAAAGATTACTCAACTTTTTTCTGCTGAATCGCCCCGTTGAGCCGACTGTATCAGTGACGCTGCCCGACTGGCGCTGGCGGTTTGCGCAACTTACTTTGAAGACAATTTTTATTGGGCTGTTTTTGCTGCTGCCTTTTTATCAAGCCTACTCGAGCCGGAGTGGGGCCGCGGCAGACAAACTTGCGACGGGCTTTTTTGCCGTCGAGCAGTTTCAAGCCGCCATGGCCGACAGCCTGCACTGGAAAGACGTCATCTTCGAGCAAAACAACTCCGGCAGTATTCTCACGGCAGATACGCTGCTCAGGCAACGCTACCGGCGGGCTTATTTCAGCTACGCACTTGATTCCACTAACAACACCATCGCCTTCAGGCGCTTCAGCAGCGATACGGTGGCCATATTCACGCTGAATTACACCATGCCCGACACCAATCATATTTTGCTGCGCGGTCTGATCCGCCAAGACTCCGTCGCCATTGCCCTCACCCGGGAGCCCCGGCACTACCAGCTGGCCGAGCGGCAGTTTCATTGGCTGTCGGAGCAAAACAGATGAAGCCTCCTTGCACTGGCAGCCGAAAGGGCGTCCGACAATGCACCCGCTAGTACTGTGTCAGCGGAAAAATTGGGTGCCTGACGGCGCCGCCGCTACTAGCAATGCGCCTTATTGACTGCTTCAACAAGCACAACAATCACCAACTATTTCACCTTCTTTTGGGGACAGTGTTGTAATCAACTTGCCAGCCTGTTCCTTTCTTCTTCATGCCCAAAATAATTTCGCCCCAAGTGGAGTTCGGCGGTTTGCTGAACCAGATGCAAGCGGTTACGCCCGAAGCTTTTTCGCCGGATGGTAAAATTCTAAACCTGATGGAAGGGCGCTGGCAGGAAACCGGCACGCCCCGCGAATTCATCTCGCCCATCGACGGTACTCAGCTCGGCTGGATGCCCATGCTCAGCCGCGAAACGGCTCTGCGGGCCGTGGAATTTGCCAAAGGCGAAGCTCCCGCCTGGGCCGCCACCGACCTCGACGAGCGCAAACGCCGCGTGCAGGACTGCCTGGTTCAGCTGCGGCAGCACGTCGAGCTGACGGGCAAGCTGATCATGTGGGAAATCGGTAAAACCTATAAGCTTGGTTTCACCGACATCGACCGCGCCATTGAGGGCGTGCAGTGGTACATCGACCATATTGAGGGCATGTTGGAACAGCGCAAGCCGCTCGGGTTGGTGTCGAATATTGCCTCCTGGAACTACCCGATGTCGGTGCTGCTGCACGCGGTGCTGGTGCAGGTGCTGGCCGGCAACTCGGTTGTTGCCAAAACGCCTACCGATGGTGGCTTCATTTCGCTGAGTTTGACCTTCGCCATTGCCCGCCGTTGCGGCCTGCCCGTGACGCTCGTTAGTGGCAGCGGCGGCGAGCTGAGCGACGTGCTGGTGAAGCACGACGCGATTGATTGCCTGAGCTTTGTGGGAGGGCGCTACAACGGCCGCAACATTGCCGATGCCCTGAGCTCGGTGCACAAGCGCTACATGCTGGAAATGGAAGGCGTGAACACCTATGGCATCTGGAACTACTCGGACTGGACCAGCCTGGCCGATCAGCTCCGGAAGGGCTACGACTACGGCAAGCAGCGCTGCACCGCCTACGTCCGCTTCGTGGTGGAGCGGCGCCTGTTTCCGCAGTTTCTGGAAACCTATTGGGAAGCCATTCGCAGCCTGAAAGTAGGCAACCCAACCCTGGTAGACCACCCCGACGACCAGCTGCCCGACCTGGCCTTCGGTCCCGTCATCAATCCCACGCAAGCCCAAGAGCTGGACCGCCTCTACGCCAACGCGCTGCAAACCGGCGCTACCCCCATCTACGAAGGCAAGATCGACGAGTCGTTGTTTTTGCCGGGGCAGGATCGTTCCGCCTATCGGGCTCCGCGGGCCCTCGTGAACCTACCCCGCCAGAGCGAGCTGTACTTCAAAGAGCCTTTCGGCCCCATCGACAGCATTGTGCTGGTAGATCGGGTAGAGGAACTGGTGGGCGAAATGAACATCAGCAACGGCGCCCTGGTAGCCGCCGTAGCCTCCGACGACCAGAAGTGGGCCGCCCGCACTGCCAAGGAAGTACGCGCCTTCAAAGTCGGCCTCAACAAGCTCCGCTCCCGTGGCGACCGGGAAGAAGTGTTCGGGGGCCTCGGTGAATCCTGGAAAGGAGCCTTTGTGGGCGGTGCCCTACTGGTAGAAGCTGTTACGCAGGGTAACAAGCCAATTCTAGGCAACTTCGAAGACGCCCTGCTGCTGCCCGAGAAGATCTAGCCAGAGCAAAACCCATCGTACCACAAACACGAAGCGCGGCTTCACAACCAGCAACCCGACAACGTGCCTGCGAAATCGTGCTGTTGGGTTGCGAGGCCGCGCTTTGCGTTACGCGGGCTCAGCAGCGCCTTTTAACTCAAACGTGCGCAGCGATTCCCACGGCCCGTTCCGATAGGCCCACAGGTGCCAAGCCGTGCCCGTCGCCTCAAAGGGTTGAAAATCAGCCGCCAGCTGCTGGTGCAGGGCACGAGCTACGGCCGGGTCTACCTTGTTTTGAACGGTGACGTGCGGGTTGAGCTTTTGCTGGTCTTGGGGCGTGAGATAGGGCTGCCAGGTGGTTTGCATAGCCCGGTGCAACGCTTGCAGCGGCGGGCATTCCAGCGTGTACGCCACGCCCCGGCCTAAAAACCGTA
The DNA here is from genome assembly GCF_036387835.1 of Hymenobacter sp. Lineage (GTDB taxonomy): Bacteria > Bacteroidota > Bacteroidia > Cytophagales > Hymenobacteraceae > Hymenobacter. Next base: position 52,701 of record NZ_DASVSY010000021.1, on the reverse strand, counting down.
CCCCCGATACGGCCAGCGTTAAAGGTGATTGTGCGGCGGCCACTTGCGCCAGGTGCTCGGTTATGGCCTCGTATTCGGCGCCCGGCAAGTGATGAAATAGCGTGAGATGAGCACCAAGAAAGTTGCGCTCCTTGGGGAAGTGCTGCTTCCGCAGCTCCTCAAAGAACTGTTGCGCCTCCGTGTCAAGGGTTAAGGTCAGGATGAGGGGCGTTTCGGCGGTGAGGGGGGGAGTAGGCATCAGCAAGAATACTGTGGTAGCTCCCGAGGAGTTGCCCTTTCTTGATTACTTACACATTGCAGAAGCTTATCTAGACCCGGAATTACCCGACAATATCTAGCTTCGTCTTCTTAATTAGCAGCTTATTGCTGTTCAACCGGTGCCTCGCTATGAATTTACCCATCTACCAAATCGACGCTTTTTCTGACCGGCCTTTTGCGGGCAACCCGGCGGCCGTGTGCCCACTGGAAAGCTGGTTGCCCGCCGAAACCATGCAGGCTATAGCCGCCGAAAACAACTTGGCCGAAACCGCCTTTTTTGTCCCTGGAAGCGGCAACGAGTACGAAATCCGCTGGTTCACGCCGGCCGTGGAAGTGGAGCTGTGCGGCCACGCCACGTTGGCTTCGGCGCACGTGTTGTACCAGCACCTAGGCTTTGCAGGTAGTGAAATTACCTTCCACTCGCGCAGCGGCCCCTTACTGGTTCTGCGCGAAACCGACGGCCGCCTCACCCTGGACTTCCCAAGCCGCCCGCCCCAACCGCTGCCCAACCACCCCGATGGCCTGCTCGATGGCCTTGGCGCCACGCCCCTGCATGTGCTGGCCGGCCCCGACCTAGTGGCCCTCTTCGCCACCGAGGCCGAAGTGCGCGCCATTCGCCCTGATTTCACTCAACTGGCCCGCGTAGAATATCGCGCTGTCATCGTCACGGCTCCGGGTACGGAAGGCACCGATTTTGTGTCGCGGTTTTTTGGCCCGCGGGTGGGCGTGCCCGAGGACCCGGTTACCGGCTCGGCGCACACCACACTCATCCCGTATTGGTCGGAAAAGCTAGGCAAGACCACCCTCAAAGCGCGCCAGGTATCACCCCGTGGCGGCGAGCTGTGGTGCGAGCTGCGCGGCGACCGGGTGCGCATCAGCGGCTACGCCGTCACGTACCTGCGGGGCGAGATAGAAGTGGCATAAGCAGCTATCTAGCGGTATAGGGCCAGGAAATTTAACTGTAAGCTAAAAAGCCATCCTGCGGTTTAAGTTGTATTTCTTCTGTCAGTTTACAGAGGAAAATACAACTTAAACCGCAGGATGGCTTTTAATCGAAGAAAATCTTCAGCGCAGTGCTACGCCTATCTTGACCCCGGCCGGAAAGTAAAACCCTTCGTGGCCATAGTCGGAAGTGCCTGAGCGATATTGGCTAGTCAGCGCTACGGACCCGTCGCGGCTGGTGCTGGCCCGCCAGCCGATGCCCGCATACAAATCGAGGAAGACGCGGCCGGGGTGCAGGGGCGCTTGGTAGCCCATCTGCACTGTGCCTCCGTAGCGGTTGATGCTTTCGGTATGGCGGCCGCTGCGGTATTCGAGATAGGGAAGGCCGTTGGGACCTTCTACCTGTTCCCAACCCTGCCCCTCATACGACACGGCAAAATGCTGAAAGTGCGGCCCGTAGCTTACATAGACACCCGAAGAGTAGGCGGCCTGCGTAGCACTTAGGTACCAGCGGTGCTGTACTTGCAGGCCCGCGCCGCGCACTGTTCTTTCAGGTTCAATGGAAGGCTTGGAGGCATTGGGTTGACCGGCAGGACCGGCGTACACCTGCGGGGTAAAAACGAAGCTTTGGTTTGGGTGCTGGTTCCAGCTTTTCTCTACCTCCAGCCAATAGCCGCTGACTACCACGTACTGCGGCGTTACCTTGAGTAGTAGCGTTCGGCGAGTGGCCGCGTCCTGGGCCTGCACACCCGCAGGCCAACAAAGCAGGAGCAGTGGTAGCAGCCACAGCGCACGGCAACGCAAACGAGCGGCTTCCATTATTGCAGCGGCGTGATGGGGAGCAAACTCAACTGCTGAAGCGAGGCGCCAGTATAGCTGTACTGGTATAGCCCTTCAGCACCAATAGCCATGAGCGTGCCCGCGTCGGGAATCACATCCACTACCTTGATGGGGAAGAATTGCTTTTGCGTGAGCACAGGTGCCTGGCTGGTATCGAATACCTTCAGGCCATCCATGTCGCACACAAACAATTGATTTTTGTCAACACCGAGACCTTGTGGACCGGTCATGGGGTAGGTGCGGGCCAGGCGGGGCTGGCTGAGACTGGTTAGGTCGATGACCTGGAGCTGATTAGGGCCACCGCCGCAGCTGCGGCCGTTGCGCAACGTCACGTAGGCATACCGATCGTCTACAACCACTGGGTCGCAACTCACTACGTGCTGGTAGTAGGCCACCTGCCGGGGCGCCTGCGGGGTGGCCACGTCGAAGATATACATGCCGCGTTGGGTGCCTAGAAACAGATAGTGGTCTTTGGGGTAAATCGTTTCTACGCCGAATTGCAGCGGTACCTTCTGGCCAGAGGTGGGTATGGCTGGATTAGCTAAATCAAATAGGCGCAGACTCTGTTCGTCCACGGTGTAGAGCGTTTGCCCCGCAATGGCGAATCGGGCCAGGGAGCCGCCTTTGCCTACCACGCCCGGCGCCGCCGAAGCAGCATCATTACTAACCGCTCGGGTAGTAGACGAGAAGGACCATCCGGTGCCGCACCAGCCTTGGTTTTGGTTGATTTCATAGGGAATCTTCACCTTTTGCCAGCCAACTACAACCGTATTGGCCGGGCGGCTCTGCGCGGTGCAATTCGATGGCATCACGGCAGCTTCGGGCATTGGCAACTCCCGGAAGGCGTCGCGCACGCGGCTTTTCACTTGCACGGCTTCGGGGTTGCTGATGTCGATGGTCACCAAGTCGGGGCCATTGTCGACATAAAGCAGATTGCCCTTCACCGCCATGTCTACGTTGCCGGGAATGCGCAGGAAGCTAACCAGGCGGGGGTTCTTAGGGTCTTGGTTGTCGACGATGTGGATGCCTTCATACCGCTCGTTGATGAAGAGGTAGCGGCCTTGCAGGTAGATCTTGCCGGTGTTGTGCATAGGCCGGGCCACCAAAGCTTCCACCGACTTCTCCAGCACCGAGCGCTCTATGAGCTGCGGGCAGTAGCCATCGTAGTAGCCGATGGTGGGTTGAGGGTCTTCTGTGGAAGAGCAGGCCAGCAGGCCCAGCAGCAGAAACCAGCCGAGCAGATAAGTAGATATTCTGGCCATATAGCAACTATGGAAGAGTGAGAAATGGGAGAAGGAAGACCACCAATAGCACTGCCTTCCTTATCTCAGAGCCCACGCCCAGCCAGATAGTTGCAAGTAGATAACAACTATCTGGCTGGGCGTGGGCGTACCCAAGCCTCGCAATTGTAGCGTAAATGCTACCCGCGCACTTGCTCCCGCTCGTAGCCGCCACGCTCCACTACCTGCATCACAAACATAGCCTTGCCCGCCACGGCCAGCAGCGCCTGATATACTGCGTCGGGCACGCCAACGTAGCGCACGAGGCTGCCGCTACGGTGTTCGATTTCCAGCGTGAGCGTATCGGCGTCATAGCCAACTGCTTTCAAAGAGGTGGAGCGGATGGGGCGGCGTTGCATAGTGAAGAAGAATATAGTTGAACAATAAAAGATGAAATTAACTGGTAAAATGGGTTAGGCAACCCCTGCTCGAACCTCTCAGAATCCCGCGCCTTCTTCTGCAAAGCCCGGCCAGGAAATAGGCCAAGCTGTGAGCCAGCTCACTGAGTAGTTCGTTGAGTTCAAACCGCTCACCGGAAGCCTACTTCACCACGGGCTTCTTTTTGCCGGCTACGGGCTTGGCTACTTTGCTGGGGTTGTCGGCCAGAAACTTACCCCAACTTTTGCCGCCGGCTTTCATATTGTTGCCTTTCTGGTAGTGGTGGCAAAGTGCGACGGCCAACGCATCGGTGGCGTCCAGAAACTTCGAGGCTTCGGCGATGGGCGGCAGCGCAAGGGTCTGGCGCAGCATGTGCGCTACTTGCTCTTTGGTGGCATTACCAGTGCCCGTCACCGACTGCTTCACCTTGGTGGGGGCGTATTCCACGTACGGAATCTGGCGGGAGAGGCAGGCGGCAATGGCCATGCCCTGCGCCCGGCCAAGCTTGAGCATGCTTTGCACGTTCACACCGTAGAAAGGCGCCTCAATGGCCAACTCATCGGGCAGAAACTCGTCGATTAGCTCCAGCATCCGCTCGAATATCTTCTTCAGCTTCAGGGCATGGTTCGAGCCCATCTTCTGCATATCAATCACGTCGTAGCGCAGCACCTTCACCCGCTGGCCCTGCACCTCAATCAGGGCATAGCCCATGATGTTGGTGCCTGGGTCGACTCCCATGATAACTTTGGGCAATAAATCGGTGGAGGCGATGGGCAGAATCATTTTTCCGGGATAGAGTACTAGGTAACAAGGAATAAGGCGGCTGTTGCGTTTCCGTCGGTAACTTGCCGTAGTTAACCGCACGCGTCGCCTTCTTGATTATCAGTAAACTACAAAACTACGCCCAAAAGCCGGAAAAGCCGGAGCAAACTACGCGCCAGGGGTGGGTGGCGGTAGCAAGTAAGCTGCTCGTGACGGCGCTTACGCTGGGTTTGCTGTGGCACTCGGTGTTTGCCGATGCTGCCACGGCGGCGGCCTGGCGCGGGCTGCTAACGTCTACGCTCACCGGCAACGGCCGCATCCCGGTATTGCTGGCCCTGGCGCTGGTGCCCGTCAATTGGGGGGTGGAAGCCTGGAAGTGGTGGCGGCTGGCCCGGCATCTGGAGCCCGTATCTTTCCGGCGCAGCTTCCGGGCGGTGCTAGTGGGGCTTACCCTCGGCTTCGTAACGCCCAACCGCGTGGGCGACTACGCGGGCCGCATTATCGAGCTGAAAAGCCGGCGGCTCGATGCGCTGGGAGCTGTATTTCTGGGCCGCTTCGGGCAGCTGGTGGTTACGGTGCTGGCCGGCACGACGGGGCTGGTGTATTTCCTGCTTACATTTTACTTGCAAAACTACCCGGCTACCGGGCTAGGCGTGGTGGTAGCGGCGGGGCTGGTGAATGCCGCCGTGCTGCTGCCGCTCTATCGGTCGCGCCTGCTGCTGGCCGTGCTGATGGCGGTGCCGCCGCTGCGGCGGTTTCGGCGGTTTTTGGCCGTCATGCCTACGTATCCGGCAAAGGCCATTCATGCAGTGCTGGCTTTGTCGGGGCTGCGGTACGGGGTGTTTTGCGTGCAGTTTGGCTTGTTGCTGCAAGCATACGGGGCACATGCCCCCCTAGTGCCGGGCGCGGCGGCCATAGCGGGTACTTTCCTGCTGAAGTCGTTGGTGCCTTCGCTCAATGCTTTGGCCGATGTGGGCGTGCGGGAGCTTTCGGCTACGCACTTGTTTGGGCTGCTTGGTGAGCCGGTGCTGCCAGTACTTAGCGCCAGTCTGAGCTTGTGGGTGCTCAATATTGCCTTGCCGAGTGTTATTGGGTTGGTGTTTGTGCTGCGGCTGAAGCTTTTTCGAAAGAAAAAGGCCACGTCTGCCAAACAACAGGCCCTGGCCGAAACTCCCACTGTCAGCCTATGAACCCGATACTCGGCGTGTTGCTGCTACTGGCCCCGGCTGCCTATGCTGCACGGATGCTGCAGTTCCGGCGCGCCTGGATTACTGCTCCGAGCCTGTATCAAGCAACTGAAACGCAAACGGCTCCCGTTAAGGCGAAGCAGTTGGCCAGCCAGCCAGATTTCCAGGATGAAGCCTCCCTTCAGCTTTCCGTCTTGGTAGCTGCCCGCAACGAGGCGGCCAACCTGCCCTTGCTCTTAGCTGATCTGCAGCAGCAGCGTTTGCCGGCCACAGCGTTTGAAGTTATCATCGTCGACGACCATTCCACCGACGAAACGGCTGCTATCGTGCAGCAGGCCGCTTTGCATAGTTCGTTTGCGTTGCGTTTGCTGCGCTTGCAAGACCTGCCCAACCTAACCCGGACGGGCAAGAAGGCCGCTTTGCAGGAAGCCATAGCCGCCGCGCAGGCCCCTTGGCTGGTCTGCACCGATGCCGACTGCCGAGTTTCGCCGGATTGGTTGCTAGCCCACCACGCCGCGCACGATGCTAATTCGCATTTTGTGAGTGGCCCGGTGCTGCTAACCGGGCGGGGCCCGTTGGCCGAGCTGCAGGGCCTGGAGCTAGCCGGCTTGGTGGCCAGCGGGGCGGCCGGTGTTCTGCTACATGCGCCCACCATGTGCAACGGAGCCAACCTGAGCTACCGGCGCGCCAGTTTCGCGGCCGTAGGCGGCTTCAGCGGCAACACCCACGTAGCCAGCGGCGACGACGAGTTTCTGCTGCATAAGCTGCACGCTGCCTATCCGGCGGGCATTCGGTTTCTGAAGCACGAGTTGGCCGTAGTGCGCACCGCTGCCCAACCCACTTTGCGGCAGCTGCTGCGGCAACGGGTGCGGTGGGCCAGCAAATGGCAGCACTACCGCACCGCCGCCCCACGCCGGCTGGCGGTGCTGGTACTGGCAGCCAATGTAGCTCTGGCGGCCGGGGTTTTGGTGCTGCCCTGGCAGCCGGGCCTGCTACCCTGGACCGCAGTGGCGTGGGGCCTAAAGCTAGGCGCCGACGTGTTGTTCCTGATGCCCGTACTGCGTTTTTTCAACCGCTTACGCTGGCTGTGGTGGGTGCCAGTGCTGCAAGTGGCCTATGCGCCCTACGCGTTGCTGGTAGGGCTAGCAGGCCTGCACGGCGGCTACGAATGGAAAGGACGGCAAGTAAGGAATCAAGAACAGGGAACTTCCTGAAGGACTGCGCCTGCTAATCCTTTATCCCTCACTGAAATCACTCATTGTTGTTACTTCTTCGTCCGCTTCTATGCTGTCGATGCCGGGCTGTTGTTCCAGGGTTAGCAGTTGCTGGCCCGTGAAGGTGCCTTTGTAGATACCGTCGAGGCCGGGAATTGGCTGGATTTTGCTGCCGGGCTCCGTGGCCTGGAGCTGGCTGAGGGTTTGAGAAGACGTAACTACCACGCGCCGCAGCGCCTTGGGTTGAGCTGAAATCAACTCTTTCAATTTCTGATTTAAGACAGCCATAACACACTAAAAGTAAGAGGGGTGGAAAGGGAAATATCCCCCTGGCGGTGGGAAACCAACCGTCAGGGGGATGTAACCAATATAGTAGCTTGTTGACAATAGCAGCTGCGGTAAAAAGGCGTAAGTCCGGCTTTTCCCGCAGCTGCTAAGTTGTTAGCTACACGCTACATAGTTGCCGCGTCGCAGTCCAGCAGGCCGGCCCCGTAGGTGGGGTCGTTGCCGGGTACGCCGAGGTCGGCCGCCGTGCTTCTCAGGCGGTTGGTAATGGCCAGTGGGTTCCAGGTAGGATACCGGGCTCTTAGCAGGGCTGCGCCGCCCGCAACGTGCGGACACGCCATACTGGTACCCGACATCGCCTTGAAGCCGTTGTTGAGGTACGTGGAATTGACGGACACGCCCGGTGCTGAAATCGTTACCTGATTGCCATTGCCCCCCCGCGACGAGAACGGAGCTACTACCTTGTTTTGGTCGACGGCGGCTACGGCAATAACGCCGGGGCTATTGGCTGGTGCGCCTACCGGGCCGCCCGTGTTGCCGGCAGCGGCTACTACCACGCAGCCAGCGGCCAGCAATTGCTGAACGGCGGTAGTGTAAGCCACAATGGGGCCGCTGTTCGAGCCCAAGCTCATCGATACCACCTGCATGCCGTTGTTCCGGGCCCAAGCCATACCCGCCAGAATCCAGCTCAGTTGGCCGCTGCCGGCGTCGTTGAGTACTTTCACCGCGTAGATTCGGCACGACGGTGCCACGCCCACTACGCCCAAAGCGTTGTTGCGCGCCCCAATGACGCCGGCACAGTGCGTACCGTGTCCGTGCCCGTCGTTGTAGCTGACCACCCCAGGCACAAAAGAGGCGCCGCCGGAAATAGTTAGGTCAGAGTGATTGGCAATACCGGTGTCGAGTACCGCCACCTTGATGCCAGCACCCTTAGTGCGCGGCCAGGCCTGAGGCGCTTTCACCATTTTGATATTCCAGGGAACTGGCTGCAATAAAACGGGCGGCAACTGGATAGGGGGCAGTACGGGCTTAACTGGCTGAAAAGGCTTCAGAATGGGTGAGTTGGAGCTGGTGCCAGTGTTCTGGAAGAAGTTGTTCATCTGCTCTAGCATCCGGGCCTGCATATCGTTGAGGGCCTGCTTATAACCCGCCTCAAACCCCGGCGTCTGCGTCGAAGAGCCTTGCTTCGGTTGCTCCAGTAAGGCGTCTTCGGAGTCGTAATAGTCGGTGCTGCCATTACTGTCGGTCGCGTGTCCGTTCATCAGGGCAGCGTCGGCGCCTAGGATATGTACTTCCAGGTCGGGCTCCACGGCTACCACCCGCTGATCATGTTTCAGGCTTTCCACTTCGCTGGCCGTAAGCACCACCGAGCTGGAGCCCAGGCCATCGAAGTGAAGCACGTCGTTGGCAGTGAGTGGTTGGTCGGATTCGAGCAGAGAAACCCCGTCTTGTATTTTATCTTCGCTGAGGTTTAAAACCTGTGCGGCGCTACCCGCATTGATGTCTTGGTCGGTGTAAGTTACGATGTAGCGTTGGGGGGATGATTTGGGTGCTGACATGAGATGGAAAGTGATTGATTAAAAATGGTTTGCCTCCGCAGATGGTGCCGGAAGCCTGCACGAGAAGAGGAAAGGCTGCGGCCAGCAGCCGAGCAAGTCGATAAGGCGGCCGGCCGAAGTCCGGATCTTCGGCAGGCGCCCTTCTAATCGACAGCACAGTTGCGTGCTGCCACCCGAGCTCAGGAAGTTGATAGGTGTTCTGCCACTTGCCGCGCCGCCTCCTAAGAATAGATAAACCTATATGTTCAAAGGTATGCTATCCGCTACTAGATAGATATAGCATATATATGTGATACGGTATACTTATCTTGTCTTCTCTGGTAAAGTATTCCAACCTAGTAAAAGCAGGCCCTTCTGCTCGAGGTTAAACTCTGATTAGCAACCTCATCAATGAGCGAAATAAAAGCCTTGAAATAATAGGCTTGGTGCGGTTTGAGCTCTACTTTTCGGCATAATCAAACAGTCTCATTTAACCGCTGTGTTATGTCTCATTTCAGCTTGAAAATGATGTTTCCCCTGTTGGTTGTGTTGTTGGTATTCTTAACTGGTGGCGTGTTTTTCGCCGCCACCGGTCTTATAACTCCCTTTGCCGATGCGACCAAGGCGGCGGCCAAAGCCGCTGCCGACACGGTAGCAACTGCGCCTCTTGCCCCCGATTCAAACGCCGTAGCGCAAGCCGCCACCCCCGAGGAGCTTCAGGCCGCTGTAGCCGGCGAAACCTTGTTCAAAGGCAACTGCGCGCAGTGCCACGCAGTCAACGAAGTAGTAGTAGGTCCGGCGCTGGGTGGTTTGCACATGCGGCGTCCGGTTGCTTGGCTGATTCCCTGGATCAAGAACTCCAGCAAAGTGGTAGCCAGCGGCGACGAGTATGCCGTAAAGATTTTCAATCAGTACCAGAAGCAGCAGATGCCTAGCTTCCAGCTGTCTGATCAGGAAATTACTTCCATTCTAGCTTACCTTAAAACTGAAAGCGGGGCCATGGCCAGAGCGTCAACAGTGGCCCTTAACTAAGCGGCGGCAGAACAGTTACAGTAGATAAGTGTATGTTAGAGCGAGCATGACCGGGTGGCAGTGTCAATAGCTGACTTCTGAATTCAACCCGCTCCCGCTACCTTTGTCTTCCTTTCCGTTCTTGTTTGCCTGTGACTGACTCTGAATTCGACATTCTCGACGAGCTGTATTTTGTTACTTCCTTCCGCGACCTGCTTCAGAAAACGGGGTTGCCCGCTCCTCAGCTAAAGGAGGGCCTGCGGGCCTTGTTGGAGCAAGGCCTTGCCCGGAGCTTCTGGCCCGACCCCGATACCGAGCTGGCCTATGAGGAAAGCTCGTTTGGCGCTATCAGCCAGGACTGCTACTATCTGGCTTCCAAGGAAGGCTTGCTTCAGCACAACACGCGTTAGTCGTGGCCGGGGCCGCAATTTCCGGGCAGTTGAGTGCTGCGGCCGTTGCCCGGCCGCCGAGCTACTACGTCCGCCAACGCCTGCTCCAGAACCGGCCAGCCATGGCTGGGCTAGGGTTTATCGTGCTGTGCACGCTGGTGGCAGTGCTCGGCTACTGGGTGCTGCCCGATAATTCCCCGAACGCCAACAACAGCCTGGTGCAACTGCAAAAAGAGCCGCCCGGCTTTCAAGCTACCGTTCTGCGCCTGTCGCTCACCGAGGCGGCTGCGGTTACTGATAACGTATTTGTGACCTGGCTACGCGGCCGCACGCCGCGCTACCAGGAGGTTCCCATCGGGAGCTACCGTTTCGAGGGCGATTCGCTGTTTGCGCAGCCCTACCGCAACCACTCGGCCCTGGCCGACCAACCCCGCCGCTACTCCTTGGCTCGGTTGGCCGGCCGCACCGGCCCACGCGCTGCGCTGCGCCAGGTAGTAGAGCGAGAGCATATCATACAACGCACCTACTGGCTCGGCACCGACAAAGCCGGCCGCGACGAGCTGAGCCGCTTGCTGCTAGGCACGCGCATTTCGCTGGGTATCGGGTTTGTGGCGGTTCTTATTTCGTTGGCCCTGGGCATGGCCATTGGGGCGGTGGCAGGCTATGTAGGCGGCTGGCTCGATAGTTTGCTGCTGGGGCTGATGACGGTGGTGTGGAGTATCCCGGGCATCATGCTCGTTATTGCTATTTCGCTGGCCCTCGATTCCAAGGGCGTCTGGACTTCCTTTGTGGCCGTGGGTTTGACCATGTGGGTGGATGTGGCCCGCGTGGTGCGAGGGCAGATGCTGAGCTTGCGCGAGAAAACTTTCGTGGAAGCCGGCCGCGTGCTGGGCTTGCCCCAGAGCCGGCTTATCACCCGGCATCTGCTGCCCAACATGACGGGGCCGCTTATTGTCATTGCAACCAGTAATTTTGCAGCGGCCATTCTGCTCGAAGCGGGGCTGAGTTTTTTGGGGTTGGGCGTGCAGCCACCGGCACCGTCATGGGGGCTCATGGTGAATGAAGGATTCCAATTGCTAGGTACTGAAGCCGGCTTGTGGCTTACGCTGCTGCCCGGCTTAGCTATTAGCTTGCTGGTACTTAGCTTCAACCTGCTCGGCAATGGCCTCCGCGACGCCTATGACCCCAAAACGCCATTGAGTTGATTGATAATAATTGATTGCTGATTGCTGAATTGCTAAATGGTTGGTTGTGTAGCCAGGCAGAATAGTCAACAATCAACCATTAACAATCAACCTTTAACAATCAGCTATCAACAATTCAACAATCAATCCGATGCCTAACGCTATTCCTATAACTGCTGAGAAACGGCTCTTTCTGAAGGACCGGGAATTGGGGGCGCTGCTGGAAATCACGCAGGCCATCAACCAGGATCTTGGTGAAGCAGCTCTTTACAAGATCTTCCAGTTCACACTGTTGGGCCAGCTCAATATCCGGCGGCTGGTACTGTATGTGAAGGACGAAGGAGTGTGGCACTGCGTGGTGTCTTTTGGCCCGCAACTGCTTGACTATCGCCGCATTCCGCTGCCCGAACTGATTATCGAGAAGTGCACCAGCGCACCTGCGGCCGTCGAAGATCTGCCGTTGGATAAGAGCTGGCAGTTGCTGGAAACGGTTATTCCGGTGGTGCGCAACGAGGAGGTAGTGGCCTACGTGTTCATCGGCAACATGCACGAAGACTACGCCAGCGGCGAGGCCACCAAGTTTCTGGAGACGCTAAGTAACATCCTGCTCGGGGCCATTGAAAACCGACGGCTCGGCCGCCAGCGGATAGCGGCGGCGGCCATCCGCAAGGAAATCGAAATTGCGCAGGAAGTGCAAACCATGTTGTTTCCGCGCACCTTGCCCAACGACGACCACGTGGCCGTGGCCGCTTCCTACGTGCCGCACACCGCCGTTGGGGGCGACTACTACGACGTGGTAACGCTAGACAAAAACCGGTTTCTGTTTTGCATTGCCGACGTATCAGGAAAGGGCGTGGCCGCTTCCTTGCTGATGTCGAACTTTCAGGCCGGTTTGCGCACCTTGCTCCGCCAGCAAGCCGACCTGGCCACGGTAGCCAACGAGCTCAACAACCTGATTTTCCGCAACGCCGGCGGCGACAAGTTTATTACCGTCTTCTTCGGCCTCTACGACCGCACCACGCGCCGCCTGCAATACGTGAATGCCGGCCACAACGACCCGCTGCTGGTATCCGACCAGGATACAGTGATTCAACTCAAAGAAGGCACCATCATGCTCGGCGTGATGGATGAGCTGCCCATGCTGCAGGTAGGAGAGGTGGAAGTGCCCCCGCGCACGCTCCTGCTTTCCTACACCGACGGCCTAACCGAGGTGTTCAACGCCGCCAACGACGAGTTCGGAGAGGAAGGAATACTGCGCGTGCTTCGGCAAAACCGGTTTTTACCGCTGCCACGTCTGCACGAAGAACTGCTGCGCGAAATCCGGGAGTTCAACGTAAACGACAGCCATTTCGCCGACGACATTACCATCCTGAGTTGCCGGTTTAAATAAGAAAACAGGCGGCGCGGATCGGAAGTACTACTTCCGGCCCGCGCCGCCTGTTTTTGCTTGCCGCATAAGCGGCGCTACGCTTGCTTCGCTAGTGGAGCCGGCGTTTTGCCCACTACGAAATTGAGGCCGAAAAACAGGTTTTCTTTCAACAGGGAATTGGTCTGCCACAGTTTGCTTTCCCGGGCCATCAGCTCCTTGGAATTATCATTTTTGAACATAAACGGCGGAAACAACCGAATGTACTGTACGTCGGCAGGGTAGATGTATAACCCTTGCTTGGCTAGTTCTTTGCGCCAGGTAGCTAAGTTTCGGATGTTCTCGTTGCCGAGCAGGATGTTCTTTTGAAGCTGCTCGTCGTAGATGGTGATGATGCGCTTGTTGCCGCGGCGCAGGTAGAGCTTGAGGTTTTGCACCACGTTGCCGCCGTTTTCCTCCACAATAATCAGGTTGCCGGCCGGGCGCAGGGCCTGATGAAAAATGCGCAAGGCATCTTGCAACGGCTCCAGGTGGTGCAGCGTGTCCTGAATGATAATGTGGTCGTAGGAAGCTGGTGCCGGGGGCGAGTCGAACAGGTTTTCGTAGCTGTAGGTGAAGCCCGAAACGTCGCCGAACTGTGACCAGTAGCGCAGGCGCTCCGGAATGTGCTTGAAATAGAATTCCAGGGTGGTGCCGTGCACCTTGTAGCCATTGAGGGCCAGGAAAATAGCCGTAGTGCCGTAGCCGCAGCCGCAGTCCAAGATGGCCGCGTCTTGGTTGGGCAGATGGTCTAAGATGTAGTGTAGGCGCTGTACAACGTAGGATTTGCGAAACTCGAAGCTCGCCGGATTTTCTAAGAATTTATAGTAGCTGGTTAGTTGCTGATTAGTTTTTAACTCTTCCAGCAACAAATCAAAAAACTCATTAACCGTCATAATCAGGCGTGAAAGGGGGATGATGTAGAAGGCAAAGTCGCTCCGTTCGGCGAAGGTACAGCCTAAAGGCAAACCGAGGTAAGCTGCGTGCTACCCGTCAAAGTAGCCACGCTGCCGGCTACGTATTGGCTGCTTCCAAGCTGCGGTTTCAAGGCTGCGGTGGCGCAATGGGAAGTAGTTGGTCTTGCTCGTCTTCCTGCCAAAACTGTACCCGCATCAGCACAGCCAAGGAAACGTAATAGAAGGAACCAATCTTGTCGACCTCCAGCAGCTCATTGAGTAGCAAGTGGAAGACAATGACCACGAAAGAAAGACCGGCGGCCATAACCAGGTTCTGCTGCTGCGTGCTGCGCGCCCGGTGGTAAAGCCGCTCGATAAGTAGGAGCGTCGCAAATACCAAGGAGGTGAACAACACAAAACCGGGAATCCCTTGCTCGGCCAGCTGCAAGAGAAAGTAGTTGTGCGTGGTGGATTTCTCTGGATTGCCACTTACGTAGGTCCGAAAACTCGTCACCGTATAGCGCTTGTATTCGGGGTAGAAAGTGGATGGGCCGCTACCAATGATGGGTTTCTCGGTGATCATATGTGCGGCTGCCACCCAGCGATACACCCGCTCCATGCCCGAAAGGTCTTCTAGGTTATAAGTTGCTTCCAGGTGTTTTTGGAAGTTGTCGCCGTAGAAAACAGTTTTCTCATAGTCGGGCGCATATTTCATATAGGTGTCCCCGTGCACGAAATAATTGATTCCGAGCAGAGTGGCTATCGTCGCACCAATTAAAGTGAGCCGGGTCAGACGCAAGCGGATAACCCAGTAGTACAACACGGCTACAATAAGCGAAAGCACTGAGGCTCGGGTGTAAGACAGCGATACGCCGCCTACCGCCAGAACCAGCGCCACGTACCACAGCCGACGGCTTTGCTTGGTAGCAGCATCGCGGGCGGCGTAATAGGCATACGGGGCCAATAATGCCGCCGCCGCCGCGTATACGACGTGGTTGCGGTAGAAGGGCTGAATGGCCGTGTTGATGGTATCGAAGCCGAAGCCCAAACCTGCGTGGCGCACCATCGTATAGGCCACGGTTATACTCACGCCCACAGCGTAGAAGGCCACTAGCCGCCATACGTCGCGCGGGGTACGCACCAGCGCCATGGTTACAAACACAAAAGGCACGATGTACCAGGTTTTGGCCAGCAGGTATTTTACGGACTTCAGCGTGTCTACCGACGAAATAGTGGAAGCCACGGACCACAATAAGGCGGCGCCAATCAGCAGCACTATGGGGTGGCGCCACAGCCGCCCTGGCACTTCACTGCGTCCTAGCAGCACATTAATAGTAAAGCAAACCAGCAGAATCAGCATCAATGGCTCAGAAGGCACATCCATGCTTAAGCCAGCAGGCAGTTGCACTTCGCGCGAAAAGGCCAGCGTGATTAGCAAAGCGTAGTACACCCACCGCCAGTCGATGAGCACGACGGCCACCCCGAGCACCACCAACGGCAAAGCCAACCACGCCACCGAATCGAGGCTAATAACTGCCACTACAGCCGCAAGCACCAACCCGACAAACGCCATGAATATGCGTTGGTCGGTGTTCTGAGGACGTAGATGAGCAAGAAAATTCATAGCGTTGAGAGAGGCAAGAGGAAGGGTACAGGCACGGCAGTTAGTGAAACAAGCAAGGCAAAGCCTGCGGTTAGGCTACTAGTTTCGCTCTAGGCGCGGGGGCTACCTTGCTCTTCCCATACTCAGATTGCCCCGGTACAATTCCAGCAGTGTAATAAAGGCCACCGACAGCGCGAAGGTGATTAGCACCGATGAAACGACCACCAGCCAGCGCACCGGCTTGGATTTCTTGGTAGCCGGGTACGCCTCCTGCACCACGTAGATGCTGGAAATGCGGCCGCTGATACCTACCCGGGCCGTTTCGTAAGCGCTACGGGCATTAATAAGACGGGTTTGCAGATCGTTGAAGCGAGCATAAAGCGTATTCATGCGGTCGATGCCAGCACTATAGCTTTCCAAGTTGAAAATGTTGCCCCCATCGGTTTTGGTGAGGCCGCGCAAGGCGCGCCGCAAACCGGCCGCTTTGCCGCTGTTGCCTTCGCCCTCGGCCTGGCGCAATTCCTCTTCCGTTTCAATGATTTCTTTGGCCAGATAGCGCGACTCTAGCGCTAAGCCGTAGATGCCGTAGCGGCGCCGACCTATCACCAGGCTGTCATAGGTGGACTGGTATTCGCGCTCCAGAAAGTTGCGGCGTTGCGCGTAGAGGTCCAGCACTTTGCGCCGGTTAGCCAGCGTGAGCTGCTGGTTTACCGAGTCGATGCTTTGCACCAGGCTATTGGCAATGCGGGCGGCCAGCACCTTGTCTTTGTCTTCGAAAGTTAACTCAATGGCATCCCGATCGTTGTGCACGATTCGCAGGTTGCTCGCAAACTCATCGAGGGCCGCCTGATCGGCTGCGTCGTTGCCAACGGGACCGGCTTTGTAGTGCTCGTGCAAGTTGAAGCGCTTGATGAGGCGCTCGGCTACCGGCTGCGACTCGCCGATGGTAATTACCCGGTCCAGGTCTTCGGTGCGGCCGCCTAGTTCCAGTTTGCCGCCTTCGGTTACAATGCGGTCGGGGTCAGTGGTTTGGGGGTTGGTCGGGTAGAAGACGGTTGTCGACTTATAGATGTTGGGTAGCAGCAAGGCTACCACTGTGCTTACCACCAAGGCCAGAATTGAGGCCCATAATACCAAAGACTTCCAACGATTGATAACAGGCCACAGGCCTAAAAGCGAATAGGTGGGGGATGACATACAAGCGAAAAAAGACAACCACAAAGCAGCGCCAGACTTCCGGCACTACCACAACGAGGCAAATCTAGCTGGAAAAAGTAGTAAATGAGTAGCGGCTGAAATCGATTAAACGAGTTAGACGACAAGCAAGGAACAGATCAGGCGCGGTGGGCTGGTTGGTATTTGTCTTTGAAGCTTTGCTGACGCAAGCGCGCCAACCCCTACTTTTGCGCACGCTTTTCCTTCATTACTGCACTCATCAAACGCTTTTTCGGAAATATTAGTCTGGTCGTGCTGCTCAACCTGCTGGTGAAGCCGGGCTGGGTAGTGGTCGAGAACTTGGTGCAGGACCGGCTGGGGCACCACGCCTTCGGAACGTTCTCGGCCTTGTTCACCTTGGCCAGTGTGATGGCTGCCGTGTCGGACCTGGGCACCACGCAGCTGACCACCAAGCGCGTGGCCGCCGCCCCCGAGTTCCTGACAGAGTACTTTCCGACGCTGGTACCCTTGAAAGGTGGGCTGTCGGTGCTTTTTCTGGGGGTGGTAGTGGCCATGGGATGGGTGATGGGCTACCGGGGGCACACGCTCACGCTGCTGGCTCTCATCGAGATAGGTATGCTGGTGGCGCAGTACACGCTGTTTCTGCGCGGGGTGTTGCAGGCGCACCAGCGCTTCAACACCGATGCGTTGCTGTCGGTGCTGGAGAAGTTTCTGCTCCTGGGCCTCGTGCTCGGGCTTGTTCCGGTTGGCATTACGCTTGATAATTACGTGGCCGCCCGCTCGGTAGCCATCGGCTTCACGTTCGTGGTGCTCTACGGGCTGATGAAACGACTTTACGGCCAGGTAAAACTGCAACTGCGCTGGGACCAGGCCCGCACCGTACTGCAAGCCAGCCTACCGCTGGCCCTCATCACGCTGGTGTACGGCCTCAACGAACGCATCGACATGCTGATGCTCGAACGGATAGTGTCGGCGCAGGAAGCCAGCTACTACGCCGCCGCCTACCGTTGGGGCGACACCGTGATGATGTACCTCTGGACTCTGCTGCCGCTGTTTTTCGCCAAATTTGCCTACGCCACCAACCGGCCCGACGAGCAGCGCGACGTACTATGGTTCGGGCAGCGCGTCGTGACGGCACCCATGCTGTTGGTATGCGCCTTTGTCTTGTTTCGGGGCGAGATACTGTTCTGGCAGTTCAAGCATAGTACCGCGCCGGAAATTACCCGCATGGTGCTGTGTTTGAAGATATTATTTGTTGGGGTTGTCGTGCACGCCTTTTTTGCCATCTATAGCACCTTGCTCACCAGCACCAACCACGAGCGGGCGGTGAGCTGGCTGGTGGTCGCCAGCACGGTGCTCAACGTGGGTTTGAACCTGCTGCTGCTGCCCAAGCTAGGCGCCGTAGCCGGGGCTATCAATACGCTGGTATGTGCCGTGTTTGTGTCGGTGGGCTACCTGTGGCTGGTGCACCAGCGGACCGGTGTGCCCGTGCCCTGGAGCTGGATAACCCGGCTGGCCCTGGCATTCGGGCTGCTTTGCGCCGTATGGTACGGCCTGCAAGCCCAATTAACCTTGCACTGGCTGCCGGAGTCAATAGTAGCTGGTATAGCTTTCGTTGCTATCTTATTTGTAACGGGTGTAGTGCGTGTTTCCGAACTTCGCACTCTGCTGAAGTGAATTAGTGATTCAGTGGTTTAGTGAGTTTGATGTTCGACCCGCGCAAGTGGTGCCAGCAGAACATCAAACTCACCATTTCACAACTTCACCATTTCACAACTTCACCTTTCACCATCTTACCACTTGGATATAGCCGTCAATACCCGATTTCTGCTCCCTGGCGACCATTTGGAGGGTATTGGGCGCTTCACGTTCGAGACGCTGAAGCGGATGGTGGCGGCCCACCCCGAGCATACATTTCACTTTCTGTTTGATAGAGCGTTTGATCAGCGCTACCTGTTCGGGCCGAATGTAGTGCCGCATGTGTTGTATCCGTCGGCGCGGCATCCGTTTTTGTGGGTGGCCTGGTTTGAAGGGGCCGTGGCCTGGTGGTTGCGGCGGCACCGGCCGGCCGTGTTCTTCAGCCCCGACGGTTATACCACGCTGGCTACCCGGGTGCCCCGGGTGACGGTGATGCACGACTTGGCTTTCGAGCATTTTCCCGAGCACATGAGCGTGCTCGAACACAAGTATTACCAGTATTTCGCCCCGCGTTTTGCCCGAGCTTCCGAGCAGCTGGTGGCCGTGTCGGCGGCTACCAAGCAGGATGTGGTACAGTCGTACGGGGTGCCGGCCGCCAGCATTCAAGTGGTTTACAATGCGGCAGGTGGTTGTTTCCGGCCGATGCCGGCCACTGTGCAGCAGGCTACGCGGACGCGTTTTGCCGATGGTAAGACTTACTTCCTGTTTGTGGGCGCCCTGCACCCGCGCAAAAACCTGGTGAACCTGCTCAAGGCTTTCGATGAGTTCAAGCAGCTAACTGGTGCCGAAACCAAGCTGCTGATCGTAGGTCGTACCGCCTGGAAAGCTGGCCCCATGTTCGACCTATACCAGCAGATGCAATACCGCTTCGACGTGCACCTTACCGGTCGCGTTTCCGAGGAGGAACTGGTGCAGCTCTACGCGGCGGCTTTGGCCACGGCGTACGTCCCATATTTCGAGGGCTTTGGTATTCCCATCATCGAGGCGCAGTCCTGCGCTTCACCCGTCATTACCTCCGACCGTAGCTCCATGCCCGAGGTTGCCGGCGGAGCGGCCCTGCTCGTCGACCCGTTCGACCCCACGGCCATTGCCGCCGCGCTAGCCCGCCTCTGGCAAGAACCGGCGCTACGGCAGGAATTGGTGGAAAAAGGCTTGCTGAATACCCAGCGCTTTTCCTGGGACAAAAGCGCTGAGCAGTTGTGGGAAGCGGTTTTAAGAATTATGAATTATGAATTATGAATTATGAATTATGAATTATGAATTAGTGCTTTTGATTGTAAAGTAGTCGTTGAACAACCGATTAGAATTCATAATCCTTAATTCAGAATTCCAAAAATGCGTTTGCACCGTCTGCCGAAATTCTTGCAACGCTTATTGCCGCATACGGAGTGGCGGGGGCCGGTATCAGAAGGAGTAAAGCCCCTTTACCTCACCTTCGACGATGGCCCGATTCCTGGAGAAACCCCGTTTGTGCTGGAGCAGCTAGCCCGCTATAACGCCCACGCTACATTCTTTTGCGTGGGCGAAAACCTGGCGCGCTACCCCGACGTGGCCCGGCAGGCACTGGCCGCCGGGCACCGCCTCGCCAACCACACGCACCACCATGTCAGCGGCTGGCAACTGCCCACGCCCGCCTATCTAACTGAAGTGCACCAGTGCCAACGACTGCTGGAAACATTTGGGGGAAATCTGGACCCGCGCCCGTTGCTGCGCCCACCTTATGGCCGCATCACCCGGGCGCAAGCCGCGGCGCTGCACCCCCATTACCGCCTGATCATGTGGGACGTGCTGACCTACGACTACGACGCGACGTATCCAGCCGAAACCTGTCTGCGGGCGGCACTGGCGCATACCCGGCCAGGCTCCATCGTCGTTTTTCACGACAGTGAAAAAGCTTGCCGCAACCTACGCGCCGTGCTGCCTCGGTATTTAGAAGCTTGCGCCGCACTAGGCTATTCGTTTGACGTGCTGTAATACAAATGCGGTTTGATGTGTTGTTACTGCGCTTCGCGCACCGTTGAATGATGCACCCTAGGGGTTCCTGCTTCACGATTCGTTGAGCAACTAGTGCCGGCCGCAATACCACTTAATCAGTTGTGTCTGAAGCGCAGGCTTCGCGCTACGGCTTCAAGTCAGCAGTTGGAAGTTGGGCGTACAGCCTAGCTTTGTTGGTGAGTCTATATCGTTTCTGAATTTGCTGCTGTTCCTCACGCTGTTCTTCACAGGCTGGTTTCTGATCCTGGCGGCTTCCACGTGGCTGTTTGCTACGCGGCCAGGGAGCCAGCCCGGACCACTACCGACGCCGCTGCCGCGCGTCAGTATCCTGATTGCTGCTCGCAACGAAGAAGCGGCCATTGCCCGCTGCCTCGCTGCCATCCGCCAGCTCGACTACCCGGCGCACCTGCTCGAAGTTTTGCTCGGTGACGATGCTTCTACCGATGCCACCAGTGCCGTTGCAGCGCACAGCATGCAGGGCTTTGCCGGTAGCTTCCGTATTCTGCCCATCCAGGAAACGCTAGGGCTGGCCCGCGGCAAAGCCAACGTGCTAGCCCACCTCACCCGTGCCGCTACCACCAACTACTTCTTCATCACCGACGCCGACATTGCCGTGCCCAACACGTGGGTGCAAGGTTTGCTGGCGCACACAGCGCCCGGCGTGGGCACCGTCACGGGCCTGACGCTGGTGGACGGTCCGCGCCTCTTCCATCGGGTGCAAGGGCTCGATTGGCTGATGTCGTTGGGGCTGGTGCAGGTGGTCTCGGACCAGGGGCGGCCCGTGACGGCCATGGGCAACAACATGCTGGTTACGCGGGCGGCCTACGAAGCTACCGGGGGCTACGAGGAGCTGCCTTTTTCGGTAACCGAAGACTACGAGCTGTTTCGGGCCACTATCCGTTTGGGGTTCAACTACCGCATTATTTTCCGGCCCGAGGTGCTGGCTATTTCCTTGCCCATGCCTACCGTAGGCAACCTGCTGCACCAGCGCCGCCGCTGGACGCGCGGGCTCGAAAGCTTACCGTGGTGGCTGCGCGCCGGCTTGCTTTACTACGCCGGCTTCTACCCGGCGCTGCTGGTGCTGGCTTGGGTAGCAGGACCCGCCGTGGCCGGGCTGGTGCTGGCCGGTAAGATGCTGTTGCAAGGTACCTTGGCGTACTTTTGCTTCCGCCGTGCCGGCCGCCGCGCGCCGCTGTGGCTGATGCCCGTATTCGAACTTTATTCCTTTTCGCTCACTTTTGCCATGACCATCTTCCGTCTCCTGCCCCTGTCCTTCGACTGGAAAGGCCGGCGGTATAAGTGAGTTTTTCGTGGTTGGTTTTTCGTTGTTCGTCAGGCGAACCCCATCCAAACCAGTAAGGTCGAGAAACGAAAATCAACCCCGAAAAACCAAAAACCAACCACGAAAAACGAAATGCCCTTAGCTGATTCCCACGCGCACGTCTATTCCGAGCAGTTCAAGCCCGACCAGGATGCCATGCTGAACCGCGCCTACGAGGCCGGCGTCCAGACCATCTACATGCCCAACATCGACCACACCAGCATCGACGTGATGCTGGAGACGGAGGCGCGCTTTCCGCAGCAGTGTCACCCCATGATGGGGCTGCACCCGTGCTCGGTGGGCAAGCACTTCGAAAAGCAGCTCTACGAAGTGGAAGAATGGCTAGGCAAGCGCCCGTTTGCGGCAGTAGGGGAGTGCGGTATCGACCTGCATTGGGACAAAACCCTCCTGGCCGAGCAGCAAGAAGCTCTCCGCATTCAAATAAATATGGCCAAGCAGCACAAACTGCCCTTGGTGCTGCACACCCGCGAGGCCTTCCGCGAAACCGCCGACCTCATCGAAGCCGCGCAGGATGGCACCTTGCGGGGCGTGTTTCACTGCTTCTCGGGTTCCAAGGAAGAGGCCGAAGAGGTTATTCGCTTGGGCTTCAAGCTTGGCATTGGGGGCGTGGCCACCTTCAAAAACGGCGGCCTCGATAAGTCGCTCCCCGGCATAGCCCTGGAACACCTGCTCCTCGAAACCGACTGCCCTTATCTGGCACCCATGCCGCACCGCGGCAAGCGCAACGAGCCCGCCTACCTGCCCCTGATAGCCCGCCGTCTGGCCGAAATTCTAGGCAAAGACGAGGAAGAAATAATGGAAGCCACCACCCGCAACACCAAGGAGCTGTTCGTGCCTGGCATGTAACGCGAAGCTTCTGCGCACGAGCACAGCAAGTATCTGGCGTCTGCACCATGTGGTGCAATTTCGACTACTCGCTGTGCTCGTGCGCAGAAGCTTCGCGTTACAGCTACAGCTTTCCTTTCGTCGCCTGCTTCACCTTTTTATCGGCTAGAACCTCACTGTCCTTGATGTCGAGATTCGACACGGATTGCAGGGTGAAGGCCGGGACGGATGGTAGGTGCTGTGCTTTGATGTTGCGCAGGTGGATGTCTTTTACGTCAACTAGCACGAAGGGCGGGCGTTGGTCTTCTTTCTGGTAGCGGATGTCGATGTTGCGCATTTCAATGCCCTTCACGTGCCGGATGAAGAAGCCGTAGGAAGGCATGTCGCCCATGTGGCCGGGGTCGGGGTAGTCCTTCTCGCCCTCGGCCGGGTTGATAGCGGCTTGCTCTTTGGTGCCGCCACCCTGGAACTCGATGCGGATGTTGTCGAGCGTCACGTCTTCGATGTCGTGGCCGGGGATGCCGCTGATAATAGAGCCGTACTTCACGTCGGCATTGTAGACCACCACGTTGCTGATTTTAACGCGGCGCAACACGCCTACGGGCGTGCCTTCCGGTCCGCGCATCCGGGCGCCCAGGCGCAGATAAAACGGCGAATTCACGATGTCGCGCATGGTGATGTTGGTGATGGTTACGTCTTCCAGGATGCCGCCGTCCACGGTTTCCAGCGCCAGGCCCCGGCAGAACTCGAACACGCAGTTGGAAATGGTGATGTTCTTGAAGCCCCCATTCGATTCGGTGCCGAACTTGATGCGGCCCGTTACGTCCATTTTGTCGGGCACCAAAGCGGCTTCCTTGCGCTGGTAGGTGCCGTCGAAGAAGGTGCCCCGGTCGAAGCCACTTACTTCGCAGTTGGTGATGGTCACGTTTTCGGTGGCCCTGGCAAAGCCGAGGGCGTACGATCTTTTCAGGCAGATGGCGTCATCGAAAGGCGAGTTGATAGTGCAGTTCGAGATGCGCACGTGGCGGCAGCAGTCCACGTCGATACCGTCGCGGTTGGTGTCCATCTTCACATTGTCGACGGTGAAATTGTCGATGCCGGTGGCCAGGATGCCGAAGTGCCCGCCCCACAGCACCGTAATATCCCGGATCAGCACGTTGCGGCACAGCTTCAGGGCAATGGCTTTGTTGGCGACACCAGGAGTGCGTGTTTCTTCCCGCGTCAGCCCCCTTTTGCCATCAATTATGCCCGTGCCAAGGATGGATACATTCACCAGGTTCTCGCCCCAAATCAGGCTGTTGTGCCAGTGGCTGTGCCCGAAGTCCTGAAACTTAATTGACTCGTTCAATTCTGCCGCGTCATAGCCACCCGTACCGTTGGTCGGCGACTCGGCGGCCAGTAGCGTAGCGCCCTGGTCGATAAACAAGGCAATGTTGCTTTTCAAGTGGACAGAGAAGCTGGCATAAGTACCCGCCGGAAAATACACCGTGCCACCACCCGCTGCTGCCGCCGCGGCAATGGCCTTGTTGATGGCCGGCGTATCCAAGGTCTTCCCATCACCGGTGGCCCCGTAGGTTCGCACGTTGAAAAAGCCCGGCCGCTGCTGAGCCAGCAAAGAGAAACCGAAGAGTAGTTGCGCCGCAACGAGCAAAAGATACCGCATAGGGGAGGGCTAAAGTGGAATTGAACAGGAGTGATACGGTCTTGCAGAGGCACTGCGCAGCAAGTCTCCGTCTTCGCGGCGTCATTGGGGAGGCGTAGCAAGGTGCGAAGTAGCGCGGAACGAATTTCCGCGCTACGTAACCGAAGTTGGGCATACGATTTAATCTAGCCGTTCTGCACTTTCCTGCTGCATCCCGAAATTCCGTAAGCTGCTCCCGGCACGTAGGTTCACAGACGTCATTAACTTGGCGCATCCATCCCAACCTCGTCTGCTTTGCCTTCCCCCAATAACCGTCCTGAAACTTCCGCCCTTGTTATCTATACCGGCGGCACCGCTGGCATGGCCTACAACAGCAGGGGCGAGTTGGTCCCCATGAATTTCGAGCAGATTCGTAAGAAGATGCCCGAGCTACGCCAACTCAACATGCACGTGGAAGTGGTAAGCTTTGGCAAGCCCATCGATTCCAGCAACGTCACGGTGGCCGACTGGTACAAGATGGCGGCCCTCATCCAGGAAAAGTACGCCCTCTACGACGGCTTTGTGGTGCTGCACGGCACCGATACTATGGCGTATTCGGCGGCGGCGCTCAGCTTTCTGCTCGAAAACCTAGGTAAGACGGTGGTTTTCACGGGCGCCCAGGTGCCCGTCGGCGGTATCCGTACCGACGCCCGCCGCAACCTGGTTACCGCCCTGGAAATAGCCGTAGCCCGCCACCCCATGGCCGGCACCGCACGGGTACCGGAGGTATGCATCTTCTTCAACGACTTATTGATACGGGGCAACCGCGCCAAAAAAGTGGAAAGCCAGCAGTACAATGCCTTCCGCTCGGAAAACTACCCACCGCTGGCCCGGGCCGGCATCGAGCTGGAATTCAACGACGAGCAGATTCGCCTGCTGCCGGCCGCCCACCTGTGCACCCACTCCTACCTCGACGAGCACGTGACGCTGCTGCCACTCTTCCCCGGCCTCACCGAGCGCATGATGCGGGCCCAACTGGAAGTAGAGGGCCTGCGCGGCTGCGTGCTCGAAACGTATGGCTCCGGCAACGCCCCCACCGCCGCCTGGTTTCTGAATTGCTTGCGCGCAGCCCACGAGCGAGGCGTCCAGTTCCTCAACGTAAGCCAGTGCGAGGAAGGCCGCGTCATCCAGGGCCGCTACGAAACCAGCGCCCACCTCACCGAAATCGGCATCATTGGCGGCGACGACATTACCCGGGAGGCGGCCATCACCAAACTCATGTTTGTGTTGGGGTTGAAGCGCGCCGCCGCCGAAACCAGCCGCCTGCTGACCTACGATTTGCGCGGCGAAATCACGATCAGCTAAGAGGTTGTTGAGCCCGTGACTTGCGTATCCAGAAAATTGGGTGCTATTTTGTGCCCGCATCCCGCACCTAGAGAGGTGTCCGAGTGGTTGAAGGAGCACGCCTGGAAAGTGTGTATGGGTCTAAAGCTCATCGTGGGTTCGAATCCCATCCTCTCTACAAAAATCCCCGTTTCTGACTTAGAAACGGGGATTTTGCTTTGTTGAGAGACAATCTAGGGGCAGGAGTTGTCAACCGTCAGTTATACACTGTCACTCAACTTTCTCATAGTTGAGTGACACTACTTTCATTTCTGACCTTTGTTTCCGAACAGCCTGCCTCTTGCTAAAGCAAGCAGTAGCACAGCTCAACACATTTATAGTTTTCTGGCTTCACCTGCCCTCAGTAATAGGCTTTGATCTTTCGTTGGCAAGACGCCACTGGTGCCAGTTAGTAAGCTGCTCGCTTAACTCTAGGACCGAGCCTTTAACTAAAGCCAAAAGTACCTGACGGGCACTGGTTCTTTTCGTGGATTATTGCCCGTTAATTTCAGGCGAGAATGAGTGCTAGCGGCAGGAATACAAGGGTTTCCAGCTGCCTGGCCTTTCAACAAAATGTAACGCCTGATTGGGTGGTAGCCGCCGCTGTTACAATCAAGCTTTAGAACGTCTGATTCTTCACTCCCAGGTAGGTCAGAAATTGGGAGGCCCTCACTTGGCGCCCGCGCCTCACAGAAGCAAGCTTACGAGCGACAGGGCCATAATCACGTACATCACCCCGCTGATTTGTTGGGGGCGCAAAAGCAACAAGCGAATAATCCCCCACGATAAAAACCCGCAGGCCATGCCCGTGGCAATGGAAAAGCTGAAGGGCATCATCAAAATGGTAAACAAAGCCGGTACATATTCTTCGTACTGACTGAAATCAAGATGGCGAATCTGGCTGATCATCAGCAATCCTACTATCACAAGGGCAGGAGCCGTGGCGTAGGCGGGCACCACACCAATAAGAGGAATGATGGCCAACGACCCCACGAATAGCAGGGCCGTTACGACGGCGGTGAGGCCGGTGCGCCCCCCCGCCGCAATACCCGTAGCCGACTCGATGTACGCAGTGCTCGGCGAAGAACCCAGTAAACTGCTTAGAATAGCGGCTATGGCGTCGATGTTGAGCATACGGCCCAGGCGCTGAATTTTACCGTCGGGTTGGCGTAGGCCGGCCTCGCTGGCGCAGGCCACCAGCGTGCCTAGTGAGTCGAAGAGGTTGATGTAGAACAAGGCGAAAATTGGCCCCAGCAAGCTCCATTTCAGGGCACCCAGCGGGTCGAGCTTGAGCGTAACGGGCGCTACCCGGATGCTGCTGGTGAACAACTGCTTGGGAGCTTCCACCAAGCCCGCCCCGGCCGCTAAGGCTGTAGCTACCACAATACCAATGAGAATGGCTCCCTTCACGTTGCGGATAAGCAGAGCCAGCGTCACGAAAAGCCCGACTACGCTAATGACCACGGGCCGCGTGAATTTTCCTAACCCCACCAGCGTAGCCGGGTTGGCCACGACCAACCCCATATTGCGCAGCCCGATAAAAAGCAAAAACAGTCCGATACCTACCGGTATGGCCGTTACGATGGTAGGCGGAATAGCTTCCACCAGCTTTTCGCGCGCACCTATCAAGCTCAGAAACAGGAACAGCACGCCGGCCCAAAACCCAATTCCCAGCGCCACCGGCCAGGCAATGCCGTTGGCCAGCACCAGCGTGTAGGTGAAAAAAGCACTCATGCCCAGCCCCGGCGCCAAAGCAATCGGCACGTTAGCTCCCAGTCCCATTAGGGCCGACGACAGGGCCGTTACCAGACACGTAACGGCAATCAGGGCGGGCTTGTCCAGGCCGGCCGCGCCCAGGGTGGTCGGGACCACAAACACGATGTAGGCCATCGTCAGGTACGTGGTCAGGCCGGCTAGCAGTTCGGTGCGAAAGGTGGTTTGACGCTCCTCGAAGCGAAAGAGCCGGGCAAGTTGAGTTTGCATGGAAAGCTGAAAGCGAGAGTGACGGCTGTAAAAGAAGCGGAAAGCCACTTACCATCCGGGAGCGGGCCTGGCGCACCAACCCGGCCGGTAATGAAATTCGAGCGCAGCGAGGCGTAGAAAAGCTAGTTGAAGATGTAGCGGATGCCGAGTTGGGCGGTCCAGACGTCGCTGGCAATGGAAGGCAACTGGCTTAGCACGGCCGAGCTCTGGTAGGTGGTCGTGAGCAAGGTTTGGGCGGTGCCACTGCCTAGGGTTGCCATCCGGTATTGGGGCACCCCGGTGGGGCTGGTGCCCGCGGCAATCAGCGGGCTGCGGTTGATAACAGTGCGGCCCACTCCCCAATCCTGGTTGAGCAGGTTGCCCACGTTGAATACATCGGCGCGTAGCTGCAAGGTGTTGCGCTTCTTGCCAATGTTGACGAAGAATTCCTGCACCAAACTCGCATCCGCACGGAACACCCACGGGATGAGAGCCCCGTTGCGCTCGGTGTACTGGCCGCGCCGCGACTTCAGATACTGGTCTTGGTTGATGTAAGCTTCGAAGGCGGCCTGCTGCTGGACGGGGGTAAAGAGCGTGGTGGTTCCGCTGACAATGGGCAGGAACGTTATGGTCTCGCCCGTCGCATTCGGCACGTACAGCAAGTCGTTGCCCGTGAAACTGTCTCCGTTCTGGTCGCCGCTGTAGGTATAGCTGAACCGGCCTTGGTTGCGCGCCTCGTAGAACAGCGACACTTGGGTGGCGCCAAACTCGCCGTATTCCTTGCGATACGAAACCGAGCCGATTACGCGGTGGCGCAGGTCGTTGTCGGAGTAAGCCAGCGTCGGAAAATTGCCGCCGTTCACGGCGTATATACCCCCGTAGGTACCGCCGGCCGTGCTGCCCGCCGACATCAAATCCTTGGCCTGACTGTAATTGTAGGCAACCCGGGCGTAAAAGCCGCGGCTGAACGGGCGCTCCAACTGGGCCGTAAGCGAGTAGCTGTAGCCTTTGCTGGTATTGGTGAGGTAGTAGTTCTGGGTGATGCCGGGATTGAGGCGGTTGGCGGCCGCCGAGCCTGGGTAGCGGGTCCGGGCGTCGGGTCCGGCAAAGGTGCCCTGGGCGTCGCTCTGGTTGATGTTTACGTAGCGGACGGCATTCACATTCTTGTTGTAAATAAACTCCAATGTGCCGATTACCCCCGCCACCAAGGTTTTATCGACAGCGATATTGCTTTTCCACACCTGCGGAAACCGGAAGTTGCGGTCCGTTATGTTCAGCTGATAGGTTGGGGGCAGGGTGGGGTTGGTGGGGTAGTTGGCCGTAATATCGGGGCTGAAAGGAATGCTGGTCGTGTTGGTTACGTCGGTCGTGCCGAGCAGAATACCGTTCTGGCCAATCTGGTTGCCGATCCACACGAAAGGAGGGCGGCCCGTGAAAATCCCCGTGCCCCCGCGTACCTGCAAGGTTTTGTTGTTGACTACGTCCCAGTTAAAGCCTACCCGCGGCGACCATAGCGGCCGGGCCTTGGGCATTTCATCGGTGCGCACCTGCAACAACTTGCCCGTTTCGTCGCGGAAAGTTAGCAGTGAAGCCGGCTCGTTGAGCAAGCCGGTTTTATCGAAGTAGGGCACGTCGGCGCGGATGCCGAGCGTCAAAGTCAGGTTTGGCAGGGGCAGGTAGTTGTCTTGCAGATAAAGACCCGTGTAAGTCACTTTCGTGCGCGAAGTAGGCTGCGCGTTGCCCGGCAAGGCCGAGTACTGCTGCTGATACCGCACCAGGTTCACCGGGGAAGTGGTAGCATTTGGGTTGGTCAAGTAGGCATTAGCCGCCGCGTAAAAGTCGCTCAGCGAGGCGTAGGTGTACACGCCGGTGCCCGTTTGCACGAAGGTGTTGTTGAAGCTTAGCCGCTCTAAGTTGTAGCCCGCCGTGAGGGTATGTTTGCCCGCGTAGTACGATAGGTTGTCCTGCAGCTGAAAAGTCGAGTAATCAAGCAGGTTGTTGTAGGTGAAGGGGTCGTAGCCGAAAGAAAGATAGGTGGTGCCCGCGTTCTGAATATCGACCAGCGGGAACGGGTTGGTTTGCTCGCGGCTCTCGTCTTGGTAGGTGTAGCCTAAAATCAGGTTGTTGGAGAACTGGTTGCTGAAAGTGGAGTTCAGCTCGCCAATCACTGAGCGAATGCGCTCGAGCTGCACATAATTGGAGTTCTCATACGTGAGCGAGTTCAGGTTGCCCCGGCGCGCGCCACTCACGGCGGCCCCGGTATTAATGGGCACGTCCTGCCGCGAGTTCAGCATGTTGTAGCGGATGCTGGCCCGGTGCTTATCACTGATGTTGTAGTCGAGCTTCGCCAGAATTTTGTCGCTGCGGCGCTCTAGGTTGTAGTCTTGGAAGGCGCCCGTCTGGTAGTTGAAATTGGTGGCTAGAAAATCACTTATTGCCGTTAAGTCTGACGCCAAAACCCGGGTGGTGTTGCCCTGCACTGTCTCGCCGCCGTTGTTGGCCAGGTACTGCGTAGCCGGGTCGGTGCGGCGCTCTAGTTCGCCGTTCACAAAGAAAAACAGCTTGTCTTGGATAATGGGGCCACCTAGCCGGAAGCCGGCCTGCTTGTTGGAAAAGTTGTTGACCGTGAGCTTGGTGTTTTTGGCTTGGTCGCCGACCAGCTTATCGCCTTGCGTGTTGTAGAACACCGAGCCCGAAAACTCGTTGGTGCCCGACCGGGTTACGGCGTTGACGCCCGCGCCCGTAAAGCCGCTTTGGCGAACATCATAAGGCGCCACGTTCACCTGGATCTGCTCGATGGCATCGAGGCTGATGGGCGAGGCATTGGTCCGGCTACCGGGCTGCGCGCCCAACCCGAAGCTGCTGTTCAGGATCGAGCCGTCGACGGTGATGTTGTTGAGGCGGTTGTCCTGGCCGCCAAAGCCTTGGCCGTTGGCTTGCGGCGTTAGGCGGGTGAAGTCGCTCAGGGAGCGGCTGATTGTGGGCAGCGAGGTAATAGCTTCGCGGGTGAGGTTGGTGGCTGCGCCGGTGCGGTCCGAGCTAAACACCCCGTTTTTGTTGCCCGTTACCACCACTTCCTGCAAGGCGCTGGTCTGGTCCGACAAGTCGAACTGGAAGGTGCCGGCCGTGCCCAGGGTTAGCTGCACATTGTCGAGCTGCCGGGTTTGGTAGCTCACGTAGCTGGCCGTGATGGTATACGGCCCGCCCACCCGCATGCCGGGAATGGTGTAGCGGCCGTCGGGGTTGGTGATGGTGCCGTACTTAGAGCCCGAAGGGACGTGCAGCGCCACCACGGTGGCGCCGGGCAGGGGCTGGCCCTTGGTGTCTTTCACCAGACCCGTGATGGAGGTGGTCGTGACGCCTTGTGCCGCCGCGCCGAGCTGGACTAGCGCAAAAAACGCTACCCGTAAAACGTTCAGATACAAACTTCTCATGGCTTTCAGAAATGCGTTGGTAGTTCATGACAGCAGGGAATTTTGTTTGTTGGAGTGGCGCGCGAAAGCAGAAAGGGCAAGCAAAAACGGCGTGGCCTACTGGCCGGGAATTTTATTGGCGAATTCAGTCCAGTTGCTCACTAGGCGGTTTACCACCAGTGAGCCAGTGAGGTAAGCGGCTTCCACCGACGGCAGATAAGCGGAATAGCCTTTGTCTTGGCCATGCTCCTCGTTGGCCAGGCTTTGGATGGCCGTGATGCCCGGGTGCTGCATGGTGAAGTTGCTGGCCGTGCGCAACACCAGGTACCGGTTGAAGTCGACCCGGCCCGCCTTCGCCAGAAACTGCAACGACTGGCCCGTGCCGGTATCCTCCATCGCCGACGTAACGAAGTTGCCTTTGCCCTGAGTCCAGTAGCGGACCCAGTCGTTGGCCCAGGTATTCAGGTTTTCGCCGTGCCAGTAGGTCATGGCCGCCAGGTGGTCGCCCATCATCACCTTGGGTGGCTGCTGCGCCGCTGCGTGCTGGGTATAGGCTTGGCGCATTTCCCGAATCTTGTCGTTGTCGGGCAGTTTCAGGTCTTTGGTTAGCTCGTAGGCCCAATGCACCAGCCCCGGATTCAGGTGCATGGCGTTGTTGTACTCGCCCGCCCGCGCTGGCTCCTGATAAGGCTTGGTTTTGCTGAGCGGCAGGTAGCCGGTAGTCCAATCTTTAGGGATTTCGCGCGGGTCGATTTCGTGCGCCAAGTCGCCATCCACCAGCCACTCGGCCCACACCGCCGAGCCCGTGCTGCCGTCGGCCGGATCGATGCCCGCAATGCCCGCCACCAGCCAGTACGCCTTGGTTAAATCGAAGCGCGGATCCATGCCCAGGGCCATAATGGAAGCGGCCGCCCGGGCGGTGCCCATGCCCGTGCAGATGCCCAGCACTTGCTTTTCAGGGTTGTAGCGCAGCGCCCGGTAGCCCTGCGGAAAAGCCAGCACTTCTTTTAACGGCAGCCGCTCCACCCAGTACTGAAATTCGCCGGGGGTGTCGCCGGTGTCGTTGTCACGCTCGAACATCGTAACCACTACCACGCGCACGGGAATGGGCTTGGCGGGTGTAGTTGTAGGGGCGGCCGGCTTGGTTTGCGCCACCCCCAGCAGTGGCCAGAGCAAGGCCAGCAGGAAAACAGTACAGCGATGTTGCATAGGGAGGCGGTAAAGTGAAAAAGGGCGAAGTAAAACCGCCCAAGGCTTAAGGAACTTGCTGATTGATGCGGCCGACAAAGGCCAGCCACTGTTGCTGCCAGGTAGCGCGGGCCCGCTGTTTCTCTTCTGTTGTCAGGAAGCCGTATTCGATGCCGTTGAGCGCGAGCTGCTTCAAATCCCGCAAATCCAGCTCCCAAGCCAGGAAAATCGACCAGTAATCAGGCGTTACGCCCACGTAGTCGAAGATACTGGGGTCGTCGGGGCTAATGGAGATTTGCACGCCGCGCCGGATCCAGGTGTGAGCCGGGTGCATGCGTAAATCCCCCACGTATTCAAGCACTTGGTTGCTTAGGGGACTTACTTCGATGCAGATTTTTCGCTCCCGGACCAAGTCTTCCGCCGCGGGGAAAAACGACAGGTTGAACCCGTGCCCGATGCGGTTACTACCCAGTACGGCCGCATCATTCACGTTGGAAACGTGCTGCCACGTGCTTTCCCCGTCGTGCAGACACAGGGGGAGGCGCACGCCGGTGGCGGCCGCCAGCGAATCGCGCAGGGCCCACACCGGCTGGAAGTAGCGCGTGGGGTGACCCGCATCCTCGTGCGCCACCAAATCAAACGCCTGCACGACGGTGGGGTGGCGCTGGTGCAGTGCAAACGCGGTGCGCAAACTACGCTTGATCTGCTCAACTGATTTAAACCGCAGATCAGCATAAATCAGCTTGAAGCTGAAGTCTGAGTGCCGTGCCGCCCGCACGCGCTGCGCGGCGCGCTGGTAGTAGCGGATGATGGAATCGGCGGGAAACGAACCCGCAGGGTGCTGCAAATCATAGAGGCTGCCACTCAGGCCGGCTCGCAGTTCCACATGCTGCACGCCATCGGCGGCCAACGAATCGAAGGTGGCTGCGGCCATGTCTTCGAACACGGGTTGATAGCCCGTGAAGCCGCCTATGCGCCGGAAGCACTTCTCGAATTCCAGCCAAATGTCAACTGAGTCCCGGCCCGTGTGCTCGTTGAAGGTGAGTAGCTCGTGGAGCTGGTTCGGAAAGCCCGGCACTGTTCGTTGCAGCACCTGCGCCAACTCAAAGCCCTGCGGAACCTCCTGCGGCCGAAAGAATTGCAATTGGCCTTTCAGGTACTGGCCGTTGTCGGGGCGCCAGAACACGTAGCAGTTAGGCTCGCGCATTGCGCGCTCAACCATCCACCACGCGCTGCCCCCCGCACCCGGATGCAAGTGGTGCACGCCGCCCTTGGGCATGGATTTCAGCAGCCTATAAAGTTTGGTGGCATACATATGCTGCCGGCCCCGGTAGAAGTTACGGGCCGGCGGAAAAAAATGGACGGAGTCATAATGCGCCAGCATTTGCCCTCGCAAGGCTTTCAGACGCTTATTGGCTTGCTGTTCTTCGGTTGACAGGCGCAGGCTCGCACTGAAATTACGGAGGCTATCCGCCAACTCTAGCTGCTGCAATTGCTGCTCGTAGCTAAGCACCCGGCGCTTTTTTACCTCAGTGGATTGACTTGATTGCCCCGGTTTGAGTTGAACACAGCCGGTAGCGCCACCCAGGAGCCCCAACCACACTGCCCACCGTATACAAGTCGGCCAATAGGTAAGCTGTAAGCTAGTGCCAAGCAAGTTTCGAAATCCTGTTTCGACACGCCTTTTCTGAGCTACCGGCTTTTTCACTAACAAACGGGTAAAGGCCACGGTATATGATGCTATCAGTGGCAGCACACCAGCTAGCAGCCAGAGAAGCGGAAAGACTTCAACCATAAACTACCGGTATGAAGAAGACAAGCCTCACGTATTCATGGCAACGTACTGCAGACTTTCTACAAAAACAAGTTGAAATATGAAGAATCGAAAAATGCCTTATAGTTTGAGGGGGTATTTTTATAAAAACAGCATAATTCGACTTGAAATCTCTTCGTAAAAAGGGGGGATATTCAACAAAAGGTGCAGCTAAGAGCATATTGCCTTAAAAATCACAGGGCACTTGCTAGCCGAAAACATGCCGTACGGCTGTTCACAGCAAGAGGGTAGAAGACCACCTTAGGAAGTAGACTTGGGAACTCCTGCTAGCTGAGCGCGGTGAATCTAGCTCTGAGGTATACAGATGGCGGCTACTGTATCGGAGACTTCAATTCGTAGCCCGTATGCGGCTCGTAGCCCGTATGCGGCGCTAACCATTCATACCGATACGGCCGTAAGCCATAATTACGCAACTCCTGGAACCGATAAGCTCAGCTTATGAGCGAAGTTGATAGGGGCAATTTAATTATAAACGTGGTGAATGAATTCTGTTTCGTATCAACAGATATATTTCCTTTATGCGTTTTAATAATATTTTGGCTGATAAATAGTCCTAAACCTGTTCCCTTAGAGGTAGGCTTCGTTGTGAAGAAAGGAGAGAATAGCTGCTTTTTCTCGACATCTGACATCCCTTTGCCATTATCCTTTATTCTTATTTCTACATATTCTTCATCAAGTGAAGTGCTAACTGTAACCTTGGGCTTGAATTTTTCATCTATTAATGATCTTTCATGCAAAGAATACATGGAGTTATTTAAAATGCTAAAAATAACCGAACTCATTTCTGCAGGTAATATTTTAGCAGGTAAGCTCTTGTGCTCAGGTTCTTTGTTTAGCTCTAACGGAATGTATTGGTATGTTTCATCTAACTCATTTCTATAAACTGACAGTTGATCTTCTATAAATGAATTTATATCGATTTCAACAAAGAGGTCGGAATTAACCTGCAGTATCTTATCCATGCTTCTTACTATCCTGGTCAAACTGAAGCTATGTTCCTTGATTTTTTCTGTATTAACTTCAACCATAGTGAGCAACGGTAGCAATTCCAACTGAATATGATTATCAGTTGCATACTTATCTGAAGCTAGAAGTTCTTTGCTTTCCTCTAAAAGCTCGTTTGATATGGCAGCAAAATTACTGACGTAGCTTAAGGGATTAAGCAACCTGTCAACCAGGCCTTTAGTTAATTGACCAATAGAGGCCAACTTCTCTTGTCGAATTAGTTGTTCTTGCGTTTCTTTTAGGTCGGTAAGCGTTTTCTTTAGACCTTCTAGCAAGTCGTCTGATTTTCTCTTTTCTACTATTAATTCGCTGGTTCGGTCTTCTAATTCCTGACGTGCCGTTGACAAGTCATCCACCATTTTATTGAAGGCAACACTAAGCTCTCCAATCTCGTCTCTCGATTTATTGAGGACACGCTGCGTAAGGTCGCCCCGTCCTACTTTGGTGGCGGCATCTCTTAGCTGCAATACAGGAATGGATATATTTCTAGCTAAGCCAAAGCCAATTAGGATACCGATGCTAAATACTACGAAGCTAAAAAACAACGAAGTAATTCGGATTTGCCTTTTACTCTGAATGATTTCTTTAGTTGAGAAAGCCAATACTATTTCTCCTTGCATCACGGGCGTACTGAAGGCTGATCGTTTTATGATTGTCGAATCATTGGATGCAGCATCAATAGTTATTTTTCTATGCTCAGGATAGGTTTTAAATACAGTCCGATTTATTTGATACTTAGAATGGCTGTTGTTCCAGACGGTATCAGTCTGTACCAGGCTTACAAACACCAGTAATGGATCTTTCTTAACAAAATCCATGGCGGTCTGGACCCCCTCAAAATTTTGTTCAGTCATAGCAATCTTCACTCCCAAGGCAACTGTATTTGCATGGTTCTGAACTTCTTTGTTGAAATTGGTTAGCAGATATTTTTCCTGAATGGCTGGTAGATAAAATAAAACGAAGAAAGAAAATAGCAATACTATGCTAGTTACAGTCATCCATATTTTAGTCTTGAGCGTTAAGCGCAACTGCCTGGCCTGTAGAATGACAGCTGTCTGATAGAGCGGATTTAGCATGGGATGTAATAGGCTTGTATTCTATACACGATAGCTCTTATAAAAACTTTTTACCGTCAATGACCACAATCTTACTGCTAGTAGGAGGGCGGTTGACGACGCCAATAGCACCGTTCGTTTGTGAAACGAATTCTTCTAGTTCGGCTTCCGAATTGAAGAAGTTGGGGGCATCCGCCTTTCCCTGAAATACCAAGGCGAGCCAGTACTTGTTTAATTCATTGCCAGTCATGTTATAAATCTTCTTACTTGTATTTGTTCCAATCGAGGTATTGCTTTTTAAAAGCGCTATAATCACTTTGCTGCCATCTGGCCATCGTAATTTTTCTCCTCTCATGGTTGATTTAAGCTGGCCCATATTCATCTCGGAGGGTACTCCTTTTCCATTGGCAATTACAACTAAGCTCATGTCCTGAGAGTAGGCAGGTGAATGGCTATATAGTATGATTAATAGCAACTTGAAAGTAAGCCGACGAACCCAATTCATAAACACGCTGCTTTAAAAACCGACGGCTACTTGAAAAATAACTCTATCTGAATCGTTAGCTCTATAATTTTTTATGTGTTGATACTCAAGTTTGAATACGGCCAAATAACTTAACTCATATCGGAGGCCACCAACGAATGACTGAGTATTTTTATCTAAGTAATACACTTCCTGTTTTCTGTAATGAATATCATCAACTCTGATATACGGAATAATTTTATCGGTGAGCCTTATGCCGGCATAGGCATAGGAAGCTATTGTATTTTGGGTACCAAGACTATCAGACTTGTTCACTGCCATACTGCTCTCTGCTAATAGCTCATACTTCTTGGAGAAGATAGAATCATTATAAGAAATAGAGCCAGTCATTATATTCTGATTTATTTTAGCTAGTGCCATTGTGCTTACCCCGTTCGAATGATTATGAATCATACTGCCTTTCGAGATGACGTCATGGTAGATAGATGCCCCAAGCCGCATACCATCGGTCGGCTTCACGTGCATGGCTACGGTCAACGACTTGAAAAAATTATTATCGGCTACATCACCGGAACCTAATCCGTTGCCAACCATAACATCGTAGCCAAATCGGACCCGGCCAAGGTTTTGTCCTTGTAAACTAACGCCGGTGGTATGGAGCGGTATAATGCCCTGAGAAAAAATTAATGGACGATCAACCGTGGGAAAGAATACTCTGCCATGATGGTAAGTGTCGTTCCAATAGTTAACTGGTGTATGATGTTTGCCGAGTAAAATACTGTGGTTTCCAGCATAATTATATTTTAAAATAATACGCTCGATACTAATATCGAAATCGGTAGGTGAATCAAACGAATACTTAACAACCGTTTCGCCTAGGAATGATAAGCGTTCGGTTATTTCAGAAGTAATAAATAAGTCCTGCTCGCCAAGACCAAAGTTTGCTTTTCCATCCTGATAATAGCTGTAGGCGTCTACGAAGCCTCTTATTTGAGTCCGTTGCGCTGCTATCTTTTGTATAGAACACAGTATCAAGCTAGCCGTTAATAAAATAACGAGTCTGTATTTTTTGCTCATATCTTATTTTTTGCTGGTATCAACTTACGTGCGGTTGAAAGAACGAGTGCTCTTATAGATTCTATAATCTGTTAGTTACAGACCATTGGATCGAGCCATTATCTGTGGTACAGGTATCAGTCGATCATATCGATGTTAAGAATGATGCAAGCAGTAAGGAACATGCCGGAGAGCAAAGAAAGGGCATGAAATATCAAGAAATATATTGGAATCCTTACAGATTAAATATAGTTTTTTATATTTAATATACTTGCGAGTTTACTTCTACATTACTCGACCACTACTTTTGGATTACTAGCTGAAATGCCTCAGCGCACTGCACAGAGGATATTCTGTTGAACCCGTCTGCATTGCTTGTGTGCTAAGAGGTTTTCCCGCCTATACATTTGCTTGAGGCGGGTAGAACTGCCTGGTAGCAGCCAGCCACTCACCTTCGAGCGAACCACGCAAGGGCTGCAACTGAACCTGCCGGCCCAAGCACCCCATGCTGTTGCTTACGCTTTCAAAATCACT
The DNA here is from genome assembly GCF_036387835.1 of Hymenobacter sp. Lineage (GTDB taxonomy): Bacteria > Bacteroidota > Bacteroidia > Cytophagales > Hymenobacteraceae > Hymenobacter. Next base: position 14,958 of record NZ_DASVSY010000021.1, on the reverse strand, counting down.
GCTCGGTAAGCAAGTTGCCGGGCAAGCAGCTAAGTAGCCTGGTTTGACTGCACCCGCCACGGAAGCGAATTTATGGCTGACGGCGAGCACAAATGATGGTGAACAATATTAAAAATATAAAATATTTATGGATGAGATAGATGCTGGAATGGTTGAGTTTCGCTATTTTGGCTGGTATGAAGCAACCTCTACTCACTCTCATTCTTGTACTATTTAGCTTGTTTGGAAGAGCGCAAAGCCAGCCAACTCCCTTCAAATCGGCCAACGTGATTACCGTGCTTACGACGGATAGCGCCGCTACGGCCCTGCATAAAATGGGGCTGGCCCTCGTAAGGCAGGGGTATATGGTGGATAAGGTAGACAAGGAGTTTATGGTTTTGGTGAGCAGGCCCCGACAGTTAACCAGCTATTCGGCGCCTATCTTTATAACCATCCGAATCAGCGCTACTCCTACAGCGCCCGCCACCTTGCAGGTCATGGGCGACTATGTGATGGCGACGATGTTTGACGTGAAGTTCAACCCCGTGGAATACCCTTCCCGTGGCTTGCGAGGGGCTAGTATTATTACCTTCACCGAGCTGGAAAAGCTAGCCAGACTTTACCCGGATGGGAAGCTAGCTTACGAGAAACACTAGCGCTACATAGTTGAGGTACAAGTTATTGGCCCAAAATAAAGCCCCGATTCTACGCAGAATCGGGGCTTTATTTTGGGCCCGCGGCTTCGTCGATAAACTTGTTGTAGAAGGGTAGCGCTACATTTAGTTTTCCAACTAAAACAGATAGCCATGCGCAAGTTTGTTGTTTTACTGGCCCTGTTACTGTTTTCTGCTTTTCAGGGGCCTGCCACCTCGCGCTTTGCAACTGCGGAAGTGTTTGCTTTTGCGAAACAGCCCATCCAGACGGGGGCTGAGCAAACCACGCGCTACCTGCCTTATCTGAAAGGGAAGAGGGTGGGGGTGCTTGGTAACCAAACATCGGTTATCGGCAAAAGGCACTTGGTGGACAGCCTGAAGGCGCGCCAGATCAACATTGTGAAGGTGTTTGGGCCCGAGCATGGCTTTCGGGGCAATGCCAGCAATGGCGCCCACGTGCAAGACGAAGTAGATCAGGCCACGGGTATCCCGATTGTGTCACTGTACGGGGCCAAGCGCAAGCCAACTAAGGCCGACATGGAGGCGCTGGATGTTATGGTTTTTGATCTTCAGGATGTGGGCTGCCGTTTCTATACCAACATCAACACGCTAAGCGACGTGATGGAAGCCTGCGCCGAAAACGGCAAGGAACTGCTGATACTGGACCGGCCCAACCCAAATGGCTTTGTAGACGGGCCGGTGCTGGATATGAAGCTGAAATCAGGCATTGGTAAGTTTCCCGTGCCCATCACCCACGGCATGACCATAGCCGAGTTTGCGCAGATGATCAACGGGGAAGGCTGGCTGCCCAACCAACTGAAGTGCAAGCTGAAAATCATTCCGGTGCAAAATTATTCTCATGCGCTAGATTACACCTTGCCCGTCAATCCTTCGCCTAATCTAAATACCCAGCAGTCCATCTTGCTTTATCCCTCCCTGTGCCTGTTCGAGGGGACTATTATTAGCCAGGGCCGGGGCACGTATATGCCCTTCACGGTGCTAGGCAGCCCGGAGCTGAAAGGCAAATACAGCTTCTCGTTCACTCCGGTAAGTATACCCGGCAAATCGGAAACACCCCTGCACCAAGACCAGGTTTGTTACGGGCTGGATTTGAGAAAGTATGATCTAAGTGCCTATCGTAAGGCCGGCAAGATCAACCTCAACTGGTTGATAGAGATGTACAAGGCCTATCCAGTTAAAGAGAAATTCTTCGACAGAAGCCAGAGCAAACAGATGGGCAACATCGACTTCCTGGCCGGGACTACGCTTCTGAAAGAACAGATTGTAGCGGGTAAAAGCGAGCAGGAAATTCGTAAAACCTGGGAGCCGCAGCTTTCCACCTACAAAGTCATGCGCAAGAAATACACGTTGTATCCTTGAGTTATAGGCGCTGTACTGCAGTAGTTTACAAATCCTATTTAGGCTGCAAAACAGGGCGTTGTTGCTTCTAGAGCAACTAAGTTACTATTGGCTAGGTCCGGTATCAACCCGAGACTCTACAGTGCGTTGCGTTGCTACGGGCACTGCCGATAGCAAATCGTAGCCAGTAGCATCCTCAATAGCGTCGACGGTGGTGCGGTAGCCTGCCCAACCAGGGTTCAGAGAATTGCTATTAGGCGTATCGACGGCAATGACGCGCGTGGTGCTACTGACGCGACTTGCATCATCGGAGCCTTCTGGCAGCACGACGATAACCTTCCAAATGCGTTTCGGCACGGTTATGCGGCCATTGTCGAGGGTTGATTTGGTGCCGTTCGAGCCAGTACCACCGGTGCCATACTGCCCCATGACGATGTATAGCTCGTTGCCGGCTTTGGCAAGCGTGCGGCAATACTCCTCTAGGTCGCCCCAGGTTTGCTGGTTGTTGTTGGGGGCCTGCGGTATCATGTTGGTCATCAGGAAAGTGGCCGAGTTGTCGGCCACCGTTTTGGTGCGGTCGGCCGACGGGCAATTATGGCCCCGGTCAAACCCCGAACCCGTGTAGCTGCTGCTTTGCGCTTGATACCAGCCGGTTGGGAGAGAAGCATCAGCCCGGAAATCATCCTGCCGCGCGGCGCTGCCCAACCACTCCGAACTCAGGTGCCAGCTCACCCAATTCGGAATGCCCCGGTCGCGATGATAGGAGAGCGTGTACTGCGGCTTAGTGAGCAGATAGTTAGTAGGCTGGTTGACGTCGGCAGTGGCACCGCTCGGGTTGCCCAGGGTTAAGTGGTCAGGGGTCGGTTCGGCGGTGTCGTCTGATTCACAACCAGCAAATAGTGCCAGTAGCACGCAGGGCAACAGAAAACGAAAGCGGGGAAAAACTGGCATCATTGGGCAAAGGTAAACCACATGCCCCTTAGGTGCTAAGTGAACTAACTACTACAGCCGGCATCTCTTTGGAAACCAGAGGAAACAAGCTGTATAGTGGCAGCCGGGCTACTATCGGGTAAAGTCTATAAGCATTTTTGTTGTCAGCAGCCTTTTAGAATTTTCCGTGGAGATTCTAAAATAAACTCGGTTTACTGCTGTTCCGCAGGTAGTTTGTGGTAACCTGTACTGTGCAAACAAAAGCAGACCTATTCACAAGGCTGCTCCTTACACGGGTAGCGGGTTGAGCTGAGGCAAATTGCGCTGGTGCCAGTAGGGGTAGATGGGCGGCGTATCACTGGCCTTGTCGAGGCGAGCCACTTGCTCGGGCGTAAGGTTCCAGCCGACTGCGCCCAGGTTATCCCGTAGCTGCTCCTCGTTGCGGGCGCCAAACACCAAACTCGTGACCGTGGGGCGCTGCAGCAGCCAGTTGAGCGCCACCTGCGACACCGACTTGCTGGTTTCGGCGGCCAACTCATCGAGCACGTCCACGATGTTGTATTGCAGCTCGTCGGGTACGTCGGGGCCCTGGCCACCGCCTTGTTTGAGGCGGCTGCTGTCTGGTATGGGCTGGCCGCGGCGCACTTTGCCACTAAGGCGCCCACTCGCCAGCGGCGACCATATCACCGCGCCCACGTTCTGGTCAAGGGCCAGCGGCATCAACTCCCACTCGTACTCGCGGTTGATAAGCGAGTAGTATACCTGATGACCAACATAGCGGGCCCACCCGTAGCGCTCCGACACCGAAAGCGATTTCATGAGATGCCAGCCCGAGAAGTTGGAGCAGGCAATGTAGCGCACCTTGCCGCTCTGCACCAGGTCGTCGAGGGCGCGGAGGGTTTCCTGCACCGGCGTACGGCCGTCGAAGCCGTGCAGGTAGTACACGTCGATGTAATCGGTTTGGAGGCGGCGCAAACTGTCTTCGCACGACTTGAGCAGGTGCAGGCGCGAGGAGCCGAAATCGTTGGGACCTTCGCCCATGGGGAAGGTGGCTTTGGTGCCGATAAGCGTTTCGTGGCGGCGCCCATCCAGCGCCTGGCCCAGGATTTCCTCGGCCATGCCGTTCGAGTACACGTTGGCTGTGTCGAAGAAATTGACGCCCGCTTCCAGGCAGATATCCAGCAGGCGGCGGGCCTCGGCTACATCGGTGCTACCCCAGGCTTTGAAGAACTCGTTGCCACCCCCAAAAGTGGCCGTGCCGAAACTTAGTACGGGCACATGCAGCCCCGAGGCACCTAATTGTCTGTATTCCATGATCTGTCTTGAAGTAGAAGGGCAATAGAGGTAAGAACAGCCAAAAACCTGCCTTGTTTACACTCCTGATGAGGTTGGCGCAACAGGGCAAGGCCATTCTTAGGCCCGGACGTTACCCGTCTGTAGTCCGTGGTGCCCGGCGTGCGCTGCTGCTTTGCCACGGCCAACGTTGGGTGAGGCCTTAGTTTCGCCAGAGCTGCTGCTTTCGAGGCTAGTTGCCGCATTCGCCTTTTTTCTGGTCGTCGTTGCGGATGCTCTTGCGGGGGCGGGTGGGGTCGGAGCTAGTGCCTCCGGACTGGTAGTTGAAGCTCAGGCGCACGGAGTGGTTGTAGACGTAGACGTCGTTGCGGACGGTGTAGCTGTCGGGTACGGCTAGGTCGGGGCGGAAGAGGATGGTGCGGGAGTTAGCAACGATACGCGAGCCGCAGGCTTCGCCTTGCTGCTTCCGATACTAGAAAAGCTGCCTAGACGGGTTGTGCAACGACGAGACGCAAAGTGTTGCGTCTCTGCATATTGGTCGGGAGCCTGACGAATAACGTAAACCGTTTGTTGAGCGACCCTTAGACCCGAGGACGAGGAAAGGATAAAGTAATACACCAATCAAAGAACCGCACCAAGCAACAGCCTCCCACCTTCTATGCAAACTCTCTATCTAGTGGCGGTACTCCCGCCAGAACCCGTATTCTCCGAAACGTGGGCCATGAAGCAGGAGGTGCACCAACTTACGGGCAGCCGCAACGCTGTGCGCCTGCCGCCGCACATCACCCTGATACCTCCTATTCGCCAGTCCGATGACTTTGAAGTGAAATGCGCGGCAGTCCTAACCGATTTCGCTGCTACCCAAACAGCATTTACGGTTAACCTAAAGAATTTCGCGTGGTTTGGCAACCGTACGCTGTTTGTGCACGTGAGCGAAGCGGAACCCGTAAAAGCCTTTCACGCCGCCCTCACCGACTGGTGCGCCACGCATTTGCCGGAAGTACCGCGCGAAAACCGCCCCTTCACACCGCACCTCACCCTGGCCACCCGCGACCTGCCCGCCGCGCAGGTGCCCGAGCTACGCCAGCTGTTTGCCGCCCGGCCCTACGCCGCTACCTTCCCGGTGCAGGCCCTCACGCTCTTCCGCCACAACGGCCGGCAGTGGCAGCCGCGGTCCACCATTGCCCTGCTCAACCAGAGCAGTGAAGGCTGACTAGAAGAGGAAAAAGGTATCTACTCCACCATCAGCCGACCCGTATACTGGCGGCCTTGCGCATCAATAGCGCGCACCACGTATAAGCCAGCGGTCAGTCCCCGCACCGACACGGTGGCATCCGAGGCTATGGTGGTAGTACGCACTACCCGGCCTAGTGCATCGAGAAGCTGTACTTCACTACGGGCCGATACGCCTGATAAGTACACGGCAGATGTGGCGGGGTTGGGGTATAGGGGCAACTTGTTGATTGCAAGAGGTGCTGAAGTACTAAGAGGCGTCGGTTGGAAGTTGGTGTTGGAACTGCTGGTACTAGCGCTGGTGCGCACACTAATAGGACCTACTGTTGCCCCAGCCGGAACAATGGCCTCTAGCCTAGTTGCCGACTGCACAGTGAAAGCGGAAGCTGGGGTACCATTGAAAAGCACTTCTATGACACCTGCAAAGCCTGAACCCAAAACCGTAACGGCTTGGCCAGGGCCTCCACTACTAGGTGCCAGACTGGCTACTGTAAGTACTGGTGGCAGTGGGTCAAATAATTGTGCTACGTACCAGTTGGCAGTGCTACCAGCGGCTGTAAGGGTAATAGTGCCCAACGACATTTGATTTGTGAAGTGCCCTGTTACGCGGGCAACACCAGCACCGTCGAAGCCGATGCGCTTGCAATCATCTGCATCGACACCACCGTAGGTGGTTACCCAGCGTAAGGTTCCCTGTGGCGTGTAGCTAAGTATTACGGCATCCCAGAGTACATTGGTAGTGAAGGTGCTGGTGCCGAAAGTGGTCGGCCCGATGAAACAAGCTACTAAGTATGGATTGCCAGCGGCATCGATGGCGACCGAGCGGGCGTAATCTTGTTGGGTACCTCCGCTCGTTTGCACCCATTCTATAGCGCCTTGGTTTGTGTATTTTACCAGCGCTATGTCGGTGTATTGAGAGCCGTTGGATTGGAGGACTGTACTTCCTAAAGTGAAAGTGCCAGAGAAGCTGAAGGTCACGTAGACGCTCCCGTTAGCATCGGCGGTAACGTTACCTACAAACCCGCTTGCACTGCCGGTACCACTGAACTGCTGCACCCCATGCCGGCTGCCCAACGAGTCATATTTAGCTAGATAACAGTCTTCTCCGGTTGGATTATTGTACGCGGTTGCACCAAAAATTATATTATCCTCTGCACTGGCAAACAGGTATATATAGCCATCAGGAGCAATAGCTATACTCTCACGAATACCTCTAGTCGCATCAGTGGCGCCATCCTGAAGAGCCCATTGCACGGTACCAGTTGCATCATACTTAACCAAGAACATTGTCGTGGTGGTGGTAGTAGAAAGCGAGTTGGGTCCAAAAGTGATATTGTAACCGAAGGTCCCACTCAGATACACGTTACCCGTCGCGTCAACGGCAATGTCGTGACCTGAGGCGTAGCCGTAGCCGGTGGCAGTGCTTTGTTTGGCCCATATTGCGGTGCCTTGAGGCGTGAACTTGGCCACGTAAGCGCTCGAGCTTGCGCTGGTGAGCGTGGTGCTGCCAACTACCATCTGCCCCCTGAAAACGCCCGTCAGGTACACATTGCCGGTCGCATCGAGGGCTATAGCTGCCGCACCGCTCCGCATGTCATTGCCAAGTTTTTCTACCCACTCCACACTGCCGGTTGGGTTCAGTTTCAGCAAGAAGTTATCTTGGATCGGGGTAGTCAGAGTAAAGGAGCCAAAGGTTTGAGTGCCCTCAAAAATACCTGTCACATAAGTGTTTCCAGCCGCATCTACAGCCATATCGGTCTGCTCCATTATGCCCGGGCGGGTGCTGGTCAAAGCCACCGCCCAACCCCAAGTAGGCGATACCGGTGCCTGAGCAACGGCGGTCAGGGTCATCAATGAAGTAAGTAAGGGCAGTAGTATTTGTCGTAGCATAGAATTGTAAGTCGAAAAGAATAGTGAGAGGCAAGTACTAGATTATAGGTAAGACAGCAGACGTGGAGGACATTTGGAGCTGAATGGTCTAGCAAACGTCGCTTAACCAGTATACCACAACGACGTTTGCTGCACTAGCAGTAGGGTAGCCAGCAATGCTTCCTTCAGATCAGCTTTCTGGCGCTTGAAGCTAGCAGCTGGTTTTATTGGCTTCAGTTGTTGAGTTGTTGACCTGTCTGTTGCAAAACGGCGTGCAGCAGCTGCAGAATCAAGGTCCGGGCACTTCCAATAAGTCATAAGCATCTCGCAGAAATAATATGCAGTCGGCCCGTTTAATGCGGCCAGTCGAGCGTAAGCAGACTTCAAATTCCGGGTAAGTCACAAGAAATAATTCGGAATGATAATGGACTCCGAAAGATAGTCCTGCCGTTGCAAAATATAGCAACCGGCGGGCCTTGTCGACTCCCGAATTTTAACTGGTTTTGCCTGGCTGCACGGGCCTTGAATAAGGGAGTCAACTGTCTGATTTCTACTGCTGGATTTCGACCGCGAGAACCTGTTCAGCGACAGAGGTTCGACAGCTTTGGGCCATTGTTGAGATTTTTTGCTCGAAAATTGTGTTAGGTAGCTTCAGGTCGACGGAAATTACGTAAACAATTGTATATCAATAATTTATAGAGAAGTAAAAAGGCTAGATAGAGCAGCGCGAATACATGGTTTGGGGAGAAATATGTGTTTTATTTACATGATTTATATCAATTTGACAAGAACCTCCGTAGAAGGGCTTCACAAACACAAGGTGCCTGTTCACCGTTCACCTCATCATACTTTCATTCCTATGAAACAGACTAAGAATTCAGCCTGGACCATCCGTGTAGTTGCTCTCCTTTTCAGTGCCGGTGCGGCCCTTTCTTCTTGCACGAGCACGAGCACCGACACCCCTGCCAGCTCTACTTCGGGTAGTGATGCTGGTACGACTACGACAGGAACTAGCACTTCTGGAACCTCTACCAGTGGCTCTACTACCACCGGTACCACTACCTCGGGCACCACTTCCGGCGCTACCACTGGCACAACCACCACCGGTACTACCTCGGGTAGCACTACGGCAGGTACCACTGGCACGACTACTTCGGGCACCACTGGCGGTACTACTACCCGCTAATACCATACTCATGCTAGGCCAACTAGCCTAGCTGCTAAGCTAAAAACCACCCGTCCTGATTGGACGGGTGGTTTTTCATTTCTGCCTGTTCTAATCGGGACCATTCAAGGATTCCTGCCGACGGCTCATCCTTAGTGCTCCCATCTATTCTGAAGTTCAGCAGCAAAGACCGTAGCCTAAGTTGCTGGCAGTGCTTGGCAGAGAAGGCAACTGATTAATAACTAGACCAAACAACAGACCAGGCCGAGCTTGCGTATGAGGATTTACCTATGTGTTCGTCGAACAGACAGGTACCTTCCTTCTCTCACAGTTTATCCCTCATCCCATGAAAAAGGTCCTGTTCACTGCTGCCCTTTCTGCATTTCTGCTTGGTTCTATCGCGCCAGCCTTCTCTCAAACTGCTCCTATGCAAGGCGATACTACCAAGGTGAAGATGAATGACAAGAAAGGAAAAATGAAGACCACGGATGGCAAAGCCAAAATGAACAACAAGAAAGGCAAAGCCAAAATGAAGGCCGAAAAAGCGAGCTAGCCTAGAGTTGATACCGGGACAACACCCGAAAAAGGATAAGCCCAATGAGCCGCTACATAGCGGTGGCTCATCGGGCTTATCCTTTTTTTGGTATTTTATGGGCTACTTAAGTTGCTGCTGAAGTTCAGCGGGGCTCGGGTTTCGCTTAACCAAGCAAGCAGGGTACTAGTTGGCCACGTTGTAGGGCACGCCCATGTTTTGGAACATGAACGCCCACTTATCGGTCTGCTCGCTGATTACCTGCGCCGTAGAACGGCCCGCGCCGTGGCCGGCTTTGGTTTCAATGCGGATGAGCACCGGGGCGGCGCCTTGCTGCGTTTCTTGCAGGCGCGAGGCAAACTTAAACGAGTGCGCAGGCACGACCCGGTCGTCGTGGTCGGCGGTGGTGACAAGCGTGGCGGGGTAGCTGGCGGGCTTCAGGGCGTGGTAAGGCGAGTACTTGTAGAGGTACTCGAACATCTCCTTGGAATCTTCGGCCGTGCCGTAGTCGTAGGCCCAACCGGCGCCGGCCGTGAACTTGTTGTAGCGCAGCATGTCCATCACGCCCACCGCGGGGAAGGCCACTTTAAACAAATCGGGGCGCTGGGCCATGGTGGCGCCCACCAGCAAGCCGCCGTTGGAAGCCCCTGAAATAGCGAGGTAGTCTTTGGAAGTGTAGTTGTTCTTCACTAAATACTCGGCGGCGGCAATATAGTCGTCGAACACATTCTGCTTTTGCAGCTTGGTGCCGGCCAAGTGCCACTTTTCGCCGTACTCGCCGCCACCCCGAATGTTGGGCACGGCGTAGATGCCGCCGTTTTCCAGCAAAATGATGTTGCTGGTGCTGAAGCCCGGCGTGACGCTGGAGTTGAAGCCCCCGTAGGCGTACAGCAGCGTCGGGTTCTTGCCGTTCAGCGCCACGCCTTTCTTGTAGGTGATAATCATTGGGATGCGGGTGCCGTCCTTGGAGTTGTAAAACACCTGCCTGGACTCGTACTTAGTAGGGTCGAACTGCACGCCTGCCTTTTTGTAAACCGTTGATTTGCCGGTGGCAATATCGTACTTGAAGATGGTGGGCGGGTAGATGTAGGAGGTGAAGGTGTAGTAGGTTTCTTTTTCTTCTTTCTTGGTGCCGAAGCCGCCCGCCGAACCTACCGACGGCAGCTCGATGGCCCGCTCTTTCTTGCCGCTCATATCGTACTGCTCGATCAGGGAAGTGGCGTCCTTGAGGTAGTTGGCGAAGATTTTACCGCCGCCCGTCGATACGCGCAGCACGTTTTTGGTTTCCGGAATCAAGTCTTTCCAGTTGGCCGGCTTGGGGTTGGCGGCGTCCACCGTCACCACCCGGTTGTTGGGGGCGTTGAGGTTAGTGAAGAGGTAGAGCTTGCTGCCCACATTGTCTACCACGTCTACCTCGTTCTTCTCGTTGTCGACTACCTGTACAATAGCGCTGCCGGGCTTGCTCAGGTCCTGAAGGTAGAGCTCGTTGCCGGTGGTGGTGTTGGCGCCGCTGATAACCAGGAACCGCTCGTCCTCGGTGAGCGAAGCGCTGATGTAGCGGCGCGGTGTTTTCTCCCCTCCGAAAACGAGCTTATCGGTGGTTTGGGGCGTGCCGAGCTTGTGGTAGTACAGCTTGTGGAGCTGCGTCATGCCGGCCAGCTGGCTGCCGGCCTTGGGCTTGTCGTAGCTGCTGTAGTAGAAGCCGTCGTTGCCCTTCCAGGCCAGCCCCGAAAACTTAACGTCCTTCAGCGTGTCGCCCAGGATGGATTTGTCGGCGGTGCGCAGCACGATCACCTTGCGCCAGTCTGAGCCGCCCTCCGAAATCTGGTAGGCGGCCAGGCTGCCGTCTTTGGTGAAGCTGATGCCCGCTAGTGATGTGGTGCCGTCCTTCGAGAAGTTGTTGGGGTTTAGAAACACCTCCGGGGTGCCCGTGCCCAGCTGCCGGTACAGCACCGACTGGCTTTGCAGGCCCGTGTTCTTGTTGAAGTAGGTGTACTTGCCCTCCTTGAAAGGCGCGCCGTATTTCTCGTAGTTCCACAGCGTTTCGAGGCGCTTGCGGATGGCATCACGGTACGGAATCTGACTCAGGTAGTTCTGCGTCACCTTGTTTTCTTCCTGCACCCACGACTTAGTATCCCCGGCCTGGTCGTTTTCCAGCCAGCGGTAAGGGTCCGCTACTTTGGCACCGAAGTAAGTGGTAGTGGTGTCTACCTTTTTGGTTTGGGGGTAAGGCAGGGGCTTGATGGCGGTCTGGCCGTAGGCCTGCGCACCAACCAGGAGCACAGCAAACGAGGTAAACAGGCTTCTCATAGAGCGGTAGTTACGTGAAGAAAGTTGAAGAATACAGTGGTTTTCTGCTTAGACAGACGGCCCTATGGAATCGGTGTTGCTTGCCGGGTTGGCAAGCCAGAGGACGGTTGAAAAGCATCAAGTCAAGCATGAAAACCTGCCGGTTCCAGGCGGAGCAGCCCGAGGAGGCAGATGATTTCTCAACCAATTTTAGGTACTGAGCAGGTTACTTTTTGAAATGCGTGGTATCAAGATGATATCAATCCACAGAAAAACCTAACTCCTACGTCATGAAATTCTCTGTTAAATCCCTGCTGGTTCTCGCTGCTTTTGCTCCTTTCGCTCTAACTTCTTGCTCGGAGAAAACGCAGGAAAACGCTGAAGCAACCGCCGACAGCGCCGCCACCGACGCGGCCAATACCACCGAAAAAGCAGGCGACGCCGTAGAAAACGCCACCGACCAAGCCGCCACTGAAATAGCTCCTGAAGCTGGCGACACGGCCGTAGTACGCGACCAGCCCGCTGGCAAAGCAGTAGAAGAAACCCCCGCTAAGCAGTAGTCTAACTTGAACTCAACGAAAAAGCCCCGCCAGATTTATTCTGGCGGGGCTTTTTCGTTGCATGTAGCGCGGAAATCCAGTGGCTTCCGTTCCGTGCTACATCTTATGGACTACTCATAGACTCAGTAACTCGCGGAAGCGTACGGATTGCTGGCGTGAAACTTCCACTTCGGGGCCGCCTCGTAGCTTGATTTTTAGCGAATTGCTGAACCAAGGCTCAATCCCATCCACCCATTTCAAGTTGATGATCTGCTGGCGGTTCACCCGGAAAAACACGCGCGGGTCGAGGCGCTGCTCCAGGTGCTGCAAGGTGCGCGGAATAAGGGGGCGGTGCTGGTCGAAATAGATTTGCGTGTAGCTGCCGTTGATTTCGAAGAGGCGAATATCTGCCAGGCGCACAAACCAGCACCTTTCCCCATCCTTCACAAATACCTGGTCCTGCTCGGTAAGCGGCGTCGGGCTTGGCTCTTCCGCCTGGAAAGTTGCGGAAACGGGCTCGGGAGCAGAAGCGGCGCTCAGCTTACTCTGTACCTTAGCCAGCGCCACCGCCAGCCGCTTGGTCTCGATGGGCTTGAGCAGGTAGTCGAGGGCGTTTACTTCAAAGGCGCGCAAGGCATATTCGTCGTAGGCGGTGGTGAAAACCACGTGCGGCGCAGCTTCCAGCGAGGCCAGCAGCTCGAAACCCGTTTCGCCGGGCATGTGGATGTCGAGCAGCAGCAAGTCGGGTTGCAGTTCCTGAATGCGGGTGCGAGCCTCGGCTGCATGGCGGGCTTCGCCTACTACCGTCACCTCCGGGAAAGCTTGCAGCAGGTGGCGCAGCTCAATGCGGGCCAGTCGGGAGTCATCGACGAGCAATATCTTCATAAAATGCTGATTTGCGCTGATTAACCTTGTTTCGCTGATTTTTTGCCTTTAGATCTTTTAAGAAATCAGTTAACCTCTTAAACGTCATGCTGAGTGTAGGCGCAGCCGGAACCGAAGCATCTCGCCAGGGTGGTAAACTCAACCTCAGTACGCGAGATGCTTCGTAGCCTCGGCATGACATGTAAGAAGTTAACTGATTTCGTAAAAAGCTGTTTGCGTTAGCCAACAACCGGTTCGAACGGTGTAGAGACGCCTCTTTGCGTCTTGTCGCCCGCACCAACCCGCCGATTTTGTTTAACGATGAGACGCAAAGAGGCGCCTCTGCATCGTGCGCTGATTTCGAAAACGTAACTTAAACTGCCTCTAAAAGCTTGCTTGATACAGTGGACTTTGGGTTGCTGCGCATCAAGCTTCAAGAAGCGTAGGGGCTTGCATAGGTAGTTGGAGGTGCGCTACTACGGTATTAGGGGCGGTGGAATCGTTGTGAATATCGAGGGCGGTAGCGCTGCCGAACAGTAGGGCGATTCGCTCGCGGGCATTGCGCAGGCCTACGCCTTCGTGCCCTGGCAGTGGCTGGTAGTAGCCTGTGTTGCGCACCACAATATGGAGTTGCCCGCTAGCTGCATCGGGTTGAGCAGTGAGGTGAATAAAACCGCCTTCCGGCCGGGGCGCAATGCCGTGCTTGATAGCATTTTCTACCAGCAGTTGCAAGGTCATGGGTGGGATGAGAGCGGGCAGGGCGGCCGGATCTACATCGAGCGAATAGGTTAGGCGCTCTTCCAACTGCATGGCTTCCAGTTGCAGATAATGCTCTACAATTTCCAGCTCCCGGCTTAGCGGCACCTGTTCGGCACTGCTGAGTTGGATGGAGTAGCGCAACAGGTCGGAAAGATGGGTAATCATGTCGCGGGCCCGGCCGGGGTCTTCCATCACCAGCGCCCTGATGTTATTGAGCCCGTTGAACATGAAGTGGGGGTTGATTTGCGCTTTGAGCGTGCGCATCTCGGCCTCCTGCACTGCCGCCGCCAGCTTCCACTTATCTACCTCGGCCTGCTGGTAGCTGCGCAGGTAGTGCCAGCCGAAGTAGAAGCCCACCCAAAGCCACAGCACAAAGTTGACGTTGAACACATAGCCGATAAACTGCGCCCACCCGTGGGGTTTGCCGTCGCCAGTAGGCTGTATTACCAAAATGAGTACCGCCCATATAATAACCTGGCTCAGCACCGCGAGCAAGGCATTCATAAGCACCAACCGGCTCAGCAAGGGCAGCGGCGCCAACCGTTGCCAGTCGTTGGCTTGAATGTGGTAGCGTAGCCCGTGCGTGAGCAGCGCCATCGTACTCACAATCACCAGAAGAATAGGAAGTGTATCCCGTGTAGTTTGCCCAAAGGCGCTGAACACGACGGCACTAAACACCAGGTACAAACTCCAGCCGATAAGCTGCGCGCGCCAATACAAACGGCTAGGGGCGAGAACCGAAGCGTAGGAAAACATAGGCTCGATATACAGGTGCCGGCAACACCCGAAATTTACGTTGAAGGTACGGCCACAACACTATAAGCTCGCTTGTTGAGGCGGTAAGAAGCCAGAAGCAAAATGCTCAATACCAGCAGCGAACAAACGATAAAAACCGGAATCAAATACAGATTAGTGCTCGGCGTCCGCAGCCCAAGCAGCAGGCATCCGCCGGAAATAACCCCGGCCATGATGGCATACGGCTTGGCCTGATAAAACCAGGCATAGGGAAAGAAATGTGCCCCCGTAATGATGCCGTAGGTCATGATAAAATAATGCGGGTACTTGCTGTAGATGAAAACGAGAAACGGAAAGTAAAACAGCTGCGCGAAGTTCAGCCACAAGCCCAAAGGCTGAATGGGGTTGTGCGGAATGGTCCAGGTGGTGCGAAGCACTTTGGAAAAGAGCCACGCCAGGGGCAAAGTAGCCGCGCCCACAAAAAAGGTGATAAAGCTGTTCTTGGTCGCAGAACTAGGCAGCGTCCACACAAAAGCAATAACCGCCCACACAATACTGGCCGCCACAATAAAATCAAGTCCGTTCTTCGCCTTCACCGACAATTCCAACCTCCGCGCAGCAAATTCCTTTTCGAATGACATAGGTAATAGAAGTAGTTTTTACAGAAAATTAAAAGTTAATGAATGGTCCTGCTTGATTTAGCGTCCGCATGTGGTGCCTCAAGCCAGGGACCGAAGGCGCAGTCAAGGCCTCTGGCTT
>NZ_DASVSY010000020.1:0-8441 GCF_036387835.1 Hymenobacter sp. | reverse complement strand
ACCCGGGCCGCGGGCGCCATGGAGAAGCGCGTCGAGTACGACCTGCGCTACATCCAGGACTGGTCGTTTGAACTTGATATGAAGATCATCTTCCTCACCGTCTGGAATATGGTCCGCGGCGAAAAGAACGCTTATTAAATTAGTGTTGGGCCTTTCACTTATCTTGAAATTTCCTGTAATTTCTGGAAAGAGCGCGGCTGGTATAGTCGGGCTTTTTCTTGTGTGCCTCTAAATTCTAGCTCCATGCTACCTAAACGCCTTGTGCTGGGTACTGGCATATCAACCGGCTCGCCAACCGATTTCGTAACCACTATTCTCGATCAGGGAGCGGCCCGTACTTCCGCCTACGTGTGCTTTGCCAACGTGCACATGCTGGTTGAGGCGCACCGGGATCCTTCGTTTCAACAGGTGTTGGAAGAGGCTAGCCTCGTTACGCCCGATGGCACGCCCGTAGCGGCGGCCGTGGGTTGGTTTCACAAGCAGCCGCAGGAGCGGGTAGCCGGCATGGACCTGGTGCCCGTCTTGCTGTTAGAGGCCGCCCGCCGCAACCAATCGGTGTATTTCTACGGCACTACGCCAGAGGTACTCCAGGCTATTGTTGCCCGTGCCCGCCGCGAGTTGCCTACGCTACGCATTGTGGGAACCCATTCGCCGCCATTTCGCCCCCTAACGCCCGAGGAAGACGCCGCCGATGTGGCCGCCATCAACGCCGCCGACCCCGATCTGCTGTTCGTGGCCCTGGGTTGTCCCCGGCAGGAGCGCTGGATGGCCAATCACCGGAGCCAGATCAAGGCGTGTATGCTAGGTGTAGGACAGGCTTTTCTGGTGTACGCCGGCCTGGAGCAGCGCCTGCCGCCGTGGGCCCGCCGCATGGGCCTGGAGTGGACCTATCGGCTATGGCTGGAGCCGCGCCGGCTGTGGCGCCGCTACCTGGTCACGAACTCGCATTTCCTTTACCTCATGACCCGCAGCACGCTGGCGCGTTTGGGTGGTAGGGGATAAGGTGCTAAAGATCAGCTACCCCAACTACTGTTTTCTGGAAATTACCCCAACATAAAGGTGTTGCTTGCGCAGCTTTTGTTGCCAAAGCTCCCATTCGTGGCGCTCAGTTTCTAGGCTGATAGGATTGGGTAAGTGCTCGGTGCCGAGACAAGGCGCGCAAAAGCCGGTGCTTAGGTCGTGGCGGTTGGGGAACGGCTTATTGGTACCCCATTTCACATAGCCAATGGTATTCTGCTCGACGCGGTTCCGGCCGAAAGCATTGGCCGGCAGTTTGTAGTAATTGAAAACGGCGGTAGCGGCGTAAGTGGCGTTGAGGCGGGCGCCATCGGGCAGCAGGCCACTGGTCACCATGCGGTTGTCGTGGAAATAGATGTCGTGGCCGGCGGCAATGTTCATGGCCGCGTTGCAGGTACTTACAAACTGGTTGTGATGGGCCTCGATATACGCCGCCGTAGTGGCCGCCGTGCCGCTGGCATTGCCATCGGTGGTTAGGCCGGTACCGTGAAATTCCTTGGCAGTGGCCGGAGAAGGGTAGGCGCCCTGCACGTAGTTGTCGTGCACCTGCGCGGGGCTCTCCGGCGTGCCCGACGAATCGTAGAAGTTGATGTTGTCTTCGACGGCGCTTCGGTTGGGCTGGTTGATGAATTGATTGTAGCTAATGTCGATGCCGGGTAGGTGCTGCACCGTATTGAGAAGCAAGAAGCTGCTGCGGGTGCTCCCTTGGTTGTTGCGCCAGCGCCCATCACAGTTCAGGCCTTGGTTGTAGCGCACCACTAACGTAGGCTGGCGCGGGGCGTCGCTCCAGCGGTCCACCACAATGCCGCTGGTTTGCTCGAAGTAGTTGTGCTCGATGATAAGGCGCCGCGCTTTATAGACCTCCAGAAAGCGCCCGTGCGGCTTGTCGGCGGCGGTAGGGGGCAGGCCGTAGCCACGGCAGTTCCGAATGGTTAAGTCAGCGCCGCCGCTGGCCCTTATCAAGTCACCGGCTCCGGTCAGCTTACAATCTTTTAGGATAACGGGCTCGGTGGTTTCCACGCGGATGCAAGGCACGCTGGAATCCCGGCTTTCGTACACGCCCGTGTACGTGCCGCCCTTCCGAATAACAAAGCTCACGTCGGCGCCCGCCTGCGTAGAGGCTTGCTGAAACAGGCAAAAACTGCTCAGCATCCAACCAACCAACAAACAGCGCATAAACTCAGCCGGAATAAGTGGCAAGAAGAAGCAAGGGGCTACCCCTAAAATACGAAGGCCCGCAGACAGCTGCGGGCCTTTGGGGGGTGCTGTTAATTGCCACCGCCATAGCCGTAGCTATAGGCCTTGGTTTTGTGGCGGTACTCGTACGTTTTGTTGAAATGCACATCGTTGATAACCATGTATAACTGCTGGACTTTTCGGTCGCGGTGCATTTCGTTTATCTGGTTCACTAAAGCGCGGTCGGTGTAGTTCTGCCGTACCACGTAGATGCTGGCATCGAGGTAGCGCAGCAGCACGATAAACTCCGATACGTAGCCCATGGGCGGAATATCAATCAGCAGGTAGTCGTACTCCTGGCGCATGTTCACGAGTAGCTCTTCCATACGGGCACTTTCCAGCAGCTGCGTGGGGTTGTCCGGAATCGGACCGCAAACCAGCAAATCCAGATTCGGGACCCCCGATGCTACCCGGGCCTGGTCGAGTGTGCTTTGGCCCGCCAAGTAGGAGCTAAGGCCTTCTCCGAGAATAGGAGGCAAGTTGAAGTAGCTGGTGATAGTAGGGCGGCGCATGTCGCACTCCAGTAGCAGCACGCGGCGGCCGCTCTGCGCTAGCTCCGTAGCCAGATTCACCGCGCAGAAGCTTTTGCCCTCGCCCGGCACCGACGAGGTAACGCCAATGATGCGCTTATCCAAGCCCGCCGACAGATACTGCAGATTCACCCGAATCGAGCGGAACGACTCGGTAATGGGGTTGCGCACGTTGCGTGCCATCACGTTCTTGTCGACATCGGTACCGTGGGGTATCACGCCGAGCAACGGAATATTGGTGATTTTCGCCAAATCTTCCTGGCTCTGAATCCGCCGGTTGGTTTTGTCGAGTAGCAACACCGCGCCGGCAGGTATGGCCAGGGCGGCGAGTAAGGCTATGAGCATTACCAACGGCTTTTTAGGGGCCGAAGGACCCGCTCCAATCTGGGCGGCCTGGTCTACCACTTTTTTGTCGGTGGTGTTAGTGGCCAACGCAATAGCTGCTTCGTTCCGCTTCTCTACCAGGAAGTTGTATTTCTTTTCGTTGAAGTCGGTAGTGGTTTGTAGGGAGCCAATTTGCCGCTCGTTTTCCGGCATCTCACTCATTTGGCCCTGTACCCGCGCTAATTGCTGCTCTACGTCGCGCAAGGCAATGCCGGCCGCGCGGGCCGAGCCCGATAAGGTGGAAACCAACGATTCTTTGGTGCTGCGAATCTGCTGATCCAACTCGATAAGCATGGGGTTGTTGTCGGTAGCGCTGACGGCCAGGGCGGCCCGCCTGTTGTTCAGTTCGGTAAGCTGCGTAATCAGATTGGTAACGGCCGGATCTTCCACGCCGGCGCCGCTCAGGGCCACTAACTGCGATACCGACCCATTCTCGCGTAGGTAGCGCAGCATGTTTTCGTAGTTTTTCTGATCGGTATTGAGCTTGTTGCGGCGCGTTTCCAACGTGCTCTGCTGCTGAATACTGGCGTCCGACTGCGCGCCCACATCCACTACGCCCGTTTGCGAGCGGTACGTGCTAAGCCGCTGCGCCGACTCCTGCCGCGAACGGCCCATCTTGTTGATTTCCTCGTCGAGGAAAGCGACCGTCCGGTTACCAACCTGGTTTTTCTGGACGAGGTCCTGCTGCACGTACTGGTTCATCAGCGTGTTCAGGAACAGGGTTTCCTTTTCGGGCACCGATCCTTTGGTTGCCAGCTCCAAAATCCTCGATTCCCGTTCGGTGGCGCGTACTTTCAGCTTGCTTTGATAATCGGCTGTAAGGCTGTTCAAGTCGTGCAGCTCGAAATAATAGCTTTCCTCGGGGTCGGCCGGGTAGTTGCGCTCCGGGGCGAGCAGGACCGTAAGCAGTGGCGTGCGGAGCGTGTCGCCGGCTTTCACAGTTTGATCAAAGTGAACATCTGTTATTTCCCGCACAAACTCGCTGGTGTTTAGCCGCCGCAGGTTGCCCTTGCTGGCATCGGCGTGCACGCGGTAGCTGCCATTGCCTTGGGGCTCCACATAAATCGGAACGCCCGTCAGTTGCGGGGTATTCGGGGCGGGCAGCACCCGAAACGGCACCGAGCCCAGGGCCCGCTCCCGCACTTGCAGGTTGCCGAGCTTGTTGAGCCAGGTATTGGCGGCCACGTGGTACGATACGTAGAAGGGCAGTTGGGCCAGCGTACGTCGTATCTCGTCGGTGGAGGTTAGAATGCCGATTTCATCTTCTAGTTTCACCACCTTCTCCTGGCTGTCGAGCAGTTGCAGTAACTCCTGCGTTTGCTTGGAGCCGGTGCGCTGGTTGCTTACCAGCAGCGTTGACTTGAAATCGTAAACAGGCTCTTTGGTTTTCAAGTAAGACCAGGCGGCCAAACAGGTAAGCAGCAGCGAGGCCAAAAACAGCGGCCAGCGGCTGCGGAGCTTGAAAAATAACTCGTGTAAATCTATTTCCTCGGAAGGAGCCGGACGTGGTTCCATGTGGATAGTAAGCCAGGTGAATGAAAGGACAAGAACTACAGCAAACTAGTTGTTAACAAAGAAGCTTAGGATTAGAGCTACTGCCGAGATACCCGAAAACACGATGCCCAGGTTGTTGATGTTGGCCCGCGACGACCGCGCTTTGAGCGGCTCCACGTACAAAGCATCATTCGGCATAAGATAATAATAAGGGGACTTTAGTAGGTTGGGGTCGGTTAGATTTAGCAACACAACCTCTGAGCCTTTAGGGGTTTGACGCACCAGCTTAACATTTTCACGGTTACCGAATTCAGTAAGGTCGCCGGCCATGCCCAGAGCTTCTAACAGAGTAGCTTGGGAGCTATAGATGAAGTAACGGCCGGGCGTACGCACCTCCCCCAGAATCGTTACTTTAAAGCTGAGCAGTTTTACAAGCACTGTCGCGTCGCGCACGTAGAGAGCTACGGCTTTTTGGATGGCATTCTGCGCTTCGTCGAGCGTGAGGCCCTGCACTTTCACCTTGCCGGCGGTCGGCAGCGTCACCTGACCCCGCTCATCAACCGAATAGCCCGATAAGTACAGAACTCCTGGCTCACTGGAATACAGCGTTTGCGACCCGGTAATGTTGAGGCTGGTATTCAATTCAGCTTGCGCGCTTTGCACCCGGATACTGATAATGTCACTGTTTTGCAGACGGTAAGGCGATGGAGTGTTATCAATAGTTGTCGCTTGTTGCGTTGTGAAAGCGGGGTTCTGCAGGTAGGGGAGTTTTTTTTGTGAAACACAGCTGCCCAACCCTGTCAGTGTTAAGATGATAACTGTAATCAAGCGAGACAATGAAGATAAAGACATAGGATAAGAGAGCAGGGGTGCAAGGTCAGCAGAGGAGCTTGAGAGCTAAAATTCAGCTAATGAACGGAAAGAAGTTTGAAACGGATGAGCCTGAAATAGGATTTAAACAAAATAAATCTTCATTGTGCTTATAAGCAAATATCAGCTATAGCTAAAAACTATAAATTTTATCATAATTCAGATAGACGAACATCTTCTGAGAACCATTCCATCCGGTTTATGAAAATGATAGTTCTAGATTTTATTAAAATAGCAACAAAAAAATCAAATTCTGTTCGCAACTCTTCAAGCAGGCTGCCAATATTTCAACAAGCAAATATAGTGGCCTGCTGTAACGCTTGGTTGAAGGCGGCGGGGGAAGGTAAAGAGGGTTGTAAGTGCTAAGCAAAAAAGAAGCCCTGCTGAGTAAGCTACTCAACAGGGCTTCTTTGCATTGCTGCGGTCCGGACGGGACTCGAACCCGCGACCTCCGCCGTGACAGGGCGGCATTCTAACCGACTGAACTACCGAACCAGTTCATGTTACTTGAAAAGTCAGCTGCTTTTCAGTAAGGTGCTGCAAAGGTAGCGCGCCCTACGACATTTCCCAACCTAGCTTCAATAAAATCGGGTTTTAAAAGCCTTAACCTTCTTTTATAGCTGTTTCTCAGTTAGAAAACTTTCTTCGGTTACTGCCACTAGCAAGCGTGTGACGAGTGAGACGGTTCACTTACCTTTGCCACCTTCCTCTTCTCACCACCAACCCGACGCATTCCTTCCCGGCCAATGCTCCTTGATTTCGAACAACCCATTGCTGCCCTCGAAGGCAAGCTCCGCGAAATGCAACAACTGGCCCTCGACAGCCAGGTAGACGTTTCGGACGCCGTTGCGGCGCTTGAAGCCAAAATCAAAACGCTCAAAAAGGAAACCTACGCCAACCTGACCCGCTGGCAACGCGTGCAGCTTTCGCGCCACCCCGAACGGCCCTACACGTTGGACTACATTGAGGGCATGAGCGAAAAGTTTGTGGAGCTGCACGGCGACCGGACCGTGGCCGATGATAAAGCCATGATAGGCGGGTTTGCCGAGTTAAATGGCCGATCGGTTATGTTTATTGGGCAGCAAAAAGGCCGCAACACCAAGCAGCGGCAGTTTCGCAACTTCGGCATGCCCAATCCGGAGGGCTACCGCAAAGCGTTGCGTCTCATGAAGCTGGCCGAAAAATTCGGCAAGCCCATTGTAACGCTGATTGATACGCCCGGCGCATTTCCGGGCCTCGAAGCCGAGGAGCGGGGCCAGGGCGAGGCCATTGCCCGCAACCTCAAAGAGATGTTCCTGCTGAAGGTGCCGGTTATCTGCATCATTATTGGCGAAGGCGCTTCGGGTGGGGCCCTCGGTATTGCCATCGGCGACCGGGTGCTAATGCTGGAAAATACGTGGTACTCGGTTATTTCGCCGGAGTCGTGCTCGAGCATCTTGTGGCGCTCCTGGGATTACAAGGAGCAAGCGGCTGAAGCCCTCAAACTCACGGCCACTGATATGCTGGCTGCCAAGCTGGTCGATGGCATTGTAAAAGAACCGCTCGGCGGCGCCCACACCGATGCGCCCCGCATGATTCAGGCCCTCAAGAAAACCATCCTCAAAACCCTCGACGAACTCGAAGCCCTGCCCCACGAGGAACGTATCAGCCAGCGCATCGACAAGTTTTCGGCCATGGGCGTAGTGATTGACAATTAACATTTATCATTCAACAATACTGGCATGAATTGCTAGCCTAGGCGTTGGATTGCTAGATGATAAAGATGCTTTACAGCTGACAAGTACCAGTGAAATAGAGCCTAACTGTTAATTGATAAATGTTAAATGAACATTCATACCCTCGATACCGGTCTGTTTAAGTTGGATGGCGGCGCCATGTTTGGGGTGGTGCCCAAGAGCATGTGGCAGAAGCTCAACCCCGCCGACGACAACAACATGTGCACCTGGGCCATGCGTTGCCTGTTGGTGGAAGACGGCAACCGCCTGGTATTGGTCGATAATGGTATCGGTGACAAGCAGGACCAGAAGTTTCGGGGGCATTTCTACCTGCACGGCGACGACACGCTGGAGCAATCGTTGCGCAAGCGGGGTTTCACGGCCACTGACATCACCGACGTATTCCTGACGCACTTGCACTTCGACCACTGCGGCGGCTCGGTGGTGCGAACCCCCGACGATAAGCTGCAGCTTGCTTTTCCGAACGCCACGTACTGGAGCAACCAAGCCCACTGGGACTGGGCCGTAACGCCTAACCCGCGCGAAAAAGCCAGCTTCCTGAAAGAAAACATCCTGCCGATTCAGGAAAGCGGCCATTTGCAATTCGTAGATCCGGTGGCTGGTGTGCCCGATGGGTTGCCTAGTTTCCAGGAAATCATCTTCGCCGACGGGCACACCGAGAAAATGATGCTGCCCCTGCTGCCCTACAAAGGCCGTACGCTGGTATTTATGGCTGATTTGCTGCCAAGCACCGGGCACGTGCCCTTGCCCTACGTGATGGCCTACGACATGCGCCCCCTAGTGACCATGACGGAGAAAGAACAAGTGCTCCGCCGCGCCGCCGATGAAAACTGGGTGTTGGTGCTTGAGCACGACCCAAGCGTGGAGTGCTGCACCGTACAACACACCGAAAAGGGAGTTCGGCTAGCCGAAACGTTCCGTTTAGCGGACCTGTAGGCTTCCGGGTTCCTAGTGTAAAAAACAGTCTTATTTCACTCTGAGCCCGCTACCGTGTCTATGGACCCAACCAGAAACGAGCAATCTGTAACCAGCAATTCTCTGGGACTAGCTTTGTCGGGAGGGGGCGCGCGGGGAATTGCGCATCTGGGGGTGCTGGCGGCTTTGGATGAGCTGGAAATGCCGCTAGTCCGACTGGCGGGGGTGTCGTCGGGGGCTATTGCGGGGGCTTTTTACG
>NZ_DASVSY010000019.1:0-127531 GCF_036387835.1 Hymenobacter sp. | reverse complement strand
ACCCGGGCCGCGGGCGCCATGGAGAAGCGCGTCGAGTACGACCTGCGCTACATCCAGGACTGGTCGTTTGAACTTGATATGAAGATCATCTTCCTCACCGTCTGGAATATGGTCCGCGGCGAAAAGAACGCTTATTAAATTCAATTACGGATTTGTCAATCAGCTGCTTACGAGCGGCGGCAACTACTGCTTGTAGTTTGGGGCTTCTTGTTCGTGATGACTGCTAGCCGTGTAGAAAAGCCTGGCCTTACGCTACGCCGGCCTGCTTTAGAAGCAAAAAACAATTCTGCAATCAAAACCGGAAGAGATACCTACTCTTCGTCTTTCTGATTGTAACTGTAAAGCAAAAGCAGGGTTTGTGACCTCTCAGTGATGGGCCGCTCTCTTTCTCCTCGTTTTGTTGACGCGAGAAGCCTTGTTCCTAGGCTTGGCCTGGGGCCGCTAGACTAGATATGTGCTGTTGTGCGGAGTGACTTCCGCTTTCCGATCCAGGCTTCCCCTGCTTGTTCATCATATGGAGACACATTCTACTCACTCCGAAGAGGTTAATCTGCACGCGCTATTTTTTCGCCTGCGCAGCTATTGGCTTTGGTTTCTGCTCTCCTTAGGCTTCACAATGGCCGTTGCTTGGCTATACCTGCAGGTTAAAACCCCGGTTTATAGCTTCCGGTCAACCATGCTCTTAGGCGACCAAAACTCGGGGTCGAAGCGCATTCAGGAATTGCTGCAGTTGCTGGAGGTGAAGCAGAAAAGCGTGCAGCTAGAAGACGAAATTGGGGTTATGACCTCGGCCAATATGGTACGGCGCACCCTGGTTCAGTTGCCCTTCACCACCTCTTTCTTTAGTGCGCCCGATAACTGGTTGAACACGTTTGGCAACGTGCAGGTGCGGGAGCAACCCGCCGATAACATGCCCTTTCGGGTAACCCTTACACCGGAAAAGCCCCAACTCACCAACGTACCGATTTATGTGCAAGTCCTGCCCGGTGGGCAGTACCGGGTGCAGGCAGAAGCGAAACTGGGGGAGTTGCGCAACCTAACCACCGGGGAGCTAGCGGGGCAGGTGCCGGAGGTGCACCTCGACCAGGTAGTTAGCTCTGGGCAGGAGCTGCGTCATCCGTTGCTCACGGCCGTTTTCACGCCCAACCCCACGTATACCGGCGGGTCAGCAGCCCGGTATTCTTTCCGCCTGCACGACGTTTCTGGCCTTGTCACCAACTACCAGAGTCGGCTCAAAGTGCGCCCCCTCGACCGGGAGTCCCGCATTATTGAGTTGAGCATACAGGGGCCGGTGCCCGCCAAGGAAATCCAGTTTCTGAACGCGCTTATGACCACGTTTGTGGAGGACGACCTGCAGCAGAAAAACCAAATTGGGTCGAAAACAGTGGCTTTTCTGAACGCGGAGCTAGGCAAGCTGTCGGCGCCGCGGCAACAATCGGCGGCGGCGCTTAGCTCTTTCCGCACCAGCCGCGGCATGGTGGATGTGGGCGTGCAGTCGGCGGTGGGCATTCAGCAGCAAGGTGAGCTGGAAATGACGCGGGCCCGCGTTGCCACCAACCGCAAGTACTACGCAAGCATGCTGCAAGACTTGCAGAGCAATGAGGCAAACCTAACTGCAACCGCCCCCAGCGGCGCGGGCATCGACGATCCGGCT
This sequence comes from Hymenobacter sp., assembly GCF_036387835.1. Taxonomy (GTDB): domain Bacteria; phylum Bacteroidota; class Bacteroidia; order Cytophagales; family Hymenobacteraceae; genus Hymenobacter. The sequence goes on along the minus strand of NZ_DASVSY010000019.1, from coordinate 125,877 downwards.
TTGCTGGCGCTGATTCAGCAGCTCGCGGCCCTAAACAGCCAGCGGGCCGCCTTTGGCGTGAGCGGCAGCAGCATCAACCCGCAAGTGATGGTACTGGACCAGCAAATCAGCAGCACTAAACAGTCGTTGCAACAGACGCTCAGCAATCTGAACCGCGCCGCCGACATTTCTCTGCGCGACCTGAACGAGCAGCTTGGCAGTGTTCGGAGCCGGATGAACCAGATGCCAGAAAATGAGCGGCGCATGGCCCGGCTCGAAACCAAGAAAACATTCAACGAGAAGCACTACAACTTCCTGGTTGAGAAGCGCGACGAAGCGGCCATCGCCCTGGCCACCAACGTAACCGACAAGAAGATTGTCGACCAGGCCACCCAGGTAGGAGTTGGGCCGACCTCTACCAAGAAGCCCTTGGTGCTCCTTATTGCCTTGTTGGCGGGAATAGCTGTGCCGGCGGGAGTCATCGTGCTGCGCCACAAAACCAGCCGCCTCATACAAAGTCAGGAAGACCTTGCTCGCATCACCGCCATCCCGCTGCTGGGCGTGGTGGCGCACGGCACGTCGCAGGAGAAGCGGCAGATGCTGCACAACCCCAAGGGCCCGATAACCGAATCGTTCCGCTCGATTCGGGTGAACTTTCAGTATCTGCTGGCCGGGCTCGACAAGCGGGTGCTGGGCGTGGCGTCGTCGGTGCCGGGCGAGGGCAAGACTTTTTGCGCCCTAAACCTGGCGGCCGAGATGGCCAAGGGTGGCCAGCGGGTGGTGCTGCTTGAATGCGACCTGCGCCGCCCTACCGTGGCCGACTACTTCAGCTTAACCATAGATCCGGCGCACGGCTTGAGTACGTACCTAGAAGGCCAGAGCACGCTAGAGCAAATCCGCTGTGCTAGTAGCATCGAAAACCTCGACCTGATACCGTGCGGCCCTGTTCCTTCCAACCCAACCCAGCTGCTCGAGAGCCCGCAGCTGGCCGACCTGCTCCGGCACCTGCGCCACACCTACGACTACGTGCTGGTCGATACGCCGCCGGTTGGCTACGTGGCCGAGTTCTTTGTCTTGCAGCAGCACCTGGACGCCAGCATTTATATAGTACGCCAGAATTACACCGACCGGGGGCTCCTGCGTCAGGTTGACGAGCTGTACCGAAAGCGTAAAATCAAAGATATATTTTTGGTAATCAATGACGTACATTTCAATAAAACCTATGAGTATCGGCACAAAGAAAAAGCTTATGCTTACCACAACTGAGCGTGAAACTTCCATGTGCAGAGAGCCGCAACAGTGTAGTTCAAATTAACATTGAAATACTTATGTACTTTATTTATATTATATCTAGGTATTTGTAAATTGCATGGAGTTTAAATTATGGGTTTACTCTCCTAAACTTCCTTACGCGCCTGCTCTATCTGTTTCTTGATGGCTACCACTTCTCCAACCCTTACTTCCGCAGCGGTTCGCGGCGTGCAGTGGACGACGGCGGCCTCGGTGGCCAATGCCCTGATGCAGATCGGCTACACCGCCATCATGGCCCGCCTGCTCGACCCGGCGGCTTTTGGTTTGGTTGCCATGTCGGGCCTGGTGCTGCGCTTCGGCAGCTATTTCGCCGAAATGGGGCTAGGCCACGCCCTGGTGCAGCGGGTTGAGATTACCCGGCAGGATATTCGGGCGGCTTTTACGGCTTCGCTCGGTTTAGGGGTTGGGGTGGCGGCGCTGGCCTGGCTGCTGGCTCCGCTTTCGGTGTATTTTCTGAAAAACGAGGCCGTGGTGCCGCTGGTTCGGTTGCAGGCCCTGGGCTTTGTGCTGGTAGGGCTGAGCATGACGTCGGTGAGTGTGCTACGGCGCGAAATGCGCTTCGAGTCCATTGCCAAGGTTGAAGTGGCGGCCTATGTTTTCGGCTATCTGGGGGTGGGCGTGAGCATGGCCTGGGCCATTCATGCGGGCTACTTGCCCATAGCGGGCGTTTGGAGTTTGATAGCCGCCAGCTTGGCGCAGCAATTCTTCGTGATGGTGGCCAGCTACGCGCTGGTGCGCCACTCCGTACGGTTTATCTTCAACTGGGCGGCGTACGCGCCGCTGCTGGGCTACGGCGGCCAGATGTCGGTTATCAGCTTCCTGGAATTCATCAACGGCAACCTCGACACGCTGCTGATTGGGCGCCTGCTGGGCTCGACGCTGCTCGGTATTTACAACCGGGCCTACATGCTGCTGTACCTGCCCATGTACTTCCTGACCAACAGCCTGGCGCGGGTGGCCTTTCCTACGTTCAGCAAAATTCAGACGGACCTGCCCCGCGTGCGGGCGCTTTACCTGACGAGTAGCACGCTGGTGGCTACGCTGGTACTGCCGTTGTGCGCGGGCGTGGCGGTGGCGGCGCCGGAGATGGTGCAGGTCTTGCTTGGGCCGCGCTGGGCGGCTTCGGTGCCCATTCTGCGGGTGCTCTGCATCTCGATTCCGTTGAGTATGACCACGTTGTTTGCCGGAGTAGTGGCCGACGCGCGGGCCAACCTGCGCCAGAAAGTAATTCTCAACGTCGAGTTTATGCTGCTGCTTACCGGCTTGTTCTGGCTGCTGAAACCATACGGGCTGGTAGGCATTGCCGCGGCCATTGGCACGGGCGAAGTGGTGCGCACCTTCCTGTACATGCGCGTCACGCACAACGACATAGGCATAAGCTACGGCCGCCTGCTGGCCATGTATTTGCCGGGCCTACTAAACGCGGCCGTGGTTGGGGCCAGTATTTTGCTGGTGTCTTCCCTGATCCATACGGTGGGGGCTCCGCCTTTGTTCATGCTGGGCCTGCAAATGCTGACGGGGGCTATTGCCCTGGCGGCCATAGTGTTGCGCTGGCCATCGGCGGAGCTGCGGGGGCCGCTGCAGCAGTTGCTGGGCCGGGTGCGTAGCCTCTCCACTTTGCCGCCCGCCGGCCATGCGCTGCTCTTGCGCTACGAGGTATATCTAGAGCAGAACCATCCGATTTTCCCGTCTTTCGAGCCCATGGCGGCTACTTCTGCTCCATGAACATCCTGCTTACTTCCACGCTGGTTCCGAGCGCCCCGTCGGGCTTGCGGGTACACTACGAGCGGCTGGCGGAGCAGCTGCGCCAGCAGGGTCACACCGTGACCCTTATCACCCCCGACAGCCAGCGGCTGGTAATACGCCGCAGCATTGGGGCCGTGCGGCGCGGGCTGAAGCTGCTAATGGGCCGCTTCGGCAACCAAATAGGTATCGAGCTGGGCTACATTGCCGAAATCTACTTTGCTATCGACCGTAGCATAGCCTATGACGTGGTGAATGCGCAGGACGTGAGCAGCGGCTGGGCGGCCCATCTGGCTTTGGCGGGCCGGGTGCCGGTCGTCGTAACCGGGCACTTCAACGACCATCCGGCCGAGGAACTGGTGCACCAGCAACACTTCGGCGGCCTCACGGCCCGCTTTCTGCACCGCTGGTATGGCTTTCTGCTCCGGCGCACTCACTTCTTTATTGGCGTTTCCGACTACGTGCGGCAACGCAGTGTGCCGTGGCTGGCCCCCGACGCCCACCATACGGTTGTGTACAATGGCGTGGCCATGAACCTCAAAGTTCCTACCACGCCCCCGGCCGCGGCCACCAATCTTCGTCAGCAGTTTCCAGGTCGCCCTATTCTGTTGAATGTGGGGCAGCTGGAAGCCCGCAAAAACCAACGATTTCTGATTCCGGTAGCGGCCGAGCTGCGGCGGCAAGGGCTTGATTTCGTGCTAGCCTTAGTGGGCCGGGGCGAGGATGAGGCCCTGCTGCAACAGCTCATCAAAGAGGCCGACCTCACCAACCACGTATTCCTGCTCGGCTACCACCGCGACGTAATGGCCCTGCTGCGCACTGCCGACGTGTACGTGCACACCGCCCTGCGCGAAAACTGCCCGTTGGTGCTCATTGAAGCCATGGCGGCCCGCTGCCCGGCTGTGGCGCTGGCCGTAGGCGGCATCCCGGAGCTGCTGGCGCCTACTCCTGAGGCCCTCATCAGCCCTACCGCCGCGCCCGACGTTCTGGCCCAAGGGTTGGCTGACCTGCTGAAATCCACTGAGCGTCGGGCGCAGTTGCAGCAGACGCAGCTAACCTTTGCCGCCACGCACTTCGACTCGTCGGTTATGCTAGCCGATACCCTGGCGTTTTTCCATGAGGCCCGTCAAATACTCGGCTTGCCGGCTCTGGCCGCCCCTACTGTTGCCCCGGCGCCACCCACTTACGCCTATGCCCTTTCCGCTGAAGAGCACCACTGAATGACACCAGTTTTTGCTTTTCTTTTCAGCGCCTCGGTCTTATGAAAATCAACCTTCGCTTTCTCTTGATTCTACCCATGCTAGCGGTGCTTTGCACCAACGCTGTGTTCTGGGAGTTTGCCTTCGGCTACATGGTCGACCAGGAGCCGGAGCAGCTAAAGTACCTGAACTACGCGCTGTTGGCGGGCTCGTTGGCGGCGGTGCTGCTGTACTGGCGCTACATGCAGCCCCTGATCCGGATCTGGTTTTACGTGTGGGCGGGCGTTGTGGGGTGGCTGATGCTGGAGTCCTACGCCGGCTGGGACTCGGTGCTGGTGTATCCGCACGTGTTCAATAAGTTTTTTGTGCTGCTCAACATCTTCGGCATCTATGCTTTTCACCGGCGCTTCGGTCTGCCCTCGTTCCGGCAACTCATCAACGTGCTGCTGGTAATGATGATGGCCAACCTACTGATCTTCCACCGCGATTCTCTGAGTTTGAGCGCCTTCGTGGAAAACGAGCGGGGCTTCAACTCGGGTTCAGCCTACCTGTTTGTGCTGGTGGCCTTGTTCAACCTGAACACCTACATGCTGCGGGGCTCCATGACGTCGCTGCTTGTTTTCTTTCTGTGTTTGCCGCTCATCATCTTCCTGCAGCACCGCTCGGTCTGGATTGCTACCATCATTGCCGTGCCGCTCGATTTGCTGCTGCTGCGCTGGGCCCGGGTGGCGCGCTTTTCCATGTCCAAGCTTACTTTGCTGGTGGGGCTGCCGCTCGTGCTGGGCTCCCTCGGCATTACCATGATTGTGTTTAACAGTCCGGAAGTGGTGACCCGCTTCGAGCAAAGCATCGACGACATTGCCAACGCCGACAAGCAAGGCACCGGCAGCTGGCGCCTCAAGCAGTTGGAATCGTACGTGCCGCTGGTCGAGGAGCGGCCTATTGCCGGTTGGCGGCTCGAAGGCTTCGAGGTGCCCATGCAGTTCTACGACCCAAGCAGTGACGCGCCCATGTGGGCTGACCGCACCGGCCACCACTTCCACAATTTCTACCTCGACCGGCTCTTTTACTTCGGTGTGCTGGGCGTTTTGCTGGTGCTGCTGGTGCCCATTATCAGCGTCATCAAGCGCCTGCGCCAGTCGCGCGTCGTAACCGCCGATACGGCCATGCTGCTGGCTTTCTTCGGCAGCTTGATAGTGTTCGGGACTTCCTACGACTGGTCGACTTACCACTTTGGGTTGATTGGGCTGATGCTGGCCGCCATTGCGCAGCCTATGGCGGTTACTAAGCCGCCAGCCCCGGTTGCGCAACCTTCATCGAGGCCCGAGCCGGAGCTGCATCAGTTGAGTTTCTAGTTTTTTGTTTCTGGTTTTTAGTTAATTGATATTGGTTTTGAAGCGGTTAGCTTAAAGGAAATACAAGCAGAATTCAGGATAAGGAACAGAGAAACCAAAAACGAGAAACCAAAAACCAAAAACTATTCGCCTTATCCCCATGAAAGTTCTTTGGCTTGCCCCCTTTCCGCATCCGTCCGAGCCGGCCGCGCATCCTGTTCCCTGGGTGGGTACGCTGGCGGATTTGCTGAAGCGCCGGCCCGGCGTGGAGCTAACGATTCTGAACTGGACCCACCGGATAACGGCCGAGGTAGAGGAGTTCGACCGCGACGGGATGCACTTCATCTACCTGAAAGTGCCCAAAGTGCGCCAGGATATTCTGACGCTCTACCAGCGCCGCATTGCCATCGTGAAGAAGTACCTGCGCCAGCACTACCGCCAGTACGATTTGCTGCACCTGCACGGCTCGGAGCTGCAGCTCCCCGCCATGACGGCCGGGCTCGATATTCCGATGGTGCTGTCGGTGCAGGGCATTGTGTCGGAGTACGCCAAGGTGGTGCCCAAGACGTTTTCGATGCTGAAGTTTTTGTGGACCATGGCCGGCCTCTACGAAACCAAGTACCTGCCCACGGTGCACAACTTCTCGTGCCGCACCGATTGGGACAAGTTCCACACCACCCGCCTGAGCCCCGGCTGCCGCATCTACCACAACTGGGAAACCATCCGGCCGGAGTTCTTCGCGGAAGTGGCCCGCCCGGCTCCTCCGCGGCCGGCCCGCCCGCAGGCGCTGTTTGTAGGCGGCAAGCAGGAAATCAAAGGCTTCAAGGAAATGCTGATGGCCTTCAACCTGATTCGGCAGCAAGCCCCGGAAATGAAGCTGGTGATTGTGGGCCGCCTGGAAACCGCCGATGTAACCGAGGTAGCCGAGCGCTACAACCTGCGCCACCTTGGCCCCGAGCACGTGGAATGCCGCCCGTTTCAGTCGGGAGCCGGGCTGGCAGTGCTCTGCCGCGAGTCGTTCTGCTTGCTGCACCCCTCCTACATCGACAACAGCCCGAACAGCGTGTGCGAGGCTCAACTCATGGGCTTGCCGGTAGTAGCGTCCAACGTGGGCGGAGTTAGTTCCTTGATCAAAGAAGCGGAAACCGGCTTACTCACCGACCTTTCGCCGGCCACCGTGGCCCGCCAAACCCTGCGCCTCTACCACGATCCGGCGCTGTGGCAGCGAATTGCCACGCAGGCGCAGGCTGAAGCCCAAATCCGGCACGATCCCAACACGATTATCGAGAACACGCTAGCCATGTACCGCAGCATTCAACTTTCTAGCAGCCAGTTAGTTGACGTGCCCGCTCTGGCGTTGGCCTCGTCGTAGTTCACGCAAGATCTTGCTTTTATCTCGTCCCGCTATCCTACTCTGCTATGCCCGTTTCCCTTGCACCTGCCGCCGAAGTGGCCTTCGCTACGCCGGTGTTGCTCGTTATCTTTAGCCGCCCCGATACCACGCGGCGGGTTCTTGATACGCTGCGGCAGGCCCGCCCGACCCGCCTATACGTGGCCGCCGACGGGCCGCGCCCCAACCACCCCACCGACGCCGCCCGCTGCGTGGAAACCCGCGCCGTAATCGACGAAGTGGATTGGCCTTGCGAGGTATTCACGCTTTTTCACGACGAAAACCTGAACTGCGGCCGGGCGCCCGTTACGGCCATGAACTGGTTTTTCAGCCACGAAACCGAGGGCATTATTCTGGAAGACGACTGCGTGCCCGCGCCGAGCTTTTTCCGGTTTTGCGAAGAATTGCTGGCCCGCTACCGCGATGATACCCGCGTAATGCACATCGGCGGCAACAACTTCGGCAGCGAGGCGCAGCTTCCCCCCGCGCCCGACGCCCCGTCCTACCACTTTTCGGGGCAGCGCAACAGCTGGGGCTGGGCCACCTGGCGCCGCGCCTGGGCCCTCTATGATTACGAGATGCGCGGCTTTCACGAGGCCGTAGCCAGCGGCGCGTTCGAGGGCGTGTTTACCAGCCAGCTGGAAAAGCGCTACCGCCTGGGCAAGATGGCCGACGTGCTGAAGCTGCCCGCCCCGGCCGACGTGTGGGACTACCAGTGGGAATACACCATTGCCATGAATTCCGGCCTCTACATTGTACCGGCCGTGAATCTGGTGGGCAACATCGGCTTCGGCAACAACTCCACCCACACCCACGACGAAGGCGACATGATGGGCGCCCGCCCCGCCGCCGACCTTGCGTTTCCGCTGCGCCACCCAACCTACGTGCGCCGCGACTACCGCCGCGACCAAAAGCGGTTCAACGAGTTTTTCAAGAGCCGCTTGTCCGCCATTATGCGCCGCGTGTTTGCCGGCCAGAAGCCGGTGGCCAGCGGTTTGCAAAGCCCTACCTCCTCGAAATCAGCGGCTAAGCCTGCTCCCGCTAACGTGCTCCAGTCATGAAGATTCTACTTTCCGCCTACGCCTGCGACCCCGACCAGGGCAGCGAAGAAGGCAACGGCTTCAACTGGCTCTGGGAAACGGCTGCTCTGGGCCACGAGGTATGGTGCCTGACCACGCCCCGCGGGCGCACCAACCTGCAAAAGCGCCTGGTCGAGCGGGCCCACGACCCTACCGCCGCCCGCATTCACCCCGTGTACGTAACCGTACCGCCTGGCATCGACTACCTCTACCGGTGGCAGTTTGGCGTGTATCTGCACTACATTGTGTGGCAGCGCAGTGCCTGGCTGGTAGCCCGGCAACTTGATGCGCAAGTTGATTTCGACCTGGTGCACCACGTCACCTACAACAGCCTGCAAATGGCTTCGTGGCTGTGGCGCCTGAAAAAGCCGCTGCTGCTAGGCCCGTTGGGTGGTGGCATGCAGGCGCCGGCGTCGCTGCGCCACTACTTGCCCGATTGGTTTAAAACCGAAACCATGCGCAACGTAATCAGCAAGTTGCTGGTCACGTTTGACCCGAACGTGCGCCAGTCGCTGCGCCACGCGGCGCTGGTGTTTGCGGCCAACCGCGAAACGGCGGCGTTGGCCCAAGAACTAGGAGCCCGTAAGGTGGAGCTGGTGATGAGCGCGGCCCAACCCGCCGACTTTTTTCCGGTCGAGTATCCACTGCGGCCGGCTTTGGTTGGGCGGGAGCTGCGGATATTGTGGTTGGCCCGGCTGTTTCCGCGCAAAGGCCTGCACCTCGTGCTGGACGCGCTGGCGAAGGTAAACCCGCGCGTGAAGTTTCACCTCGACATTATGGGCGACGGGCCAGTGGGGCCGCTGGTGCCCGGCTGGATTGCGGCGGCCGGCCTGCAAGACCGGGTGACCTGGCATGGCCGCGTGCCCTACAGCACCATTAGCAATGCCTACCTCAGCCACGACCTGTTCATGCTGTGCAGCCTACGCGACACGTATGCCTCACAATACATGGAGTCGATGGCGCTGGGTCTACCCATCCTCACCCTCGACCACCACGGCGCCACCGACTTCATTCCCGACGATGCCGGCATCAAAGTAGCCGTGCAATCGGCCGAGGAAACCACGGCGGCTTTAGCTCGGGCAGTCGAACACCTGTATGATAATCCGGAAGAACTAGAGCGTTTAGGGCGTAACAGCTTTGCCTATGCCTCACAGTACAGCTGGCCGAAGCTGGTGGCTGGCTTGCATCAGCAGGCGGCCGCTCTTGCGCCGGAAATAGCCGCGCTGACAACGAATTCCTTGTTGGTTGCTGATTGTTAATTCTTGATTATTTACTGACTACTAGATGGTTACTACGCATTCAATACAGCATTCTAAAAGTCAACAACCAGCAACTAACAATCAACAATCAGCAACCAACACTATGCTGTATATTATTATTCCTGTTTTCAACCGCAAACACTTCACCCGCGAGTGTCTGATTTCTTTGCGCAAGCAAACCAGTCAGGCGTTTCGCACCATTGTAGTGGACGATGGCTCCACGGACGGCACCGACAAGATGCTGGCCGAAGAGTTTCCGGAGGTGGAAGTGGTAACCGGCGACGGTAACCTATTCTGGACGGCCGGCGTGAACCTGGGCATCCGGCGGGCGCTGGCTTTGGGCGCCACCCGCGTCATGACCCTCAACAACGACGTGGTAACGGCCCCTTCTTTTGTAGCTGAAATGCTCGCCGCCGCCGACTTAAACCCCCAAGCCGTGCTCGGCGCACTGGAACTGGATGCGGCTACGGGCCAGGCCATTTACGGTGGCGAGCGGCTCGATTTCCGCACCAATACCCGCCACGACCTGCTTCTGGAACTACCCGCCGAGCAGCGCCGCCACCTGCAACCCGTCACGTACCTGCCCGGCCGCGGCCTGCTCATTCCTAAAGCCGTTACCGACAAAGTCGGCCTCTTCGACGAGAAGCGCCTCCCCCACTACCTCGCCGACTTCGACTACACCAGCGTTGCCCGCCGGGCGGGCTTTCCGGTGTTCATCAACTACGAAGCGCAGCTAAGCACTTACCCCGAGGAAAGCGGCCAGACCCTCACCCGTAAGCACCGCAGCTTCAAGGGCTACTATCAGCACCTGTTCGGTATTCGGGGCGGCGGCAACATGCTAAACTTCACGCATTTCGCCCTAAAAAACTGCCCGCCGCTGTACCTGCCGTACTTCCTGCTCAACGGCTACGCCCGCCGGCTAGTCGGGTATTTTTTACATTAAGTCGCTAAGCCACCCCTTTACCACTTCCCCTGCAAGGCCTCCAGGGAACCCGCCAGGTACACCAGGGGGGCGTTCCAGTTGATGGCTATTTCGTTGGAGGCGTACGAGCACACTACGTCTGCATAAGACATATCGGGGGTACTGAAGGGATATTGGCACTTGTCCTGCTGGCCCGGATTGGGGCCGCCTACCAGGAAGCCGGGGAGCGGGGCTTGTACTTTGTCGCCTTCTGAGAGGCGGTGATGCGGATGCTGCGGAGTTTTGGCGCCGTAGCCGGTCACGAAGGAAAACCCAAGGGCGTTGCGGCCGAGCAGGTAATCAAGGTTGGTGAGGGCGTAGTTCAGATACTTTTGGTTGCCGCTGATCTGGTAGGCTTGAATGAGTGTAATGCCTTGGTTGCCCGCGTTGGAGTTGCTGCCCCACCCAAAGTCGCGGGCTGATTTGCCCATTACGGTTTGGTAGGCGCGGGTGTCGGTGCCGGCGGCCAGGGCATCGGCCAGGAGCACGACTTCCTTTTTTGCTTTGGCAACGTCTTTTTCCGCTTGCGCGGGCAGCTTGGAACCGAAGCGAACTAAGGTATAGTAGCCGAGGGCTTGCACCTGGTTCCAGCCCGGTAGCCGTAGCTGCCCCTCGGGAAGCAGCTTAATAGCCTGATAGTATTTGTCTTGCTTGGTAGTAACGTACAGCTCGGTGGCGGCCCAGCTCCATTCGTCCTGCACGCTGTTGTCGCCGTAGGTACCGGTGGCAATGGCGGGCTGAAACTGCTTGTTTAGCGCGTCTTGCTGGTAGTAAACCGCCGGATTTGCAATGGCCCACTCCCAAGCGCGCGTGGAAGCCCGCAAACACGAGTCGGCCAGGCCCGGCAGCTGCCGGTCGAACTGCCGGAAGATGCGGCTTGATTGGGCCAGCACGGCGGCAAAGTCGAGGGCGGCGGCGGTGCTTTTTTGCACCACATAACGAGGCGTCCGGCACTCAGTGGGCATCACCATGCCGTCGAAGTTGGCGTTGGTAAGCTTGTGGTACACGCCACCATCGTTGGGGTCCTGCATGGAAAGCATCCACCGCAGATTCCACAACGACTCGTCGAGGAGGTCGGGAACGGCGTTGCTGCTCTCCGGAACCTGCTCTTTTAGTTGCGCGCCGTACGCCGGAAAGTCTTCGTAGAGCGATAATAGCGTGCTGAGCGTGATGCCGGAGTTAACGATGTACTTGTTGTAGTCGCCGGCGTCATACCAGCCCCGAGGCGAAGAAATGACCGTGCCGGCGGGCCGCTCCTTACTGGCGGCCGAAGGATGCACCAGCACCTGGTTGTCGGGGTGGCCCATGGGGCGGTTCCACACGCCGGCGTAAGTGGCCGGCAGCGCAGTGGAGACCCGCTGATAGTAGTAGCTTTTTAGAGCTGCCGCGGCGAGCGGCGCGTGTACCCGGGGCTGAATCTGAAAGGAATGGGAATAACCTAATGCCGGAATCGATACCACATAGGTGCCAGCTTTCTTGAACCCCGAGAAATCAGCCGTACGGACGTCTTGGTTCGAGAAGTCATTATGACGCTGCTCACTTAGCTCGCCGGTGAAAACAGTAGTGGCCCGGTCGGGGGTGGTGATGTAGAATTTACCGGCCGCCGCGCCTACCACCATGGCCACTTTGGGCGCAGTCGGGTAAAAGCCTATCTGATTGAGTCTGATGCTTTCCGTCAGCTGTTGAGCATGAAGTGAGGGAGCCAGGGCCCATAAAAAGCCTGAAAAGAGGATCGGTTTCCGCAAATGGGTCATGAATTGAAGTTGCTAATTGTGTTCAGAAATGCGTATTTGCTTGCATGAGAAAAAGTGCAGTAGACAGCGCATTCGCTTTCAACCTCTTTACTCTCTAGCGCTGCTGCAGGGGCTGCAGGTTATCTTTGGCAAGCTAAATAACGCGGATACAAGTAGAAAAGACGCTTGAACCAATGTTTTCAGTGAAATTCGGAAGTCTGTAACTAGTATGCACCTTGTCTCGTCAGTGATTTAAAACTTCCAATGACTGGTGTAGTTGCAACCGGGACATTCAAGCCAAACTTGGGGCTAAGCGCGGCCAAAAAACCAGTGGTAGGCTGCGCCGACCGCAATCCGCAATACCAGCAAGCTTCTCTCCGGGGCTGAAGTCGACAGCTTATCGAAGCTGCCAAGCCAGAAGCTGCATTACTTCTGGCACTTCGAGCACCTCACGTACTGATTAATCTTTCTGCCTCATGGCCAATCCAAAACGAACCTCAATTGCCGATCTAGCCCGGCAATTAGGCATCTCTCCTTCCACTGTGTCGCGGGCCCTCGCCAACCATGAAGGTATCAGCGAAGCCACCAAAGACCGGGTACGGCAGCTGGCCCAGGAGCTGCACTACCGGCCTAACCAGCTCGCAGCGGCTCTTCGCAAAGGCCACAGCAAGACATTGGGCGTGATTGTACCGCACATCCGCGGCTACTTTTTCCCGGCCGTAATGAACGGTATCGAGAAGATTGCCAGCCGGGCCGGCTTCAACGTGATGATGTGCCAGTCCAACGAGGAACTGCGACGCGAGCAGCAAAACATTGACACTCTGCTGGCGGCGCAGGTAGAGGGCATTCTGGTGTCGCTCTCAGCAACTACGCACAACGAAGTGCAGCACTTCGAGCAAGTTCGGCAGCAAGGCACGCCGCTGGTATTTTTCGACCGCATGGCCGACCTGCCCGGCAGCTCCGCCGTCATTCTCGACGACTTTCAGGGTGCCTACCGGGCCGTTACGCACCTCATCGAACAGGGCTGCACCCGCATTGCGCACCTGGCCGGGCCGCAGCACCTCAACACCAGCCGCAACCGCTATTTAGGCTACGCCGAAGCCTTACGCGCCCACGGGCTCCCACTCAAGGAAGAATGGGTGTACGACTTACCGGCTCTCACGCACGATGCGGGCCGCTTGGCCATCGAGCACTTATTGGCGCTGGATGCCTCGATTGATGCGTTTTTCGCCGCCTATGCCATCCCAACGGTGGGGGCCCTGGAAGTGCTTCAGGAGCGCAATGTGCGTGTACCGCAGGACCTGGCGGTGGCTTGCTTCAGCAACGAGCCTTTCACTAACATGACGCAGCCCCGGCTAACGGTAGTCGATCAGCGGGCCGAGCAGATGGGCGAAACGGCGGTTCAGCTGCTGCTGCAGCTCCTTAAGCGCGGCCCAAGCTACTCGCCGCCCCCGCTGGTACTCAAGCCCGAGCTGATTGTGCGAGCATCGTCGCTGCACAAGCTGTAGCTACCAGACTTGTTGGGTGAAAATCAGGCCATTTCTGTATCCAAAAAGACAAGACCGTAGGCCTATAATTCACAGCTCATGTTTGAGCGGGAAGCAGTTAAGTTTGCTCACGAAGTCAATGGGAAGCAGACTGCGGTTGCGCTGAAGGAGGAAGCTTCTTACTTCGGCTACCGGCCCACTTCTGCCGCTTCGGCGGCGGCCAAAATTTCTTTGGCTTCGGCTAGCAGCCGCTCACCCCGGTTGAGGTGTTGGCGCGCAATCAACGCGAAAAGTACCAGAAACGATAGAATAGGCAGTACCCAGCCTAGTATAAACCAGAACCAGTACGAACGTCCGTAGCTGGCGGCGCAATAGCCCGTAAGCAGCGGGAGCACCGAATAGGCGCACAGAAAACCAAATCCGGATACGAGCAGGTAGACAGGCATGGCAGCAGCAACTATACGTTCTAAGGTAAGCTTTCTGGCCGCGTATTGCAAGCCAGGCCAAGATTTTTCACTTAGTTATAACTGATAAAGAACGAGGAAAGTTGATGAAAATCACCGGAATCTTCCTGACTTAAAAACGTAATCTTCGTACGCAATTTTTCGTACTTGCCGGCATAGCCTCTCGCGTTTCCACTTTCTGCCCCGCCCTTGCCCATTTTCCAGCTCCCCGCTATGTGGGACCATCAAAGTTTATTCCGCGTATCGGCCCAGTTATTTGCCGATGGCATCTTCAACCTGCTCGATCGTAATCTAAAGCCCGAAGTCTTTCTGCTAGGGCTAGCTTCTGCCCGCGAAACCGACGAGCCGCAGGCGGTGGTGGTGGAACCCGCTACCCTGCGCTACCACGCCACCGAATTTGCCGGCGTTAAAGCCCTGGCGGCGGCCCTAGAACCCGATGGTCCCCGCGACGTGGTGTATCACCTCCACCCCGACGACCACGACCGGTACGAGAAGCTGCGCTGGTACGCCTTGTTGCAGCGGGCCACCGAGCAAACCCTGACCGGGTTGTGCACGGCCCGCACCGAAGACCGAATCAGCTTCTGCTCGGTACCCATCAGCTTGTATGGGTATTTGGTGGTGATTGTGCTGCAACTCTCCCGCGAAACCTACGAGGCCTACTACACCTTGCCCGAACTAAGCACCGGCAACCGTCCTACCTCATTGGTCAACGCTACGGTACAAGAGTTTCTGCAAGACTGCAGCCGCGCCCTGCGCGAGTCCGACACCGACGATGACCGACCCGTGCTGGACCGCGACTACAACGAGGTGCTGCGCGCCGCGGGCCGCAGCTTTATGCTGCGCGTAGCGGCCGGCACGCACGGTCTCTACGATGCCTGCAACGGCGTAGCGGCCCTGCGCCACGAGGGCGATGAAGGTGTAGGCACCATGCTCGTGGCCCGCCGACATCACCCGGCCATTGTGTCCGTGCTCACGCTGGAAAGTCCGATTCCGCTGCGCGACCACCGCCGCGTGCGCAAGCTCTTGGAACTGAGCGAAGACCGAACCGCCCTGGTTTCCGACGCCACTGATGTGTTCGGCCTGGGCTACCTCGTGGCTCCCGATGACCAAGCCTACGAGCCTATTTTCACAGTGCATTTCACCCGCCACTACAGCTGGGAACTTACCCACGACAACCAGCTGATGATGAAGGTGGTGTCGAATACGCCTCGTCTGCCCCAGGGCCGCGTCGATGCCAGCAACTTTGCGCGGGCTGTGCAGCGCGTGTTTCCTTACCTCGATCAGGTAGCTATTGATTACCTGTGGGAGTTGACCCAGCGGGCCACCTCGCAGCCCACCGGCACTATTCTGGTGGTATCGGAGGGGGCGGCGCAGGAAGCGGCCCGGCTCACCCGCCAGTGCTTCCGCGTAGTGCCCCGCCTTATGACGCCCTCCGTTCTTCGCTTGGTCACCAACATCGACGGCGCTGTATTCATCGAGCCGAACGGTAACTGCTACGCCATTGGTGCCATCCTCGACGGCCTCGCCACCGAAAAAGGCGACTCGTCTCGTGGCTCCCGCTACAACTCAGCTTTGCGCTACGTGGAAAGCAGCCGCTACCCCTGCCTGGCCGTGGTAGTCAGTGAGGATGGGCTAATTGATTTGCTCCCGCCGCGGCGGTGATTTAGTGAAGTGGTGACTGAGTGAAGTAGCCTACGGCCCCTTGTGGCGCTACCATCAGCTGACGTGGGCCGTAGGCTACTTCACTCATTCACTCAGTCACCACTTCACTCACCTCACCCATTCACGCTGCCCATCATTTGCTCGGGGTAGCGCTGGCCGGCGGCTACGTTTTGGGGAGCTATTGCGTCGAGCTGCTGAAGCTCTTCGGCACTAAGCTGCACGTTGAGCGCGGCTAGATTTTCTTCGAGGTACTGCACGCGCTTGGTGCCGGGAATGGGCACTATAGCATCGCCTTGCGCTAACACCCAAGCCAGCGCCAGTTGACCAGGCGTGCAGTTCTTCAACGCTGCTAGTTCTTTGATGCGGGCTACCAGATCAAGGTTCTTTTGAAAGTTTTCGCCTTGGAAACGGGGCGTGTGGCGACGGTAATCATCGGGCGCCAGGTCTTCGAACTGTTGGATCTGACCGGTAAGAAAGCCCCGGCCCAACGGTGAATACGGCACGAAGCCGATACCTAACTCCCGGCAGGTTTGCAGCACGCCGTCTTCCGGGTCGCGGCTCCAGAGCGAGTACTCGCTCTGCAAAGCGGCAATAGGGTGCACGGCGCTGGCGCGGCGCAAGGTACCCGCCGCCGCTTCAGAAAGTCCTAGATACCGCACCTTGCCCTCCTTTACCAGTTCGGCCATGGCGCCTACGGTTTCCTCGATGGGGGTATTGGGGTCGACGCGGTGCTGGTAATACAGGTCGATGTGGTCGGTGCCGAGGCGTTTGAGGCTGGCCTCGCAGGCCTGCCGCACGTAGGCTGGTGTCCCGTTGATACCGCGGACAGACGGGTTGCTTGGGTCGCGGAGGATGCCGAACTTGGTAGCAATAATTACTTGGTTTCGACGGTCTTGAAAGGCCTTGCCTACTAGCTCTTCGTTTTTGAAGGGGCCGTACATGTCGGCCGTATCGAAGAAAGTGACGCCTAGCTCGGTGGCCCGGTGCAGGGTCCGGATGCTTTCGGCGTCGTCGGGCTGGCCGTAGAAGTCGGACATACCCATGCAGCCAAGGCCGAGGGCAGAAACCGTGAGGCCAGAGCGGCCGAGCGTGCGGGTTTGCATGAGGTGATAGTTGATTGTTGGTGGCTGATTGTTTGAAATCAGTTACGAGTTAACAGGGAAAATGTCTGTTTTCGAACCGAAAAGCGTACAGCTACATCAAGTTTGGCTTTGCTGCTCCTGCGGCCCGGCCTATCAACAATCAGCTCCCGATAATTATCCATCATCCACCCATGCCCAAATCTACTTTCGATATCGATGACCGCCTGCGTTGGGTGGAGAGCATTTCTCGCCTCATGGACAGCCAGTTCCGCGTGCCCGGCACCACTTGGCGCTTCGGCCTCGACCCCATCATGAGTTTGATACCTGTGGTAGGCGGCATTCCTTCCCTGGCCGTTTCCGGCATCCTAATTCTGACCATGATGCGCCACGGCGCCAGTGGCAACCTGGTGGTGCGCATGGTTCTCAACGTGCTACTCGACACCATCATTGGTGCCATTCCCATTATCGGCAACATCTTCGACTTCGCCTATAAAGCCAACGACAAAAACGTGAGCTTACTGCGCCGCCACTACGCCGAAGGCAAATACCAAGGCAGCGGCAAAGGGCTATTCACGGTCGTGCTTATCGTGTTTGTGCTGCTGGCGGGCCTTACCGTGTGGGGTGGTGTCGAGTTAGCCTCGTGGCTGTTTCACTTGGCGCAGGGCTGGCTGCAATAAGGCAAGGCTAGGTTTTGATTCGCTGAATTACAGCACGGCCCGCCTTATCCCTAAGCACAGCATCATCCAGCAAACAGCAAGCGGCGTACCTTAAAACTGGAACCCCAAGCGCACTACAGGCATTCGCTCGTTGCGCGACAGGCCGTACGTGCCAACGAGCACCACCCGACGGAATGGCTCTGCCCAGAGGCCCGCGCCGTAGCCGGTATGCCAGGTATCGGATTTCTCGCCATCCACCCAAACTCGGCCCACATCGTGGAAGCCGAGCACCCCAATCTTGGCCGATACCAGCATCGTGTTCAGCGTCCCTAGGTAGGCCCTGAATTCCAGATTGTTGTAGATGCTATTTTCACCGGCAAAACGGGTACGGCGGTAGCCACGCAGGTTGGAAAGGCCGCCGAGGGTAGCGGCTTGGTAGAATTCGAAGTCGCTGAAGTTGAGGGTGCCGCCTACGCGGGCCGCCAAGGTGAGGCCGGGCCACGCGGCGGGCGTCCAGAACCCTGAGGCCTCTGAGGAAAGCTGCGACAGGTCCTGCGCGATGCTGTTCACGCCGCGCAGGCCGGTATATTCAGTGCTCCAGTACACGCCTTTGCTAGGATGCCAGTCGTTGTTGCGCGTGTCCAACACGTAGCCTGCCTTCAAGCCGGCGTAGTGTTTAGGCCTGAACATGGTGCCCGTTAAGCCGTTTTCGTCGGGCATCCGTTCAATAAACCGCCCCCGGGTCTGCTCTACCCGCACGCGCTGGTATACCGGGCCGGCGTAAAACTGGTGCGCCCCGATCCGGCGACGCAGCAGGGCCTGCAATGCTACATTGTTGTAGCGCACCCGATAGTAGCGGATGCCAAGAGCCTTATCGAAGCGGGTTTCGTTGCCGAAGCCGAAGAAGTTGCGCACGTAATTAGGAGCCTGCAGATCGGCCCGCACCACTAAATCGAGCTTGTTCGTGATTTGATTGAAGTCGCCGGCATAGCGGAAGCTGTAGGCGCCCGTACCAAGCGCCACGCTGGCTTGCAAGCAGTGCACGGTAGCCCAGGGTGCTTTGCGAAAGCGGGGCTGCCGAATCTCCACTCCGGCTCCTAGAAACACCCCATCGTCGGGGTTATAGGCCCAGGGCAAGAGGGGACCAACATACCCGTAGCGGAACGCTTGGCGATTGTAGCGGTTGACGAGCGAATCCGCAGAGGTCCGGTTCCGGCTTTCCGCCCCGAGCTGCAGGTCGTTGCCGGTGGGCGTATCATACACGAGCGTGCGCCGGCTCAGGCCGCCAACGCGGGAACGGTCGATGAGTACGTCTTCGCCTTCGCCCCCAATAAGCCGGATGATTGGGCTTTTATCTACCCGCCCGCTCACTTCCATTTTGTCGCGGCCGCCGTAGCCGTACAAGCGAATTTCCTGGGTTTCGTTTGTTAGAAAGGTGCGCTCGTACACCGGCTCTCCAGTTGGTTGGCCGCTGGCCGCCAGGCCGAAGATCTTAACCCGCGTTTGCGCATTATCGAGCCGCTCGATTTGAAAGTACTCGGGTTGGTTGCTGCCAGCTACGTCTACCTCGCGGGCCAGAAAGCGGTAATACTTTTCAGCATAAGCGGGTAAGGCATCCCGGTTCGACTTCAGATTAGCAACAATAGTCGGCCCCGACAACTGGTAGATGGAATTGGGCAACTGGCGAATTGCTTTTTCAATCACCTCATCGGTCAGGCGGGTTTGCAGCTCCTGTGCTACCCCCACCCATTCCTCCCGGGTAGGCTTGGTTAGAAAGGAACGGTCGAAGTATCGGGCGCTAAACATGAAGGTATTCACGTTGCGCATCGACCCGTCAAAGCCCTGCACGGCGGGCACGGCCCAATCCCGACTTGCCAGATTGGGCAGCAAGCCTTGGTTGACAAAGAATGCCTGATCCCGGTCGCGGGGTACGGCGCGCAGCAGCATCCCACCCGCAGGCTGGGCATACGCCATCCAGCGCCACTGGTCTTCGTGCCGGTCGAAGTCGGCTACCAACACATCGAACAGCCGGGCCCGCACCAGTTCGCGCTGATCGACTTGGTTTCTGAAATCGGTGCGCAGCAGTTCCAGTACCTTTTCAGTGCTGTAATTCTTCTCTAGGGTACGCCCCGTAAAAGAGGCCGGCACCTGCGGATCGCGCTCCTCCAGAATAGCCAGGGTGTTGGCAAATACCGGCCGAAACTCGCCCAGCCGCTCATCATCCGGCACGTACACCAGCTCCGGATTGGTATGCCCTACGCCGGCAGCTTCGGCCAGGATAGGCACCGTTAGGGCCGCATAGGGGTGCGCGGCCGACACCTGATCCTGCACCACCTTGGCGGCTAAGGTATTGCGTAGCTCTTCGCTTAACACTTGCTCGGTGTTTTTCTCGATGGAGCGCAACACGTATTCGCGGCCGTTGGGGGCTCGCAGCCGCAACGACTTGGTTTGCTTGCCGCCGCCTTGTTTGAGGGGCAGCAAACCGCCCTGCGAAGTGCCGAGGTTCAGCACCGGCACGCGCACTGGCTTCTGCCACTCCTGCCGATAGTTGCGGCCCAGCAGCATGGTTTTAAACTTGCCCGCCTGATACTGCTGGCTGGCTTTTACCAGCACCGTCTGCTGCTCCTTAAACGGGGGCTCGCTCTGCTTCCCGGCTGGTGCCGGCGAAGAGGAGATAACAACGGGAGAAGAAAGCGTGGGAGTTTGGGCGAAAACGACGGAGCTGGTTCCAACTCCCAGAACAGAGAAAAATAGAAGTATCCGCATACGATACAGAGGTTTAAGTAAGCTTGCTTCTTTCAGAGAAAAGGATCCGTCAGGCCAAGCGGCCGACTGTAAAGCCAGTTCTAACGCTTGGCCACCGACGAATTCGCCAACCGAACCTGCCAAGATACCAGAGCGTGCATCTGGGGCTTAATTAGCGGCGCCACCGCGTTCCGGACGCTCACGAGGACCACCGTTTTGGGTTGGGGCAGCAGTTGCCTATCAATGCGCTCCGCAATTCCGGCGAAAGTGCGCCCTGGCATTTCGGCAACGCGAACCACTACCGGGTCGCAGACCCGCACGGCCCGCCCAACCTGCGCCGACACCACCAAGGGCACCTTCACCTGCGACACGTCTTGCAGCGTAGCTACGCAAGTGCCCGCCCGCACCCGGTGGCCGACCGCCACGTTTCTTTTAGTTAAAAATCCGGAGTGGGGCGCCAGCAAATAGTCGCGGCTAAACTCACTGGAGGAGGGGCTGACTTCCAGAAATTTCAGCAGTATCTGCCGGCCCCGAACGTAATCGCCATCAGTGAAAAATACCTGCCTTACCCAACTATGCTTGGTCACTAGCAGAGGCGAGACCCGAATGGCTTCCACTAAGCCCGTAGTAGCTACCACGACGCTAGTTGCACGGGAACTGCTGACCTTAGTTTGTTTAGATACAATTGGCGGCTTGGTAGAGACAGGCCGATACGGGCCTTCCGCCAGATAGGTCAGGACAGCACCAAGCAGAACAGTAGTAATGTACGGAGAGAGGAAAGTTAGACCCATAGTATCCTCCATTGGGTTAAGTAAAAACTCTTCTTCACGACCAACAGCCACAGCTCTTTCGCGCACCTTCTTCACGCACTCCATCAGGAGCGTTGCTAGTGTTTGGCAGCAAGGGCACCGGCACGGCCACTACTGGTTAAGAGCAGTCATGCACAAGGGTATATTCTATAATGAAGATACCTATTATCTAATTTAATATCAAATATATACTACATAAAATAACAAGCCCATCCTGAAAATGGCGGGCTAAGCTGCAGGCGCAACCAACAAGGAGTAGGCGGTTAGCCTCGACTAGGGAACTAAAAGCCAGGGTTCTAATTCGAACAAGGCGCTTGACTAAGAACGGGCATGATACCAGAGCGCAACAATCAACCCCACTCCGGCAGCCACTGCCATGAGTATATAAATAACTCGGTTCTGGCGGGGCTCTATATCGCTCTGCTTCATAAGGGTAGTATTACGGTACCCTTAACGGAGGCAAAGCGTTTGAGTTAAAAGGAAGGGTACTGTTTCGCTTAAATTTTATCGGCGCCGTCCTATACCTGAGGTTGGCCTCACCTTTCCTTTCTCGTTATGGCACTAAGCAAGAAATTGAGAAGCGGCTA
This sequence comes from Hymenobacter sp., assembly GCF_036387835.1. Taxonomy (GTDB): domain Bacteria; phylum Bacteroidota; class Bacteroidia; order Cytophagales; family Hymenobacteraceae; genus Hymenobacter. The sequence continues at coordinate 104,397 of NZ_DASVSY010000019.1, read as the reverse complement.
GCTACTACCTTTGCCGCCGTGAAAAAGCTTTGCCTGATACTCCTATTCCCCCTCATGACCAGCCTGCCCGCCTGCCTCTCCCTGCAGAGCGACGAGCAAAAGGGCGAGGCCGCCGAGAAGGCCATGCTGGCCAAACACGACGAGCTTATGGCTCAGATGGACCAGCTTACCGTCTTGCGCCAGCAGCTCCAGAAAGCGCCCACCCCCGACACGGTGGCCGCTGGCCGCCAGCGCCGCGCCCTGCTTGCCGCCGATGCCGCCATGATGAATTGGATGCACCGCTACCGCAAGCCCGCCGACACCGTGGCCGTGGCCCGGCGCCTCGATTACTACGCGGGGCAGCAGAAAAAAATCGATTCGGTGGCTGGCCTGTTTCGCACTAGTATCGACTCGGCGCGGTTATTACTACAGACCGCGGGAGCACCCACATCTTCCGCTCACTAACGCAATGCAGTTCTTTTTTTCTCGTGTGCAGGCCGCCCTTACAGGCCTGCTCGTAGCCACCAGTCTAGGCTTGTTTAGCTGTTCCAATGCGCCCACCCAAGCCCAGGAGGAGCGCCTGCCCGTGCTAGGCATCAAGCACACCGCGCCCACCAGCCCCTCCGACACGCTGCCCGATCTGGTTCCTGATTTCACCCTCACCAACCAAGACGGGCAAACCATTACCAACCAAACCTTCGCCGGCAAGGTCTACGTCACCGACTTCTTCTTTGCCACCTGCCCGAGCATCTGCCCCAAGATGCAAAGCGAGCTGCTGCGGGTGTACGAGGCCAACAAGAACAACTCCAACGTGCTGTTCCTGAGCCACACCATCGACCCCGCGCACGACTCCCTTCCGGTGCTGCGCGACTATGCCCAACGCCTGGGCATTCAGAACGCCTCGCGCTGGCACTTTGCCACCGCGCCTCACGACACCATTTTTGCCTTGGCCCGCGCGTATATGACGGGGGCAGAGGTTGATAAAGGAGTGCCGGGCGGCTTTGCCCACAGCGGCACGTTTGCCTTGGTCGATTCCAAGCGCCGGGTTCGGGGCGTGTATGATGGCATGGAGAAAACGCAGGTAGATCAGCTCATTCACGACCTACCGATTCTGCTGAAAGAAGAGGCCGAAAACCGGCAAACGGCGGTTAAATGAACCAGCCGTTGCGCCTACTGCTTCGCCTGAGCGCCGTCGGGGCGGCCGGGCTGCTGTGCCTAGTGGGTACTACCGGCTGCTTTTCCAACAAGCAGAACGAGGGGGCGCAGCTCTACCAAACGCACTGTGCCAGCTGCCACGGCGAGCAGGGCCAGGGCCTGCGCCGGCTCATCCCGCCCGTCGCCGCCTCCGACTACGTAGCCACCCACCGCTCCGACTTGCCTTGCCTGATCCGCAACGGCATGAAGGGCCCGGTGGTAGTCAACGGCATCGAGTACAACCAAGTGATGCCCGGTCACAAGCAAGACCTGACCGATGCCGAAATCACCAACTTACTCAACTTCGTGCAGCAGAATTGGGGCAACAAAAACGAGCTGTATACCATCCGGGAAGTAACGGAGCTGTTGGGGCCTTGCAACGGCAGCATTATCCGGTGAGGCGGTGAAGTTGTAAATTTGTGAAGTGTTATCACTGTTGCTGCTGGTGTTGGCACACCATGCTAAGCCTGTGCAAGGACGGCGCAGACCCAGCTACTTCACAATTTCACAACTTCACAATTTCACCTTCCCACAATCTTAAGTAGCTTGCACCTTCACATTTCGAATTTGTATGGGTCTGTTTGATTTCCTAAAAAAGAAGCCTGAAGCGCCAACAACCCCACCGGCCGCGGCTCCTGATGCTACTTCCGCTCCAACTCCTGCCCCTGCCGGGCCCCGTTATAAAGGAGCCAATTATACGCTACCAACCCAAGAGCAGGCTCCCCCAATACCGCCCATGCCGCTCATTCCGGAGCCGGCTTACGGGCAACCGCCGCAACCCAATTTTCCTTACCCGCCGACCAACGTGCTGGAGGAACTCTTGATGCGCGCCGCCAACGAGCCCAACATCCGCCCGGCCTTCTACCAGGCGCTGCTCCACGAAGACGTGCTGGCTGTGACGCTGCCCAAAGAAGGCGACGCCGGCGGCGAAGTACCCCTCACCCCGGGCATGGAAATTCAGCTCCAGGTTCTGAACGACGGCAAAATTCCGCTTTTCACGTCCGTTGAACGTGTTTTTGAAGGTGGGCTAGCCCCCGAAGGCATTTCTTACATCCGGGTGCGCGGCCAGGATTTACTTCAAATGGTGCAAGCCACCGACTGCGTGCTGAACCCTTTCTCGGCGGCCGGTAAGCTGCTGACCAGCCAAGAGATGCAAGATCTGCTGGCCAGCGACCTAATGGCCACGCCCGCGCAAGGCCCCGGCCAAGTGCCCGTGCAGATAGGCCCACCTGCTACGCCCCCAACCGTTCTGCTCGACGCCTTAAGCGAGTACTGCGCCACCCGTCCTGTCATCGAGAAAGCCTACTTGGCCGAGCTACGCATTGAGAACAGCCAGGAGCCGCCCCGCGTGTTACTCGCCTTCCTTACCGACGACCAGCAAGCCGACTTCCTGCAGGAGCTTGGCCCCGTCATCGAAGGCCGCATCGAAGGCTACCAATTTGTGGACATGATGGTGCTCAACCCCGCCTCCGACGAGCCGCTTAACCAGTACTTCGACCAGCAAGAGCCCTTCTATCAAAGATAAAGTGTGAACTTGTGAAGTTGTGAGTTTTCCTTGCGAGGCAATTCATCTGCTCCACAAGACCAGCCTATAAAAGCAACAAGCCCTTGATGCGTGCATCAAGGGCTTGTTGCTTTTATAGGCTGGTCTTGTGGTTTTCTCTTCTAACACAAGACCTGAGGCCGTTTTCGGTTGGCCCCTCCTCCTCTCCCCGATAAAAAGGGCCAGGAGTGAGGTCAACCACCAGAACGACAACCACTTAGAGTGCCGCTTTATTCTTCTTTTCCTGCCGTGCCAGCAGCCACCGGAACACGGGCCTTAAACCGAAATTCAGCAGGAGCCCTACCGGTACAGCGGCTACGGCCCAGATCAGGAGGGCTCCAAGGCTGGCCTGCCACAGCAAATGCACGGCGTCGCGCCAGTTGTGGGTGATTAAGTGCTTTAGCTGCTCTAAACCCAAATCAGGACCTATGTTGTCGCCTAGAAGCTGAGCGCCCAAGCGCATCAGCGGGATGATGAGCAGTAGCTGCACAGGGCTGAGCAAGTGGCTGACCAGCAGCAGGGCGGCTACGTTTAGGCGCAGGCGTACGGCGGCGGCAGTGCTCATCAGAGTAGTGATGCCCATCACGGGCACCAGCCCGAAAACTATGCCTAACGCGAAGGTAAGAGCCAGTTGCTTGGGCGTAAGACCTTGCTTGAGAATGTTGAGCACAGGCTCAACCACGCGCCGACGCCACCAGCTAGGCGGGGCGGGCGGTCGTGGAGGTGGCGAAACGGGCGGCGGAAAAGAAGACACAGGCGAGCAGAAAACCAAGATGCAGAGGATACAGGGCAAGGGCGTTATCTTCGCAGCTTGCGCCGCCGGCCATTGCGCCGCAACTAGTACGCAAGGCTAATGACAAAAGTACACGGGCCGCACCCAACCCGCCGCCAGAATATTACGACCACCCTCATTTTGCTCCGGCGCGCTGCCCGCGAGCTGGTTGCCAACGACCCGTTGCGTTTGGGCGCCTCCACGGCCTTTTTCACCACGTTTGCCCTCCCGCCCATTATCCTTATCCTGGTGCAGGTGCTGGGGTCGGTGTACTCCACGTCGGCGGTGCGGGCCATGCTGCTTTCCAAGCTCTCCAATTTGCTCGGCTCATCGGCCTCCGAATTCGTCGACCAGATTTTACAGAACGTAACCAATGTGGAGCGCAGCCGCCTCGTAACCTGGCTCGGCTTTATATTTTTGATTTTTATTGCTACCACGCTTTTCGTCGTAATCCAGCACTCGCTCAACCAGCTCTGGCAGATTCGGCCGCGGCGCGGGGGCGGCCGCTTCGATAAGGCCTTGCACGAGCGGGCCCGCTCCTTGGGAGCGCTTGTGGCTACCGGAATACTCTCGCTGCTCACTTTCCTGACCGACGCCGTCATTGCCTTCGTCACCGACTACATCCGTGACTTCGATACCAATGTGGGTTACTACCTGTTTATCGGCATCAGTCAGCTTACCTCCCTACTGATTCTGGCGGCTTGGTTTGGCGTTACGTTCCGCAACCTGAGCAGCGCCAAGGTGCCCTGGCGGGCCGTAATCCGCGGCGCAGCCCTCACCGCCATCCTCATCGACCTCGGCGAATTCGTATTGGGCAGGCTGTTGGTACAAAGCAATTTAGGCCCTATCTACGGCGCCGCTTCCAGCATCGTGCTGGTGCTGCTGTTCGTGTTCTACTCGGCCATGATCTTCTACTTCGGCGCCTGCTTCACCAAAGTATATGCCCATTACGCCGGCATTGATATCAAGCCCAAGAAGTCAGCCGTGCGCTACCGGCTGGTTGATATAGAAGAGTAAATGAGTGATTAAGTGAATGAGTGAAGTAGCCTACGGCGCGGCTCCTTGCTGACGTAGACTACTTCACTCATTCACTCCAGGCCTTACAGGCCTCCATGCAGGCTTTGCAGGCGGCGGCGCATTGTTGGCAGTGGGTATCGTTGTGCTTGGCGCACTCGTTGTGGCAGAGCTGGCACAGCTCTATGCACTCGCGCATGATGTGCTTGGCGTGCACCGAACCGCGGGCCACAAAGCGGGCCGTTAGGGCGCAGATATCGGCGCAGTCCCGGTCGAGCAGCACGCAGCCGACCATGTGTTTGACGTGCTCTTCGTGCAAACAGGCGGTAGCACAGAACTCGCAGGCGGCTACGCAGCGGTTCAAAGCGTCGAGAATAGTTTGATTGTCGATTAGCGAAGCAGTGGACTGTGCCATGGGACGGGGTGGTTTAGAGGAAACGAAGAAGCTAAACCGTTGTACGCAGGCGGCGCGGCGCTGGCCGTGTGGGATTTCATTGAAAAAGGCACGATTTCCGCGTGGTTGTGGTTACATTCAGCTTTCAACTCCTACTCTACCGTCGTATTTTTACCGGATGTTATTTGCTGCTGAACCCCTCGCTCCCACGCTCGATTCTGCTCGTCGCGTCCTCAAGAAATACTATGGCTATGACAGCTTCCGGCCCATGCAGGAAGACATCATCCAAAGCATTTTGAGTGGGCGCGACACTGTTGTGCTCATGCCCACGGGCGGCGGCAAATCGGTGTGCTTTCAAATACCAGCGGTAGTCAGCGAGGGAGTTTGCGTGGTGGTTTCGCCGCTGATTGCCTTGATGAAGGATCAGGTCGAAGCGTTGAAAGCCAACGGTATATCGGCTGCTTACATCAACAGCAGCATCGGGCAGAGCGAGCAAAACGCCATCTGTTCGGACTGCGCCAACGGCTACCTTAAGCTGCTCTATGTATCGCCCGAGAAGCTGTTGTCGCCGGGCTTTCTGCAGTTTCTGCAGCGGCTGCGCGTGAGCATGTTTGCCATTGATGAGGCGCACTGCATTTCGTCGTGGGGCCACGATTTCCGGCCCGAATACACGCAGCTGCGGGTACTGCGCGACCAGTTCCCGAACACGGCCATCATTGCCCTCACCGCCACTGCCGACCGCCTCACCCAACGCGACATTCAGAAGCAGCTGCGCCTGCACGAGCCGCAGGTGTTCCTCTCCAGTTTCGATAGGCCCAACCTCAACCTCATCGTACGCCCCGGTCAGGATCGTGTCGGCGGCATCCTCGATTTCATCGAACGCCACCCGGGCGAGTCGGGAATCGTATATTGCCTCTCGCGCAAGCAGTGCGAAACGCTGGCTCAGAAGCTACAAGCGAAAAAAATCAAAGCGGGCTTTTACCACGCCGGCATGACGCCCAACCAGCGGGGCTCCGTGCAGGAAGGCTTCCTGAAAGACGACTTGCAGGTGATTGTGGCCACCATCGCCTTCGGCATGGGCATCGACAAGAGCAACGTGCGGTGGGTGATGCACTACAACCTACCCAAAAATATTGAGGGCTATTACCAGGAAATTGGGCGCGGCGGCCGCGACGGCGCGCCGGCTACGGCGGTGCTATTCTACAGCTTCGCCGACGTGTTGCAGCTGCGTGAAATGCTCACCAAAGAGAATCCGCAGCTCACCCAGCTCAACCTTACCAAGCTCGAGCGCATGCAGCAGTTTGCGGAAGCCGCCAGCTGCCGCCGTAAGATTCTGCTGCACTATTTCGGCGAAACCCTGGCCAAGGACTGCGGCAACTGCGACATCTGCCGCAACCCGCCCACCACCTTCGACGGCTCCCTGATTGCCCAAAAAGCCCTTTCGGCGGTGGTGCGCATGCGCGAAAAAGCGGGCATTGGCCTGCTTATCGACGTGCTGCGCGGCATGCGCAACCAGGCGGTGCTGAGCGGCGGCTACGACCAAATTAAAACCTACGGCGCCGGCGCCGACCTCCCCTACCTCGACTGGTACAGCTACATTCATCAGATGCTGAACGACGGCCTGCTCTACATCGCCTACGAGGAAGGCTACGCGCTGAAGATCACCAATCTAGGCCGCGAAGTACTGCAAGGTCAGCGGCCCCTGGCCCTCAAGAAGTTTCAGCCCGCCGAGAAAGCCGAGAAGCCCAAACGCGGCCGCAAAGCGGCCACCGAAACCACTGCACCCGCCTCTCGCGAAGTACAGCTCTTCGAAGCTCTGCGCACCCTGCGCAAGCGCATCGCCGACGAGCAGAACGTACCGCCCTACGTCATCTTCACCGATGCCACGCTGCAGGAAATGGCGGCCGAGCGGCCGGTTTCGCGCGTGGCCATGCTTGGCGTTTCGGGCGTGGGTATGAAGAAATTCGAGAACTACGGCGAAGTCTTCATTAAAGAAATTCTGGCCCACGGCGGCAACCCTGCTGAACTAGATGAGGATGACGAGATACTTAGCAGCCTCGATCCTGATGACCCAGGCGCACCCCGCGCCCCGCGCAAACGCGAAGCCAACACGGCTACCGGCAGCACCATGGACACCACGTTCCAGCTCCACCGCATGGGCCTGAGCGTAGACGCCATTGCCGAGCGCCGGGGCCTAGCCGTTTCCACGGTGCAAACGCATCTCACCAACGCCTACGCCAACGGCGGCGACCTGCGCATCACCGACTTCCTGACATCCAACGAGTTAGCCGAAATCCAGACGGCGCAGGCGCAACTCGGCGGCAGCCCCATGCTCCGCGACCTATTCGACCACCTGCGCGAGAAGTACGACTATTTCAAGCTGCGCCTGGCGTTGATGTACTTCAAAAAGCTCCGCGGAGAGTAGCCCTGTACTGGCTGAGCCAAGCACAGTTACGGCCCAATCTACCCCGACAGATAGTTTATAGCCTTCCAAAAAAAATTAGCAAAAATTTTCAGCTAATTGAATTAGTATTCTCGTATCAGGGTTCGTACTTTCACGAGCCGGTAACTATCTACCGTTGAAGCCTTTTTCCGGCTCCCCTGCACCATGATTAACACTAATCTTAAATTCTGGCGGCGTGAACTGGCCCTTACACAGGCTCAGATGGCCGAAAAGCTTGGCATTAAACGCTCCTTGGTGGGCGCCTATGAAGAAGGCCGCGCTGAGCCTAAGTTGACTACTCTCGTTAACATGGCCCGCCTCTTCGGCATTACCCTCGATGCTCTGGTAACCACTGACTTTAGCAAAAAGAAGAACGCCAAAGCGGCGCTGCTTCAGCTTCAGCCCGTTACTACCGAGCCCACCCGGCCCGGCGGTGGTAGTGGTCTGCGCATTCTGGCATTGACGGTAGATAAAGAGCAAAACGAGAACATCGAGCTGGTGCCTCAGAAAGCAGCGGCTGGTTACCTCAATGGCTACGCCGACCCCGAGTATTTAGAGGAACTGCCCAAGTTCCGCCTCCCCATGCTCGGTTCCGGGGGCACCTACCGCGCCTTCGAAATCAGCGGCGACTCCATGCTGCCCATTGCCAGTGGCACCGTTATCGTGGGCCGCTACGTGGACGACTGGATGACGCTTAAAGATGGTACGCCCTGCATCGTGGTTAGCTCCAAGGAAGGCATCGTGTTCAAGCGCGTCTTCAACCGCCTCAAGGAAGGCGCTATGCTGGCCCTGCACTCCGACAACCCGCTGTACTCGCCCTACGAAATCGATGTGGAGGATGTAGTGGAAATTTGGGAAGCTAAAGCATACATCAGCAGCACCTTCCCCATTGCCGACCTCTCGCTGAACCGCCTGGCCAGCATCGTGCTGGACCTGCAGCAGCAGGTTTCTACCATGCGAAAGGCCTAAGTGTTGTAGCCTACATTTCGGCTTGTGCCGTCTCGTATAAGCCTTACGAAAGCCCACCGAGCCTAGTGTTCGGTGGGCTTTTCGTTGCTATTCGGAAAGAACAAGGCCGCTTTCAGGGAAGCTGTTCAGGCTTCCGTATTGCCAATGGCCGGAGTTAGCTAACCGTAAGTAAGCGGGTAGCCTAACTAAAGCTCATGCCCTCCGATCAACTTCTACCGGCCGGGCTGCGTAAGCCAAGCACACAACCTACCTCCTCCCGCTATGATCAAGCTCGTTCCTGCTACCGACCGTCACCATGCTGCTCCCGTAGCGTGGCTTAATAGTTTCTTCCTTTTCAGCTTCGCCGACTACCACGACCCACAAAACGTGCAGTTTGGCCCCTTGCGCGTCTTCAACGACGATACGGTGCAGGCTCAATCCGGCTTCCCACAGCACCCGCACTCGGAAATGGAAATCGTGACGCTGGTGCTGGAAGGGGAACTGTACCACGAGGATACACTAGGCAATAAAGCCACCATCAAGAAAGGTGATGTGCAACGTATGACGGCTGGTACCGGTCTGGCCCACTCCGAGGAGAACCGCACCGACAAGGTATTGCACCTCTATCAGCTCTGGTTTATATCCAACCAAAAAAGTCTTGCGCCTAGCTACGAACAGAAAGACGTAAACTTTCTCGATACCAAGAATGAATTGGTCCCGCTGGTATCAGGCCAGAAAGTGCTGGAGGACGTGGTGTACATGAACTCCAACACCTCTATCTACTGGTGCAATTTGCGCGAGGACAAGACGGTTATTTTCAAAACCTTCCCCATCCGCAACACCTTCATTTACGTGAAAGAAGGTTCGCTCTTCATCAATGGCATCGACATTGGGCCCAACGACCAAGTGCGCTCCACCGACGAACACGTGCTGGAAATTCGGGCTTCCAAGGATGCGCAGTTTATTTTAATTGACTTACCAGCTGACGAAGCCAACTACTAGGTTTACCTCCTTACTTCGACCAGCGAAATTCTTTTCTGCGGCAGACGCTCTTGGTCAGATAACCGCTGATTTCTTGCTTTCAGGCGCTCAATCCCTTCTTTTTCTTTGATATGAGCGTGATTTTCCCTTCCAGCCTAATTCCCGACAATGAGGCGGCGCGACTGCGTACGCTGCATCTGTATCAGATTGTCAATACCACACCCGAGTTGATTTTCGATGACTACGTGGCGTGGGCAGCGCAGCTCTTCAACACTCCCATTGCCTTGATTTCGTTGGTTGACGAAAACCATGTGTACTTCAAGGCCGTGACCGGGGTTGAGGGCGTGACTGAGCTGCCCCGCACTGAAAGCATGTGCTCGGCCGCCATCCTGCCCGACGTGCCGGTGGTTCAGTCGGACTACCGGGCCGAAAGCTGTGAGCTGATCAAGCCCAACGTGGCGCAGGCATTTGGGTTGAATTTCTACGCCGGTGCTGCCTTGAGTATGCCTGATGGCTCGCGCATTGGCATGATGGCCGTAATTGGGCGGGAAGCGCGGGGCCTCTCCACCAACGAATCGGCCGTGCTCAAGCGCCTGGCCGATTTAGTGAGCGAAACCATTGAGCTACGGTTCAACTACCTCCGCACCCTACAGCAGCAGGCCTGGCAAACCGCGCAAACCGAACTAGCCGAAACCCTCGACGATAATACTGCCCTGGCCCGCTACCTCACCAACCGTAACCACGGCCTTGACCTTGACGACGACGAAACGCAGGACCTCATCCTACGCCGCCTCAATGGGGTAGACAAGGTTTTGAAGCGCTGCATGAAAGAGGCGTTGGCGGCGTAGTTCCGGTAAATCATATGCGCTAAAACAAACAAGCCAGGCCCTGCGGTCTGGCTTATTTGCTTTAGGAAGTAACTGTGACTCCTCCCTCAACTTATCCATTCAGTGCGCCCCGCTTCTACTTGGCAGAACCTTGCACCGGCGGCTTAAACACGTAGCGGAATGCTTTCTGAGCGGCTGGGTGGTAAATTGTCGAGTGTGTTTCGTCAGGCATCGGCTCGAAATGCCAGCTGATAGCAGGCTTTGTAGTTGCTTGCAGTATCTCGGCGAATTGGCGGCCGTCGGTGGCAATTCTAGGCTCACTGCTTGTTGCTATGTACAGCGTTTTCGCTTTACCAGTATAGCTCTGTAAGAAGCTGCTGGCTTGTTTTACTAACTGCTTATTGTTCCACCACAGGCTCGGGTCGAAGGCCAAGTAGGTATCGAACAGGTCGGGCTCTTGCATTAATGTCTCGACTACAAACAAGCCTGCTAGCGACTCACCTACAATGGCGGTTTCGGTTGTAGTGCGGTAGCGCTGCCGAATCTGAGGCATCAGTTCCTGACGAATAAACCGGCGAAACGCGGCCGAGCCGCCTGCACGTAGCGCAATCTTTTTGTCTTCCTCATTGGTTGTGGGGCCTGTCAGGTCGCGTCGCCGTTCGGTGTTCTCAATGCCGACTAATATGAATGGGCGCATGGTGCCATTGCCTACCAGCACCTGCACGAGCCCTGCTACGTGCAAGAAGTCTTCCGCCACGCCGCCATCAGGCATATACAGCGCGGGGAGCTGCACTGTGGTAGACTCAATGTAAGCTGGCGGATAATACACGTTGATCCGCCTGGTTTCGCCCAATATCTTGGACTCAAGCGTGAAGGTGTTGCCGATGGCAATGGCGGCATCTTTACTCTGAGCCTGCACAAGCCCCACCGGGGCACCGACCACTAAAAACAGAAGAACGAGCACCTGCTTAAGCGAATTATACTTGATGCTCATTCTTCTGTTTTCAAGTTTGTGATGAAGCCGATTTCTCCGCTCAACGCTAAGCTCTAACCAATTCCTCCCTTGTCATTCCGACAAAGGACGAATCTGATTAAAGTTATTCAACGATTTCGTTCAGATTCTGCCCACCCCCTAATGCGCAGAATGTCGGATTGACAAGTGCTTGGTTTGGCTAGGCCTTTAACTACATGGTGTATTTGCGGCCTTTGTTCTGCTGCTTCAGGTAGGCCATCAGGGGCTGGAAATACTCCACCATGGCGCGGGCGGAGAGGTCTTCGCCGGTTTTCTCTTTGAGCACCGCTTGCCAGTCTTTGCTGGCGCCGGGGCGCATGATGTCGGCCAGGAAGGCGCCTACTTCCTTGCTGCCGTAGTAGTTGGTGGCGTGCGGGTCCTGCTTGAGGATCTTCTTGGCAATGTGGTCGTGAAGCTGGAACAGAATCACGTACGACAGGGCGTAGTCGTAGTACTGCGCGGGGTCGTCGTTGATGTGGGTTTTGGTGGCGGGGTCGAGGTACTGCTCGCCGCGCGTGGTAGGTGGCACGATGCCCTGGTACTTCTTGGCTAGCTCCCACCACTTGGCATTGAGCTGGTCGGCAGGCAGTTTTTCGGCGTAGAAGCTGTTTTCCCACTCACTCATCACGCCCGAGGCAAAGGGAATGAAGGCGGCGTAGTTGAGCGCTTCTTTGAGCAGGGTTTGGGTTTGGTCGGTTTGAGTTTTGGCATCGACCAAGTCGAGGCCAGCTAAAAATGGCTTTTGGGTAGCGGCCAAACCCATGAGGCTACCCATAGCTTCGTGGTAGGCGCGGTTGGCACCGCCGCGCAGCAGCACGGGCACGTCGGGGTTGGTGTAGGTGAGGTAGTAGTAGATGTGGCCTAGCTCGTGGTGGGTGGTTTCGTACCACTCGGTGTTGCCTTCCACGCTCATCAAACTACGCACGTCCTGGTCGAGGTTCATGTGCCAGGCCGAGGCGTGGTTGTTCTTTTTGTAAGTAGCGCCCTTGGGCAGCGGATAGAGGCTGCTTTTCTCGTAGAAGCTAGGCGGCAGCGCCGGGAAGCCGAGGCTCTGGTAAAACCGCTCGGCTTGCTGTACCTGCCACTCCGCGCCTTTATTGGCCAGTACGGGGTCGAGGTTGAGGCCTTTTACTTCCACCATGGCGCTCCAGTCTTGGCCCCAACGGTTGGGCAGCCAGTGCGCGGGCAGGTAGTCGGGCACCTGCTTCTGGCCATATTTCTTGGCTAGCTCGTAGCGGGCGTAGGTGTGTAGTTCGCGGTAGAGCGGGCGCAGCTCGTCGTTGATTTTGCGGACCAGCGCCATCATTTCCTCCCGGCTCAAGCCGTAGTCGGAGGCTTGATAGGTGAAGTAGTCGGGGTAGCCGAGGGCCTGCACGGTTTGGTTGCGCAGGTCGCGCAGGTTAAGCAAGCCTTCTTTGAGCGTGGGGCCAATGGCCTTGCTGGCTTCCCATACCTGCTGGCGCTTGGCGGCGTTTTTTTCCTTGCGTAGCAGCTCGTCGAGGTCGTTGGTGGTAACGGACTTGCCTTGGTATTTGTAGTCGAAGCCGTAGAGCTTTTCAGTTTGAGCGGCCTCGGCGGCAATGCGGCGCTTCACCACGGCGGCCACCGTTTGGGGGTTGTTGGCGGCGTTGTAAAGGGCGGTTTGCAGCTGCTTGATTTGCAGCTCCGTGAGGTCGGCTTTGTGTTCCAGCAGCCCTTTGATGGTCAGGATGTTCTCGGAGCTACCCGTAAAGGCGGCCATCCGGCCGTTGGCGCGGGCCGTGGCCCCGGAATTGCTGGTGTCGCCGGCCACAATGTGCGTGTTGGAGCGCCACTCTGCCTCACTCGACTGCGTGTAGAGTTGCTGGTATTCGTTGGAGTAATTGATCAGAAATTCCTCGGCCTGCGCCCGGTAGTCGGGTGGCGCGGGCGGCGTGGAAGCGGTGGTTTCGGGCTTGCCGGGCGTGGTAGTAGCCGGCGTTTTGGCCGTGGGCGCGCAGGCGGCTAGCGTAGCGGCCAGCCCCAAGGTAGCCAAGTAAGTGTGGCGCATATTGAGCTAGTTAAGTAAGGCGTTGAAGACCGACATACAAGTCGAATTTATCGTCGGCGGTCAATACCGGAATGTCTTCTACCAATGCCTGAGCAACAATAAGCCGGTCGAATGGGTCACGGTGATTCAAGTCCGGATAAGGCAGCGAGGCCACCTGAAGAAAATGCTGCGGGCGCAATGGCAGCGTTTCGATTCCCCGCCGGGTAGCAGCAGCCATACTAGTCGGCAAATCAATGGTCAGCTTACCTGAGCTGATTTTAATAGCCATTTCCCACCAACTTGCGGCGCTAATCAGCAACTCATAGTCTGCATTCAGCAGCAAGAGCCGGGCACTCTCCGAAAGCTGAGGATGGTTGGTTTGGTACCAGATCAGGATCTGCGTGTCCAGCAACAGACGTGGCATTAGTATTCTGCGAAATCAGCTAATGGCGCGTTGAAATCGTCCGCCATCCATACGTTGCCTTGTAGCTCTCCCAAGCCTGCTTGTCGATTCGCTTGGATTTCAGCCCTCGACAAGCTTGCTGCGCTTATCCGAACCTGCTGTTGCTGCTGTAAGCCAGCAACATATACAGCCACCATATCCTGCAATGGCGGCGGCAACTCATCAATTGCTTTGTGCAGAGCTGATGTATTCATGACGGCAAAGTAACGGTTTTCACCCTATTCCGGGTTCACCTACGCCGCCTGCTGCTGCAACAAGTGGCAATCCTTGTACTTCTTGCCGCTGCCACACGGGCAAGGGTCGTTGCGGCCGAATTTACGACGGCTCCGTAGGGTCTTCAGCCACTCACGGGGGTCGACAGCGAAGCGCTGGAAACGTTTCTTCGGGTTCTGACGGAAAGCGCGCAATAGCAATTCGTATAGTTCGGGGTGATGCTCCTGCAGCTTCTCGGGCTTCTCGAAGAAATACTCGGTCACGACGGCGAAGAACTCGGCTTCGTTGGTGGCGGCGTAGTCGTTGATTTCCGAGTTACCGGCCCGGATGGCTTGGATTTCGCGCGCCATTACCTCGGCCCACGGTGCGTGTAGGTCCGGCGGCAACGTGGCGGAAGGCACCCCGTCGATGGTGCCATCGGCGGCGTCAAGCAGGTGCGCAAACTCGTGAATGCCGACGTTCTGCTTGTCTAGCGCATCGCGGAAACCTTGTTCCAACGAGGCTTTGGAGAGGTGCATGTAGCGCGAAGTCTGGAAGTTGCGGACGCTGCCCAACAGCGTGCCGGCCAGCGGCGCCGTTTCTTTGTTGGGGTCCTGCTGCTCTTTCCAGGCATCGGGCACTACCAGCACCTCACTCAGATTGCCGTACTCCCAATCAGGAAAACCAAACACGGGAATAACGGCAGAAGCGGCCACCAGTACGCGCGTTACATCATCTATCTCGGTCTGCACGCCCGTGATAAGCGTCTGCGCCAGAAAAACCTGAATCTTCTTTTCGAAGCGCTCCTTATCGTTGACAGTCAACGACAAGTAAAACGCCACCCGTTCGTTCAGGATCTGGCGCCAGGCAGCGGGAAAGTCTTCAGCTAGCGCAGCCGCTTTTTTGCGCGATTCGCGGGTAACATAGCGGTAGAATAGAAAGACAACAACCGCGACGAAAGCGGCAAAAAACCAGTATTGCATGGCTCCTAAACGGCTAATTGCCCGTTTGGTTGAAGTAGCGCGGAAATCTGTTCCGCGACAAGCACAGCGAGTTCCTACGCGTAAGCACTTATGGCGCAGTACCGGATACTCGCGTTGCTCGTCGCGGAACAGATTTCCTGTGGCTTCCGCGTTACTTCAACAAATGCAAGCAAAGCAAGAGCTTCGCGTTACAGTTCTTGTAAGTGCTCGACCAGCCGCTCCCGCAGCAGGTCTTGGAGCACGGCATCGAGGAACTGGAATTTGTCGGGAATGCGCAGGTTGATGACGGGTTTGCCCGCCAGCTCTTCCTTGAATTTAACCTGCAGAATGTCGGCGTGCTTGCGCTCCATCACGAATATCACATCGGCCCACCCCACATGCCCGGCCGTTACGCGCACTCGGGCCCCCGGCTCGGTGCCGGCGGAGCGGGCAGCGTAGTACGGGTGGTCGTCGAAGAGTCGCTCGGCGGTGAGGCTGCGCCAGCGGTTTTGGCTGCAAACAAAGAGAAGTTGAGACGCGTCGGCGGGTACAGTTGGCAAGGATGTCGTGCTTATGTGCAGTCCAAAGCTACTAGCCAATCAGTCGTTTCTGTTCCTGCACAATGCCCATAATCTTTTGCAGTACTTCCAGGCTTATCAGTAGCAAAAGTTCTTTACTTGCTACTCATATCCCATCCGGTGCTGAACTGCTTTCAGCACCATGAAATCAACGCTCTTTTCAGCATGAAAACCCACCTTCAAACCACCCTGTTTTTACTGTTTGCCCTAGTATGCCGGCCGTGCTACAGCCAGCAGAAAATAGGCGTGTTCGAGGGCACTCAGGACGTGGGGACGGTCGTGAAAGTTGGTTCGGCCACTTACTTGCCTGCCACGCAGCAATATGTAATAGCGGGCGCGGGCGCCAATATCTGGTTGGACAAAGACGAGTTTCGGTATGTCTACAAGAAAATGAAAGGCGACTTTCTGCTTTACACCCGGGCCGAGTTCGTGGGGGCTAGCGGCGTAGATCCGCACCGCAAAATGGGCTGGATGGTGCGCCAGAGCCTGCAAGGCAATGCACCCCACGTCAGTGCCATCGAGCACGACGACGGGCTGACTTCTCTGCAATACCGCCGCACCGCCGGGGCCGCCACCGAAGAAACACGCGCTACCGGCACCCACGCCAACATCGTGCAGCTGGAACGGAAAGGCAAAACCTACACCATGCGCGTGGCGCAATTCGGGCAGCCTTTCGAAACGCAGCAAGTAACCGAAGTTGATTTAGGCGACGAAGTATATGTCGGCTTAGCAGTCTGCTCTCATAATGCCGACGTTCTGGAAACCAGCGTTTTCCGGGATGTGCGGGTGGTGGTGCCGGCGCACGAAGGGCTGGTGCAGTACCGCGAATACTTGGGCAGCAGCATCGAGCTGCTCGACATTGCCACCGGCACCCGCGAAGTTCGCTATACTTCCCCCAAATCGTTGCAGGCCCCCAACTGGATTCCGGACGGCAAAAGCCTGATTTACAACAGCGACGGGCTGATGTACAACTTCAACCTCGCCTCGAACCAGCCCACCGCTATTGCCACCGGCGACGTAAAAAATAACAACAACGACCACGTGCTGTCCTTCGACGGCACCAAGCTAGGCTTGAGTAGCGGGGTCGAAAAGCTCGGCGGCTCTATTGTGTACACGGTGCCCACCAGCGGCGGCAAGCCCAAGCAAATTACGCCCAAGGGTCCCTCCTACCTGCACGGCTGGTCGCCGGATGCCAAAAGCCTGTTGTTTACCGGGCAGCGCAACAATGAGTTTGACATCTACCGGGTCCCGGCCACCGGCGGCAAGGAAGTGCGTTTGACCAGCGCCACCGGCCTCGACGATGGCGCCGAATACTCGCCCGATGGCAAGTACATCTACTTCAACTCCAACCGCACGGGCACCATGCAAATCTGGCGGATGCGCGCCGATGGCAGTGAGCAACAAGCCGTTACCAATGGCGACTTCCAGGACTGGTTTCCGCACGTATCGCCCGACGGGAAGTGGATTGCGTTTGTCTCGTTTCTGAAAGACGAAGTACCGGCCAACGACCATCCGTTTTACAAGCACGTGTATCTGCGCCTGCTGCCCGTAGCCGGCGGCCAGCCCAAGGTTATTGCCTACGTGTACGGCGGCCAGGGCACCATGAACACGCCTTCCTGGTCGCCAGATAGCAAGCGTATCGCCTTTATCAGCAACAGCACCACCGTCGGCGAGTAAAGCCCGTTGCCATTCCGACATTCCGCGCCTTTTGAATAACACCTGAACCCTTTAAGGACGTCCTGCAGAGGCGTAGCCGAAGCATCTCGCTAGTGTAGTAAATTCCTTTTACAGCAACGATTCGAGCGAGATACTTCGGCTACGCCTCTGCAGGACGGTTAGTTTGGCAACCTCAGCACGCGCGATGCTTCAACTTCGGCTGCGCACCCTGGCTTGAGGCGCCACCTGCGGACGCCAGATCAAGCAGGACGTTCCTGTCGGTTTTGTATGCCGCGCTTACCCCAAGGTTTTGGCAACGCGCTCCAACAGGGCTTTGGTTTTCTTGATACCTTCTTCTTCGCCTAACGTCTCGCCTTCGTACTCGATGCCCACGTAGCCTTTGAAACCGGAGTTCTTGATAATCTGGAACATCTTGTTGTAGTCGGTTTCGACGCAATTGCCAGTAGCATCGAAATCGAAGGTTTTGGCGCTGACACCTTTCGACACTGGCATCCACTCTTGCACGGCTTTGTACTTATCGTACTCTTCGATGCACTTGCCCTGGTACAAGTCGCCGGTGTCGCGGCGGATGCAGAAGTTGCCGAAGTCCGGCAAGATGCCCACGTTGCTGCGATTCACTTTCTTGATGGTAGCCAGCAGCCACTCGCCGTTGGAGCTGTAGCTGCCGTGGTTTTCCACTATCACATTCAAGCCGGCTTTTTGCGCGTACTCGCCCAACTTATTGAGGCCAGCGGCGGCAGCTTGTTGCACGTCGGCGGCCGGGCCTTTGCCAAACGCATTTACGCGCACGGTTTGGCAGCCGAGGTAGTGGGCAGCGTCCACCCACTTGTAGTGGCTTTCAACGGCCTTCATTCTATCCTGTTCATTCAGGGAGCCTAGCTCGCCTTCGCCGTCAATCATAATCAAGTGATTCTTGACGCCGTTGTCGCGGCAGCGCAGCAGCAAGTCGCTCAGATACTTCTTGTCTTCGGCCTTGTCTTTGAAAAACTGGTTGACGTACTCCACCACGCTGATACCGTACTGCTTTTTGGCAATCACCGGAAAATCAAGATTGCTGATTTTGTTGGCAAACAACGACTTGTGGAGCGACCATTCGGCCAGC
This sequence comes from Hymenobacter sp., assembly GCF_036387835.1. GTDB lineage: Bacteria > Bacteroidota > Bacteroidia > Cytophagales > Hymenobacteraceae > Hymenobacter. Next base: position 86,308 of record NZ_DASVSY010000019.1, on the reverse strand, counting down.
GAGATTTCAAAGAATGGTTTTGCCGCCGCGCTTTCGGCGAGTAAATACGGGGAGACACTGGCCGCAGCCGTGAAGGCCACCGCGTTTTTTAGGAAACTACGACGAGAAGTAAGCATGCGAGGAAAGTATAGGTGGGTGGGGATGAATCAACAACAGGATTTGCCTTCACGGACAAGCGCATGGAAACCAGAGTTGCAAGCACAAGCAAGCTAGATAAAAATTAGGTCGCTAGACAAGACCCTGTACCGACGCAGCTTAGGAAGCCGCTGGAATATCTTAGCCCGTACTATCGGCCCTGGTACCAGCTTGCAAAAGCATGGCAGGCTATTTTATGAAGTAATAGTGCAAATTTTATTGGACATTAACCGCCGCTATTGTCCAGCCTCTGGTTGCTGGCAGGCGTTCATCGGTTCCTTGCTCTTTCAATTTATGCCTTTACTCCTCGTCGTGGTGGCGGTTATTCTGCTGCTGATTCTCACCATCGGTTTCAAGCTCAACGCCTTCCTATCGTTGATTATCGTGGCTATCGGCCTAGGGCTGGCGGAAGGCATGCCGGCGAAACAGGTACTGACTTCCATTCAGAATGGCATGGGCGGCATTCTCGGGTCGGTGGTGATGATTATCGGCTTTGGAGCCATGCTCGGCAGTTTGCTTATTGAAAGCGGGGCACTTCAGCGCATCACCTACCAGCTCATCGAAACTTTTGGCATCAAGCACATTCAGTGGGCAGTTTTGCTGACGGGCTTCGTGGTTGGGTTGCCGATGTACTACATGGCGGGCTTTGTGTTGCTGGTGCCGCTGGTTTTCTCTATTGCGGCCTCCACCCGCCTGCCGCTGCTCTACGTGGGAATGCCCCTGGTGGCGGCACTTTCCGTGACGCACGGCTACCTGCCGCCTCACCCCGGCCCTACGGCTATTGCGGCGCTGTTTAAAGCCGATTTTTCCTTGACGCTGCTCTACGGCTTGGCCATTGCCGTGCCCGCCGTCATTATTGCCGGGCCCATCTTTTCCCGCTCGCTGAAGCGCTACAACCCTTCGGCGCCCACCACCATTGCCATGCCCAAGCATTTCACCGAAGAAGAAATGCCCGGCTTCGGCATCAGCTTGCTAACGGTCCTCACCCCTATCTTGCTCATGACGCTCGGGGCAATAGCGACGCTGGCCTTGCCGGCCACTTCCAAAACCCGGCAAGTAATAGAGTTCATTAGTGACCCTAGCCTGGCTTTGCTGATTTCGGTGCTAGTGGCTATGGTCACGCTTGGCCTCAATCGCGGTAAAAGCATAAAGCAGGTCATGGACTTGTTTTCGACTTCCATTGCCGGCATTGCCATGATACTGTTGATTATCGGCGGTGGCGGGGCGCTCAAGCAGATCATGGTAGACAGCGGCGTGAGCACCTACATCACCACGTTGTTTACCGATCTGCATTTGTCGCCGCTGTTTATGGGGTGGGCCATTGCTGCCATTCTGCGTATCTGCTTGGGCTCTTCCACGGTGGCTTCGCTCACGGCCGGCGGCATGGTACTGCCCCTGCTAGCTACCACCGCCGTGAAACCCGAACTGATGGTGCTAGCCGTCGGCGCCGGCAGCCTGGTATGCTCGCACGTCAATGACCCCGGTTTCTGGATCTTCAAAGAGTATTTCAACCTCACCATTCCCCAAACGCTGGCCACCTGGACGGTGATGGAAACCCTGGTCTCGCTTATCGGCCTGGTGGGAGTTTTCGCGCTGAACGCGGTTTTATAGCTCTTGGCAAGCAAGGCTGCTTAGAGGCTATCCGAATAGGCAAAGTGTTTGTCCTTCCGACGCAGGAGGAATCTGAGTCAAGCCGTTGTAAAGTCTTTAACTCAGATTCCTCCTGCGTCGGAATGACAGTACCTATTCGGATAGCCTCATAGTGCATTACCCCCAGGTTGGGGTAGCGCAACTGTAGCGCGAAGCCTGTGCTTCGCGTATCGTTGAACGTGAGCGTTGTTACCGTCATCCGTACCAGCTGTGCCACGAGCCGCAAAGCGCAGGGCGCTACAGCCTACGATGTCTTGGTTCATGATTAGATTACTACAGTTACCCGGTATTAGGCGCTGCTGTGTCGGCCCTCAATTAACTTCCGACGTGGCTAGTCTGAAAATCAACTCTTCGACAGGCGCCTTAGCAGCGTCAATCAACATTCCAAACAAAGGCTGCTAACTCACGCTTCGTTACTCCACAGTGGAGTTTGAGAAACGGCCAGCAACTCTTGAAGACGACAGGTTATGACCAATAATGTGTATATCGTGATGGGCGTATCGGCTAGTGGCAAGACCACGATAGGCCGGCAGCTAGCCGAGAAGTTGGGCCTGCCCTTCTATGATGCCGACGATTTTCACTCCGCGGCCAACATCGCCAAGATGGCCAGCGGCACCCCACTCACCGACGCCGACCGGCAAGGCTGGCTCGCCGACTTGGCGACGGGTATCGGCAAATGGGAAAAGGCCGGCGGGGCCGTACTGGCTTGTTCGGCCCTGAAAGAAGCGTACCGCCAGACCCTGCAAGGCGGTGCCCAACTTCCCCTGCGGTGGGTGTTTCTAGATGGTTCGCGGGAGCTGTTACGCAGCCGCCTTCTGAAGCGGAAAAACCACTACATGGGGGTCACCATGCTCGACTCTCAGCTGGAAACCTTGGAAAAGCCAACCTACGGCCTTCGAATTCCCTTGGAAGGGCAGCGGCCGGAACAGATAGTAGCGGAAATAGTGGCCGCCTACGCTCCCAGCAGCACCAGTTCCCAACCCTAAGCGGCTCTTCACGAATAGCCTAACCAAGGCAAAGTTGCTAGTCATTGAGCCACGAAAAGAGTTTAACAATGTATATACATTAAATGTATATACATTGTTATATTTGTCGATGAATGCGCCAGGCTGCGTGCCTGTCAGCAAGCTGCTGCCGGCGGTCTGGTGATATTCTTCTTCTAAAGCTTCTTCAACAACTTCACTATGGAACTCGGCATTGATAGTTTCGCCTCGCACCTTCTCACCAATGGCAGCCTGACCGGCGCCGAGGCCATGGGCCAGCTGCTCGACCGGATTGAACACGCCGACCAGGTGGGGCTCGACGTGTTCGGCATCGGGGAGCACCACCGCCCCGAATACCTCGACTCGGCCACGGCCGTCATTCTGGCCGCCGCGGCAGCTCGCACCAAACGCATCCGCCTGACCAGCGCCGTAACCGTGCTTAGCGCCGCCGACCCGGTCCGTATCTTCCAGCAGTTTGCCACCCTGGATTTGATTTCGCAGGGACGCGCCGAACTAGTAGTAGGACGGGGCTCATCTATTGAGGCCTTCCCGCTGTTTGGCTTTGACCTGGACGACTACGACGCCTTATTTGCCGAAAAGCTTGATTTGCTGCTTGCTATTCGGGGGCAGGAGCGCGTGCACTGGTCGGGCAAGTTCCGGCCAGCCCTGCACGGCGAAGGTATTTACCCCCGGCCTGCACAGCCCGTGCTGCCGGTTTGGTTGGGCGTGGGCGGCACGCCCCAATCCTTTGTGCGGGCCGGTACGCTCGGCTTGCCGCTGATGGTGGCCGTTATTGGCGGCGACACCCACCGCTTCCGGCCGCTGGTTGATTTATACCGTGAAGCGGGCCGCCGGGCCGGCCACGCCCCCGAGCAGTTGCAAGTGGGCTTGCACTCGTTGGGCTACGTAGCCGGAACCACGCAGGAGGCTGTTGAGGGCTTCTTTCCGGGGTACGCGCGCACCTTCTCGGCGCGGGCCCGGGAACGGGGCGGTATGCCCGTCACCCGGCCTCAGTTTGATGCCCAGGCCGGTCCGCTTGGGGCACTGCTGGTCGGTAGCCCGGAAGAAGTGGCCGCCAAGATTCTTCGGCACAGCGAGGCACTCGGTGGAATTTCACGGGTAACCTTCCAGATGGACGTTGCCACCTTGCCCCACACCAAGCTTCTGCACGCCATCGAACTGCTTGGCACCCGCGTAGCACCTTTGCTGCAAGGGTCCGGAGTACATACCCAAGCCGTCTAGCCGACTGGTTTGCTAGCTGTATCCCCCACAAAATTACTGGCCTTCAGCTATATGGAACAAGGCAGCTTGCACAGGCTGCCTTGCCGTCGGCAACAACGTGCACCCAACCAGTCACGTCATGAGTGCCAACAGAGAGCCAAGCTCGCGGTTCTCACAATTAAAGTCGGTAGTAGAAGCGGCGGGGTTTGGTCACTTTAGTTGAAAGTCCAGGCCTTTAGGTTGAATCGGGCCGCTACTACGAGGTATGGCCAACCTCGGCTACCGTCAAACTTGAGCAAACTAGTGTGCGGTTTATCAACCTCACACCTTATTGAAGGCAAGTGTTCTAAGCCATTTTTCAACTAGCTCATTGGTAGGATTTGATGGTGAAAACGCGGCTGAAGAAGGGTAGTGTTGGGAGTATAACTTGCTTCAAATACAAGGCAAATAATAAATTTCGACTGGAATTGCTTTTTAGTCGAAAAAGCTCCTATCTTTGATTCACTTATGAGCCGGACTACCTTATCTATTCCAACCAGCCCTCAAACCAAGGAGGATGCCATCCGTGAAAGCGTGATGCAGGCGGCGCAGCGCCTGTTTCAGCAGCACGGCCTGGCAAAGGTGACCCTGGAGGACGTGGCCAAGGCAATTGGGAAGGGCAAAAGCACGCTCTATTACTATTACAAAAGCAAAGAGGAAATCTTCACGGCCGTGATGGATCGTGAGATTGGCGAGGTCATGGACGAAATGACCAAAGAAGTGGAAAAAGCTACTACCGCGGAAGAGAAGCTAAGCACCTTCTCGCTGACCAAGCTGCGGGCCCTGCGCAAGAAACTAGCTCTTTACGGCATTGTTTGCAAGGAAATAATCAACCAGGCCGAGTTCAGCCATTCCATGCGGCAGCGCTACCTCCAGCGCGAAAACACCCTGCTCAAAGACATCCTCGACTATGGCATCGAGACAGGAGAATTGGGCAAGCTGAGCCCGAAAGATGTTGATTCGCTGGTATTCGTTATGCTCAGTGGCTTGCACGGCATGGAGCAGGAAATGATCCTCAACAACAACTTCGAGATGATGGAGCCGGCAGTCAATATCCTGACCCGCTCGTTGATTCACGGACTCAGGCACTAATTTTTTTGCTCTTTTTTCGACCAGTAAACAATTTTAGTCTATTAGTCTTAAACAATATCAATTCAGGTTTGTAGTCAACCACAGTTGCCTGATTTTCGACTGAAAAACCATTATGGTCTACTGGACCGACACCTTGCTCATGAAAAATCACCTTTCCCTCTCCCTGTGTCTGGTGCTGGCGCTGCCGGCCGCTACCCTGAGCAGCTGCCAGCAAAACGAGGCGGCGCAGAAAATAACCGTGGAGCCGGTGCGCGTGCAGGTCCGGCCCATCAACGGCTTGCCAAATGCCGAGCAGATTGAATACAGTGGCACGGTGGAAGCCAAAACCTCGACTATGCTTAGCTTCTCGGTATCGGGCACGGTGCGACGGGTGCTGGTGGAGCAGGGCCAACGAGTGCGCAAAGGCCAGCTGCTGGCCGTCGTCGACCTCGATGCCATCGACGACAACTACCAGTCGGCGAAGGCCCGGCAGCGGCAGGCGCAGGACATGTACAACCGCCTGAAGCCGGTGGTGGAAAACGGCAGCTTGCCGGAAGTGCGGCTGGTGGAAGCCCGCGAGAACCTGGCCCAAGCCAATTCGGCCGTGCACGCCGCCGGGGTTTCGGTGAACGACACCCGGCTGGTAGCCCCGCACGACGGCGTAATAGGCCAGCGCATGGTGGAGCCCGGCCAGGTAGCCGCGCCAGGCTCGCCGGTGCTGCAATTGCTGGATATGCGCGAAGTGTACGTGAAAGTAGCCGTACCCGAGGGGGAAATCAGCGGGGTGAAGCTCGGCCAGCCGGCACAGGTGACCGTACGGTCCCGCGACGCGGAAGCCCTGAAGGGCAAAGTCGATGAAATTGGGGTGATAGCCGACCCGATGGCGCGCACCTACACCGTGAAGGTGGCCCTGCCCCGCACCAGCCACGGCCTGCTGCCGGGCATGGTCACCACCGTGAACCTGCGCACGGCTGGCACCATCAGTCAAGCCAGCCTAGTAGTGCCCAACCAAGCGCTGCGCGTGGACGAGAGCGGCCGCAGCTTTGTGTACGTGACCACCGATGGCAACAAGGCCGCGCGGCGGCAGGTGAGCACCGGCGCCCTCAACCGCAACGGCATCACCATCACGGCGGGCCTCACGCCGCAAGACCAGCTCATCGTCTCCGGTTACCAACGCCTCTCCGACGGGGCGGCCATCACGGTGGTACGCTAATGTCCTGGTTGTTAGCTGATGGCTGTTAGCTGTCAGAGATACCTCAGCACGTCATGCTGAAACATTCAAACGACCATCAGCCAACAAACTCCTCGCCATGAAAGAGAAAGAAAAGAAGACGAACTTTATCCAGCTGGCGATGAAGCATCGGCAGATTGTAATTATTCTGGTCGTGCTGCTGAATGTGTTTGGCATCTACGCCCTGATGAACATGCCGCGCAAGGAGTTCCCAGAATTCACCGTGCGGCAGGGCCTGGTGATTGGCATTTTGCCCGGCGCCTCGTCGGAGGAAGTGGAAGAGCAGCTGGCCACCAAGATCGAGGATTACCTGTTCAGCTTCGCGGAAGTAAACAAGTCCAAGACCTACTCGCAGTCCAAGGAAGGCCAGACCATTGTGTACGTCGAGCTGAACGAGAACGTGACGGCCACGGACGTGTTCTGGTCGAAGGTGCGCCTTGGGCTGACCGAGCAGAAGCTGAATCTGCCGACGCAAACCACCCTGCTGACCAACACTGATTTCGGGTCGACGGCCGCCTTGCTGTTGAGCATCGAGTCGAAGGACAAAACCTACAAGGAGCTGGAAACGGTGTACCTCAAGCAGCTGGAATCGTCGTTGCGGCGGTTGCCGTGGCTTTCCAAAATCAGCCACACGGGCTTGCGGCAAGAGCAGATCTCGGTGGAAGTGGATGCCAAGAAGCTGGCCGCCTACGGCATCAAGCCCGGCCTGCTCGTGCAGGCCTTGCAGGCTGAAGGCGCCACCACCTACGCCGGCGAGCTGGAAGACAGCCACTTTCTGCTGCCCGTGCACCTCGGCACGCGCTACCACACCGAGAATGATTTGGCCGAGCAAATCGTGTACAACGACCAGCAAAACAACGTGGCACGCCTCCAGGACGTGGCCACGCTGCGCCGCGAGTACGCCGACCCGACCTCTTACATCCGCAACAACGGCACCCGCGCCCTGATTGTGACGCTGGAAATGACGCCCGGCTTCAACATCGTGGCTTTCGGCGACCAAGTGGACGAGGTGCTGGCGCAGGTTACCAAGACGTTTCCGGCCGACGTGACCGTCCGCAAAATCGTGGATCAGCCCAAGGTCGTGAATGCCTCCATCGTCAACTTCCTGCACGAATTTGGGCTGGCCATTGCGGCCGTAATTCTGGTGACCATGATTCTGCTGCCCTTCCGGGTGGCGGCCGTGGCGGGCTTTACTATTCCCGTCACGGTGCTCATCACCTTGGCTGTCATGTACTTCGTGGGCATCGAGCTGAATACGGTGACGCTGGCGGCCCTGATTATCGTGCTCGGCATGGTGGTCGACAATGCCATTGTGGTGATTGACAACCACGTGGAAAAGCTCGACCACGGCGACACGCCCTGGCACGCAGCCTGGAAAAGCGCCACGGAATTGTCGTTGCCGGTGGCTGTGGCTACGCTGGCCATTGTGATGGCTTTCTACCCGCTGCCGCACTTCCTGACGGGCACGGCCAAAGACTTCCTCGGCGACTTCCCGACTACCATTGCCATTGCCCTTGGCGCGTCGATGTTCGTGGCCTTGCTGCTGGTGCCCTACCTAAACTTCGTGTTCATCAAGAAAGGTCTGCACCAGCCCGCGGGTGAAGGCAAGCAGAAAAAATCGTTGCTGGACTACGTGCAAACCGGCTACGACTACGTGCTGGACGGCGCCTTCCGCCGGCCCGTGCTGACGGTGCTGGCGGGGGTGGCGGCCATTGTGGCGGGGGTGCTGTTTGCCGGGGCGCTGCCGCAGGAGCTGTTTTCCAAGCAGGAACGCAACCAGTTCGCGGTGGAAATTTACTTGCCGGCCGGCAATAACCTGAGCCAGACCGACAGCGTGGTGCGGCAAGTGACGGCCGTGCTGCGGAAAGACAAGCTCGTGGAGGGCATCACCGAATTTACGGGTGCTGGCTCGCCACGCTTCCACACCACCTACGCCCCCAAGCCGCCTTCCAAAAACTACGCGCAGCTCATCGTAAACACCGCCTCCAACGAGGCCACGGAGGTGTTGCTCGATAGGTTCGAGTTCAAGTACCGCAACCATTTTCCCAATGCCTACGTGCGCTTCAAGCAACTCGACATGCTCGACGCCTCGGCCCCGATTGAGGTGCGCGTTATTGGTGACAGCATCCCCGCCATGCACCGCGTGGCCGACCAGATAGCCCAAATCCTGCACCAAACTAAAGGCGTGAGTTGGGTGCGAACTGATTACGAGGAGCCCCGCCAGGGCGTGCGCGTGCGCCTCAAGCAAGACGAGGCCAACCGCTTAGGCTTCTCGCAAAGCGACGTGTCGCAGGCCATGGCCATGGCCGTAACGAGCGGCGTGCCCACCACTACGGTGTGGGAGGGCGACTACCCGGTGGCCGTGAAGCTGCAAAGCGAGAAAAGCCAGCGCAACAGCTACGACGACTTGGCCAACACTTACATCACCTCCCCTCAAACGCGGGCTACGGTGCCGCTGCGCCAGGTGGCGGATTTGCTGCCCGCTTGGGAAGAAAACCAGATTGTGCGCCGCAACGGCAAGCGTACGCTCACCGTGCGCGTCGATATCGAGCGCGGCCTGGTGCCGAGCGCCTTGCTTAAAGACCTGATGCCGAAGTTCGATAAGCTGGCTTTGCCCGAGGGTGTCACGCGCCTCGACTACGGCGGGGAACACCAGAACAGCCTGGAAAATCAGGTTCCGATGGCTGCCTCGCTCGGGATATCCATAGTCGGCATCTTCTTCATTCTGCTGCTCCAGTTCCGCCGCGCCAAAACGGCGGGCCTGATTATGCTGACCATGCCGCTAAGTTTGTTTGGAGCAGCCATGGGGCTGAAATTGATGCACTACTCGTTTGGCTTCACCGCCTTTATGGGGTTGTTGAGCTTGTGCGGCATCGTAGTTCGCAACGGCATCATTCTGATTGACTACGCGCAGGAGCTGCGCCGCGACCATGACATGAACGTGTGGGAAGCGGCCGTAGCGGCGGGCAAGCGCCGGATGCGCCCCATCTTCCTCACCTCAGCCGCGGCCGCCATTGGCGTAGTGCCCATGATTATCAGCCGCTCGCCGCTGTGGGGCCCCCTCGGCACGGTGATTTGTTTCGGCCTCATCTTCTCGATGATTCTCACGCTGTTCGTGCTGCCGGTGCTGTACTGGCTGTTTTTCCGCGGCGAAGACGACCCTAAGGTAAAAGCCGAGCAAGAATACGAGGAAGAAGAAGAGCACGACCACCCGCACCACGCCACGCCAGTAGCGGCCGGCCACTAGGCCTGCCAGGAGCAAGTCTCCGGGTGGTGTACCATCGCCCCACCCCAATCCCACCACCCGGACACCACCCGGAGAACCGCTCTAGAACCCAATGGCTGCTATGCTTCATTTGGCGTCCGCTTGCCAAAGCATCCTTCATAAGTAGTTGAAGCACAATAGTACTCGAGCCAACTGCCTCGGTAGGTTCCGTTTTATAACCAACCTAGTTGGACAGGCCAAGGCCCACTCTGTTTTTACTTATGAAAAAATCGTATGTAGTGTTTGCGGCGCTGCTCCCGCTTTGGAGCGGCGCGACCCTGGCCCAATCAACGGCCTACTCCCTGGTAGAAAGCAAGCAGCTGGCGCTTCAGAACAACGTGAAGGTGCGCACCAGCACCCTGGAAATTCAGGGCGCCGAAGCGCAGCAGAAGAAAATTCGGGTAGCCAACTACCCTAGCGTGAGTGCCATAGCCGCCGGCGTGTATTCGCCCAACGACTTGGTTTCCATCACCACACCACCCATGAACCTGGCGGTGGAAGGCGGGGCCGGCGGCGAGGCCGTGGTACCGAGCTTCACCTACTCGGGCATCAACACCTTCGCCACGGCCGCCGTGACGGCCACGCAGCCCCTGTACGCTGGCGGCCAGATCCGGACCGGCAACAAGCTGGCGGCCTTGCAAGTGGAAGTTACCAAAGACCAGCTCACGCAGGCGCAGGACGAGGTAACGCTGACTACCGAGCAGAAGTACTACCAGATTGTGGCCCTCAACGAGAAGCTGCGCACCCTGGCCGCCAATGAGAAGCTGCTCAAAGGCATTTTCAAGCAAGTAAACGACAACTACAAATCGGGCTTGGTGGTGCACAACGACGTAACCAAAGTGCAGCGCCAGCTCAACCAGCTCGCCTTAAGTGAGGTGGAGCTAAACAACGCCCGGCAGCTGGCCGTCCGCGACTTGTGCCAGTACATGGGCGTGCCCTACGACGCCAACTTCACGGTTACCGACACCAACCTGACCGCGCAAAGCCCCCAAAGCCTGTACAAAGAGCCCACCGAAGCCGTAAAAACCCGCCCCGAGTACCAGCTGCTCCAGCGCAACACCGAAGCCGAGAAGCTGCAAACGCGCCGGGCACAGGGCCAGTACCTGCCCCAAGTGGCCGTGGGCGCCAGCGCCTACAGCAGCAAGGTCGGCGACACCGATGCCAGCGGCAACGGCCTGTTTTTCGGCACCGTCTCGATTCCGATTTCCGGCCGCTTCGAGGCCAAACACAGCGCGGCCCAACGGCAGGTACGCGAAAAAATCACGCAAAGCAACGCGCGCAACAGCACCGAGCTGCTGGAGCTCCAGATTCAGCAGCGCTGGCTCAACCTGCAAGCCGCCTACAAGCGCGTGCAGGTAACCGACGAGGCCGTGGCCCAAACCAACGAGAACCTGATCGTCAATCAAGACACCTACAAAAACGGCCTCTCCACCCTCAACGACCTGCTCGAAGCTCAAGCCCAACGCCAAGAAGCTGCCGACGAGCGCGCCGAAGCCTACACCGCTTTCCAGGTCAGCCAGACCGCCTACAAGCTCGCCACCGGCCAGCGCGACTAGGTATTCAAAAGGCCCGTATGCCATACAATGTGTATACATTAATTGTACGTACATTTATATACTGATAATATAATTAGGACACATTGCCCATGTAGAACTCGCTTTTGCGGCTGCCCCGTCAAACCCGACGTTTTTGGAAAGCTTACTCATACCTCCACTTGCTCTACGATTCACTTGTAAATCAGAGTCTCATGAATCAGCTCCTGTCCGTTCCGGAAACTTCCTCCGTAGCTCTTCCGTCACCACTCCACCCGCGTCAGCGCATTCTGGCGGCAGCACTGGCCTTGTTTATGCACCGCGGCCTGCTAGCGGTAACTATGGCCGATCTGGCCACTTACTTGGGCATGTCGAAGAAGACCCTGTACAAATGGTTTGCCAGCAAAACCGCGCTGGTATGCGCCATGATGAACGCCTACACCGACTATTTCCGGGAGGAGCTTAACAAGCAAAGTACCTACAGCCATACGGCCGTGGAAGAGTTGCTCACGCTCTACGCCTGGCTGCAGGAAGAGCAAGGGCATATGCACCAGCAGGTTTTCCAGGAGTTGAAGCTGTATTTTCCGGAGGGTTGGGAGCTGTGGCAAGATCACTGCAGCACGTTCTTGTGCAACCACATCCGCAACAACCTGCGGTGGGGCATACTGCAGGGGCTTTACCACCCCAATTTGAATGTGGAGCTGCTGAGCCGGCTGTGGCTGCTGGAAATGAGCATCGGTCAAGGGGCTTACCCGCCGCAATCTACTTGGGAACTGGAGCCCCTGGAAGTGCAGCAAACCCTGCTAACGCACTTTATGATAGGTATCATGACGCCCGCCGGCGCCTCGCTTGTACGCCGGCTGCAAGAAATACCTTCTGAACCCACTTCAGCGCTCTATTAGCAAGCCGCCTCAATCTGCTGCTTATCCTGCCGAAGCAGGCTATTTGTTTGTCGCTTTTAAAGCAAACCACGAGCTACCGCGTCTACCCCTGCAGGAGGGGTTACGCCAGCTTTCCCATCTTCTATTTTTGCTATGCTCTCCCAACCTTACCTCCTTAACGCACCCGTTGGCATAACCCAAAAAGTGCGGCGCATCATCAGCAAGCGCAAGCACGTCAAGCTCCAGCGCCTGCATTTCACGGCTACTCTACGCGAGTTAGATTTTGACCTTGTCGACGTGGTCGACATTATTCTGGATTCTGGAGCTGGAGCGCCGCTTCCACCTCATCATTCCCGACGAAGTTCCCCTGCACACCATCGGTGACTTCGTGTACTGCGTGGCCGCCCGGCAGTCTGGGAGGAGCCACCACAAAGCCGCTTAAACAAGCGCACCCTCTTTTTGATTTTTCACTTGCCTCATGACTTTCAAGAGCGGAGTACTCAACTCCCTGACAATTGGTATTGCCATGCTTTCGTTGACCGACACCCGGTCAACTTCCGAGGATAGTCCCTCCCCCATTTCTTCAACGTCATCCACTATTTCACAACCTCTACTTCCACCAGTATCAGCGGCGTTAACGGATTCGCTGCGCCCTATTTTGGTGGGGGTTAAGGGGCACCTCATTCAGCTATTTGTGGTACCGGGGCAGCGCGTGCAGGCCGGCCAGCTGGTTGCCAAAGTGAGCGAGGAAGTTGCGGGTTCCTCTCAATATACCGTTGCCTTCGTGGTAGCTCCCACCGACGGCATCATTGCCGAAACCAACTTGAAAAGCGGAGACTTTCACCGCCCCCAAACCGTGCTGGCCCGTTTGCGCAGTGATAAGCCGGCGCCTAAGCCGAAATAACCTCCCAACCAAGCTGATTAGGATCATACAGTAGCAAAGTCGATGGTGTTGTCTCATGAAAGAGAGTTAACTGACTCAAATCGAGGCGTAGCTGAAAGGTTATAGAAATCGACTTTAAGCTTAACAGCGCGCCGCGTAACAGTGCAAGAGACGCTTACCATCCTTGCACTGCTACGCGGCGCGCACTCATAACTATCCCTTACTTCTACAAACCTTCTGTCACTATGCGGCTACACCCTAACTTGAACAAGATAAATTAGGGGCTACTACCTTTGGATACAGATGCTCCTCAACAATCGAAAAATCACTATTACAAAGTACTCAACTGAAAAGCCTTGGCTTAAGGAGATACCTGATCAAGACTGGTTATGCATTTTGGTTGTCGATAATATTCCAAGAAGGTATTTAGACGAAGTACTGCCTAAGCTTTTGCTTAAAAATATTTGTTGGCTTTGCACCGTGGGAAGCCAGTGTGAATTTGTTCATGATTTAATGGATGAGGAAATCATTTACCGACAAGTAGAAGAGACTCAACCCCATCTACCTAAGCACTTCGTTTTTACCAGCTGGCACGAAGACTTCAACGAGGGCTTCTCTTTTGCCATTTATGCAGCGCGCCACGACGCTGTTGACATAAAGAATGTTGTTGTGCTGGACATGACCAATGGAATAGACCAGGCCAGAATAGAATCAGCCTTAACTCAAGCGCAGGACGAAGCTTGAATTAAGGCTGATTATGTATAATAAGAGGCCTAGCGGCTTGCTTCTACTCCACCAACGACACGCGCACTTTCTTGCCTTTCACCTTGGCCCCGAGCAGTCGTTGCACCACCTCGGGCGCCATTTGGCGCGGCACGGCCACGTAGCTGTAGTAGTCGAACACCTCGATGTGGCCGACCTGCTCGCGCGTGACGCCGCCCACGTTAACGAAGGCCCCGACCAGGTCGTGGGCACTGACTTTGTCTTTCTTGCCGGCGGTTACGTGCAGCGTTACGTTCTCGGGCTTGGGGGCTTTGGGGGCGGCGGGCGGCAGCTTGGGCGCTTTCATGTCGCGCCACTGGATGCCGGCGGCTACGGGCCACTTCTGCACGTGGTCTTGCTCTTTGGGCGTGGCCAACAGATGCGCGGTACCCTCGGCGCCGGCGCGGGCGGTGCGGCCGGCCCGGTGCTGGAAGCTGTCGGCTTTGTCGGGGGCGTCGTACTGCACCACGGTGTCGAGCAGGGTTACGTCGAGGCCGCGGGCGGCTACGTCGGTAGCAACCAGCACTTGGCTGGAACCGTTGCGGAGCTTGAGCAGGGCTTTGTCGCGCTCGGGTTGGGGCATTTTGCCGTGCAGCACCTCGGCCGCTACTTCGCGGCCCTGCAGGAAACGGGCCAGCTCGACGCACTTTTCGCGGGTGTTGCAGAAGATCAGGGCGCGGCCGGTTTCGGGCTGGCGCAGCAGGTGCAGCAGCGCCGCCGGCTTCAGCTCAACCGGACCGACGTGGCCGATCAGCTTCAGGTTTTCAGGCAGCCGGTCTTCGTCCTGCCCAAGGTTGATAACGCGCGGGCGGGTCAGGTTCTTCCGAATCAGCTCCAGTACCTTATCCGACATGGTGGCCGAGAACAGCAAGGTTTGGCGGCGGCGCGGCAGGCGCTTCACTATCTCCACCAGCTCGTCCTGAAAGCCTAGTTCCAACAGCTTATCGGCCTCATCGAGCACCAGGGTTTTCAGTTGGTTCGGGATGATGGTGCGCCGCTCGAAGTGGTCGAGCAGACGGCCGGGCGTGGCTACCACCACGTGCGGAGCTTGTTTGAGCGAGGCGGTTTCTTCGCGGAAGGCGTGGCCGCCATAGAAGGCCGCCACCCGCAGGTTGGGCAGGTATTTGCCCATTTTCTTGAGGGCGTCGCGCACTTGCAGGGCTAGCTCGCGAGCGGGTACCAGCACAATCATCTGCACGGCGTCGTTCTTCACGTCCACTTGTTGCAGCAGGGCAAGACCATAGGCGGCGGTTTTACCGGAACCAGTAGGTGCTTGGCCGGCCACGTCCTGCCCATCGAGCGTGAGGGGCAACACTTGCTCCTGCACGGGCGTGGGCGTAGTAAACTGGAGTTCCTCCAGAGCTTGTAGAAGGGCGGGCGCAAGGCCAAGGTCAGCGAAAGACGGCATGAGGCAAAGGGATTAGCCTGCAAAGGTACGCCGAACCGCCTTAGTGACTAGCCTGGCGTGCAAAAGTCCGATGAGTTGTTGGGCACCGTGCCCGTCGCTTAGCAGAATCGGAAAGCAAGCCCCGGTCCATCGTCAAGTGCAGACTTGTGCACAATCAATATTACAGCAGTTTCGTGAACAGGGTAGCCGCTTGTAGAGACGCATCGTTGCGTCTCTACAAGCGGCTACCCAAAGCTTGTTCAACAACGAGACGCTCTATAGCAACAGATGAACCGTTCACGAAACCGCTATAATTGATAATAAATATATATTTATTTATATTCACCCCTGCTCCTCTACCATTGAGCTTGTAGCAACGATGCCTGTATCTTCTTTTATCACCTCAACAACATGAAAACACCTCCCTTCAAACTAAGTGTTCTGGTACTGCTTACCCTAAATCTGCTGCTGATGTATTGCAGTTCCAGCCCAACTACCACAACGACCGCGGTGGCACAGGGAGCTAGTAATGCTAGCACCGGACCCGACTACCCCGGCGGCACGGGCCACACAAATTCCAACACCAAGGATAGTATAAAGGGGCTTACCGACAACTATGCCCGTGTTCATTTTCCCAATTCACCAAAAGGGACCGAAGACTATCCCAAAGTTTACTTCATTGATAGAAAAATCATTTCTGATATCTTAAGCCAAGATAGTTGTATTGGCCTTCGTATTTACCCCGGCTATGTTAACAAAAGCTCTCCCTATAAGCCACGTCTTATTGTGATAGGTGTTAAAAGAAAACCTAATGGAAAATTATTAGATCAAAAGACCAAGCATGGCACAAACTCATTGATTCGCCAGGAATGTACTGTCGGCGAAACTGATGACAAATGCCCGGACAATTGCGAAGGCACGCTTTACTAGCTACGCCGACTTAGGTCGCCGGCTGCCCTGGTACAACTCATACTTCAGCAAGCGGCAATCGATAGGCCCGTTGAACAGCGGAATCCGGCGCGAAGCTTTCAGGCCCACGCGCTTGGCGGCTTCCAGGTTGCCAGTGAAGATGTAGGCGTCGTAGCCCGGAAAGCCGGATTTGAGCGTGTCGCCGATGGTTTTGTAGAGCGCGTCCATCTCCGTTTCTTCCCCAATCCGCTCACCGTAGGGCGGGTTCATCATGACCAGGCCGGGTTCGCCTTTCGGGGCGGTAGCATCTTTCACGTCGCGCACCGCGAGGCGCACAAAATCTTCCAAGCCGGCCGCCGACACGTTTTCGCGGGCCAGGTCAATGTACTCGGCGGAAATATCGGAGCCGACGATAAGGGCCTGGGGCTCGTCGAGGCGGGCCTGCTCGGCGTCGAGGCGCACGGAGTCCCACAGGGCCTGGTCGAAATCCGGCCAGTTTTCAAAGCTGAATTTGCCTTGGTGGTAGAGGCCGGGCGCGATGCGCTGGGCAATAAGGGCCGCTTCGGTAAGAATGGTGCCCGACCCGCACATGGGGTCAACAAGGGTTTTGCGGCCGTCCCAATCGGCGAGCAGCAGGATGCCGGCGGCCAGGATTTCGTTGAGCGGGGCCACGTTGGTTTGCTGACGGTAGCCGCGCCGGTGCAACGAGTCACCACTGGAATCGAGGCTCAGCACCACCTCGTTCTCGATCATGTGCAGGTGCAGCCGGATATCGGGGTTCTTCACGTCCACGCTGGGCCGCTCGCCGGTGCGGTTCCGGAACTGGTCGACAATGGCATCCTTGGTGAGCTGGGCCACGAAAAGCGAATGCTCCAGGTTGGAACGGTTCACAACGGCCGTAATGGCAAACGTCTGGTCGGGCCGGATGTAGTCCGCCCAATTAATGCGGCCGGTTTCGCGGTAGAGCGTTTTCTCGTCGGGGGCGTAGAAGCCGGCGAAGGGCCGCAGGATGCGGATGGCAGTGCGGCACCAGAGGTTGGCTTCGTAGCAGAGCTGCAGGTCGCCGCTGAATTCCACGGCCCGCTGCCCCACCTTGTCGATGGTGGCCCCGAGCTGATGCAACTCTTCGGCCAGCACTTCTTCGAGGCCAAATTGGGTGGTGGCCGTCATATAAAACGGGGCGGAGCGGCGAGATGAAGCCATGCGGTGCAGTAGTGAAGTGAAGCCGCAAAGGTCGGAAATGTTGGCGGGCTATGCACAAGCAGCTTCCAACCTCAACAGTCGCGCTGATCAAGGACCTCGTTTTCCACCTGTGACGGTAAACGTATATCTTACTGTGGCTAATAGTCGTATTGTAGCCGTTTCGTGCACGGTGTCCCGCCTGTAGAGACGCAACGAACGATGCGTCTCTACCGCAACAGATACACCGTTTACGAAACCGCTATAATCACTACTTGATGCATTATATATTATGCCTAAATCTGTATCTTACATACATAGTCCATAACGAAAACGCAAGAGTACATTCCACTTATTATGAAATACTTATTAATCCTAATTATCCTTGAAATTCTACTTACAGGATCTAATACGCGTAAATCTGATACTAATAAACATGTTAGGCACAATGATGACTGCTCAAACGGACAGATGACATCTGCGAATTATCAATATGGAATAAATAGTCGAATAGCAAGTAAATATAAATCAACAAATGACTTCTCTATAGTCGCGGATACAAATTCAAAAGCAGATAATTTTATTTCTAATGGAGAAGAGTATTTGCTCAAACGGCTATCATTAGTAGCGGGCAAAACAGACGCAACATCGTTGAACAATTGGACAAAGTTAACTACTGATCAAAAGATCAAAAATCTAAACTACTTAAGCACTTCTGAACGAGCATATTATACTGGCATTTTAGATAAGAAAGGAAAATACGAAGTCTGTATAATTAATAATTCAAAAAACATTGTAACCCTTCAGATACAAGACGGGAGCTATATTTGTGTTTTGCAAGCAGTGAACAAGAATGATCAGTGGCAACCCATACAGTATTGGCAGCTTAGTGGATGTGGAAATAGCTACTACCATAAGAATATTGAACCAGGCTCAACCAGTTCGTTCATAGCTAGAATTCCAAACAAAGGAAATTACACAACAAGATTACGATATAAAGTACTAGGCAAAGGTAAATTTTACTACTCTAACATATTCACAGGAAAAATAAATTATTGTGAGTTCAACGAACCATCTATTAGCTACAGAAGTAAAGCAAATCACCCAAGGCCTCTTTTTAAGCTTGACAGCTTAATTCAATTAGCTTGGAATTAAGATCATAGTGCTGACATAAAATACATAACTAAATTTCGCAAAGCATATACTTCACAAAGTATTCAAACCTACTGTGTGAAGTACGAACCTGGTTTATAGTAACCACGCGCAGCTTCCGCAGACAATTCGAGCTTTATTCCTTCCTCACTGCTGGTCGAAAGACCAGCTTTTTATTTTTCCTGCCTATTTTGCCGGTATGGCTACTCCTCTCACCTCCTCTCCTCCTCCCAGTACCGCCGCGCCGGCCCGCAGCTACGCGCTGCCCATGGTGGCCATGACGGCGCTGTTCTTCCTGTTTGGGGCCGTTACCAACTTCAACGACGTGCTCATTCCCTACCTCAAGGACGTATGCCAGCTCACCGATTTGCAGTCGTCGGCGGTGCAATCGGCGTTTTTTGGGGCGTATTTCTTGATGTCGCTGCCGGCGGGCTGGGTGCTGAAGCGGCTGGGATATCAGCGCGGCATTGTGGTGGGTTTGCTGGTGATGGCCGTGGGGGCGCTGCTGTTCGTGCCGGCAGCCAATACCCGTGAGTTTGGGTTGTTCCTGACGGCGCTGGCAGTGCTGGGGGGGGGTATCACGCTGCTGCAAGTGGCGGCCAACCCCTACGTGAGCGTGCTAGGGCCGGCCCGGTCGGCGGCGGCGCGGGTCAGCATTGTGGGGGTAGCCAACAACTTCGGGGGCGCGTTGTCGCCGCTGGTGGGGGCGCTGGTGCTGTTTGGGGGCTCGGTGGCGCTGAAGGCCCGGCTGGCGGCGCTGCCGCTGGCCAAGCGGCTAGGCGAAGAGTCGCAGTTGGTGAAAGGGCCTTATATCGGGTTGGCGACGTTTCTGGTGGTGCTGGCGGGCGTATTCTTTTTCGTGGTGAAGCTGCCGGAGATTGAGAGCCTGCCCGTGGAAGAAGAAACCCGCGGCGCCGAATGGGACGCGGAAGGCCATTTGCGCATCACGCGCCGCCAAAGCGCCCTGGAGTTTCCGCATTTACTGCTCGGCATCGGGGCTATTTTCGTGTATGTGGGCGTGGAAGTCGGGTTGGGCTCGTTTCTGATTCGCTACGGCGAGGCGCAGGGGATTCAGCAGCTTTCCGCCTTCACCCAAAGTTTGGTGCGCGGCCTGAACGTGGCCACCAACTATGCCGTAGCGCTGTTCGGGCAAAGCCCGGCGCCCATCGATACGTCGGCGGGCTTCACGAAGGCGGTGGGCGCGGTGCTGGTGTCGTCGTACTGGTTTGGCTCGTTGGTGGGGCGGGTGCTCGGGATTCCGCTGCTGCTTAAGTTCCATAACCGGGCCTTGCTGGTGGCGGTGTGCGCGGCCGGCGTAGCGCTGGTGGGCGCCTCTATTTTAAGCACCGGCGAAACGGCACTATGGCTGATTGTGCTATGCGGACTGATGAACTCGATTATGTGGCCGGTTATTTTCCCGTTGGCTATTACTGGGCTCGGGCGCTTCACCAAGCAAGGCTCGTCGTACCTGGTGATGGCCATTGTGGGCGGCGCCATCATCCCGCCCCTCATGGGCTGGCTGGCGACGCACGGCGGCGGCTTGCGGGTGACCATGACCGTGCCGCTGCTATGCTATGCCTACCTGCTGTTCTATTCGCTCAGTGGGTATCGGGTGCGGTGAAGGGAACGAGAAATGAGTGATGAAGAACGGTCATGCTGAGCGCAGCCGGAGTCGAAGCATCTCGCTCGAATCGTTGCAGTAGTAATTGAGTTTACCACCCTCGCGAGATGCTTCGACTGCGCCTGCGCTCAGCATGACCGTTCCTCCTTTCTCTTTCCTCATTCTTCATTCGCCCCATTCAACACCCGCGCAGCTTGTGCGTGGTCGAGGGCGCCTTCGTTGTGGGAGAGGAAGATGGTGGCTACGCCGTTGCCGATGAAGTTAGTAATGGACCGGGCTTCCGACATAAACCGGTCGACGCCGAGCAGCAAGGCCAGGCCCTCTACGGGAATTACTTTTACGGCCGTAAGCGTACTGGCCAGCACCACGAAGCCCGAACCGGTGACGCCAGCCGCGCCCTTGCTGGTCACCATCAGAATGCCTACTACCGTCAGCATCTGGCCTATAGTCAGCTCGACGCCAAACACTTGCGCCAGAAAGATGGTGGCCAGGGAAAGGTAAATGGTAGTACCATCGAGGTTAAACGAGTAGCCGGCCGGCACCACTAGCCCCACCACGGGCTTGGCGCAGCCCATGCGCTCCAGCTTTTCCATCAGCCCTGGCAGCCCCGCCTCCGACGACGACGTGCCTAACACGATCAGCAGCTCGGCCTTGATGTAGTTCAGGAAAGCGAGCATCCGGATGCCGCAGTAGCGCAAAATCGACCCCAACACAATAAACACAAATAAGGCCATGGTGATGTACACCGTGGCCATCAGCTTGGCTAGTGGAATGAGAGTGGCCACGCCGTATTTGCCGATGGTGAAAGCCATGCCGCCAAAGGCTCCGATGGGCGCGAATAGCATCACGAAGTGCAGACCTTTGAACACGTACTTCGAAGCCAGATTCAGCTTATCGATGATGGCTTGCCGGCCACTGTAGCGGCTCAGAACCATGCCGAGCACAATAGATACCAGCAGCACCTGCAAGGTCAGGTTGTCGGCCAGGAAGTGCAGCCACGAGAAGCTGCCGGCCTGTTTGGTATACTGACCCACGGCCTGCCCGTTGAGGTTGCCGGTCGTCACGCCGGCGCCCGGCTGAATGATGTGGGCCACCCCAACCCCAATAAGCAAGGCCAGCGTCGTGACGACTTCGAAGTAGAGCAGCGCCTTACCGCCCACGCGCCCTACCTTCTTTAGGTCGCCCATGCTGCTGATGCCGAGCGTGATGGTGAGGAAAATAATGGGGTTGATGAACAGCTTGACGACATCAATAAACGCTTTGCCAAGCGCATCCATCTTGACGGCCGTGGCCGGCGCAAAGTGCCCCAGCAGCGCGCCCGCCACTATGGCCGTCAGCACCCAAAAGGTAAGGTTGGTGACTAGTTTCTTCATGAAGTGTAGCAGTAGCTTTAGCTTGTGTTGGTTGGCACGTTGCGTTTTCCCGTGCCCAAGCTATCCGGTTTCCAGCACTTGCCGGAAAATAGTTCTGCCCAAGTAAAGCAAGCACTTTGGAAAGTCGTGCCGACCAGTACCACGAAGCAGCGCTTCGTTTGTTGAACGACATTGTTATTATGGTGCGGCTCGGGTTGTTCAACGACTTACCAAGCCGGCGCTCGGTGGTACGACTATAGTGCTGGTGCCGGTAGTCGGGCCACGAACGAAGCGCCGCTTCGTGGTACTGGTCGCCTATCTTTGCGGCCTCGGCTTTTTCTTTTCCGCATGACTCCTACCCTCGAACACGACATTTCACTTCGCCCTTACAATACGTTCAACCTCGACGTAAAGGCCCGGCTGTTTGCCCGTTTCTCGTCCGTGGCCGAGCTGCGGGCTTTGCTGGCGCTGCCCGAAGTGCAGCAAGCCGAGCAGCTGATACTAGGCGGCGGCTCCAATCTGCTGTTCACCAAGGATTTCGAGGGCGTGGTGCTGAAAAACGAAATCCGCGGCCTGGAAATCATCAGCCAGGACGAGGACACGGCGCTGGTGCGGGCCGGCGCGGGCGAGAGCTGGCACGGGCTGGTGGAATACGCGCTCAGCCAGAACCTGAGCGGCATCGAAAACCTGTCGTTGATTCCGGGGACGGTGGGCGCGGCGCCGTTGCAGAACATTGGGGCCTACGGGGCGGAGCTACGCGACACCTTCGAGGCCTTGGAAGCCTTGGAAACTGCCACCAGCCAGCTGCGCACGTTTTCGGTGGAAGAATGCGGCTTTGGCTACCGCGAAAGTGTGTTTAAAGGCCCGCTCAAAAACCAGTACATCGTCACGAGCGTGGTGCTGCGCCTGCACCGCCGGGCCCAACTCAACGTAAGCTACGGCGCCATCCAAACCACCCTGCAAGACCTCGGCATCGAAGGCGAGCCGACGCCCCGCCACATCAGCGAGGCGGTGGTGCACATCCGCCGCAGCAAGCTCCCCGACCCTGCCGAAATTGGCAATGCCGGCTCGTTTTTCAAAAACCCGGAACTCTCGCAGCACAAGTTCGACGAGCTGAAAGCTACCCACCCCGACCTGCCCGGCTACCCCGTGCCCGGCGGCGTGAAAGTGCCGGCCGCCTGGCTGATCGAGCAAAGCGGCTGGAAGGGCCACCGCCGCGGCCCCCACGGCGTGCACGACCGGCAGGCGCTGGTGCTCGTCAACCACGGTGGCGCCCAGGGTCAGGACATCCGCGACCTGGCCTACGAAATTATTGCCTCGGTGCGCGAGAAGTTCGGCGTGGAGCTGCACCCCGAAGTGAACATTATGTAGCAGAAGCCCGCTGCTCGCCAGTTGCTCTGCTACCACCCAAAAGAAACGTCCTGTCGGCGCGGCCAGATGCCTGGCCCGACAGGACGTTTCTTCTTTCAGATAGACTCTTCTCAGTGATTCATTAGCTCTGAACCCGCCTTAGTACCAGCTAAAAAGCTGATCTTTAAGCTTGGTTTTCCACTGCTCCTTTTCCTGCTGCTACTTTCACTCTTTTGCCTATATGAACAAATTTACTCTTGCGGCTTTGCTTCTTGGCGCAGCATCACTGCAACCAGCTTTGGCCCAAACGGTTACCACCGTTGCAGCGGCCCGCGCCGCCGGCGCCGGCGCCACCGTCTCGGTGCGGGGCGTAATTACGAACGGTGCTGAGCTTGGCGTAATTCGCTACCTACAGGACGGCACCGCCGGGTTAGCGGCTTACTCCACCTCCGCGGCCGGCTTCGACGCCCTGGTGCCCGGCGACAGTATCCAAATCAGTGGCACGCTAAAAAACTTCAGTGGCTTGTTGGAAATGGACCCCGTTGCGTCGGTAACGGTACTGGCCCGCAACCGCACCATCCGGCCGGCCGCTACGGTAGCGGCGGCTAGCTCGGGTACGGTTTTCGCCGAAGCCTACGAGGGGCAGCTGGTCCGCATCACCGGCAACACCAACCTGACGACGGCCACCGGCAGCCCGTTCTACACTTTTACCGGCAACATCAACTACCTGCTCAACGGCGCGGCCAATGCTATAGTGCGGCCGAGCGTCTCGTCTACCGGCCCGGCGGGGGTAGTGGGTAAAATTGCGCCTAACGGCAACTTCGACCTGTTTGGCATTATGAGCCAGTTCAGTTCGAGCGGCACGGGGGGCTACCAGCTGGTGCCTCGGCTTTACGCTGATTTTGTGCTTGGCAGTACCCCCAATGTGATTGGGTCGCCCGCGGCCAGCAGCATCAGCACCACCGGCTTCACGGTGAGCTTCCCAACGCAGAACGCTGGTGACGCCCGTGTGGAGTACGGCCTAACGCCGACCAGCCTCACGCAACAGGTGAACAACACCACGGTGAGCACGCAGCACACGCTAACCCTGACCGGCTTGCAGCCAGGCACCGTGTACTACGTGAAGGTGAGTTCCGGCAACGCCAATGGCCGTTCCGAGCTAGCCGCCGTGCCCATGATTACGGCTTCCCTCTCATCGGGCAGGATGCGCACCTACTTCAACAACCCAGTGAACAACGCCTTGGCCCTGCCCGGCAACAACGCCGTGTATCTGCCCAACGGCACCATTGCCGATACCCTGGCCCGCTACATCAACCGGGCCCAGCAAACCCTCGATATTGCCATTTATAACTGGAACAGCCCCGTTATTCTGACGGCCGTAAACGCGGCGAAAGCGCGCGGCGTTGCGGTGCGGGTAGTATCCGAAGGCGACAACACGAACGTGAGCATCATGGGGCTCGACCCGGCCATTCCGCGCGTGGCCCGTGCCACCCAGACGGCCATTATGCACAACAAGTTTGTGGTAATCGACGTGAACAGCACCGAACCCAACCGCCCGTGGGTGTGGACCGGCTCCACTAACTGGACGCAGGCGCAGCTTATTTCCGACCGCAACAGTGCCATTGCGGTGCAAGACCAAAGCCTGGCACGAGTATATACGCTGGAGTTCAACGAGATGTGGGGCGGCGGCACCAACGCTACGGCCCGGTTCGGTTCCGCCAAAACCGACAACACGCCCCACTACCTAAACATCGGCGGCAAGCAGGTGGAATCGTGGTTTTCGCCCACCGACAACGTGCAGGAGCGCCTGATCCAAACCATTCAAACGGCCAACAACGACTTGCACGTGGCCACCATGCTTATCACCCGCTCCGAAATTGCCGATGCCATCCGCACCCAGGTGCAGACAGCTAACATCGCGGCCTGCTCGGAAGCACTGCTCGATGACGAAGCCGACTCGCAGGCTGGTGTGGTAACTACCTTGCGTTCCACCCTCGGGGCCCGCGTCATGTTCGACATAGTACCTGGCACCATGCACCACAAGTACGTGCTGGTTGACGCCGGTGCCTCACAGTCGGACCCAACCGTATTTCTGGGCTCGCACAACTGGAGCGCCGCCGCCAACACCGAGAACGATGAAAACACGCTTATCATTCATGATCCGCGCGTGGTAAATCAGTACTATCAGGAATTCTACCAGCGCATCGCCGAGCAAAACGTAGCCGCCACACATCCTTGCAACCTAATTCTGGCCAACAAGCAAGCTACCGTACAGCAAAGTAGCGTGCAGGTATATCCCAACCCTACCCACGGCGCCTTCGCTGTCCATCTCGCAGCCAGCAAGGCCCGCACCGCCACCGTCACGCTGCGCGACGTAACCAGCCGCGTGGTGCTGGAGCAAACCCGCCAACTGAATGGCCAAGATGTGACAGTAGATGCCTCCACGCTGCGTGCCGGAATGTATATGGTGCAGGTGGTGACATCGGAAGCCACGCAGGTCAGCCGCGTGGTGGTGGAGTAAAGCGAGTTTTGTAACGCGAAGCTCCGGCTTCCGCGAACGAGCAAAGCGAGCAGCTGGTACCAGACCATACGGCGCAGTACCAGCTACTCGCTTTGCTCGTTCGCGGAAGCCGGAGCTTCGCGTTACTTCCACCGCCGCTTGCGCCACGCCTGCTGCTGCGCTTCATCCTGAAACGTCCAGGCGACTAGGCGGCTAACTTTCTGACCCTGGCTCATGTTGATGGTTTTGACGTCTAGCGCGTTGGCTTGTTTGAGGAAATGATAGATGCTCGGCAGGGTCTCCTTTTTCGAGATAAGCGTGCTGAACCAGAGTACCCGCGTGGCTAACGGTACGCTCTGCTCCACCATCCGGCGCACAAACAGCTCCTCGCCGCCCTCGTACCAGAGCTCGGTGTTTTTGCCGCCGAAGTTAGGAGTTGGCTCCAGGATTTGGCCTTGGCCTAGGTTGCGGGTTTTGCGCTGGTTGCTGGCCAAGGCCTCCTCGGCCGAGGCGTGGAACGGCGGGTTGCAAACTGTTAAATCGAATTCCTCCCGCGGCTTCACGATGCCTTCAAAGATATCTTCCGCGTGATTCTGCAACCGAAAATCGATGCGCCCAGCCAGCACGGAGTTGGCTGCCACCATGTGCTTAGCCGCCCGAATAGCCACCGGATCAATGTCGGCGCCCACGAAACGCCAGTTGTACTCCCGCGTCCCGATGATAGGGTATACGCAGTTCGCGCCCACGCCCACGTCGAGTACGTGCACTGATTTACCGCGCGGCACCTCTCCCCCATTGCTCGCCGCCAGCAGGTCGGCAGCATAGTGGATATAGTCGGCGCGGCCGGGAATGGGTGGGCACAGGTAGCCGGCCGGAATATCCCAATGCTGCACCCCGTAGAACTGCTTGAGCAGGGCCTTGTTGAGCGCCTTCACGGCAGCCGGATCAGTGAAATCCACGGTTTCTTCGCCGGTAGGCGTATGCGTCAGAAATGACGTAAGCTCGGGGTTGGCGGCTATGAGTTGGGCGAAGTCGTAGCGGGCGGCGTGGCGGTTGCGAGGGTGCACAGAGCTAAGAAAATAGTAAAAAGAAGTCCAAAGCTACATTAGCTAAACCTATAACCTATTGCGTCAACTCCAACTCATGTTTATCACCACTTGGCGTTCTTGAATGATTACAGTTCCGCCCATAGCTCCTGCTTGACCAGGGTACAGCCTATACGTTTTTTTACTGCCTTCTTTTTCATACTGCTTGTCTTTCAGACCCTTGCTACTTCTTATCCAATGCTCTATGCCAATAGAGTCACACTCGAAACGCAGAATAACCTGTCGACTAAACATGCTGCCTTTCGTGCGAATAACAACGTCAGAACTGCTGACGGGCAAGGCCGCCAGACCACCCCATTCTAGCACTGTTTCTATAGCTGGCTGCCGATTCCATGGCATAACTCCATCTGTAAAAAGCAGAAATGCAACACCTATCAAAAAGCATAATACAGCAATACCAAGCGTGTTTTTCAACTTCATAGCATGATCTCAATTGGAAAGCTGGCTACAAAATAGAGCCGTTCCAGAAATCCATAAGATGGGTTTCTGCAACGGCTCTATCATTTATCGTTCAGCAGTTACTTCAGTACTGCCACCGTCGCGCCGTCGCCGCCCCGGTCGGCGTGCTCGTCGGCCACGCTGGCCACCTGACGGGTGCGGTGCAGGTAGTCGCGCACCACCTGGCGGAGCACGCCGTTGCCGCGGCCGTGCAGAAACTTGATTTCCGGCACGCCTAGCATCACGGCGTCATCCACGTAGGCCATGATTTTGTTGAGGGCGTCTTCGGCCCGCTCGCCGCGCAAATCCAGCGTGGGGTTGAAGTTGGCCATCTTGCCCGTCGTGTCGAAGCCAGCGTAGTGGGCCGGGGCCTTGCGGGCAGCTTCCTTCTCCCGCTCCCGAATTTCGGTGCGCGTCAGCTTTTCCAGCTGGTTGACCTTGACGATGGTTTTCATGCCGCCAAAGCTTACTTCGGCCGTCTTGCCTTTCACGCTCATCAGCTCGCCGTAGCCATCCTGCCCAATCAAGGCCACCTTGTCGCCTAGTTTCAGGGTACCGGCTTCGGCCAACTCGCGGGTGCCTTTGGGCTTAGGCGGCTCGATTTGCAGCTTCTCGCGCACAAACGTATCGAGCTTGCCGCGGGCTTCTTTGGTGCGCTCCTTGTCGGCCTGACCCAATCGGATTTCCTGGATAGTGGCCTCGATCTGCTGGTTGGTGTCTTTGAGTAAGGCCTTAGCCTTCTGCTTGGCATCACGCAACACGTCGAGCGTGGTGTCGTCGAGGTACTTCTTGAGGTCCTGGTATTCCTGCGCGGCTTTCTTGAGGCGACGCTCCTGCTTGATAGCTTCGGCGGTACGGGCTTCGAGGTCGGTTTTTTCCTTTTCGAGGCCTTCCAGCAGCCGGTCGTAGCGAATTTTGTCTTTGCCAACGAGCTGCGTAGCACGTTCCACCAGCTGCTTGGGCAAACCGATTTTGCGGGCAATTTCGATGGCAAACGACGAACCCGGCTTGCCGATTTCCAGACGGTAAAGCGGCTGCAGCCGCTCGGGGTCGTAGCGCATGGCCCCGTTCACGATGCCCGGCGTGCGCTCAGCAAAGTTCTTGAGGTTGGTGTAGTGCGTGGTGATGACCCCGAAGCTGCGCGCCCGGTTCAGCTGCTCCAATATCGATTCGGCAATGGCGCCGCCGAGCGAAGGCTCGGTACCCGTGCCGAACTCGTCAATCAAAATCAGGCTGTGCTTGCCGGCCAGCGTCACAAACTGCTTCATGCTAAGCAGGTGCGACGAATACGTACTCAAGTCGTTTTCCAGGCTCTGCTCGTCGCCAATATCCAGGAAGATGTCGTCGAACATGCCGGCCTCAGAATTCTCGCCCGCCGGAATCAGCAGGCCGCACTGCAGCATGTACTGCACCAAGCCCACCGTTTTCATCGCTACCGACTTACCCCCGGCGTTCGGCCCCGAAATCAGCAGGATGCGCTGCTCGTAATTCAGCTCGATATCCAGCGGCACCACTTCGCGCGGGTCGTCTTTGGCGTGCTTCAAAAAAGTGAGATACAGCAGCGGGTGCCGCACCTGCTTCCAGCGCGCGAGGGGCCGGGCGCTCAGCGTCGGCAACGTGGCTTCCAACTGTATCGCCAGCCGCGCCTTGGCCCGAATAAAATCAATCAGGCCAAGGTACTGGTAGGCCTTGCGCAAGTCCGGAATGTGGGGCCGCAGCTGGTCGGTCAGGGCCGTCAGAATCCGAATCAGCTCACGCTGATAAGCGTTTTCAAGGTCCTTGATGTCGTTATTTAGCTCGAACACTGCTTCCGGCTCGATATACACCGTCTGCCCCGAAGCCGACTCATCGTGAATCAGGCCCTTCATTCGGCGCTTGTGCTCGGCAATGACCGGCAGCACCAAGCGGCCGCCCCGGATGGTCGGCTCGGCATCGCCCGGCACCCACCCCTCCGACTTAGCATGCCGCAGGATACCGGCAATCTGCTTACGCAGCTGCCCCTGGCGCGCAATCAGTTCCTGCCGAATCTGGCTCAGCAGCGGCGAGGCATTCTCGCGCACGGCGCCTTCGTCGTCCACCACTTTGTCGAGGCCGGCCAGCAGGTTACGATCCACTTGCACGCCAATGCCAAGGAGACGCAGGGTGGGATACAGCTCTTCAGCGGCCTGGCTGAAGAAGGTCAGCGCCTGCCGAATGGTACGCAAGCTCATTTTCACGGCGAAGAAAGCCGCTACATCCAAGTAAGCCCCAGGCAGGCTAGCCCGCACCAGGTGGGGATTCACGTCGTGGTAGTGCGAACTAGGAAAATCGGCGCCGCTGTGCAGCAGGCCACGAAATTCATCGGTTTGCAGCAGTAGCTTTTCCAGCTGCTCGTGCTTGGTCTGGAAGGTCATCTTGGCCACAAACTGGCGGCCCAACGCACTCAGACACATAGTATCCAGCATCTCGCGCAGCTGCGCGAAGCCTATTTTCAACTCGAAGTTAGTAGGAAGAATCAAATCAGGTAGTTAGGTAATGGTAGTCGGTAATCGAATTGGAATCCGAAGATAAACACTTCGGAAGGCAGGAAAGATTCATTAATAGAAATGTAACGTGATGCTTTCACTTGGTGCTTCGTTGCACCAGCCATAGACTGTAACGCAAAGTTTCGCTTCGCGAGGCGTCAGAATACTGTGGTTTGAGTGTCGGGCACGTAGCCTGGCGCGAGTCGCGAAGTGAAAAATCAGCCTTACATCTCCCCTTCCACGCCGAGCCCAAACAAGGCGAAGTCGTATTTCACGGGGTCGGTGGGGTCGAGGGTACGGAGGTGGGCCGTGAGGTCTTCGGCGGCTAACCAGTCCATCTGCTTGCGCTCTAGCAGGCCTAGGCGGCGGGCGACGCGCTCTACGTGCACGTCGCAGGGGCAAACCAGCTCGCTCATGGGCAAGCGGGTCCAGAGGCCAAAGTCTACGCCCCGGTCGTCTTGTCTCACCATCCAGCGCAGGTACATGTTCACGCGCTTACAGGCCGAACCGCGGGCAGGCGTGGCTACGTGCTTGCGGGTGCGTTGTGGCGCGTCCTCGAGGCTGAAGAACAGATTGTGGAAGTTCTCCAGGCGCTCCTTTTGGGTGTCACCGATAAGGAAGCCATCTTCCAGCGTATCGTGGCCGGAGTAGAACCAGCGCAGCCAGTGCACGAAGTACAGCAAATCGGTGTCGCAGAAGGTGCGGTGGCAGAAGCCAAGCAGGCGCTTGAGGTCCTCGTCGGAGTGCTGCGTAATGAACTGGTAGGGCGCGTCGTCCATGCGGCGCATCAGCTCATGGCACTTGCTGATGATGGTCGGCCGCCGCCCCCAGGCCAGTAACGCCGCAAACAACCCGCTGATTTCCACATCCTGGCGCTGCGTGAAGCGGTGCGGGATTTGAATGGGGTCGTTGAGAATGAAGGCCGGGCGGTTGTAGTGTTCGTACTGCTCTTCCAGCAGGGTTCGAACTTGAGCGTGATTCAATAGTAAAGGAGCTGGAAGCTAGGAGTTAGGAACCAAGAGCGATTAGTCAGGAGAAGCACGCCAGAGCAAAAAAGCAGGAGACAGGTTCATCTGTGAACTTGCTCCGGCCTTCTTCCTGCTATTCTAACTCCTAACTGCTCGCTACTAGCTCCTCCGCTACGGTACGTAGCTCGTTTCGACGCGGAAGCGGGCGTCGGGAGTAGCTAGGCGCTGTACGGCGCGGGGCGAGAGGCGCACCAAGATGTTGTTGTTTTCGCCGGTATTGGGCAGCACCCCAATCACGCGCACGTACACCGATTGCCCGTTCATGATGTTGCGCACTTGCATGATGGTGCCCACAGCCGCCGTTTTGTGTAGCGCCAGGTACTTGTCGGTGTTGCTGTTGGCAATGCTGGTGGCTAAGCCGCTTTCCGTTACCCGCCGCACAATTTCGCTGGCCCGCTCCGGGGCCCGCTCTTCCTCTTTGGGAGCTACGGCCGAAGTGGTGGCAGTATCGCGGGGTCGCTCATTTTGCGCGGGATGCTCGGTACGGATAGGCATGGGCCGAGCGGGAGCCGGCGCGGCAGTAGGCGCCGACGTTGGGGCGGGCCGGACCGGCGCGGGCGCCGCCGTTACTACCGGCTCTTGGGTGGCGGGGGCCGGAGTAGCCGGCCGGACCGGCGCCGGCACTACGGGCCGGGCCGGGGCCGGCGCAGCCCGCGAGATAAGAATGGTTTGGCCCAGGCGCACGTTATAGGTGGGGGCGAAGCCGTTGAGTTCCGCCAGCGCCTGCGGAGTGGTGTTGTAGAGCCGCGCAATGGAAAACAGGGTTTGGCCGGCAGCTACCTTGTGTACGCGGTTGGCGCGGGCAGCAGGGGGCAGCGTCCGTACGGCGGCCGTTGCGGCGGGCGCTTTGGCCGAAGGAGTTGGCTGAGGAGCCGCCGGAGTGGTCATTACGGCCCGCTGCCGCGGCACCAGCACCACTTGCCCCGTGCTTAGGGCACCTTGCAGGCCGGCATTGGCCTCCACAATTTGCTCAACGGGCACTTTGTAGCGGCGCGAAAGTCCGTAGAGGGTTTCGCCGGGCGCCACGCGGTGCTTGATCAGCATCTTGTTGTTGCGGTACTCCACCCCAATAGAATCAGGGGGAGCAATGAAACCCGAAGCTGCCAGAGCCGAGAAACTAGAAAAGATAAGCGCAACAGACAACGAGGAAAATCGAAACATAAACAGACCGACCGAAACCAGTGGCAAGCAGAAAACTCTAATAAAACCAAGTAAAGCCGGCAATAACCCGACGAGAGTGTCAACAACCTGAAGCCTGAGCGGCCTTTGTGTTGAAACTCTGCCGAAAGTTAGGAATTCAAGCGCAGTCCTGTGCCTGGATATGACGACGGAAATTTTTTATTGTTTGTTTTGCTGATCATCTCGCCTTCGTTACCCCTACTTATGCACGCCATTGGCATCATTCCCGCCCGTTACGCCTCCACCCGCTTACCCGGCAAACCCCTGGTCGACCTCGGCGGTAAGTCGATGATTCAGCGCGTGGTGGAGCAAGCCCGCCGCTCCGGCCTGAGCCGCGTGGTAGTGGCTACCGACGACGAGCGAATCCGACGCCATGTGGAAGGGTTTGGCGGCGAAGCCCTGCTCACCGACCCCAACCACCCCAGCGGCACCGACCGGGTGCGCGACGCCTATGAGCAGCTCGGGGTCAGTGCCGACTGTATAATCAATATTCAGGGCGACGAGCCCTTTATTCATCCAGCCCAGATTGATGCTCTGGTGCAGCTTTTCCAGCGCCCCGACCCGCCGCAGCTAGCCACACTGGTAAAGCCCGTGCTTTCGGCCGAAGAGTTGTTTAGTCCTCACCTGCCCAAAGTGGTGCTGGATGCGGCCGGATATGCTCTGTACTTCAGCCGCCACCCCCTGCCCTACCAGCGCCAGCAGCCTTCAGAGCAGTGGCTAACCCACCACCGCTACCTGCGTCACATCGGCCTCTACGCCTACCGCCCCGACGTTCTCACCGAAATCACCCAACTTCCTCCTTCCCCGCTGGAGCTGGCCGAAAGCTTGGAGCAGCTTCGGTGGCTGGAAAATGGCTACCGCATCCTCACCGCCGAAACCGAGCTGGAAACAATCGGCATCGATACCCCTGAGGACGTGCAAAAAGCCTTGCGGCATTTGGGAACAAGAGATTGAAGCTGTTTAGGTAGTTCGCTAATCTCTTCCAGCACGTCATGCTTGATCTGGCGTCTGCGCAGCCGGAGGCGAAGCATCTCGCTAGCGTGGCAAACTCAACGAAGCGGGCGAGATGCTTCGACAAGCGGACGCCAGATCAAGCAGGATGGGCGAGTAACTTCCTGAATGGCTTTGTTAGCTATTCACTTGCTCGTTCTTCAGTATATCTTACCCGCCCGCTTTCTTGGCTTTGTACTTCTGCTCGAGCAGCACCGCCAGCACTTTGTCGCGGAAGTCGCCTTGAATTAGGATTTCGCCATCCTTGGCATTGCCGCCTACGCCGCATTTGGTTTTGAGCAGCTTGCCCAGCGCTTGCAAGTCGGCATCCTGCCCTACAAAGCCGGTAATAAGGGTTACCTGCTTACCGCCCCTGGATTTTTTGTCGAGCTGCACGCGTAGGTTCTGCTGCTGCGGGGGCAGCGTAGCGGCCTGCTGGTCGTCGGAGTTCTGGTATTCGAACTCCGGGTTGGTGGAGTATACCACTCCTTCCCGGCGGTTTTTATCGGCTTTCATATAGTGATTTAGTGACGGAGTGAATTAGTGCGTTTGATGTTCTAGCAGCCAAAGCTAACAGAACATCAAACGCACTAATTCACTCCGTCACTAAATCACCGCTACACCGCTACTTCCAGGGCCAGCGGCGTGAGCTTGGCCTCAAAGGCGGTGGCGTCTTCGATATAGTCGCCGTCGATGTGGTAGCCGATGGGCGTGGCAGAACGAACCAGAATATGGCGAGAAGTGTGGTACACGGCCTGACCGGAGGTAGCCAACGTGCCCAGGGCCAGCCCTACGCCGACCCGCACGGCACGGGTTAGGGAAAGGCCATCAATGATGCACACGTCCAGCAAGCCGTCCTGGATATTGGCGCGGGGCGCGATGTAGGCATTGTTGCCGTATTGGGCGGCGTTGGCAAAAGCCAGGACGTAACAACTGGTATCAAATAGCTTCTGGCCGTGCAGCGTTACTTGCACCGGCGTTGGCTGGAAATGGCGGTATTCGCGCAGAGCCACTTTTACATACGTGCTGAGGCCGCGGGTACCCGCTTGGGCAAACATCTTGCTTACGTGCGCATCAAAGCCCAACCCGGCCGTGCAGAAAAAAGGCCGGCCGTTGAGGTAGCCCACATCAATCCGCTGAAAAGTAGGCTGACAGGCCCGATGCACGGCGCCAGCTATGTCCAGCGGAATCTTCAGATGCCGGGCCAGACCGTTGCCGGAACCGCGCGGCACCACGCCCAAAGCCGCCCGCGTGCCCAACAGGCCCCGCCCTACTTCATTCACCGTACCGTCGCCGCCCACGGCCACCACCACCCGAAATCCCTCGGCTGCCGCCTGCTGCGCCAGTTCCTCGGCATGCCCCGCAAACTCGGTTGGCCAGATAGCAAAGTCTGCCCCGGCCTCCGTAGCGTAGCGCGTTAGCAGGGCAGGCACGTCTTGGGTGCGGTTGGTACCAGAAGCCGGATTCAGAATAAAGCAGATGCGCACCTTGGGGATAGTGACTGAGTAGCGGAGTAACTGAGCAAAGGTACGGCGCGCTATACCATGAAGCGGTGCTTTAGTCCTCGAAAACCCTGTGGCGCGCCTGTACAGGAGCTCGTGCTCTAAGCCAAATACTCCGTTATACTGCTACTCAGTTACTCGTTTCTAAGGCACATAAAAAAGGCTTCCCATAATTGGGAAGCCTTTTTTATGTGTTCTGGCAACAACTTAGCCGTTCATTTTCTCACCTAGTTTCTGGATGAGGTCGGCGGTGCGGGTGCTGTAGCCAAACTCGTTGTCGTACCAGCCTACCACTTTCACCAACGTGCCGTTGGTTGAGGTCAGCTGCGAGTCGAATACGCACGAGTGGGAGTTGCCCACGATGTCGATGCTCACCAGCGGGTCGGTGCTGTACTCCAGAATGCCTTTGAGCGGACCTTCGGCGGCGGCTTTCATGGCCTCGTTGATTTGGTCTTTCGTTGCTTCCTGCTTCAGAATTACCGTTAGGTCGGTAGTCGAACCATCCGGAATAGGAACGCGCATGGCAATACCATCAAGCTTACCTTTCAGCTGCGGCAGTACCAAGCCAACGGCTTTGGCGGCACCCGTGCTGGTGGGGATAATGCTGTAAGCAGCGGCCCGGGCGCGGCGCAGGTCTTTGTGCGGCGCGTCCTGCAGGTTCTGGTCGGAAGTGTAGGCGTGCACCGTGGTGATATACCCTTTCTCAATACCGAAAGCATCGTCCAACACCTTGGCCATGGGGGCCAAGCAGTTGGTGGTGCAAGAGGCGTTGCTGAGAATGGTTTCGTTGCCAGTCAGGATGTCTTCGTTTACACCGAGTACTACCGTGGGGATGTTGCCGGTAGCAGGCGCCGAAATCACCACTTTCTTGGCACCTGCGGTGAGGTGCTGGCCGGCGCCGGCCTCGTCTACGAAGCGGCCCGTCGACTCGAGTACGACGTCAATACCCATCGCGCTCCAAGGCAACAGCTTGGGGTCGCGCTCGGCCAGGGCCTGAATGCGCTGGCCATTTATGGTCAGGCTTTCCTCGTCGTACGCTACGGTGCCGTTGAAGCGGCCGTGCACGGAGTCGTACTTCAGCAAGTGAGCCAGCGTTTTGTTGTCTGTGAGGTCGTTGATAGCTACGACTTCTACGTTGTCGCGCTCGAGCAGCGACCTAAACGTCAGACGGCCAATCCGGCCGAAACCGTTAATGGCGACTTTAATTTTAGCCATGTTGTTAGGGGAATGGTGTTGAACGGCCTGCAAAGGCCGGGTGAAAAACGCGGAGCGAAGGTACAGGGCTCGGGGTACTTCGCCAAATCACTACGCTTTCTACGATAGATTCAATTCAAATGGAAGTTTTTTCTTCTGAATATCAACTGGTTTAGTTTCCAGAACCATCTTTTTAGGAATCGGTAGTTGTTTGGAAGATGGTAAGCGCTATCTTTGCACCACCAAAACGAAAAACGGTCCGTTCGTCTAGGGGTTAGGACAGTAGATTTTCATTCTACCAACAGGGGTTCGATTCCCCTACGGACTACTAGCCTCGCGTTTAGGCTTTCTTTTAAAACCCGCTTATCAACTTGATGAGCGGGTTTTTGTTTGGTTTCGGCGGCCATATAAGCAGGCTTGTATCTTGCGCTATGCATTCTTTGCGGGCCTATATTCATCGTTTTGTAAATCTCACCGACGCCGAGTGGCCCCCTTTGGCCGCCAGCCTGCAAGTGCGCCAGCTGGCCCGGCGGGAGCTATTCGTAACGCAGCAGAAGCCCAGTAGCGACATTAGTTTACTGGTATCCGGAGCTTGCCGGCTGTTCTACACCCGCCCCGACGGGGAAGAGAAAATCACGCACTTCTTTTTCGGGAACCATTTGATGGCTTCTTATCAGAGCTACCTGACGGGCCAACCCAGCGCTTTTAGCATCGAGGCACTGGCCCCACCGAGTTGCTGGTGTTCCCGTACGCGCTGCTTTCGGCGCTTTACGAGGACTGGCCGGTGTACGAGCGATTTGGGCGCCTGCTGGCCGAATACCACCTGCTCGGCACCGACGCCCAGCTGGCCGAGTTGCTGCTGCTAAGCCCCGAACAACGCTACCAGGCTTTGCTAAGCAGTCATAAAACCAAGATTTTGGAGCGTACTCCGCAGCACTGCATTGCTTCTTACCTCGGCGTGACGCCCGGCTGAGGTTGTTTGAACTGGCCTGTTCTAGCGAGGCCGTAGAGACCCGAAGTGCCGCGTCTTTACGGCCTCGCTTGTCGGTTGGTTTAGAACCTGTCAGAATCAAACAAAACGCTCCTTGAAAGCGCAGGCGGAAGCCGCAAAACAAGCCCAACTGTGCGCCTTCTGTATCGGCTTCAAGTAAAAAAATAATGTCTGTGCCGGCTTTTCTCTCGTAAACCGAAAAGTTTATCATCTGAAAACCGGCTCATGTCCCGCACCATTATTGTTTCCAACCGACTACCTACTAAAGTATTACGCTCCGAACAAAGCCTTTCATTCCAACCTAGTGAAGGCGGCTTAGCAACGGGCTTAGGCTCTATTTATCGGCAAGATAGCAACGTGTGGGTAGGTTGGCCCGGCCTATTTGTAGAGGAAGAAGCGGAAGAGCAACACGTGCAGGAGGAGCTTCTAAAAGACAGCATGGTACCCGTGTTTCTGACGGAGTCGGAAATTCGGGACTTCTATGAGGGCTTCAGCAACTCTACGCTCTGGCCTACCTTTCACTACTTCACGCAGTACGCCACTTACGAGCAAGAGCATTGGGAGGCCTACGTAGCCGTCAACGAGAAATTTTGCCAGGCTGTGCTCGAACAAGCTGGTCCCGACGACACCATTTGGGTGCACGATTACCAGTTGCTGCTGCTGCCTGAGTTGCTGCGCCAAGCCCGCCCCGACTGCACCATCGGCTTCTTCCTGCACATACCGTTTCCCTCGCACGAGTTGATTCGGGTATTGCCTTGGCGTACTGAGCTGCTACAAGGTATGCTCGGTGCCGACCTGATCGGCTTCCACACCTACGGCTACATGCGCCACTTCCTGAGCGCCGTGTCGCAATTGCTCGGGCTGAACTCGCAGAACGGCCAAATACAAACTCCAACCCGCACGGTATTGGTTGATGCGTTTCCGATGGGCATCGACTACGACCGGTATGCGTCGGCGGCGGCCTCGGAGGCGGCGCTGGCCCACGAAGCCGAGTACCGGGAGGCCTTGCGCAACTCCCGCGTTATTCTCTCCATCGACCGGCTCGACTACACCAAAGGCATTGCCCAGCGGCTGCGGGCCTTTGAAGTACTGTTGCAGCGCTACCCCGAGTGGCGCGACC
The DNA here is from genome assembly GCF_036387835.1 of Hymenobacter sp. Classification (GTDB taxonomy): domain Bacteria; phylum Bacteroidota; class Bacteroidia; order Cytophagales; family Hymenobacteraceae; genus Hymenobacter. The sequence goes on along the minus strand of NZ_DASVSY010000019.1, from coordinate 49,153 downwards.
AAGTGAGCTTGATTATGGTGGTAGTGCCCTCCCGCGACCAAGTGGCCCAATATGCAGCGCTGAAAGAGGAAATCGACGAGTTGGTAGGCCGCATCAACGCCCAATTCAGCTCTATCTCCTGGACGCCCATTCACTACTTCTACCGCTCGTTCCCGCTGGAAGAGCTGGCCGCGCTCTACCGCCTGGCCGAAGTGGCCCTGGTAACGCCCATGCGCGACGGCATGAACCTGGTAGCCAAGGAATTTGTAGCCAGCAAAGCCGACCAACGCGGTGTTCTGATTCTGAGCGAGCGGGCCGGCGCCGCGCGCGAGCTTTCCGATGCCCTCATCATCAACCCCACCGATACCGGCCAGCTAGCCGAAGCCATGCACGACGCGCTGGTAATGCCCGAAGACGAGCAGATGCAGCGCATGACCGCTATGCAAGCCCTGGTGCAGCAATACAACGTGTTTTCGTGGACCAAGCTGTTCATGGACCGACTATCGTACGCCAAGATCAAGCAGCTCACGCTGGCCACCGAAGTACTGGACGCGGCCACCTCAACGCAGCTATCCAAGGAGTACGAAGCCGCCAACAAACGTCTGTTCCTGCTCGACTACGACGGCACACTGGCCGGTTTCAACCCCAACCCCCAACGCGCTGCCCCCGACGCCGAGATGCTGCACCTGCTGCAACGCCTGGCAGAAAACCCGCACAACCGGGTGGTCATCATCAGTGGCCGCGACCGGAATACGCTGCAAAAGTGGCTCGGGCATTTGCCACTCGAATTTATTGCCGAGCACGGCGTATGGCTGCGCCGCCAAGGCGAGGACTGGACGCTGTTTCAGCCCTTGCGCAACGATTGGAAAGTCGAGCTACGGCCTATCCTGGAGCTGTACGTAAGCCGCACGGCGGGCTCCTTCATCGAAGACAAAGAATACTCCTTGGTGTGGCACTTCCGGCGGGCTGATGCCGAACTAAGTGCCATGCGCGCTCGTGAACTGGTAAGTCACCTCACTTTCCTGGCTTCCAACACCGATTTGCAGGTAATGGAAGGCAACAAGGTGATTGAAATTAAAAACGCGGGCATCAACAAAGGAACCGCCGCCGCCCGCTGGCTCACCGAATACGCCCCTGACTTTATCTTGGCCATCGGCGACGACCGCACCGACGAGGACACGTTCGGGGCCATGCCGCCTGAGGCCTACACCATCAAAGTAGGCAGCGCCACCCGCTCGTTGGCCCGCTTCCACGTCCGCGGCACCAACGACGTTCGGCAGCTGCTTCGGAAGCTGTTGTAGGCGGGAGCTAGTAAATAAAAACGGTCATGCGGAGTTTAGGCTCCGCATGACCGTTTTTATTTACAAAATTCTTATACAAAGTTCGGCCGGTCGAGCTTTTTGGCGATGCGGTAGGCGGCGTTTACGAGACCTACGTGGCTGTAGGCTTGCGGGAAGTTGCCCCACTGCGAACCGGTTTTGGCGTCCACGTCTTCGCTGAGTAAACCTAAGTGGTTGGTATAGGTGAGCAGCTTCTCGAACTCCCGGATGGCATCGTCGAGGCGGCCGACGCAGGCTAGGGTTTCCACGTACCAGAAAGAGCAGATCAGGAAGGTGGTTTCGGGCGTGCCGAAATCGTCGGCGTGACGGTAGCGGTAGAACAGGCCCTCGGGGGTCATCAGGTCTTTTTCCAGCGCCCGCAGATGGGTGTGAGCCCGCTCGGTGGTGGGGTCGAGGTAGCCCATCATAATGAGCTGCAGGGTGCTGGCATCGAGGTGCGGCGAGCCGATGGCGTTGGCGTACGCCTGATGCTTCTCGTTGAAGCACTGCTCGATGCGGCGCTCCGCTTCTTCCATCAACTCGGTGGCCAGGGCTTCCATGTCGAAGTTGCCGAGCGAGTGGGCCACTTTGCGGGCGGCGTTGCTGCCGGCCCAATGGAACAGGTAGGTGTAGCAGTGGTATTGCGCAATATGGCGGAACTCCCACAGGCCGGCGTCGGGCTGGTCCATGGTGGCCTTAATCATGTGCAGCGCCTCGTAGATCAGCTTGCTCGGGTTGGTGCGCTCGGGGTCGAGGAAGCGGCAGTCGACATACAGCGGTAGCAGCGCCACCAGCACCTGCCCGTACACGTCGTTCTGGATGTGGGTGTAGGCGTCGTTGCCGATGCGCACGGGCTGGTTGCCGAGGTAGCCCGCCAGCGGCAGCTCGATTTCGGTTAGCTCCGAGGCCCCGCTGATGCTGTAGAGCGGCTGGTATTTGCCCACCACTTTGGTGGAAATATTGGCGATGTAGTGGAAGTACCGCTCCATCTCCTCGAAGTGACCGATGTTGTTGAACGCCGTGAGCGTGTAGTAGGTGTCGCGCATCCAGCAGAAGCGGTAGTCCCAGTTGCGGGTGCTGCCGGGTGCCTCGGGCAGACTGGTAGTGCTGGCTGCAATGATGGCGCCGGTGTCTTCGTATTGGTGCATCTTGAGGGCCAGTGCCGACCGGATAACGGCGCTCTGGTGGAAGTTGCTGATGCTGGTGCTCTTCACCCACTTGCGCCAGTAATCTACGGTGCTGCGCAAAAACCGCTCGGCAGTGCTTTCCAACGAAGCTTCCAGCGGCGCGCCGTACGTGAGCACCAGGTAGCGCGGCATGTTCAGTACAAAGTCCTCGTTGTCGAGAACGTAGGTCAGCGGAATGTCGGTGGTGAGACGAATCTCCTCTTCCAGGCCCAGGAAGGCAATGTGGTTGGAACTGCGGCGGCGGCTCAATTGCTTCTCGCCGTACTCGCCTACCGGGTTGCAAATCACCCGCACCCGCGGCGTGCCCACCAGCGGCTCCAGCTTCCGGATAATCATCAGGGGCTTGTAGTACCGCTCGTGCTGCTCGAAACGGGGCGCATAGTCGGTGACGCGGTAGCGACCTTCCTCGTTCTCGATTTCCGTGCACAGCACGTTGGTGTTGGTTTGGTAGTATTGGTGCGTCTCGTAGGGGCCAGTTGCCCCGGGCCGGACGCTGAACTCGCCTCCTTTGGCGGTATCGAGCAAGTCGCCGAATATAAAGCTGCTATCAAAACGCGGCCAGCAAAGCCAGGCCACGGAGGTATCCTTGCGAATGAGGGCTAAATAGGCGCAGTTGCCAATCAAACCCATGTCGTAGGTGTGCTTGATCATCAGGAAGTGGTGAAGTTGTGAAGTTGTGAAATGGTGAACTTGGAAAAGTGGTGCGTTTAACGTTCCAGCCGCGCAACGAATGCAAGCCGAACAACAAATTCACTTTTCACAACCTCACTATTTCACCACCTAGTACCCCATTGGGGCCGTTGGGGTTGCCGTAGCTTTCGGGCTGTAAGCTGCGTAGAGGAGCCAAGCAGCCTTTCTGTTGTTTTCTGCGCCTAACTAGCTCATGTCCACTTCCTCTCCCGCCCACCGTTCCAATCATACTCCGCTCTATATTACGCTGGCCTTACTGGCTGCGCTGGTAACTGCCTATTTCTTCTGGCCTGATTTTCAAACGGCCGCGAAGGAAGGATTTATGGTCCTGAAAAGTGGCGAGCAAAAGCGCATTGCCGCCTGGATGCAGCAGTTTGGGTATTGGGGCCCGGTGGTGCTGGTGCTGCTGATGGTGATACAGATGTTTTTATTTGTGGTGAACGTGGTGGCCCTTATCCTGGTAGCCATTTTGGCCTATGGGCCGTGGTGGGGCTCGTTGCTGGCGCTTGGAGGCTGCGTGGTGGCCTCTACTGTAGGCTACGCCCTAGGCCGCGCGTTGGGAGAGTCGTTTGTGAGCCGGCTGCTCGGCGAGAAAACCGAGAAGAAAGTTGTTGATGTGGTGCACCGCTACGGCGTGTGGGCCGTCATTATTGCTCGTCTTTCCCCCGCCCTCTCCGACGACGCCATCAGCTTTGTGGGAGGCGTGGCGCGCATGGGTTACTTGAAATTTATTGCGGCCACGGTCGTGGGCGTGGTGCCTCTGATTGCCCTGCTTGCCTACCTCGGCGAAGACAGCAAACGCCTGAAAACCGGCCTACTATGGGTATCGGGCGTGAGTCTGCTGCTGTTTGGTGCGTATGTATGGTGGGACCGACGCCGGCAAAAAACTACGTAAATCCTTGTCAGGAACTTGCAGGGTATCTTTTTCGTGCTTTATCTTTGCACCACCAAAACGAAAAACGGTCCGTTCGTCTAGGGGTTAGGACAGTAGATTTTCATTCTACCAACAGGGGTTCGATTCCCCTACGGACTACACAGCAGAAAGGCCTCTACGCTACCGTAGAGGCCTTTCTGTTTTATATCCTAGCAGTGAGTGTTGTGAATTTATCACAGTTGCTTAGGCTTCCACAGCCAGCCCAAGTTGCAGAATAGCCGCAGGTGTACGAATCTAGGCTATACCCTGCATTTCTGTGGGCATGTATAGATGGCAAGTTCTGATTCGAAGCACATTTGAATCCTTCGTTGCTCCCCCCTTCATCTGCTAAAGCTGCTCGGCTTTAACTGTTATCCGCGTTCTGTGGACTTCCCGAGTGGTGAATACTCGACTATTGCTTTCAAAGCAGCAGAAAATAAGTCAGTACAGTTCCTGATACATAGCAATTTCATACGCCTTGTATATAGCTCATGAAGCTATAATGAACTCATTTTTCGATTTTGCATTATAGAAACATTTATTCTACCTATTTTGGCAAACAATAATTTATGCAAACGATTTCCAATAAAATTTTAATTTCTATCGTGCTGATAAACAAGTTGATACAACGAAGTGAAAAATAATCTGGTTTTATACCAAGTATATCGCGCAATTGGTAGCGTGTAGAAAATAGAAAACTGACTATGAACTCCAAAACTGACCCTTAATGCAGTGACGAAAGAGCTTATTCCAACCCATCAAAAAACTCCACACCTTAGATAGCAATGGTAAAACCCATACAAAAAAACCTAAAGTCAACTTTTTTACTAATTGGCATCGGAATAACTACTACGGTGCCCACTTTTGCTGGCTCAGCAGCTACTATGCGGCTTAGGCAAGCACCCGATACCATAGTCACCACCCTCTTCATCCCTACCATAACCGACGAAAACTACGAGCCCCTAGCCGGCGTGGAGGTTTTTGGGCGGCGGGGCTCACTGTCAGGTGTGACTGACGCCTTAGGGCAGGTACGATTAGCCGCTATTCAGGGCGACACGCTGCAACTGCGCGCGCTCGGAGTGGTGGTAGAACAGTACGTGGTGCGCGACGATCTTGCTCCTTTTTTATTGCTGAGCACCAAGAACCCGGCAGTAGCCCGGCTTAAGCCTGTGCGCATGCTTTATAACGACGCACGGCCCGACTTAACAGCTGCCTCTACGCAAACGATTTATAATCGTGACTTAAATCGTTTGCCGGTTGCCTCTTTTCTGAATGCCCTTAGTGGACGGGTAGCGGGCATGACGACCAACCAGTCTTCGGGGCAGCCCGGACTTGATGAAGTGACGCCCAACCTGCTGGGTATGCGCCCGCTGGTGGTTATCGACGGTATTCCGCGGGACCTGACCATATTTGACTTAGAGGAGATTGAGTCGGTGACGGTACTCAAGGATGCGCTAAGCACGGTGATGCTCGGTGCCCGCAGCTCAAACGGGGTGTTAAATGTAACTACCCGCAAGGGCACGCCTAGCCTGCCTAGGGTATCCTTCACGGTGCAGTCGGCGGTGCAGCAGCCGCTCAAGCAGCCCAAGGCGCTGAATGCCTACAATTACTCCGTACTCAACAACGAGGCTCGCCGTAACGACGGTTTGGCCCCAGGATACTCCGACGCTGCCTTGCAGGCCTATCAGGACGGTTCGGACCCCTTTGGCTTCCCGGATGTAGACTGGCGCAAGCAGGTACTGAAAAAGTCATCGCGCCTCGACCGGTACACGCTCAGCGCCACGGGTGGTAACAGCTTCTCGAAGTACTTCGTGTCGTTGGAGCACCTGAGTCAGTCGGGCTTGCTTAAGGAGAGTGACATCAACCCTTACAGCACCACCAACACGTTCAAGAGCTACGTGGTTCGCTCGAACGTCGACTTGCAGCTCAACGCCAAGCTGTCGGCTGGTATTCATCTGCTCGGGCGCATCGTGGATACCAATGAGCCCGGCTTAAACGCTCTTCTAGATGCCGCCAACCTGGGGCCGGGCACCGCTACTAATAGTATCTTCAACGCGTTGGTGAATACGCCCAACAATGCCTACCCCATCTACAACGAGGACGGCTCGTTCGGTGGCAGTCAGGCGTTTCAAAACAACCTCTGGGGCCAAACCATCAACTCGGGCTACCAGACCAGCTACCGGCGCGACATGCTGGCCGACTTCTACCTGAAGCGGACGCTGGATGAGTTTGTGCCGGGCCTGTACCTGAAGGCGGTGGGCTCTTACTACACAAACGTTTCCGAGAACATCAACCGGAGCAAAGTTTACCCCGTTTTCCAGCGGCGCACTCCTGTTACCAACCCCGTCACCTATCAGCAGTTTGGCGTTGTAGGCCAGCAGATCAACGCGGTTGCGGGGGCTGTGCAGTTTCGCACCGACTATGTGGAGCTAAGCGCGGGCTACGACCATCAGTTTGGGGCTCACGGCGTGAATGCGGTGCTGCTGGCTAACCGCCAAAACTCGGTATCGGGACGGAATCTGCCTTATACATTTACGGGCGGCTCGGGACGGCTGGCGTATAACTTCGAGGAGAAGTACGTGGCCGAATTCGCGTTCGGGCTGAACGGCTCGAACCGCTATACCAGCGACGACAAACCCAAGTTGGGCTTCTTCCCGGCCGCGGGTTTGGCCTGGAACATCTCGCGTGAGGAGTTTATGCAGTCCGCCACCTGGCTCTCGCACCTGAAGCTGTTCGGCTCCTATGGCAAAACCGGCAACGACAACCCCGGTGACTTCGTCTACATCCAGCGCTACTTCGAGACGGGCCAGCCCACTTTCGGAACCTCGGGCGGCACTCAGGCGGCGCTCAGTGAGTCAGCACTGGCTAATACCAACATCACCTGGGAAAAAGCCAACAAGCTGAACGCTGGCATTCAAGGCGCTCTTCTCAACGGCCACCTGGGCTTCACCCTCGAGTACTACAACAACAAGTTCTACGACCTGCTGATCCAGCGCGGCCGCAACACCACGCTGCTGGGCAACTTCTACCCCAACGAGAACATCGGCCAGAACCGCTACAGCGGCTTCACGGGCCAGCTAACCTGGCAGCAGGGCTCGCAGGACTTTAACTATTACGTGACAGGTAACATCGGCATTCAGAAGTCGGAGGTGCTGTACGCCGACGAAGTGTTCCGGCCCTATGACTGGATGCGGCGCACCGGCCAGCAGGTAGGCCAGCCGTTCGGCTACCAGGCCGATGGTTTGTTTCAGAGTGCCGATGAAATTGCCGGCGCCGCTACCCTCGTAGGGTACCGGCCCCAACCTGGCGACGTCCGCTATAAGGATTTGAACAGCGACGGCGTAATCGATCAGTTCGATCAGGCCCCCATGGGAACAACCAAGCCCTTGGTGCCGTTCGGCGCTGATTTTGGAGTCCGCTTCCACTCGTTTGATTTGTCGGCGCTGGTGCAGGGCGTACTCAACCGCAACATCTACCTGAGTGGCGGCGCCGAATACGCCTTCCTGAATAATAACGGTGTAAGCCAAGTGTTCGAGCAGCACCTCGACCGCTGGACCCCGGACAACCCCGGTGCCAGCTACCCCCGGCTCAACATAGGCTCGAACCCCAACAATCAGGCGTTTTCCACTTACTGGCAGCACCGCAACAACTACGCCCGGCTCAAAAACGTCGAGCTAGGCTACTCCCTGCCTTTGTCTATTTCTCGCCGGGTGCGCGTGCAGGGTCTGCGGGTATTTACCAGCGCCACCAACCTAGTGACCGTGAGTGAATACAGCCGTATCGACCCGGAGGTATTCAACAACGGCTACCCCCAGCAGCGCCTGTTCAACCTCGGTCTTAACATCAAGCTTTAGGTTTCGGCCTACCCCCATTTTATGCTCAAAAAACGCTACCTACTCCTTACCGGCCTGGTTCTGTCCCTGGCCGGGTCGGGCTGTAAACGAATTGAAACCGAGCCCGTGGATATATACCGGGAAGACACCTTGTGGGACGTGCAGGACCGCAATGCCAACGTCGCCTCGCAATTCCTGAACGACCTCTACAATTACATTCCCAACGGCTTTGCGCGGGTGGGCGGCAACTTCTTTGATGCCGGCACCGACGACGGCGTGCCATCGCGCACAACTCAATCGGTGGAATTCTACACCAACGGCACCATCAGCAGCACCTCCAACCCCGATGCGTACTGGGGCAACAGCTACGCGGGCATTCGCAAGGTCAACATCTTTTTGGCCAACATCGATAAAGTGCCTGCCAATGCCGAAACCGTTAAATGGTGGAAGGCAGAGGCCCGCTTTATCCGGGCGCTGATGTATTTCGAGTTGGTGAAGCGCTACGGGGGCGTGCCGCTGATTGGCGACCAGATCTTCACCCTGCAAGACGACTTGTCGCTGTCGCGCAATACGTACAGCGAGTGCGTGGACTACATCGTGAAAGAGTGCGACGCTATTGTCCCGGACCTACGAAAAGAAACCATTGCCAGAGAGTACACCGACAACGACTGGGGCCGGATTCCGCGGGGCGCGGCCCTGGCTCTGAAAAGCCGAATGCTGCTTTACGCCGCTAGTCCGCTCTTTAATGGTGGCGGACAGGTCGTTCCCGGCAGCACGGACCTGAACGGGTACCCGAATGCCGACCCCATGCGCTGGCAGAAGGCACTCGACGCCGCTCAGGAGTTCCTGAATGCTGGCTACTACACGCTGCGGCCCAGCTTCAGCAGCGTGTTTCTCGAACGCAAGAACACGGAAATTATTCTGGCCAAGCAAGCAGTCACAAACACCACGCTGGAAACTACGAATGCGCCCGTCGGCTCTGCGGCGCCGGCTAACAGCCAAGGCCTGACCAGCCCCAGCCAGAACCTGGTGGATGCCTTCCCTGACGCTAATGGTCGGCCCATTACCGATCCAGCTACCAGCTACCAGGCCAACAACCCCTACGCCGGCCGCGACCCACGCCTGCTCGCCACTGTGTTCACCAACGGTACCGGCACCAGCACCAGCCCGGTGGGTAGCCGCTGGCTCGGCCGCAACGTGGAACTGTTTGAGGGCGGCCGCGACAAGCCCAACACCAACGGAGTGCAAACCCGCACGGGCTACTATTTACGCAAGTTTCTGGGGGACTTCACCAGCAGTAGCGCCTACACTAATCAGACTCACAACTTCCCAATTTTTCGCTTCGCAGAAATCAAGCTCAACTTTGCGGAGGCCCTCAACGAGCGGGACCGCACTCCGGAAGCCATAACACAAATAATTGACTTACGGAGAAGGGCGGGCATTCAGGCCGGTACTGACAACCGCTTTGGCATTCCGGCTGGTATCAGCAAGGACGCGACGCGGGATCTGATTCGCAATGAGCGGCGTATCGAGCTGGCCTTCGAGGAGCACCGCTTCTGGGATCTGCGCCGCTGGCGCATTGCCGAAACCACGCTGAATGGCCCGCTGAACGGCATTAAAATCGTGCGCACGGCTACCATGCCCCTCACCTTCACCTACGAGCGGACACTGGTAACCAACATGGTGTTTCAGCCCAAGCTCTATTACCTGCCGCTGCCCTACGACGAGACTACTAAGAATCTGAACCTGATGCAGAATCCCGGCTGGTAAACCTCACTAGCCGGGCAGCACACCTCCTCTTCTTTATCTGATTTTTGAATGGTATGAAAAAAATAGTTTTACTTCTGATTTTCACTTTACTCCTGGCTAGTAGCTCGCTGTATGCGCAGGGCCAGGTAGTACAGGGCGTGGTATCCGACGTCAAAGAAGCCGTACCCGGCGTGTCGGTGTACGAGAAGGATACCCCAACCAATGGTATCAGCACCGACTTGAACGGGCGTTACCAAATTACCTTGCGTGGCAAGAGCGGGATACTGGTTTTTCGCTCGGTAGGCTATAAGCTGGCCGAAGTACAGGTGGGAACCCGCACCTCGGTAAACGTGAAGCTGGAATCCAACGATCAGGTGCTCAACGATGTAGTGGTAGTGGGCTACGGCGAGCAGAAAAAAATTACCTCCACAGGTTCAGTGAGCGTAGTAAGCGGCAAAGAGATTCGGGAGAACCCGTCGGCCAGCCTGCAGAACTCGCTGACGGGGCGTTTGCCCGGCTTCTTCTCGCAGCAAGGTTCCGGCCGGCCCGGGGCCGACGGGGCCGAGTTCTACATCCGCGGCGTTAGCTCCTACAACAACAATAACCGCCCGCTCATCATCGTCGACGACATCGAATACTCGTACGACCAGTTTGCCCGCCTCGACCCCAATGAAATTGAAAGCCTTTCCATTCTGAAAGACGCTTCCACCACGGCCATCTACGGCGTGCGGGGTGCCAATGGCGTGGTGGTGGTAACCACGCGGCGCGGCAAGGAAGGGCCGCCCCAGATATCCCTACGGGTGGAATCGAGTTTGAGCCAACCCACCAAGCTGCCTACTTACCTGAATTCGTTTCAGAGCGCCTCGCTCTACAACCAGGCACAACTCAACGACAACCCCAATGCTACGCCTCGCTTCTCGGCCGATGATCTGCAGAAGTACCAAGACGGATCCAGCCCTTACACGCACCCCGACATCAACTGGAAGGAGGTGCTGTTCAAGAAATTCAGCCAGCAACAGCGCGTCAACCTGGATTTGACGGGTGGCACCGAGCGGGTGAAATACTTTGTGTCCCTGGCCTATTTGTTTCAGGACGGCATCACCAAAAACTTCAGCAAAGGCCAGGACATCGACGGCTCCTACCATCAGAAGCGCTATAACTATCGCTCGAACCTGGATATCAAGGTAACCAAGAGCCTGGATATGCGCGTGGACTTGTATGGCAACTTCGCCCAGGTGAACTTACCTTCGACACTGAGTCCTTACGGCCGCAACGACATTTTCTACGATTACAGCAGCTTCAACACCCTGGCCCCGTTTCAGTACCCCATCACCAATCCTGACGGATCTTACGGCTACAGCAGATGGGCCCAAGCTAACGGCCAGGACTTCGACGTCAACAACATCATCGGGCGCTTGGCCACTGCCGGCTACCGCCGCGAGTATGAGAGCAACATGAACGTGGTGCTGTCGGCCAAGCAGAAGCTGGATTTTATAACCAGGGGGCTTTCTTTTACGCCCCGCGTGGCGTATACCAGCAACTACGTCTATTATCGCTCCCAGAGCCGGGGCCAGATTCCTTCGTTCATCTACGACCCAAGCAGAACGGATGATCCGGCCACTTCAGTGAATGAGCAGTACATACCCCGGGACCCAAACATCTTCCGTGTGCCGCGCCTGGGCTACGACTATCAGCCCCGCAATACCAGCCGGGTACTCAACGTGCAGGCCGTTCTCAATTACGACCGTACGTTTGGCGACCACCACGTATCAGGCTTGGCGCTGCTCAACCGTAACTCAAGCCAGGCTAACGTTGGAAGTGAAATTTACAACTACATTCCTAACAACTTCCGGGGCTACTCGGCCCGCATCGGCTACGATTACAAGCAGAAGTACCTGTTTCAGCTTAACGCAGGCTACAACGGTTCGTCGCGCTTTGTCAGTGCCGAGCGCTACGGTCTGTTCCCGGCCGTTTCAGCGGGGTGGAACATTTCGGAAGAGCCCTTTTTCAAGTCTACACTTGGCTTCATCGACCTGCTTAAGCTACGGGGCTCTTACGGTATAGTCGGCAACGACGCTATTGGGGGCTTCTCGTACTACTACCAGCAAAGCTACAACCAAGCAATAGGTGCCACGAACACCAGTGCTAATGACAACAACGGCGGCCTCAACAACGGGGTTGCCGCCACCGACTTCGGCTTTGGCACTAACCAGATACCCGGTATTACCGAGGGTAATTTGGGCAACCCGAACGTGAGCTGGGAGAAAGAGAAAAAGCTGGATGTGGCGGTAGAGTTTGCTTTCCTAAATAATGCCCTTACCGGCACGGTTGACTATTTCAATAACAACCGCTACGACATTCTAACCAACCGGGGTACCGTGTCCCAGATCATTGGCATTGGCCTGCCGCCAGTCAACCTGGGCAAAGTGAACAACCGGGGCGTGGAAGTGCAGCTCAACTACCGCAAAGACCTGACCAAGGATATTACCGTTTCGGTGGGCGGCAATTACTCGCTGGCCAAAAACAAGGTAATCTTCCGCGATGAGCCAACTCCCCAATACCCCTACCAGCGCTTCACCGGCAAGAGCATCGGGCAGCAGCTAGTGTATCGGTGGATTGGCTTCTACCAGGACGAGGCGGACATTGCGAACAGTCCCAAACCGACAATACCCGTAAGACCCGGTGACCTCAAGTACGAAGACATCAACGGCGACAACCTGATTACGGGGGCCGACCGGATAGTGGAAGGTTACCCGTCCTTGCCCAATACCAACTATGGTATTACCGGCAGCTTCCGCTACAAGGCATTCAGTTTGAGCGTATTGTTTCAGGGAGCCAGCAACTTCAACGTGCGCGGTGCCGACGTAGTTATCCGAGCTTTCGTGTCGAACCTGACGGAGGTACACACCCAAGCCTGGACCCCGGAGCTAGGCGACAATGCCCGCTACCCCCGCTTAAGCTTGCAGGGTGGCATCAGCGACCCGGCCCAGTTTTCTTCCACGTTCTGGTTTATTCGCGGCGACTATATTCGTTTAAAAACCGCTCAACTCAACTACGAGCTGCCGGAGAGCTTCACCCGCAAGCTAGGCATCGGCCAGGCGCGTATCTATACCAACGGCAACAACCTGCTTACCTGGACCAAGCTGGACCGCCTCTACGACCTCGACCCCGAAATGTCACAAAACGGCAACAGTGTAACCGGCAGCTTCTCGAACGGCAGCACCCAGCTTTTCTACCCCCCGCAGCGGCTGTTCAATCTTGGCGTAAGCGTCACTTTTTAACTGATTGCCGACCTTGAGTTGCCAGTTATCAGTTGCCGGTTGCTAGTTTGTTCAATAATTAGCAACCGGCAAGCGGCAACTCACAACCGGCCGACTCCCACCTTCAACTTGTTTCAATGAAAAAGTTACTTTTTCTTTTTTTGTCGGCATCAGCAGCCATGTTTACGGCGTGCAAGCAAGACGACTTCCTGGAGCCGAAGACCAACGTTCTGGTTGAAAATGATGTGTTTACGGACAGCACCCGGACCATGGCCTTCCTGGGTCGGATCTACAGCGACATCAGCTACGTGTACTACAAGGGGCGCTGGAACGGCACCAGCTCCACCGATGTAGCCACCGACGACGCCGAGTTCCGCTACAACGGCTTGGGCCAGCCCGGCGTACAGCTCTACAACGGCTCGGTAACCCCGTTAAACGTTGCTTTTGGGGAAACATACGATAGGCCGTGGCGCAATATTCGCCGCGTAAACATATTTCTGGCAAAGCTGCCCACGGTGCCACTTTCGGCCAGGATGAAAACTCGCACGGAGGCGGAAGCCCGCTTCCTGCGCGCCTGGTATTACCAAACCCTACTCATCCACTATGGGGGCGTGTCCCTTATTGGTGACAAAGTGTACGGCATTGAGGAAACCATCAATCTGCCCCGCAATACCTACGCTGAGTGCGTAGACTATATTGTGAGTGAGCTGAACGCGGCGGCTAACATACTGCCCTCGGTCGACATGCCCGTCACTATGGGCGGCTACGCCGAGCAGGACTATGGCCGCATCACAAAAGGGGCTTGCCTGGCACTAAAATCGCGCTTATTGTTGCAGGCTGCCAGCCCGCTCTTCAATGGCCAGTCTGAAGCCACTGACCCCGCGCTGAAAGAAATTGTCAGCTATCCTACCTACAGCGTCAGTCACTGGCAGCGTGCCGCCGATGCGGCCAAGGAAGTGATAGACGGAAAAGGAGGCACGTACTCGCTGAACACGAACACTGCTAGTCCAGGCTTGGGCTTCTATGAACTGTTCTTGAAGCGGGTCAATAGCGAGTATATCATCTTCCAGAACCGCGGGGCGCAAAGAGAGTACGAAGAGTACTACCTCCCACCTTCCCGGGGAGGGCAGTACAACATACTGCCAACCCAGAACCTTGTGGAGTGCTTCCCGATGAAGAACGGCAAGGCCATCACCGATCCTACCTCCGGCTTCAACCCTGACAAGCCCTACGAGAACCGAGACCCGCGCTTCGGCTACACCGTCATCTACAATATGTCGATGTATCAGCTTGGCAACCAAGGACAGCAGCCGGTGTACACTTACGAAGGAGCCGGCCAGGACGGTTACGGGCCCACCTCTTATACCACGGGCTACTATTGCCGTAAAATGTGCGACGTGAACATCGCCCCAAACGGCAGCGGCAACACCCTGCGGGGCTGGCCCCTGCTGCGCTACGCCGAAATCCTACTCAACTACGCCGAGGCCATCAACGAAACAGGTCAGCCTCAACTGGCTTATGCGAGCCTGATAGAGCTGCGCAAACGGGCCGGTATAGAGCCGGGCACCGATAACAATTACGGCCTGCGGCCCGGCATGGGCCAAGCGGAAATGCGGGAGTTGGTCCGCAACGAGCGGCGCATCGAGCTGGCCTACGAAGACCACCGCTGGAACGACACCCGCCGCTGGAAAACAGCCATGGTCGTCAACAACGCCTTCAACAAGCGGATTCGCATCGTGCAAGCCAACAACGCTACCCCACCCACTTCGCGCACCGCGTACACGGTGACCGAGTCGATCCGGCGCCGCAACTTCCGGCCCGAGATGTACCTGCTGCCCATCCCCGACTCGGAAATCCGCAAGGCCTCAGCCGTAGTGCAGAACCCGCTCTATTAGTAGCACTTGTGCTTTGCTTCCATTGATGCACCCTGCTCTCAGGCAAAAAACGTATCGGGAGCTTGTAGCGCGATAATGCTAGCTTAGCAAACAAAAAACGGCGCCCTAGCAATAGGGGGCCGTTTTTTGTTTGAAGGGGTTCCGGTAAATAAAGTGTCTGTACTTGTATGTCTTGCTGCTCAGGCCTTGAAGAGGGTTGTTGAAAGGTAGCTGCTCTTAAGTACACCCAAGAGCAGCTTTAATCCTCCTGTTTCTTCACCACACTTAGCTTGCCGCTGCGTTCTAGGTGCATCGACTCGACCTGGTCGAGCGAGGTGATACTTGCTGTTTCGCGCAGGCCTTCCAGCAGCTCTTTCTCGGTTATTTCGCTTTGGCGCATCTGCTTGCGCAACAGCTTGCCTTCTTGCGCGAGCTTGGTTGATTGGCCTTTGATGAGCCAGCCGAACCCCTCGTAGTGGTAGGCAGCCATGGCTAGCAGGCGGTGCAGCCCCACGAAAATGGCACAGGCCAAGAGCGTCGACCAAAAAGGCGAAGCAGCTACTACGGCCCGGCTGAGCAGCGAGCCAAGGGTAATTTTCAATACTAAATCGAAGGCTGTATCCCGGCCGAAGGTGCGGGGCCCCGCTACGCGCAGCATAGCCAGCGCGGCCGCAAATACAAGCACGGCCCGTACGGCCATCTGCGATGCCGTAATAGTGTGGGCCTCGGCATGCAGCCCTAGTAGGTCTATAAAAGAACTGGTGTTCATTCCAGGCATCTTGAAATTAGAATATAGTAGTGGGTTAGGCAGGCTGTACCTGATAACCCGCTAAACACGGATAAGCAATGGCCACTTATGTACTGACGCATCGAAAAAACCGTCGGCAGGGCAGTTGGGACCCGCTGTTTAATTGTTTTACGAGCACAGGCTGTGGCGGTTCGGCGGGCATGTCCATCATTATGCAACTTAAAGCGCTGCCTTGTGCTTCCTAGAATGCAAACCGGCCACGTAAGCGCCCGAGCTTCGGTAACTGGCTGATCCGTTTGAACCTCGTTTGGCAGGGCACCCCTACTTCTGCCTGAATATCTATTGACGACCTTTTTAGGGTACTCCTTTTCATTTGCGCTCGAATAAGAAAAGTACAGCTTTGCACTTGTCACAACAGCTCAGCCGCTAACTTTGCGCGCTCGAAGTGCTAGTGCGTCACCTCACTGGTGCTATTTCTGCTTGTCTTCTGACGCTGTTTGCTCTGTGCGCTTTCCTTCCGGCCTTCGTTTTGCTCTTGGCTTTGTAGCCCTGCTGCTAGGTTTTCTCTTAACTGCTTTCCCCGCTCAGGCCCAAACCGGACCGCTGCTCCGCGAGTTGATGGTGCGCACCGATACCACCCGGTATCAGCTCAGCCGCAACACGGTAGCTGTGCAGGGCGAGCAGAATCTGTACTTCTACTACCGCCAGGAAGATGAAACTGCCGAGCTGGAAGTGTACCCGCTGCAGCAACGCACGCCCCTGCGCCTGGTGCGCTCGGCCGACTTCACCTTGCTCGACTCGCTCACGGTCGCCCCCAACGGGCAGTTCTACCGGGCCAAAGTGCGGTTCAAGGAATTGTCGGCGGTGCAGTTCCTGCGGTTTACTTTCACGCAAGCCTCCGACTCGGCGGGCCGGCCGCCACTCACCCAAACCGTGAACCTGCTGCCCGTAACGCGCACCACGCTGGAACTGCGGCCCACCGACACCGACTTGTTTGTGGGCGAAGAAAAGGTGTTTGAGCTCAGCACCAACAACGTCAAGAACATCCGGGCCGGCGCCGACTGGACCAAGGGCCAGGACATCGACTACCGTATTACGCAGGAGAAAGGGGTGTTGCGCCTGCACGTGCTGCCCAACGCCCTCGGCAACCGCATCCTCACGGTGCGGCCCCAAACCGAGCGCCCGTTCCTGACCGACAACAACCGCCGCGTGAGCTACGCGCTACCGCCTATCCGGCAGGAATTTACGGTAAAGGCTTCGCGGCTGCGCTTTCTGAACGTCGATAAGAAGGAAGTGACCATAGACGACGTGTCGCAGCGCAAGGGGGTGGAACTGATACTTGACAACGGCCGCACGTTCGAGCTGAAGCGCACTTACCGCATTGAGGAGCAGGAAGAAGCGGGCGGGGCCCTGATTGCCGAGCTCTTTACCCGCCAGTACCTCACCAACGACCGGGTACTGTGCTGGCTGCGCGTTTATAACACGCACCGCCTCACCGACAGCTACCTCTACATCAAGGAAAACGACCAGGCCAAGTACATCACCAACCTCAACATCTCGCCCAAAACCACCGTCACGACGGTGAGCGTGCGGCACCGCGGCGGCGACTGGACCAATAGCAGCAACGTGAGCCCCGGCGAAACCGTGGATGTGCGCCTGGAAGGCGTGTCGTTGCAGCGGGTCCGGTTTCACTTCGAGGACGTGCAGGTGGTACCTTCCGACTCCAGCGTGCGGACTGATGCCGTGGCCGTGTACCGGGTGCAAATCCCTCTCACCATTGATAAGAAGCGCATCGCCATCTACAACGTGGGCCAGCCAACGGGCTTCAACCTTTCCATTAAGGAATTTCAGCGCCCGCACCCGCTCGACTTCGTGAGCGTGACTTTTGGCGAGGCGCCCCGCCCTATCACGCGCCTCAACGGCCCCGTACTCTACGACCGCACGGTCCGCGACGTGGTGTTCAGCTTCAACGCCAACGGCATCGACTCCGACAAGCAGCTCTACGGCAAGCAATACCTCACCTTCGACATCCGCACCCAAAACAGCAAGGGCGAGCTGATTGAGATGCGCACCGTCGACAACATAGTGATATGCCCCGGCGACAACTCGGTGCGGGCCGCCTTCTACCAGGACAAGCAGTGCCAGGTGGGCAACATCAGCCTCAACGGCCTGCTCAACGCCCGCAAAACCTACGACCTCGACGACTGGAGCACCATGATTGTGACGGTGAAACACACCGCCGCGCAGTACCAGGAGCCGGGTTTCTCGCAGAAGCTGGAGTTGGTGTTGCAGCGCCGCGTGAAGTTCGACATTGACGTCAGTTTTCCGGGGGGCCTGCTAACCAAGTACCGGGGCGAATCGAGTTACACGTCCTTCGGCGGTATTTCCCTGGCCATGCTAGGACAGTTAAGCTTCTATCACCCCGAAAAAATCAACCGCCTGCGCCCTTACAAAGTGGGCGCCGGTTTCGTGGCCCTCAACGCCTTCGACCTCAGCAAAGACGGCGGCAACCGGGACCTGGGCGTGGTGATTCTAGGGTCCATCTACCCCACCCGCCGCGAGGCCAAGCTGACCTTCCCGCTGTATCTGGGCGGCGGCTACCTGCTTTCTAAAGGCAAACCCTTCTTCCTACTAGGCCCCGGCATTGGCGTGAGGCTTTAGGTGAAGTTATGAAGTTGTGAACTTGTGAAGTAGCCTACGGCCCCTTATGGCGCACACTGCGCGAACGTCAGGAGTCATAGACTACTTCACTTATTCACCACTTCACTCACAACTCACCTTACTTCACCGGTAGCTCGATGCTGACGATGGTGCCTTGGCCGGGGCGGGAGTTGATGGTGAGGCTACCGCCGAGTAAGCTCACGCGATTTTGGAGGCCGGGGAGGCCGATGCCGCTACGGGGAGCAAAGTGCGGATCGGGCTCGAAACCCTGACCGTTGTCTTCCACCGAGATGGCCAGTTTGTCGTTTTCGCGCACTACGTGGATGAAAGCTTCCTGGGCCTGCGCGTGCTTGATGATGTTGTTGAGCAACTCCTGCACGATGCGGTACACAGCCACTTCCATCAGTTGGGGCAGGGGCTGTTCGAGGCCCTCCGTGTGTAAATGCAAGGGCAGACTCTGACGCGGAATCCGGCGACCTAGCTCTTCCAACGCGAACTTCAAGCCGAAGTCTTCCAAAATGCCGGGCGTTAGCTCGAAGGAAATAGTGCGCGTCATGCGGATGGCCTCATTGAGGAGGGTGTGCACCTCGTCGCGGGGGAGGCTGGCGCCGGTGCGGCTTTCGAGGTGCAGCTTGGTGGCGTAGAGCAGCTGCCCAACGCCGTTGTGCAGCGCCTCGGCAATGCGCTTGCGCTCGGCTTCCTCGGTAGTTAGAATAGCCGATAGTACTTCCTGCTGCTGGCTGAGTTTGAGCTGCGTGGTTTCTTCGATGAGGCGCATACGCTCGGTCATGTCGCGAATTACGACCAGCACGCCGTTGATTTCGTTTTGCTGCTCACCGCGCAGGGGCACCATGTAGATATCGTAGTGGCCGGGGCGGACGATGAAGGGAACACCGCTTAGCACAATTCGCTCGCCGTGGCCGAGCACCTCACTGAAACGCCGCCGCCACTCCGGCGTATCCAAGCCGGGAAATACGTGGAATATTTCCTGGCCGAGCGTCTCGGCTTCCCGCAGGCCGGTGTAGTTTTCAGCTTCGCGGTTCCAGGCCGTAATGCGCGATTCCCGATCCAGGGCGATGATACCGTCGACGCTGTTATCGAGCAGGCTTTCCGAAAATTCTTTTTCGGCGCGCAGTTGCTCCCGGGCGGCCCGTTGGGCCGTGATGTCGCGCCAGACGGCGTGGACCAGCTGCTCGCCGCCCACGTTGATGTAGGTAAGCACTACTTCCAGCCATATACCGTCGCCGCGCAAGGTGCTGCGGTACCACTCGAAGCGGTGGGCGCCTTTGCGGCGTAGCAGCGCGAAGTTCTGCTGAAGCAAGTTGTCGGAGCGGCCCCCGTCGGGCTGAAGCTCGGGCACCATAAAGCTGATATGCTGCTGCACCAATTGGCTTTTATGGATGGCGCCCATCATGCGCAACGCGGCCTCGTTGCAATCCACAATGTGCAGGTTGCGGACGAGCACCACCGCATCGGTGCTTTGCTCGAAGAGTTGCCGAAAGCGGGCCTCGCTCATGGCCAGTGCCTCGGTAGCGGCGCGGCGGGCACTAATGTCGAGCAGGGCCAAGCGGTAGCTTGTCTCGTTTTCGATGGTGGTTACGCGCATGCCTTCCAGCTGCGCGTGAAACACCTCCCCATTGGAACGGGTGAAGCTAAGCTCGCAGGTTTGCCGCTCCTCGGAAGCCAGCAGCGCATCCAGAAACTGCGCAAACTCGGCACGGTTCTTCTCGGTGACAAACAGCGCCAGCCGTCGTCGTAGCAGCTTTTGGCGAACTTCACCCAACAATTGCGCCGCACTCAGGTTGAGCTGCTGAATGGTGCCTTTCGCGCTTAGGCTGAGGTAGCCCACGGGCGCAAAGTCGTAGAGGTCGATGTACTCGGCGCGGGCGGTTTCGGCTTCGGCCTGGGCAACAAGCAGCTCCTCGTACTGCATCTCCAGCTCGATCTGGTGTGTTTGCAGTTCCTGCACCAGCCGTTGCATGGCGTCGGGGGTGGCGTCGTCTACGGTGCGCGTTATGAGATGCCGCCGCCGCTCCGCCCGCTCGCGCAGTGCCAGCAAAGCATCCTTGGGACCTTGCAGGTCCTTGTGGTTGAAGTCACTCATAACTGGACAGCAAGCGGTTACTTATAGGAAGCAGAATTCTGCCGCCCTTCCGGTTATAACGGTGTATTCGGCAAGTCGTTCGCCTTAACAACCAACCAGGCGAGCAAAAATTAACAGCTAAGTCTTCATTTGCGGAGCAATATTGGGCAGTCGCCGGACCGAAGACGGCAATTTTAGGGCAAACTCGCGTCTTAAGGAGGTAAATCTTTCTCACTTTATTCTTCCCCTCCTAGGCCTGGCGAATTCCCAATCTGAAACTTTAATTAAAATGCTGCAAGGCGCCTAGCAAAACTTAGGCGTTATAGTGGCTCTCCTGGCCCCCCACCTGGTTTTGCGTACGCCCAAAAGAGCGCACAACCATGCGTCGCCTAGCCAACAAAACCGTGGCCTTCGGGCAAGAAGTTACCAGCTATGCCACCACCAATCCTGCTTTCATGCTACCCTTCGTCAGCCTACCCGACCTAAAGCGGGATGACGCTGGCTTCACCTGCTAGGTATTAAAGCTGTTAGCTTGAAGTAGGCTGCTCGAGCTAATTTCTGGGCTCGGGTGAGGCCCGGCAGCTTAGAAGCGGTTTGCGTTAACCGAAAATCACCCCCGAACGTCATGCTGAGCTTGTCGAAGCATCTCTCCCACTTCGTTTGAGCGGTTGTACAAAGCGGGAGAGATGCTCCGACAGGCTCAGCATGACCGCCTTGATTAACTCAAACAGCTTCTTAACTGAGGCTAGTTGTCGATGGCTTGCACGCCTACAAGCAGGTGGCTGGTAAGATGGCCTTCACTCATGATGCGGCGGCCATAGAGCGTCACGCTGCGGTGCCCCACGCCGGGGAAGTCGGCATCGAGCTTGAAATCATCGAAAGAGGCGGTTTCTGTGTCGAGTAGCTCGCGCAGGTGAGCGTGTAGCTGGGGCTGGTTCCAGGCGCCTTTGCTGAGCGCCACCAGGGGCTGACCTTTCGCCGCGGCCGACTCCACCCCGAAGGCACTGGCGAAAGACGGACTCACGGTAAGCACCCGCAGCTGGCCATCGAGCACCACCAGCGGCTCGCGTACTGTCTCGACAATGCTTTCGGCGAAGCGGCGGCTGATTTCCATCTGGTCTTCGAGCTGCTTGAGGCCGGTGATGTCGGTGAAGGTGAGAACGGCGCCGCTGATGTAGTTGTCGAGGGTGCGGTAGGGAAGGATGCGCATGGCGTACCAATCGCCGGCCGTGGTTTGGATGTTGGTTTCCACACTCACCAGCCGGTCGAGCACCTGCTCCACGTCGGGTATCAGCCGCTCATAGCGCAGGTTGTTGGCAAAGTGCGTGATGGGGCGCCCTACGTCGGTGGGCAGCAACGGAATGATGCGCCCCACCGGCGGGGTGAAGCGCTTCACAATCATTTCGTTGTCGATGAAGATGGTGGCTATTTCGGTGGCGTCGAGCAGGTTCTTCATGTCGTTGGCGGCCTGGCTCAGCTCCTCGGTTTTGTGCAGGTACTGCATGTTGAGGGTCATCAGCTCCTCGTTGAGGCTCTGCATTTCCTCTTTGTTGGTCATGGCCTCCTCGTTGGTACTTTGCAGCTCCTCGTTGGCACTTTGCAGCTCCTCGTTGGTGCTTTTCAGCTCCTCGAGGCTACTTTCCATCTCCTCGATGGTGGTTTGGAGACGGTGGCGGGTGTATTGCAGCTCTTTTTCGAGCGTTGTAATCTGCGAGTCCTGGCCGTTGTCGGTGCCGGGCTTGTTGCGGCGCACCCGGCGCGAAGTGGCCGTGTCTTCAAACACCACCAGCAGCAAGCCCGCCAGCGGCTCGGGCTCGGTCAGGAACTTCACCGTGAGGCGCAGCAGCTGGTAGCCGGCCTCGGTTTTCACCTTCACGCTCTCGTTCACTATGGTCTGGCGCTGCTGCGTGGCCCGGTGCACGGCATCGCTAATTTCGAAGTGCAGCTCCTCGCGGGCCATATCGAAAATGTTGAGGCCGCTCAGGCCGGGGGCGGGCTCCAGGTACTTGCCGGTGCGGCCGTTCACAAATAGAATTTCGCCTTTGGGGTTGATAACCACCGCCGGTGGGGCGTAGGAAGCCAGCAACAAACGCTGAATTAGAGTCGCAAACGAATTGTCGCGACGTGGAACGGCAGAAGGTACCATGCTGCTGGAGGTATTGGGCGCCACGGCCTGCTGCCGCGACGCGGAGAAAGGAAAATTAGTCAGCCGCACGAGTTGCGAAGCGGTTTCATTGGCCCGCGAAATCTTCCATTTCACGTCCAGCGGCGTATATAGCTCCTGAAATCCCGTCAGGTTTTCCGAGGGCCCCAAAAACAAAATACCACCCGGATTGAGGGCGTAATGAAAGACGGGAATCAAGCTCTTTTGCAGCTCGGCCGACAAGTAAATCAGCAGGTTGCGGCAGCAAAGCAGGTCGAGGCGGGTGAAGGGCGCGTCGCGGCTGATGTTGTGCAAGGCAAACACCATGGAGTCGCGCACATCTTTGCGGATCTGGTAGGAGCTGTCGATTTTGATGAAGAAGCGCCGCAGCCGCTCCGGGCTCACATCGGCCGTGATGTTGGCGGAGTAGAAGCCGGCCCGGGCTTCGTCGATGCTCTCGGGGTTGATGTCGGTGGCAAAGAGCTGAAAGCTAAGGTTGCGGTCGGGCTCGGCATCAAAGCACTCCAGTAAGGTCATGGCCAGCGAGTAAGCTTCTTCGCCGGTCGAGCAACCGGGCGCCCACACCCGAATGGTGGTGCCGGGCTCTTGCCGGCGCAGCAGCGGCAGTAGGTGGCGCTTGAGAGCGGCGTAGGCTTCGGGGTCGCGAAAAAACTTGGTCACCCCAATCAGCAGCTCCTTAAACAGGTGGTCCACCTCGGCCGGGTTTTCCTGGAGGTAGCGCACGTAGTGGGTAAACTCCTTGATCTGGTGGCTGTTCATGCGCCGCTCGATGCGCCGGAACACGGTGTTGCGCTTGTAGTAAGAGAAGTCGTGCCCGGTTTGGTTGCGAATCAGAATAAAAATTTTCTGGAGGGCGTGGGGCGGCATGGAGGCCGGGGCGGCGGAGGGGGCCCGTAGCGGGCGGCGCGGCCCCGGCTGGTGAATGTATTCGAGCAGGCGGGGCACCATCTGGGCAGCAGGCAAAATGTAGTCGACAAACTCGGTGGTAATGGCGGCGCGGGGCATGGCGTCGTACTCGGCCGTGTCGGGGTCCTGCACCATCACCATCCCGAAGTTTTCCATCACCATCTTCAGCCCGATGGTCCCGTCGGAACCCAGGCCCGAGAGAATGATGCAGATAGCCCGTTCGCGCACGTCCTTGGCCAGGCTTTGCAGGAAGTAGTCGATGGGCAGGCGGCGGCCCGGCGCCTGGGTGGGCTCGAAGAGGTGCAGCACCCCGTGCAGCAGCGACATATCCTTGCCGGGCGGAATCACATACACCTGGTTGGGGCGCACCTTCATCCCGTCGGTTACTTCCACTACCGGCACGTTGGTGAAATGCTGGAGCACCTGCCGCAGCTCGCCGTCGGCGCTGCCGGGCATCTGGTGCGTTACCACCACGTAGGCCAGGCCGCTGCCTTCGGGCAGGGTGCGCAAAATGGCTTCGAGGGCGCTCAGCGAGCCGGCCGAGCCACCCAGGCACACCACCGAAAAGTTGATGGGGTTGCGCACCATGCTGAACCCCAGCCGGTTGGGGCCGGGCTGAATTTCGATGCCGGCGGCGGGGTCGGGCAGCAGGAGCGGGTTGGCAGCAGGTTGAGCCGGGCCGGGAACGGAATCCGGCGCCGCAGGATTTTTTTTCATAAACAACAAAAACGGCTTTTTCTAGAGCTGCACGGGGTAATCAGGAAATCTACTTGCTCAAAAGTAAGCAGAAAGAACAACCCATTTTCCTGTTCAGGAACCGTCGAGTTGCTAATAATCTGGTTCAACCAGCAGCCAAACCGTATTTTTGCACGTACTCTTCTTCTTGACGCTAGTCGGTTCAGTGTTGCTGAATCTGGCTTACTTTTCTTTAACCTCCCTTAGTGACCTAGTGAAACCGTCCTACATCATAGTTGTCGGTACTTCCGCTGGTGGCATGCCGGCCCTCGTGCAGCTGGTAGCCCAGCTTCCCGCCACCCTATCCGCCGCCGTACTGGTGGTGCAGCACTTGGCCCCCGACTCGTCGGGCGAGCATTTGGTATCGCGCCTGAGCCAGCACACCCGCCTGCGCTGCCACCAGGCGGGCCATCAGGAAATTATCGAGCAGGGCCACCTCTACCTGGCTCCCGCCGACCGGCACCTGCTGGTGCACGACGGCCGGATGCTGGTTACCAAAGGCCCCCGCGAAAACAACTTCCGGCCCGCCGTTGATGCCCTGTTTCGGGCGGCGGCCGTAAACTACGGGGCCGCCGTTATTGGCGTCGTGCTCACGGGCATGCTGCATGATGGCACCGCCGGCCTCGATTTTATTAAGCGCTGCGGCGGCCAGGCCGTGGTGCAGGACCCCGACGATGCCGAGTTTCCCAGCATGCCCGATACGGCCCTGCGCAACGTCGAGGTCGACTATGTGGTGCCCCTCTCTCACATAGGAGCCCTTTTGCAGGAGATGACGAGCCAGGCGCCGCCACCTCCAACCCCAATACCAAACGATTTAATAGCGGAGGCCGCCATTGCGGAACGAGTTGTGGGACACACCGAAGAAATCGACAAATTTGGCGAACAAGTGCCCCTCACCTGCCCCGACTGCGGGGGCGCGCTCTGGAAGCTGGAGCAAGGCAACGTGCTGCGGTTCCGCTGTCATACCGGCCACTCCTTCACCGCCGACGCCCTGTTCGAAAGCTCGAAGCACGCGCTGGAAGAAACTCTGTGGGTGGCGCTGCGCATGATGGAGGAGCGTAAAAACCTGCTTAGCAGCATGGCCGTGCGGGGCGAAGGCCTGTGGAGCGCCCAGCAGGAAGAGCGCCTCGAAGAAATCAAGTCCCACATCAACCGTCTCCGCGAATTCCTACTCAACGGCACCACCGGGGCAACCCGAGCGTCGGAGCAAGAGCAGGCCTAGCGCCGCAGTAGCCGCATTAAATCCGAAGTCCCAACCAAACCGTGCGTATACGATTTGGCTGGAACTTCGGATTTTATACGTATGAAAAATACGTATTTACACGGATATATTTGGTGTTTATACGTATATATAATTGTGCTTTTATTTGAATCATTGTAAGGTTGAAGTGAGAGAAGCCATCTGATGCTCGCAATGGCTAGTGCTTCCCTCCTATTCTATGGCCGAGGCTTTATGCTTCCTTTTAAACCTCACTGCTATGTCGCGCCTTACATCTACCCAATTGCAAGAAGTAGGCTTCCGTCCTTGCTCGCACCCCCCGCACAGTTGGCAGCACGCCGGCGACGTTTATGTGCAAGAGGTACCCAAAGGCTCAGCGTATGTGCTCTGCCTGGAAAACTCCGACGAGGTGGAAGCCTTTATTGGTGATTGGATGAACCCGGTGGCGTATTTCTATTGGCCTAACGCCGACGCGAATAAGCTAAGCGGCGTGTTGCATCTAACCTAAAGGCCGCTGTTTAGCTCTGCAATTAGTTTCTAGAGCGCCGTTCTTGCGTCTGTCGAGGTGTTGGTTGTCTCAGCCCGCTTAGGGTTAGCGAGCCAGGATGCCGCTCAGCACCTGAGGGCAGGTTATTCCGCCGGCTTGCCAGCTGCCACACCGCTTGGTTTGCGTTGAGTTGAAATCTCTATCGAAAGAGCTACTACCAACCAAGCACGAATCTCGGCAGCTTGGCAGAAACAACTCGTAGTAACCTCGAACCGTGTAAGCACTCAACCGCCGACGCCCCTAGTAACTGCTCGTAGCCGTCTGGTCTCTAAGCAACTAGGTGTTGTGCCTCCCTGATTGACTGATCAGTTAGGCGCCTGACAATTTAGAAGCTGTTTGCGTTAGCCAACAACCGGTTCGAACGGTGTAGAGACGCCTCTTTGCGTCTCGGCGTCCGCACCAACCCGCCGATTTCGTTCAACGCCGAGATGCAAAGAGGCGTCTCTACACCGGGCGGTGATTTTGGAAAACGTGACTCAAACAACTTATTAGCGGCGTACGGTAGCCCGTTGGTAGGCTGCGCGATATACTGAATTACAAAGAACAGAAAGGGTGAAATTGTCACCAGAAGCTTGCAGCGGCGTTGGTTTTAGGAGGTCTGATTGAGCAAGTCGGACAATACAGACTTGAAAAATACGTGGTTTTAGCAGGACTATTTCCGTACTAATCGGGCCACTCTTAGGGGCAAGGGCTGCGTTAAAGGAGCGAGCTGGCTGCCCAACCGAAATGCGGCCGGAGTAGCAGTTTCCCGTCACCACGGGCAGCCGGCTGCTGGTAGTTGGAAAGATTCCCCATGAATTGTCCCTCTATCGTTCCGCCGCATTTCATTGCCGACTCCGTTGCGGGTGCAACGGAAACCACGGCCGCGGATGATTGCCTTGCATTTCTATCCGCGGCCATTTCCGGCCTCTTAGTTGATTTCACTTATGTCGTCATTCCACTTTGCGCTCTGGCAATCTGCAGGGGCATCTACTAGTCAGCACTTAGCCTTGTTTGCACAGGCTCCTACTGGCAGGAACTGGGGGTCGGCTTTGGCGCACTGGGCACTGCCCCAACTCGGCCATCATCGGTTGGCACAGCAAACGCACTCGCTTCTGGTAGAAGCCACGCACATGCCCTTGGCAACGCACCATTATGAAACCGGCCGCTGCACGCTCATAACGGGCCAGCTGCCGCTCCAAAACGGGCAAGAGCGCCTGTGCCTCAACTTTGAAGGGCATACGCTACGCGGACACTTTGCCCTGCTACGGCTGCGGCCCGGTAGTAGCCGGTGGCTGTTCGGCCGGCTACAGTTCATGCCCGATAAGTTTCAACGTGGTCCGGAAATAGCGCCTTCGTGGCCTAGCGCCCAAACTACCTCGGTATAAGTCACGACTGCGCAGGTAGTAATACGCAAAGATTAATTTGGTCATTACTACGCAGTTAATCCAAAAAAATCACGTTTAAATTTGCTTTCCCCTTCCACAACACCTCCTACCAAAAGTCCTATTACTATTTCTCACTAGTCAACTTCCACCCTATGCTCGACTTCTCCTCTCTTAGCGACCCTACTGCCCGCGTTTACACTATCGACCTCAATCAAACCGACCCCGTGCGGTTGGCGAGTCGGCTGTACCAAGCTAATCCGAGGCAGCGCCCGCAGCTCCTCATCGATTGCCAGCATTTAGAATGCCTGCGCACCCGCGGCGTGAGCCACTTAGCGTCGCAGCTGTTGCTGACCCGGCAAGCGGGAGCCGATATTCTGCTCTACAACGTGGATACGGTGCTGTGCCGGATTCTGCGGCTCCTTCAGTTGCATCATCTTTTCCGGGTGATACCCGCTCCTACCGCTTAATTTTTTCAATCTCCTTTCTTTTTCACAACCAACCCCTTTCCACTTTCCAAACTTTTTTCGCTATGGCTACTACCCCTCGAAACGCATCATCTAGCCCCGCTAAGTCTGCAACCAAAACCGGTAACCCACGTGGCTTTGCCGCCATGGACCCTGCCACGCAGCGCCGCATCGCCAGCGAAGGTGGTAAAGCCTCGCACGAAAGCGGCCGGGGCCACCAGTGGACGCCCGAAGAAGCTCGCGCAGCGGGTCGTAAGGGTGGCCAAGCCAGCCGCACGAATCGCGCTTCAACCAACAGCTAGTATCGGCTACCCTATTGCGGCCGGCTCTTTAGTCGGTTGCTCCTACCTTAAATTCAAGATTGAAAAGCCTTGGAGTTTCTCCAAGGCTTTTTTCGTTTGTGGCACTAAGAGCCTATTCGGATAGGTCTTGTCATTCCGACATTCCGCGTCTATTTGGATGGTCTCTAAGTAGCACGAGCTGCTTGAAGTTGGCCCGGAACAGCCTTTTTTGGTTCTAGCCTATTCCGCAACTTCCGTTAATTAGCCACAAAGCGCAGGTACTACGTAAGCAAGGCGGTTTCTGCTTTTGTTGCTTATGTCTGTTACTGCTACGCTGGCGCCGCCGGCTCCCGTTTCGCCGATGGCGCCCCTCCGGATTCCGTTTTTCCGGATGCTTTGGATTGCTTCTTTCGTTTCCAACATCGGCACCTGGATGCAGAACGTGGGCGCCGTGGGGCTCATGACTGACCTGACGACTTCGCCGGTGCTGGTGGCCCTGCTGCAAACGGCGTCGGCGCTGCCCGTATTTCTACTGAGCCTACCCGCCGGTGCCCTCGCCGATTTGGTGGACCGGCGGCGGATGCTGCTGCTCACGCAGTCGTGGATGGCCGGGGTGGCCTTGGTGCTGGCGGCCGTTACGCTGATGGGGTTTACCACGCCGTGGCTGCTGCTGCTGCTTACCTTTCTGCTGGGGCTGGGCGGCGCCCTCAACAACCCCGTGTGGCAAACTGTGACGCCCGAGCTGGTGCCCCGCGAGCAGCTGCCGCAGGCCCTGGCCCTCAACAGCGTGAGCTTCAACCTGGCCCGCTCGTTTGGGCCAGCGCTGGGCGGCTTGCTTATTGGCAGCTTCTCGGCGGGAGCGGCGTTTCTGCTGAACGGGCTATCATTTCTGGCGACCATTTACATGGTGTGGCGCTGGAAGCGGGAGCCGCAGGCCACTTCTACGCTGGCCGCGGAGCGGGTGTTGGCCGCTATTCGGGGCGGCATTCGGTACGCGCGGTTTGCGCCGCAGGTGCAGAACATTCTGGTGCGGGGCGTGAGCTTCACGTTCGGGGCGTCGGCGTTGCTGGCTCTAATGCCGGCCGTGGTAGCGCGGCGGCTGCTACTACCCACTTCGTTTTATTCGGTGCTGCTTTCGTGCATGGGCGCCGGGGCCGTGCTGGGCGCCCTGCTGCTGCCCTACCTCAACCGCTATTTTACCATCAATTGGCGCGTGACGCTAGCCACGGCGGCTTTTGCCGTTGGCTTGCTAGGACTGGCCTTCGTCGATAGCCAGGTGGTGCTTTCGGCGCTGCTGGTGCTAGTGGGGCTGGCCTGGATGCTGGTGCTCAACTCGTTTAGTGTGGGGGTGCAAACGGTGGTACCGCGCTGGGTGCAGGCGCGCACCATTAGTTTGTACTTGCTCACTATTCAGGGCGGTATGGCGCTGGGCAGTGTGGTGTGGGGTTCGGTAGCCAGCCACTGGGGCCTGCCCGTGGCCCTGACTGGTGCGGCCATTTGGCTCGGCATCAGCACGTTGCTGGTCTTGCGCTTTTCACTTATCAACAACACCGAAAAGCTGGACTTCACCCCGGCCCGCCAACGCCCCGACCTTGTGCTCACGCAGGAGCCGGCCCCCTCTGCCGGACCAATCATCATCACCACCACCTACCGCGTTGACCCCGCCGACCGGCCCGCCTTTGCCGCCCTCATGGAGCAGCTCAGCCGCATCCGTCGCCGCGAAGGCGCCATCCGGGTTGGCCTCTACACCGACCTAGCTGACCCGACCCGCCTGGTCGAGTACTTCATGGTGGAGTCGTGGGAGGAGTACGAGCAGCTCCACGACCGGGGCGTAAGCCACGAGGAAGCCGACGTAAAAAACCTGGCCCGCCAACTGCATCAAGGCCCCGACAAACCCGTAGTAGCCCGCCTGCTGGCCGAACATGCCGGCGAAAATGCCACCCAAGCGCCCATGGTACCCGGCAGCACCCGCCTGATAGCCAGCACGGCCGGCGAAACAGCAGGGTAGTTTTTCGTGGTTGGTTTTTCGTTTTTCGGCGAGGTTTTTTGCGTTGTTAGTCGTTGGTTTTTCGTTTTTGGTAGAGTGCAGTTGGTTTTGTTTGTACTGACGGTGGCGCTTTACACTGCCAGTTTGTTGTTCTTGCTGATACTAGCTCCGAAAAACGAAAAACCAACAACGAAAAACGAAAAAGATGAAACTGCTCTACGGTTATCTGCGCAATTATTGGGGCTTGCTGGTACTCGCCCTGGTGCTGGCGACTATCAACCAAGTTTTCTCCCTCCTCGACCCCTGGATTTTCCGCAAAATCATCGACCAGTACGTGGTCAAGCCGGGCGGCGCGCTGCACACGATCAACTTCCGCACCTTCCTGAGTGGGGCAGGGTTGCTGATTCTGGCGGCTATGGGCGTGGCCATGGTGTCGCGCATTGCCAAAAACTTCCAGGACTACTACGTCAATGTGATTACCCAGCGGCTGGGTGCGCAGCTGTATTCCGATGGTCTACGCCACTCCCTGGAGCTGCCATATCAGGTGTTCGAGGATCAACGCTCGGGCGAAACGCTGGGCAAGCTCCAGAAGGTGCGCACCGATGTCGAGAAGCTGATTGCGGCTTTTGTGAACGTGCTGTTCGTGGGGTTGGTGGGCGTTATTTTCGTGGTGGGGTATGCCCTTACCGTGTATTGGGTTATTGCGCCGGTGTACTTTCTAACCATTCCGCTGCTCGGCTTTTTGAGCTCGGTGCTGAGTAAGAAGATCAAGGTGGTGCAGAAAACCATTGTGGCCGAAACCACGGCGCTGGCGGGTGCTACCACCGAAAGCCTGCGCAATATCGAGCTGGTGAAAAGCTTGGGTTTGGCCCAGCAGGAAACCGAGCGGCTGAACGCCACCACCAACAAGATTCTGAAGCTGGAGTTGAAGAAGGTGCGCTATATCCGGTCGTTGTCATTTGTGCAGGGTACGTTCGTGAACTTGCTGCGCAACGCCATTCTGCTGCTCATGCTGTATCTGGTGGTGCAGGGCCGTATTACGGTAGGCGAGTTTTTCTCGCTGTTCATTTACTCGTTTGCCATTTTCGGCCCGCTGCAGGAAATGGGCAACATCATCAACATCTACCGCGAAACCGAGGCTTCCCTGGCCAACTTCGAGCAGATTCTCGCCACTCCCAAAGACGTAAAGCCGGCGCACCCCAAACACATCCAGCAAATTCAGACCCTGGCCTTTGATGAGGTGCGCTTCAAGCACCTCTCGGCCAGCAATGCGGCCCTGGATGGCATTTCCTTTGACACCAAGCTCGGCGAAACCATTGCTTTCGTAGGACCTTCGGGCTCCGGTAAAACCACGCTCGTCAAGCTCCTGGTGGGCCTCTACCCGGCCGCCGCCGGCCAGATTCTCTACAACGGCATTCCTGGCACCGAAATCGACCTCGACACCCTGCGCGAGCAAATCGGGTTTGTCACCCAGGACACGCAGCTCTTCGCGGGCACCATCCGCGAGAACCTGTGCTTCGTGGCCCCCGCCGCCACCGACGAGCAATGCCTGCGCGCCCTGCATCAAGCCGCCGCTGACACGCTGCTGGCCCGCGCGCCCCTAGGCCTCGACACGGTAATAGGCGAAGGCGGCGTGAAGGTTTCGGGTGGCGAAAAGCAGCGCCTCAGCATCGCCCGGGCCTTGCTGCGGCGCCCGACGCTGCTGGTATTCGACGAAGCTACCTCGGCCCTCGACTCGCTCACGGAAGAAGAAATCAGCCAGACGGTACGGGAGCTTTCCGGCTCGCGCCAGCACATTACCATCCTCATCGCCCACCGCCTCAGCACCATCCTGCACGCCGACAAGATTTTCGTGCTAGAGCGCGGCCACATCGCCGAGCAAGGCCGCCACGACGAGCTATTACTGCAAAAAGGCCTCTACTACGCCATGTGGCGCCAGCAAATCGGCGAACGTCCACTGTCTTCCATTGCGCCTCAATTGGTTCAAGCCTAAGAGCCAACGCTACTTTTTCAACGCAAAGCCCCTACTGCACTCATCAGGCATTACGCCTAGTGCAGTAGGGGCTTTAACTTAAGCCAAAAGCATCAGGCGGTTTGTCGCCACACCTCTCGAACGATGTAGAGACGCGACACCTCGCGTCTCGGCGTTGCTGAGGTTGTTTAGACTGCGCAGTTCGGGTCGTTCAACGCCGAGACGCGAGGTGTCGCGTCTCTACACCGTTCGGATATGAGTTGGCTGGCTTAAACAAGTGCGGTCTTTACAACGTCGACTAGTGATAGTCGAAGATGAGTCAATACAAGGGCACTAAAACTTAGTGCGAGGCGTTATTTAGGCACGATTCCTGACTATACAGGTTCCTCATCCTACCGACATTTTCATGACGTTTCAGCCTCGCTTTTTCCGCCATTTCGCCGGCTTGCTGCTGGCTGCGTGGCTGCTTCTGGCCGGTTCGGTCAGTGCTCAATCCTCAACTACTCCTAAGCGCGACGTTTTGCGCGAAATTACCGATGTGGTAGGTCTTAAGCCGCGCTTTGAACTGCAGGCCACTTCGTCCGTGCAAAATGCGGCCGCCGTGGTATACAGCGGCAAGCGCTTCCTGCTTTATAATCCTGATTTTGTGGCGGCCGTAAACCGCGCCGGTCACTCCGATTGGGCTGGCATCAGCATCCTGGCCCACGAAATGGGTCACCACCTCAACGGCCACACCCTGAAGTCCGGCGGTTCCAACCCCACCGACGAACTGGAGGCCGACGAGTTTTCGGGCTTTGTGCTGCGCAAAATGGGTGCGAGCCTAGCTGAAGCCCAAGCCGGTATGGCCGTGGTGTCGGACGAGGAAGCCTCCCCTACGCACCCCGGCCGCTCGACTCGCCTCAAGGCTATCAGTGAAGGGTGGCAGCGCGCCAGCCAGCAGATCGCGGCTAGCAACCGTGCCACCGCTCCTTCCGCTGCCCCGGCTATCGTGAGCAACACCCCTGCTGTGCTGCCTGGCCGGACTAGTTCTGCCGCTGGCGCGCCGGTCGTGATGGCTAGCAACGGGCAGATGAGTTTGGTAGGTAAAATCACTTTCCGCAACAAGCCCAACCAGCCGTTCTATCTCACCAACCGCCTCAGCGTCATCCGCCTCGACCACGAAGAACACACTGCTCAGGTAGTAGGTCGCATCACCCGCTCCAACAACGAAGACTTCCCCTTCATCCTGGTTGACGACCAAAACCGCCGCCTCCTGATCGATGCCGAAGGTGCGGTCTACGACAGCAACGGCCGACAGGTAGCCATGGTGTCGGACCCTTCGTAAGCTTCCTCTCTTTTGTATTGAAAAGCCAGTTTCCTAGCAGGAAACTGGCTTTTTTATTACCCTTAGCAGAAGTTGCGTGATGATAACCCGGCCAATTCACTAGCTGTTTCCAAGTTACCACACTAGGTGGCATAGGCTTCGCGCTACACCCTATGTCTATTTATTGATAGATAGAAAACGGATATTCCAGTTTGCTGAACGATGTAGAGACGCGACACTTCGCGTCTCGTCGTTGAACGGCCTACCTAGAACAAGCCAGGCCAAACAACGTCAGCAACGACAAGACGCATCTATGCGTCTCTACACTACACCTCCAACCTACGCCTTTATGCCTACGCTCCCCTTCCTGCTCGTTGATGCTTTCACGGAAACCCCGTTGGGCGGCAATCCGTGTGCGGTGGTACTGGATGCCGACGACCTCACCGACGAGCAGATGCAGCGCTTGGCGCGGGAGTTCAACCAGTCGGAAACTGCCTTTGTGCGCCGTTCTGCAGAGGCAGACTTCGGGGTTCGTTTCT
Organism: Hymenobacter sp.; assembly: GCF_036387835.1. Classification (GTDB taxonomy): domain Bacteria; phylum Bacteroidota; class Bacteroidia; order Cytophagales; family Hymenobacteraceae; genus Hymenobacter. Next base: position 15,373 of record NZ_DASVSY010000019.1, on the reverse strand, counting down.
TCACGCCGGCCGAGGAAATTCCGCTGGCCGGGCACCCCACTATTGCCACCGTCGTGGCGCTGCTGCATGCGGGCCGCTTGCCGCTTGCGGGTCCGCGTACCACCTTGCAGCTAGCCCTGCGCGACGGGCCAATTCGCATTGACGTGGACGCACCGACTGCGCCGGGCGGGTTGCCGCAGGTGCTGATGACGCAGCGGAAGCCCGTGTTTGGGTTACTACACGACCCGGCCGTGGTAACGCCGCTCTTTGGCCTCACGCCCGAGGATGTGCTGCCCGGCGCGCCCATTCAGACGGTGAGCACCGGCACGCCGCAGCTGATGATGCTCCTGCGCGACCAAGACGCCTTGCGCCGGGCCACGCCGCCCGAACCCGCCGCCTACGCCCGCTACCGCGCCACCTCCGACTTTTTCAGTCCCCATCTGTTTTGCTTGGGCGGCGCCACGCCGACCGGTCACACGTTTGCCCGGCAGTTTGGCACACCTCCCGACCTGGCCGAAGACCCGGTTACGGGCTCGGCCACCGGCGGTATGGCGGCGTATCTGTGGCATTATGCCTACCTCGCCCAGCCCGATTTCATTGCCGAGCAAGGCCATTGGCTAGGCCGGCCGGGCACCATAAACGTGCACGTAGCCGGGCCACGCGAAGCCATTGAGTTTGTGCGCATAGGTGGTACTGGCGTGGTTATAGTAGAAGGCAAGCTAACTATGTAAGTCGCAGCGCACAGCTCTTTTTGTTGCAACTCTACGGCCGCAGAAGCTGTTACGTAACTGAACTGTGTTGTACTTACTGCTCCTGCTCTGTGCCCGAATTACCCGAAGTTGAAACCTACCGCCGCTTCCTCGACGACATCATCCTGCATCAACCCATTACGGCGTTCGAAGTGAAAGACGCCCATGTCCTCGTTACCGACGAAGACACCTTACGCAAAACCCTGGTAGGCCGCCGCGTAACCGCCACTCGCCGCCTCGGCAAGAACTGTTTTCTGGAGCTTGACAACGACCAGGTACTAGCCCTACACTTCGGTATGACCGGCGACGTGGGCGCCTACCGCGACGACCACGACGCGCCCCGCTTCACCCGCGTAGCCTTCCACCTGGCCGATGGCCTGCGCGTGGCCTTCATCGACCCGCGCAAGTTCGGCCGCATCCGCCTCGTGGAAAGTGTGGCGCAGTACCAGAAAGCCAAGAAGCTTGGCCCCGATGCGCTGGACGTAACGCCCGAGCACCTACAAGCCGTACTCGGCACCAAGAAACCGATGATCAAGCCGCTGCTCCTCGACCAGGGCATCACGGCGGGCCTCGGCAACTGGATAGTGGATGAGGTGCTGTTTCAAGCCAAAATCCACCCGGAGCGCCGGGCGCACACGCTCGGCAGCAAAGAGTTCAAGGCGCTCCACGCCGCTATTCAGTTGGTGCTCACCACCGCTATTCGGCACGAAGCCACCTACCGGCACTTTCCCGCTTCGTTCCTGATCCATGCCCGCGAGTGGGACGACTCCGCTACGCCCGGCACCGATGCTCACACCTTCTGCCCTCGCCACCCGAAAACCTTGATTGATAAAGGCTACGTGGGTGGCCGGGCCACCTACCACTGCCCCCGCTGCCAGCCGGCGCCGGTAGAGGCCATAGACTAAGAAAATTGCACAGCGCAAGTGCCGCTTCTTCGTGACTTCCACCCCAGAGTATAGGCCAGCACCTCCAGCAACAAGTGCACCGGCAAGAAAACCAGGCCAAACGTCAGGTGAGCGGGAAACGACAAAGAAGTAGGACTACTGACGAAGATTCAGGAACAGACCTGCGTGCTAACTGCGTATATGCACGGAGCTAGTTTAAGGGATTCTGTTGAGTTAATCGTCTTATCTGTTTACCGAGCAGCAATCAACTGCACACGCTGCCTGCCTTACTCTCTTTGCCGATGGAAACCGCCCGTACCTTACTAGTTGGGAAAGAGCAAGCCGTGATGAATCAGTTGCTGAGCGCCTTGCGTGCCGACGGCCACGTTGTGGAAGGCACCGTTCAGCTAGACACTGTTCACGAAGATTTCAACGCCTGCGACTTCACTCTTATCGGGCTGGGTGGCGGCTTCAACGACGAGGAACGGGCGCAACTTCGGCAGGGGTTTCAGCTGCAAAATCCGGAGGTCAGACTAGAGGACGTATTTGGGCCGGTGGGCCACGCGCAGCTTCAGTTTCTGCTGAGTCAGGCGGCGCAACAGCCGGCGCTCGCACGCCTAACGGTTTCGCTGGCCGATCCGCAGCCGCAAGTGCAAATGGTGGTTCGTGCTCCGAGTGAAGCAACTATTGCACTGTATCATTTTCAGGAAAAGCTTCACATCGAAGAGCTATTCAAAGGCGAACTACCGGCCGGCACTACCCGGCTGCCCTTACGGCGCGAACAGCTGCTGCCGAGTATGCTGTATTATGTGGTGGCGCAGTTGCCCCAAGGAGAAGTGCACACCCATCGGTTCACGATGCCCCAGGAGCGGCATGAAACGGCCTAAGCTGTGGAAAGCAAAAAGGTCCGGCGCATGTTGCCGGGCCTCGTGGCTCAGGTTTTACTGCTGGTTGTTTTGCTTGGCGGCTTTGCGCGTGAGCGTGGTGAGCCAGGATTGGGTGATGGGCGATTCGCTTTCGTGGCCGTAGCGGCGGGCGTCACCTTGTTCGCCGGTAGGGCCGGGCAGGGCACGGTTCACCCAGCTCAGCAGGTCGGCGGTGGTGCCGGGAGCCAGACCGTGGAAAGCCCCGAGCAGCTTGGCAGGCAGTCCGATGGTGATTTCAGCATCGCCGCGGCGGCAGGCGTTCCAGATCTGGCGGGCCGCCGAATCGGCGCTGACGGTGATGGCAGGCATGGAATCAGCCACCGTAAACCAGGCGTATTCCTTGAGGTGCTGGCCCTTGATGATGGCATGAGGCGGGCTGCCGGTGCGCAGCAAGCCGGGGCAGACGGTGGTCACCTGAATACCGTATTGCAGCAGCTCGGAGCGGAAGCTTTCGGAAAGGCCTACCAGCGCGAACTTACTAGCGCAATAGGGTGCTAGGTGGGGTACGGCCACTCTGCCGCCCACCGAGGCAATATTAACAATGCGGCCCTCACCCCGCTGGCGCATGTCGGGCAGCACGGCCTGCATGGCGTGCAACGGCGCCCAGAAGTGCGTATCCATCGATTCTTGGTACTCGCGCAGCTCCATGTGGTCGAGCGGGCCGCCGGTGATAATGCCGGCGTTGTTGATGAGCACATCGATGGGGCCTAGCTTTTCCTGGACTTCGACAACCATGGCGCGCACTTCGCCGGGCACCATGAGGTCGCGGGACACGGCCAGTACTTCGGCGCCCCCCGCGGCTAGCTCTTGCCGGGCGCGCTCCAGTTCGTCGGTGTCGCGGGCACAGATGGCTACTTTGGCGCCTTCGGCCACTGCCTGGCGGGCCAGAATCAAACCCAGGCCGCGCGAGCCGCCGGTAATTAGTACCACGCGGCCTTGCAGGTTGTAAGACCCCCGCCGATTGCTCCACAGCGTAGCCGCCGCCAGCAATGCCCCGGCGCCGGCTACCGCCAACCAATTGTTACGTTTTTCGGATTTCATATAGTCTGCTCTGAGTTTTCGAGTTGCTGGACGCCAATTGCTGATTAAATACTCGTTGTGCGCTCAAGATGTTTGGCAAGACCTAACAAGGGCGGCATCCTCCCCTTACCTCAATACCTATCAACTTACCAGCTCTACAAGCGCTTACTCGTTATACGCTGGGTTTAGACTGATCGAAAATCAAGAACAGAAATCTGCAACATGAAACCAGAAACTTCGGGATGCACGTTATGGACGCGGCTTTCACGAATTGGCATCATATTTACGTGTCAGTTGCAGCCCCTAGCTTATTGCTTGGCCCAGCGGCGCTATCCGTCCACTGGCATCTTCACCTACTACGCATGAAAACCTTTGTTATCGCCGCGCTGCTATTTGTAACGGCTCCTGCCCTGCTGCTGGCCCAAACCACTACCAAACCGAAACCTAAAACGGTAGCCGCCGGCACCAGCAAACCCAAGACCGCCGCGCCTACTCGCCCGGCCCTTACGCCCCCCGAGGCGCAAGTGGAAACCCGTGCCAACGCCCTCACGAGCAACATGCAAAAAGCTCTGGCCCTAAATCCGGAGCAAGTGGAAAAAGTTCGGCAAATCAATCTGGTCAGCGTGCGCAGCGTAGAGTCGGCCCGCCTCAACTACCGCCAGGACGTGCGCAAAATGGCTTCTGTTATAGACGACATTGGTCAGGCCCGCTTAAGCGCCTTGAAAAACGCATTGTCTCCAAGTCAATTCGATAAGTACCAACGCAAGCGAGAAGAGAAAATGGGCGTTCCTAACGCTCAGGGCAACCAAGGCAACCCCGTTCCCGGCCTGCCCTCGCAAGGAGAGTGAAGCGGTGAATGAGTGAGATAGTGACTGAGTGAGTTTGACGTTCAACTAGCGCGAGAGGCGCGTGGTGGCGTGGTGCCACGAATTGCCCCGAGGGTTCCGTCGGACCACTATCGTTGAACGACACCCGATAGAACAACTCGTACACGCATCAGCAACGATAGTAGCACCACTTCCGCGCCGTTCGCGCCAGTTGAACGTCAAACTCACTCAATCACTATCTCACCGTTTCCCAGCCTAGCTTGAGAATGATGCCGCTGACTACGATTAGGAATAGTATTCGAACGAAACCTGTACCCTGCTTAAGGGCGACTTGAGCGCCCAGGGTAGAGCCGACGATATTACACGCGGCCATAGGCAAGGCGACCTGCCAAAGCACTTGCCCGGTGTAGGCAAAATAGGCCAGCCCGGCCAAGTTGGTGGCTACGTTGACAAGCTTGGCCGAGGCCGACGCCGTCAGGAAGTCGTAACCGAAGAGCCCGACGAAGGTGAAGAGCAGAAAGCTGCCGGTGCCGGGACCGAAGAATCCGTCGTAGAAGCCGATAACGGCGCCCATAACAATGGCTACCCACACCTCGCGGCGGGGCGAGAGGCGCGGGGCGTGCAGGGCGCCTAAGTCTTTGCGCCAGAAGGTGTAGAGGGCAATAACCACCAGCAAGCCTAGCACCATGGGCCGCAGCAGCTCCCTCGGGAACATGCTTACCACCCGTGCGCCCAGAAACGCGAAAGTGCCGGCCACCACGGCCGCCGTTCCCACGGACCGCCACTGAATGGGCACCTGCCCGGCATAGCGCCGCAGCGCCGCCGCCGTTCCCATCAACGACGATACTTTGCCGGTTCCGAAAATAGTAGGCTCCGGTACGCCCTTGAGCAGCAACAGCATGGCCGGTAGCTGAATCAGCCCGCCGCCGCCCACCATCGAATCAATAAAGCCCGCCATAAAGGCGAACAAACACAGCAGCGCAATCGTCAGAGTGGTAATCACGGTCGCGAAAGTAGCATATTGAGTTGCTAGTTACCAGTTGTGGGTTGCCAGTTACAGGTTGTTATTACAAACAAATACATTACCTGCACAGGCAACTGGTAACCGGCTACTCAACCGGCTACTCACTATCCTGCGTACAGCCAGGCTCACGCCTTGCTTCTCATGACTGAAAACCTAACTCAGCGGCAGAAGATGCTCACCTTTGGGGGCATTCTGCTGGCTATGTTCCTGGGCTCCCTCGACCAAACTATTGTCAGCACCGCCCTGCCCCGCATCGTGGCCGACTTGCACGGGCTCGACCGTTTTACGTGGGTGGCCACGGCCTATCTGGTAGCCAGTACGGCGCTGGTGCCCATCTACGGCAAGCTGGCCGACATGTACTCGCGGCGCAAAATTGAAGTGGTAGCGGTGAGTATTTTCCTGCTGGGCTCTATGCTGTGCGGGCTGGCCGGAGAGTTTGGCACCCTGCCCCTGCTCGGCGACGGCATGACGCAGCTGATTGTGTTTCGGGCCGTGCAGGGCCTGGGTGGGGCGGGCTTGTTTGCTATGGCCTTCATCATTATTGCCGACCTGTTTCCGCCCGCCGAACGGGGCAAATACCAGGGTTATGTGGGAGCAGTATTCGGCACTTCGTCGGTGCTAGGGCCATTTCTGGGTGGTTTCCTCACGGACAGAGGCACCGGCCTGATTCCGGGCGTGGCGGGTTGGCGGCTGGTGTTCTACGTGAACCTGCCTCTGGGCTTGCTGGCGCTCTGGTTTATTCTCAACCAAATGCCGGCTCTCAAGCCCCGCACCACTCCCAAACCTCTGGACGTACTTTCCATTGTGCTGCTCATGGCCGGGCTGGCGCCGCTGGTGGTGGGCTTGCAGCTCAACAAGGCCGTGTATGGCTGGACCTCGCCCGTCACGCTCGGTCTGCTGGCTACGGCGGCTGTAGCACTGGCGCTGTTCGTGCGTCGCAGCCTCCGTTCCGACAACCCGATTCTGGATTTCGGGCTGTTTCGAAATACCGTATTTCGCTGGGCCAACGCGGCCGTGTTTCTACTGGGCGGCGCCTTTTTGGGCATCATCATCTTCGAGCCGCTGTTCATGGTGAACGTGCTGGGCACCACCGCCACCCGCGCCGGCGTCAGTTTGATTCCCCTCTCCATGGGCGTGGTGCTGGGCTCGTTGCTGGCGGGGCAAATGGTGTCGCGCTTCGGGCACTACAAGCGCTGGATGCTGAGCGGCATTGTGGTTCTGCTCTGTGGCCTCTCGCTGCTGGCCACCATGCCCGTAACCGTTGGCTATTGGCAGGTGCTGTCGTATCTGCTGCTGTGTGGCCTGGGTCTGGGTCCTACTATGCCGCTCTACACACTGGCTATTCAGAATGCCATTGAGCCGCGGCTGATGGGGCAGGCGACATCGGCCAGCCAGTTTTTCCGGCAGATTGGGGGCGCCATTACGGCTTCGGTTTTGGGTACGGTGCTCACCCTCACGCTGGCGCAAAGCCAGCCCGCTACCCCTGGCGCCCCCGTTCAATCGGTGGTATCGGAAGGCCCTGCCGTGCCGGCAAGGTCCAGTGGTCCGGCCTCCCCCGAGTTGCGCCTAGCCTTTTCAAAAGCTATTTCCCGCATCTACTTTTTCAATATGTTCCTGGTAGCGGGGGGCCTGCTCATGACGCTGTTCGTGCCCGAGCTGCCGCTGCGCAAAAGCAACCAGGCGGCGCCCCCCGTGGCGGCCGAGTGATAAACTACGCTACGTGCTGCTCTTGAAAAGACGGGAGAAGCCGGCCGCAAACTAGTAGCGGGCTGTTATTGTTGTAGCAGCTATCATGCGCCGTTTTTCAAGCGACCACTCACTTGCTTACCCTTTGGCACCATGTCAACTTCCAATAAAGTGCACCTCAGTGTCCTCGATCAGTCGCCGGTGCGGCAGGGCGGTTCGGCCCGGCAGGCGCTGCAGGAAACCATAGAACTGGCCCGCCTGGCCGACCGGCTTGGCTACACCCGCTTTTGGGTGTCGGAGCACCACAACACGGGCACCCTGGCGGGCTCGGCGCCGGAGGTGCTGCTGGCTCGCCTCGGGGCGGAAACCAGCCGCATCCGGCTCGGTTCGGGCGGGGTGATGCTGCCCCACTATTCGGCCCTGAAGGTGGCCGAAAACTTCCGTTTGCTGGAAGCCCTGTACCCTGGCCGCATCGACCTCGGCATCGGCCGCGCCCCCGGCACCGACCGGATTACGGCCCACGCCCTCAATCCTCATAATGCCTTCCGCGACGAAGATTTTGCCGAGCAGCTCATGGACCTGCGCGCCTTCCTGCGCGACGACGTAGTACCCGATACCATTCACGCCAAAGTGAAAGCCGCGCCTTTTGTGGATACCGTACCGGAAATGTGGCTGCTTAGTTCCAGCGGGCAAAGCGGCTTATTTGCCGCACACGTAGGCGCCGCGTTTTCCTTTGCGCACTTCATCAACCCCAACGGCGGCCCCGACATGGTGCGCTTGTACAAGGAGCGTTTTCGCCCCTCGCCCGAGCTAGCCACTCCCCTGGCTAACGTGGCTATTTTCGTGCTCTGCGCCGACACCGAAGTTAAAGCCAAAGAGCTAGCGGATGCCTTGGCGCTGCAGATGCTGAAGCTGGAAACCGGCGACCGTACCTCCATCGGTTCCACTGAAACCGTACGCAACTACCCGCTCACACCCGAGTTAAGCGCCCGACTTGCTTATCATCATCAGCGCATGGTGCATGGCAACCCCGAGCAGGTGCGCGACCAACTCGAAAAGCTGGCCGCTTCATATGGCGTCAATGAAGTAACGGCTGTCACCATCACCTACGACTTCCAGGACCGCCTACGTTCCTACGAGTTGCTGGCCGAAGTATTCGAGTTAAATCCGGTAACCCAATTGCTGGCGCAGGCTTATTAAAAGTCGGAGATAAACAGCACAGGCGCTACAAGCTGTGGGGGCTGTAGCGCGGAAGCCACAGGAAATCTGTTCCGCGCTACTGCTTAGATGGCGCATCGCCCATAGAGGTCAGACAAGGCCCGGAAGTCCTGTTCCAGACCCTTACTGTTTTGGCGCCACTTATTAGCAGCAAAAAATATTTCCTGTCTAATTTTGAATTTATCTAAATAGGGACGTGCTTTGCGTTGTTTTTAATCAGTCTAAACAAGCTAAGTGCTCTGTTCGATGTCCCGACCTGCTCTACTGTTACTCCTTTCGTTGCCGCTAAGCGGCCTTGCGCATGCTCTTCCGCTATCTGTTGCCACCACGCCAACGGTTGCTTCAGCCCTTGTGGGCGCCGATGATCCGGTTCGGCGCGGCTGGTTGACCGGCAAGGTGACCGACGCCGCAGGCAAACCGGTTGAAGGAGTTACAGTGGCCTTGAAAGGCACCACGTTCGGCACGAGCACGGCGGCTGATGGTAGCTTCCGGCTGTCGGCGCAGGCAGGCTCTTATCAGTTGGTAGTGAGCAGCATCGGGTATATTTCACAGGAAGTACCCGCGACCGTAACGGGTGGCGAAAGCACGCCGGTACCCGCCTTCACGCTGGCCGTGAGCAATCAGAACTTATCGGAAGTAACGGTTACGGGCGCTAAGTCCTTGAACCAGCGGACTGTTTCCGTAGGCAAGCTGCCCGTAGCCACCCTCGACCTGCCGCAAAGCGCCGTAACCGTGGAGCGCGAAGTACTGGAGCAGCAGCAAGTACTGCGCCTCTCCGATGCCCTCGTCAACGTGAGCGGCTTGTACGTGACCAGCACCACCGGCGGCACGCAGGAAGAACTAGGCAGCCGCGGCTTCGCTTACGGTAGCAACAACACTTTCAAAAACGGGGTCCGCTTCAACAATGGTGTGATGCCCGAAGCCAGTTCTTTGGAGCGCATGGAAGTACTGAAAGGCAGCGCGGCCATTCTGTACGGCAACGTGGCGGCTGGCGGCGTGCTGAACCTTGTTACCAAAAAGCCCCAATTCGAGCGCGGCGGCTCAGTGGGGTTGCGTGTGGGCAGCTTCGGCCTCTGGAAGCCTATATTTGACGTGTATGGTGGCGTAGGCAAGAGCGAAAAAGTAGCTTTCCGCCTCAACGGCACCTACGAAAACGCCAACAGCTACCGCGACGAGGTGAAATCCGACCGGGTGTATATAAATCCGTCGCTGCTGTTCGAGCTGACGCCCAAAACGACGCTGATCCTGGAGGCCGACTACCTGCGCGACAACCGTACCCCGGACTTTGGCGTGGGCGCGGTTGACTACAACGTACTAGAATCGCGCAGCCGTTTCCTCAACGTGCCCGGCGCCACGAATGCCACCAACCAGACCAGCACGACGGCCACCCTCACCAGCCGCCTCAACGACGCCTGGCAGATTCGGGCGGTAGGCGGCTTCCAGCGCTACGACAACGAGCAGCGCACCGGCAACCGCCCCACGGGTATCAACAACGGCACCCGTCCGGCCAGAAACACAGTCAATACGCCCAACTACGTTCCGGCCGCGCCCAAACCGTCGCTCTACGGCAACTGGCAGCGCACCTTGGGTCGTAGCGAAACCACTGAAAACTACTACCTCGCGCAACTCGACCTAACCGGTAAGGTTCGCACCGGTTTCCTGGAGCACACCGTATTGATTGGGGCTGATGCCGACCAGTACAACACGCAGGCTTTGGCTTTTACCGCGCAGCCCTACGATTCCATCAACGTGCTCGACCGCAGCCGCACGTTGGCCAGCCCAAACAATAGCGTCAGCAGCTTCGACGCGCTAAACCGCAGCACCCGCACGCTTACTAATACGCGCCGCGCTGGCTTCTACGTGCAGGATTTGATGAGCATTACCGAGAAGGTGAAGTTGCTGGCCGGTGTACGCTGGAGCTACCAGGAAACGCCGAGCGACGTATACACCTACGCCGCCCCCACGGCCGCCGACCAATCAATAAAAGTGACGCAGACCCGTCGCTTCGACAATGCCTTTTCGCCGCGCTTGGGTTTGGTGTACCAGCCCATCAAGACGACGGCCTTATTTGCTTCGTACTCCAACTCCTTCCAGCCCAACACCGGTCAGGAAGTGAGCGGCGCGGCCCTGGCCCCCTCCACCTTCGACCAGTATGAAGTGGGAATTAAGAACGACTTGTTCCACGGGCTGCTGTCGGCCAACGTGACGGCTTACCGGATTATAAATAGCAACCTAGCGCAAACCTACCTGGGCCAGATTGCGGGAACTGATGGTGTGCTCAGAGACAATGTGAACACCAACATCAAAGAGTTGGCCGGGGAAGTAACCAGCAAAGGCGTGGAAGTGGATGTGCAAAGCAAGCCGATGATGGGCTGGACGTTCATCACGGGCTACAGCTACAACCACACTGCTTACACCAAGAGCAACATCTACGAAAACAACAGCCGCCTGCGCTACAACCCCGCCCACACGGCCAACCTTAGCCTGTACTACAACTTCGGCAGCAGCTTCAGCGACAACAACTTCCTACGCGGCCTAACGGCGGGCATCACCTCTTACTATGTAGGTGACAAGCTGGCCGGCCGCAATACCCGAATATACGACCCGGTCACTGGTAAGCCCTGGACTGATGGCCGCGGCAACGCAACCGGCGACACCTACCGCCTCATCAGCATCCCCGACTACATCCTCTTCGATGCCTCCGTGGGCTACACCTACGACCGTTTTTCGGTGCGAGTGAAACTTGCAAACATCTTAGACGAGTTAAGCTATAACCTGCACGACGACAACAGCGTGAACCCCATTGCCCCCCGCAACTTCTCGGCCACAGCCAGCTACCGGTTCTAGTTGATTGATGATGGTTGGTTGCTGATTGTGACCTCTTTATAACAAGCAGCAAGTAACCGCACTAAAAGGTGAGTGAAGGAAGCCCGGAAAAGAGCCAGCTGCAACTGGTTGCTTTCTGGGTTTTCTGCCGAAATTCACTAGCAGCAGTTTTTAACTTAAAAAGTATGAAAATCTTCTTCCGCCGCATTCACTTGTACCTCGGGCTGACTTCAGGGTTGATTCTTCTTGTGGTGTGTTTCACGGGTGGAATACTGGTCTTTGAAAAAGAACTGGAGCAAGCCTGGCACCCGGAGCGTTACTCCGTGACGCCGGCCACCACGCCACGCCTCTCGCTCGCTCAGCTCACCGACGCCGTACGGGCCTACAAGCCCAAAGCCAAGATCAGCAGCTTCAAAATCTATACTGATCCTGCGCGGACCGTGGAGGTGAACTTGGCCGGCAACGACAAAGGCGGCCCTAACGGCCAGCGTGGCGGCGCGGCCAGCCAGGAGCAACGGGGTGCAAACCGGGGCGCTGGCGCACGGGAGCAACAAGGCCAAAGCCAGGGAACAACCGAAGCGCGCGGCGGTGGTCCGGGTGGCCCTGGCAAAGGTGGTCCCGGCGGCAAAGGCCGCAACGTTGGCCCACGCCTCTTCATGAACCCCTACACCGGAGCCATAATTGAGGAAACGAAACCTAACGAGTCGTTTTTCCATTTCGTGGAGCAAATTCACCGGGGACTGGTGGCGGGCCGAGTTGGCAAGCTTGTCATGGGCATCAACTCCATCCTGTTTCTTTTCATTCTGAGTACTGGCCTCGTGCTGTGGTGGCCCACGGCCCGTAAAGCCCTGACGCCACGCCTGAAAGTGAAATGGGGCAGCGGCTGGAAGCGCCTCAACCACGACTTTCATATTGTACTAGGCTTCTATACTTCTGTTTTCCTGCTTGTTATGGCCCTTACGGGCGTGGGCATGTCCTTTGATTGGGTGGGCAATACCATCAATGCCGTCACCCACTCGCCCCGACAACGGCCCGAGCCGCCTACCTCCACCGTACCAACGGCAGGCCAGGGAAACTTCGGGGCTGATGCGGCTCTGACAGCGTCACAACAGCAGATTCAAGCGGCCGAGAGTTACTCTATACAGTTGCCGAAAGAGCCCACCGGCAGTATTCAGGTAGGCATACTACGGCCCGACGCCCTCACCGAGCGGGCCACCAACGACGTGTATTTCGACCAGTACTCGGGTCGGGTACTGCGCCAAACGACGTACGCCCAGCAGCCGGTGGGGCAGCGCATCCGGGGGCTGTTCAAACCGGTGCACACCGGGGCCATCTTCGGCTGGCCGACCAAGATTCTGGCTTTCGTGGTTGTCTGGCTAGGCTTCACGTTTCCCATTACCGGCACGATTCTGTGGTGGAACCGCACCCGCAAGGCGAAGAAGCAGCAGCGCAAGCTGGTGGCCGCGTAGCCCAACCCGAACCCGGCTATACCGTATTTCCAAGAAGCGTCAGGCTGTTCCGGCTTGACGCTTTTCTTTTGCCGGTAGCGCGGTAGTGCGAGCTTTGTGCCTTGCTGAACAGTACTCGTTGCGTCGGCGCAGGGTTGGTCGTTCACCGAGGCGCGCAGCCCGGGCTGCCGCGCTACCGCCTGACATAAAAACTTACTGCCTGATGCCTAATCCAACTGCCTCACTTGCCACCGAAAATCGGGTTGTCGCCCTGCTCCGTCGGGCTGGCTTGCTCGACTGGTTTCTGTTGGGGCTGGCGGGCGCGGTGGCGTTGGCGTATCTGGTACCGGGCGTGGGCAGCAAGGCGAGTCCGATACCCTGGAAGCTGCTGACTACGGCCGGCGTGGCCTTGATTTTCTTTTTCTACGGGCTGCGGCTGAACCTGGAAAAGCTAAAGGCCGGGCTGCGCAACTGGCAGCTGCACACGGTAGTGCAGCTAACTACGTTCGTTGCGTTTCCGCTGCTGGCGTTGGCCGGGCGGCCTTTTTTTGGCAGTGAAAAGGCGGATCTGTTGTGGCAGAGCATCTTCTTTCTTTGCACGCTGCCAAGTACGGTTTCCACGTCGGTGGTGATGGTGGGCATTGCCGGTGGCAATCTGCCAGCAGCCATCTTCAATGCCAGCATCAGCAGCTTGATTGGCATCTTCCTTACCCCCATCTGGACCAGCTTTATCCTGCACACGGGCACCGGGGGCGGCCAGCTTTGGGGGCTCGCCCTCGACCTTACCTGGCAGGTGGTTTTGCCCGTAGTGGCCGGCGTACTGCTCAACCGCCGCTTTGGCAGCTTCGCCGAGCAGCACCGGCAGGCCCTGCGCACCTTCGACCAAGTGGTTATCCTGCTCATCGTCTTCACTTCGTTCTGCGAGTCGTTTGCGGAAGGTGTTTTTCGTAGCTACGTGCCCACCGACGTGCTGCTGCTCGGCCTCGGCATGGTGGCGTTGTATTTCCTGATTTTCGGGGTGGTATGGAGCTTAAGTAAATTGCTTGGCTTCTCGCGCGAAGACCGGATTGTGGCCCTGTTCTGCGGGTCCAAGAAGTCGTTGGTGCATGGCAGCGTGATGGCCAGCTTGCTGTTTCCGGCCACGGCCGCAACGGGCGCGCTGCTGCTGCCGCTTATGTTGTACCATGCCCTGCAAATCGTTCTGGCCAGCGTAATGGCGCAACGTATGGGACGGCAAACGGCCACTACCTGACACTTACCAATTGGTATTATTCAGCAATAGTAATAAGCCTATACAAGGCGCGTTAGGAGGCAAATTAACTGCCTTATAAGAATTACATTTTTCTTCGCCAGCTTGTTAATTACTAGCCGCTTATCGCCTGCTGCGCCGGCCACTACCGCCGCGGTGCCCCAAGTGGAGGCCCTTGAATACGGCAGCGTCACGGGCTACCCCGATTATGCTGAAATTTCGGTGGAGGCATCTTCCACTAAAAACAAACTCAAGGATGCCGTTGCCGATGTTCAGCAAGTGATAGATCAGGTGTTAAAGCTCTCGGCCACCTACGCCCGCAACCAGCACGACGTACGCCTAAGCAACGTATCAGTCAACAAGGAGTATACCTACGTCCGCAACAAACAGGTATTCACTGGCTTTAACTCAGCGCAGTCGGTTATCATAAAAACTACCGATTTAAGCAAGCTGGAGCTGTATATGGAGGCGCTGCTGGCTACCCATATCAGCCGCATCAAGCAAATCAACTACGGCCACACCCGCGCCGACCGTCTGCAGTGCGAAGCCAGTGTACTGGCGCTGCAAGACGCGCTTCGCACCGTAGACAAAATGTGCGCTACGCTGCACGCCAAGCGGGGCGTCGTGCTCGAAGCCACCAATTACAAAGAGCTAGGCAACGCTCAGGATTACCCTAGTTGGGGAGAGCCTCAGGAGATAGAGCTCTACGGTAAGGGGTTTGGCGGCCGGGGTTTCAAGCTCACGCCTGAGTTGCTTCGCTATTCCGCTACCACTCATATAATAGCGGCCGTAGAATAGTGTTTTTTCAAGGATGTCTGCTATATTTGAAGCTAGTTAATACTTCAAAGAGCTTATATCCCGGCATGAAAAAACTTCTTCTCGCTATTGTTTTATTTTCAGGTTTCGCTACCGTTAGCCTGGCTCAGACGCCTACGCAAAAGATATATGCGGCAGTTGTCAAGAACAAGCCGGCCGACGTAGAGGCCTTGCTGAAATCCGGCGCCGACCCCAATGCACCCGTCGAAATGATGCCGGGCTTTCCAACCAGCTTTCTTATTCTGGCGGCCGGCCGCAACCAGACGGAAATCGTGAAAGTGCTGCTCCAGCACAAAGCGCTGGTCAACAAGCCCGACAGCTTCAACGCCACGGCCCTGATGGCAGCGGCCGGCGAAGGCAACCTGGAACTGGTAACGCTCCTACTAGCCGCCGGCGCCGACCCTAAGCTGAAAGATAACGATGGCAAAGACGCCTTGGCCAGCGCCAAGGAAAGCGGCAACGCCGAGGTATTGAAGCTGCTGCAAGCTAAAAAGTAGATTGTGGGTTATGAGTTGCCAGTTGCCAGTTGCCAGTTGCCGGTTGCCGGTTGCCAGTTGCCGGTTGCCGGTTGCCCGCCAGGACGTCATCATATGTTTGTGGTGGCACCCCTTTGGGCCAGGCCGCAGTTCGTCATTGGTCGAGAAGACCGTTCAGCATGCTGGCACCCGTTGGGCCGCCGGCCCGTGAGCCCGGACAGTTCAGTGGTCGTCATAGGCCGGAT
>NZ_DASVSY010000018.1:0-31919 GCF_036387835.1 Hymenobacter sp. | reverse complement strand
GGTGTTCACCTCTTCCCATTCCGAACAGAGTCGTTAAGCCCCGGAGCGCCTATGGTACTGCCTTCATCGGTGGGAGAGTCGGTCGCCGCCAACCTTACTGTACACGAACCGCCCCTCCGGCTCTCTGCCGTTGAGGGGCGGCTTAGTTTATAGCTGTTGGTAAAAGTGGCAAGAGTGTTAAAAAAGGCCAGCCCTTCAGAACCAGCCTTTTTTAACACTCTTGCCACTTTTAGGCTTGTGCCTTAGGACCTACGATTACTTCTACCATAGACTCAGGCGTTAGGTACTGCTGTGCGAGTTCTAGAAGTTGCTGTGGGCTAACGCTATTAACTTCTTGTATAAAGTTGGTGTAGTAATCTTCTGGTAGGCTCAGGAACACTATAGCTTTATACTTATCGCACTGTTCAAACACAGTGCTTAGTTCATTAGCGAATTTGCCGGTGACGTAGTTTTTGACTGTTTGTAGTTCATCTAGAGGAATTAGCTCGTTTTGTAGTTGGCGAAGCTCATAATGAATCTCACCTACTGCAGCGTAGGCACTGTCACCGTTTACGTCGGTGCCAATTGTGAGTGAACAAGCGTGCTCACGAGGACCTATGGTCGAGTAGATGCCATAAGTAAAGCCTTTGTCTTCCCGGATATTCTTCATCAAGCGGGAGCCAAAATACCCGCCTAATACTTTAATAAGCACTTGAAGCTTATGGGTATCGGGATGAGTAAGAGAAGGCCACAGCCGGCCTATACGCAATGAGGCTTGAAGGCTATCCGCAATAACCTTATGTTCGTGAGAAGCCGTCTCAGATAGCTTGAAATTGAATGGAGGGGTAGCTGAAGAGTGTGAACTACTCGCTTGACCTAAACTGTTTTTGATGCTTTGCTCATCAGTTTGGCTTACATCTCCACAGAGAAAAATCTCGGCTTCAGAAAAATCATAGGCTGATTGGTAATATTCTTGAACGGCGGCTTGGGTAATAGTAGCGAAGGCCGATTCATCGAAGGTGTTTCCGTACGGATAAGTAGGTCCATACAAGTTGCGCGAAAAGAGTTCAGCTGCTAGATAGCTGTTCTTCTGACGCTCAACCCGAACGTTTTGAATAGTTCTAGTCTTGAGCAGCTCTAATTCAGTTGATGGGAAGGTGGCTTCTGTTAAGACATCTTGAACCAAAGGTAGAAGCTGCTTAAGATGGCGTGTGAGGCAGTAAAGGGTTAAGGTAGCGCGGTCGAAACCTTGCTCACAATCAAGGGAGGCACCATAAAAGGCAACCTCATCAGCAATCTGACGAGCACTACGAGTGCGAGTGCCTTCAAGAAGCATTCGAGCGGTGAGCAATGACAAACCAGAAACTGGTTCATACCATTTACCGGCCTTGAATACTACTTGTAAGCGCACCACAGGTTGCGCATCATTGCGAAGCACGTGCAGGCGAGCTCCATTAGGGAGCGAAAACACGTCAGCCGCGGGCAGCGTTACACTGGCCAGCGGCTGAACGGGAGGAGCGACTTGTCGGTCGAGCATCAGATGGTATTAGTTTGTAGGCGTTTCAGTACCGGTGCCGAACGCCTGATCTGAATTATTGAAGTTGAAGTGGAGTGAAACCCGAATGGTCTGTGCTAAAGGATTGTTTTTGGAGTTGGGTACTAAATAAGCCCCATCAACTCCGAATACCTGATACCGAACACCCAAACCAAAGCTGAGATAATTACGGTCGCCTTTCACTGGGTTTTCGTAGAAGTATCCTACGCGAGCCATGAGGAGGTCGTTGTACACATACTCGACTCCTGTTGAAATATTGATTTCCCGTAACTCCTCGCGGAATCCGCCGGGAGCATCACTAAAGGAGCCAAACACGCCAGCAACAGGACTCTTAGCCCGACGTTTATCATTTTCAGCCTTAACCCGGGCGTCTCTGGCATCTATCTCGGCTTTGGTGGTAGGTTCAGGCCCTTCTTCGTAATAAGGACTAGGAACCAAAAGCTTAGCGAAATCTACAGTGAATGTGAGTTTATTATAAGCATCTAACTCACGAGTAATAGCAGTACCTAATTTGAGGGTAGTAGGTAAAAAGTCTGCTTGTTGGGGATTGGTATAAGTGATCTTGTTGCCAACGTTAGTAATTGCAGCTCCAAGACTGAGATTGTAGTCGGAAGGGCCAATTGACAAGTCTCTGTTATAGTAAACGCCTAAGTCGACAGCTGCTGCGTTGCCTGGCTTGGAATCAGTGCCAACCTGAGTAAGGTTGGAGCGGATATAGCGGGCAGCTACACCGACACCTAGGTATTCGGAGAGTTTTTGGCCGTAGGCTACAGTAAAGGCGTATTCTTTCGGGTTACCGAAGCCTGTAGGAGTATTCTGAGCATCACGGAACTCGATTTCACCAAGATCGAAATACATGAGCGAGGCTGAAATAGCGGAGCGCTCATTGACTTTGGCATAGCCTGATAAGAAAGCTAAACCCATGTCGTCGGTAATAGTGCCTAGCCACGGGGTATAGGAAGTAGATACGCTGTACTTGTTGGGCGCAAACCCTAGCTTACCGGCATTATAATATGCAGAATTAGCATCGGGCGAAATAGCCACTCCGGCCTCACCGAGAGCAGCCGAACGAGAGTCGGGGCTTACAGAGAGGATGGGAACAGCCGTAGTGATAGTGTTAGGAGAGGATTGGGCAGCTCCGAGCAGTGGCAAGCCTAAAAATCCGGAGAAAAGCGCAGAGCGCACGGACAGCTTCGAAAAGGTCATAAAACAAAGAAAGATGAGGTAGGGAGCGAAGAAGCCTAATGAATTAATTTAAAATGACCAGTTTCTCAAACTTCGAAGTTGCGGACTGATCCTGGTTAGAACGCACACTAACACGATAAACATATACGCCACGGGCTAGCTGATCATTGTATTCGTCTCGGCCGTTCCACGAAAGTGTGTTATCGTTTAAGCTTTGCGGCACATGCGAACCGCTGCTTGGGATGGTAGTTTGAATGGTGCGAACCAAGCGTCCTGCAACGGTGAAGATTTGTACTTGTACTTCTAACTCTTCGCCTTGGCGGTTATGATCGAAATGAAAGGTGGTGCGACCAGCAAATGGGTTAGGATAATTTAGAACGTGGCTAAGAGCTAGCTTTTCGGTTTGAGCGGCAATAAACTCGACGTCCTTAATAGAGGAGTTATTGAACGTGTCCCAGGCTTTGACGTGGAGTACGTGAGGGCCAGTAGTAAGGTCCTTGAACTGGTACTGTATATTACCAGCTTGGAAACTGTCGACACTGGCGGTATAAAAGTCGTTTAGGACTGTGAGGCGGGTTGGGTCGTTGTCGAGGGTGGCCGTGATTTCGTGGCCGATGCCAGAACCGGCGGTGTTAATGCCGCTTTCATCGAAAAGCCGGGCCAGCAAAGTAGTAGTGGTGGCAGTGAGTCCGCCATAGACAAAGGCCTGGTTGTCCATGTGCAGGGTGATTCTGGGCGGTATCGTGTCGCGGTTAGCTAGTAAAGCCGCTCCTCCTATCGGTACAGCCCGGTAGCCATGAGCATCAACAAAGCGGACAGTATCCTTGGCATAAAGGCTAACCTTGCCGAAGCCGATGTTGTAGTTGATGTCGCGGGGAACAACGAATTGCAGCGAGAAGCGGCCAGCCTTTACTGTAGCTTGGCCAGAGTAAATGATATTCTCCTGAATCTGAACAGTTACTAACTTTCCTTCGGGGGGAGTTTGGAGGCCAAATACAGTGAGAGTTGTGGTATTAGGCTTCTCATAAACGACAACCTGCGCAGTACCCGAAAAATTGGTGTTGACAGGTGCTGAAGTAAGATCACTGTTGCGTACTGAACCGGACAACTGTATTGTTGACAGTGCTTTAAGGGTATCAGTAAAAGTAGTGCCTAATGGTTGACCGTTTACTGCATCTAGAGTCATTGACAATTTAGGTCGTGCCAGTTGAGTACAAGGGTCACCTAGCAAGACATAGTTGCGGCTTAATACGTTGCCAGCAACTGTATTCTTTGTGTGGCGAATTGCTTCTCCGATATGTTTATTGGAGCTATTTGCTGTTGAGAGTACAGAATCGAGGAATGTACCTGGTTGTGAGTCTCCAAACACTACACGGGAGGTAGTATATAGGCCTATCGCGCCTCCCTCGGTGTCAGTAAGAGCTTGCTCACCGGCAGAGACTATAGAAGGATCGTCATAATAACTGAAGTCACAGGTACCTGTGACTAAAAATGCGAGTTTGTTCTTATTAAGAAGACGTAAGACAGAGGCACTAGTCAAAATCCTTTCATCCGCTAGAGAAGTAGGGCCACCATGACCACTATAAGTAATAACGAGAGAGCCCTGCTCGAACGACTCATCTACGGCACGCTCAGCATCTGGCGACCTTTGTCCGGACGCCCCGTTAATCTGCTGATACATATCTAAATATACCTTGCGAATGTTGTAGGCAGGCTTTTGCCTGATAGTATTGGCTGTGAATATGTCTGAGGATCCTATGTAAGCGCCATCATCATCATCATCAGCAACAAAAGTAATGCGGTTACGCCAGTTACCCATTGCAACTGTCTTGAGATCATAGTTAATAAGCTTTTGGACCACTTTGCTGGCTTGTGTGGTACTTGTTTGGCCACTTGGAACACGCACAGGTAATCGTCCCACGCTGATATCCATATATTCGGTTAGCCCGCCGTTTTCGGCCCATTCACCTTCGTCGTCGTCTAATAGGGCATAGTAATCATCCGAGCAAAATGTTTGGGGACCAAACTGTTTGTCGCGACCATATATCCGTGAGAAAGATTCCCGGGATTCATAGGTAGGCACAAAGTTCTGAGCACTTATACCGGGGGCTTTATATGTATAAGAAGCGTCGCCAAACAGCAGTAAGTACAGTTGCTTATTAGGCGCGTTCCGTCGGTCATACACCATTTTCATCATGTCGCGGATGGCACTAACATCTTGCCCGCCTGATCCGAACTCGTTGTAAACCTGCGTGGTAGTTACTACCTCCACCTTCAAGTTATCGTGTGAGCGGCGATGGGCGGCTAGTCGTTCCGCTTCTTGCTTGAAGAGAGGATGTGTAACGATGACTAAGTCGATGGTGGAGTTGAGGCTGGCGTGCAAGTTCTGGTTGCTTACCTTACCAAAATTGGTTGGTCGGTCGAAGGCGCCAGCGGGAGTAAAAGCGACAAATTCGCGCAGAGAGTCGGTAGGAGCTACAAAGGAACCTGTTGCACTAACCGTATAGGATTTAGCACGGCGCGGATTGGTGACATCCCAAACGAGGGAACCTGCGCCATTAGTAATATTGAACTGACTGATACGGCCTGCTTGGAGGTTGGCGAACGAGCGAAATTCCAATGTTGTACCACTAAGCTGGAGTGGCTTCACCGCATTCACCTCCAAATAATCAAGATATCCAGTATTAGAAGCATCTGACCCTGAGTAGGTGAGCCCAATACGCAACGGTGCCGAAGAAGAGGGCGCGGAGGCAGAATACGTCTGTACGCTGGCATTAGCAAACTCTGGGAACTTCCGAATTTCACTGTTATTAGGGACGCCGGAAATAGGCTGGGTGCCAAGAGGACTATCGTTGAGCGTAAGCCGGAATGATTGAGCGTCCAGAGAAGTTCCCGCCAGAGAGGCAGTTACTTGCACGGTAGATCCGGCTACCAGATTGGTGATTTGGTTGAAAGAAAAGGTTTGAGAGTTGCCATTCAACAGGCCCTCTCCAAGCCATTGCCGGCCTGACTTGGCTAAGTTAATCAGTTCCTTTTCGTAGAACTCACGCTCCGCGAACTGCGAAATAGCAGGAGCGTTGGCTGCTCCTACGGCGGGGGCCGCCGCCACCCGACGGCCAGTTCGTGGAGGCGCTGCTACTGTAACGAAATAGTAAGCAGTGTCAGAGTAAATGTTCTGAATATGGCGGAAGCGTTGGGTGTTGGGTTCCCGCTCCCAGGTATGGGGGCCACGAGCGTAAAAAAGAAAGTATTCGGTGTTCTCTAAAGTAGCATTTGTATTGCCCGAGAAATACACGGCGTTTTCCACTAAGTCGTCGGGACGGGGGGTGCTAATGGGCTGGGGTAGCAGGCCCGTGGCATTGCCGAAGATTTGTAGACGATTAGGATCGACGTTGGGGAGATCGTTGCCGAAGAGAGTGCGCAGTAGATCGTAGTCGAGCTTGAAAATACCGCTTTTAGGAACCCCAATTTTATACCAGTTCCCAGTAGCCAGCACAGAGGTGCTGGCATGCGTAATTTGCTGGACGCGGCGGGAAGTAGGGGGGCCAGCAACATAGCTGTACTCGGCGGATATCAACTTTTCATACTGGCCACTCTGCGTACTGCGGCGCACTGCTGGCACCGTCACGATGCTGACAGTCTGGCCTTTTTCGGTGGCCTCGGTCACAGCAAGAGCGGAGATTATAGGCTGCGAAGCAAATTTGAATACGGCAGCATCGTCAGCGGAGAAGGGCTCGTAAACCGCATTGCGCAATTCTCCCTCAGCTACCGGCCCCGGTACATTCAGTATGTAGTAGCTGAACAACGAGCCCAGGCGGTACTGAGCCCCCATAAAAGAAGGCACCTTACGCAACCGGTAATCTGAACCCGGAACTTCGTTATGGCCTTGCCAGCGTAAACGAATAGCAGCCGACTGGCGACCGTCCTGGGCTTGAGTTGAAAATCCTAGAAGCAGACAGCAACTAATTACCAAAAAAGTAAAGTAGCGCATAAGAGTGTGTTCGATAAGCAGTTGGAATGTGGTAGCTGACAGCGGGAACTAAACAAGCTCAACCTAATAGGGGTTCACCAGTGATTGTTTAGTTTAACTCGTTAGCTATTTAAATATTGTAATGAAGCTCAGAAATATCAACCCATCGAAGGTCGCAACATAGAAAGCAATACATAAAGCAAGACGATCAGCGGAATAGCCGTGGCTTGCATACCCAAAAGTAGAGCAACAGTCAACAGCAGAAACACAAATTGCACTCCGTTGTCCTGCCAGCTTAGATTTTTGAATTTAAGAGCAAACAAGGGAATCTCGGCCACTAAAAGCCCCGATAATAGTGCGGTTAAGCCCAATAACACCCAAGGATTCAGGATGAAGCTGCTGACGTGGAACGAATCGTGCGCTAGGATGAGTGGGAGGGAAGCTACCACCAAGGTACAGGCCGGCGTGGGGAGGCCAATGAAGGAAGTGGTTTGGCGAGTGTCGTTATTGAACTTAGCAAGCCGCAGGGCCGAAAAGATACTAACCAGGAAAGCGCCATAAGCAAGGACTTCTGGCAAGTTGGTGTCAGCCAGAACGTGTTGCAGTAGCTTGAATAAGATAGCACCTGGCACCACACCAAACGAAACCATATCGGCCAGTGAATCAAGATCTTTGCCAATAGGGGAGGAAACATGCAGCGCCCGTGCAACTAGTCCGTCGAAGAAGTCGGCTACGGCGGCAATACCAATTAGCAGAGAGGCGTGCACTAGTTGTTGCCAAGCAAACGTGAAGTAAGAAGGCTGTAAACTCAACGCGTCCAAATGATTGCGCCAATCAAAATCAAGAATCAGCGTCAGGGCAAAACAGCCGCAAAGCAGATTCAAGCACGTGAGAACGTTAGGGAGATGGGTTTTGATAGACATAAATTCTAGCGCAGGAACGGGTTTGTCCGGCGCTCAACCCCAATAGTGGTGGCCGGCCCGTGACCGGGATATACCGTCACGTCGTCGGGGAGAGTTAGGAGTTGGGTTTCGATGCTGCTGATGAGCGTACCGTAGTCGCCGCCGGGTAAGTCGGTGCGTCCGATGCTGCTTTTGAAGAGCACGTCGCCCCCAATGAGGGTGGCGGTGGGGGCGTGGTAGAATACCACATGGCCGGGTGCGTGACCGGGGGCGAAGCGCACTTCCAGGGTGATGTCGCCGAACTGCACTGGCGTACCGGGCGTCAAAAAGCCAGTGGGCTCGGCCGGTGAATACGCTGGAAAACCGTAGCTAGACGCATAAGCAGGCACAGCGCGCAATGTGGCGAGGTCAGCTTCGTGAATCAGAAAAGGAACTTGGTAGGTATCGAGAATGAATTGATTGCCCAGAACATGGTCGATGTGGCAGTGCGTGTTCAGTAGCAACACTACTTTCAGGTTTTGCGCCTCCACAAAATTGCGTAGCGCTTGCTGCTCGGCGCGGTCGTAGCAGCCAGGGTCTACGATAACGCACTGGCCAGTAGCATCATGAAGCAAGTACGTGTTTTCGGAAAAGGCATTGAAGGTGAACCCGGAAACAGTCATGAAAAAAGAAAAAGCAGGGCAAATTGGAACCGGGTGGTAAGTTACGAGTCTTATCAGTAGCGACGGGTTGTAGCTTGTTAGTTATTGCTTGCTAGTCGCAGTTTACACAGGCTACTCAATCCGTATTCAGAGCTCAATTTATTTGGAAGCAGCCGTAAGCATGAACGAATACGACTACCTGATTCTTGGCCATGGCATAGCGGGGGCAACGCTGGCTTGGGAACTGCGTCGGCGGGGCCGCACGGTGTTGGTGCTAGATGCTAACCGGCCCGATACCGCTTCCAAGGTAGCTGCGGGGCTAATGAACCCGGTAGCGGGCAAGCGGTTTGCGTTGGCCTGGCGAGCCGATGAGCTACTGGCGGCAGCCAGTGCATTTTATCGGGAACTAGAGCAGCACTTCGGGCAGAAGTTTTTCTATGAACTACCTGTCTGGAAGCTGTTTTCGTCGGTGGCCGAGCAGAATACGATGGTAGCGCGCAGTGCCGACCAACCCTGGCAGGATTTCGTGGAAGACGCCGGTGCTGCTTTGCCTCATACAGTTGGCGTGCGAGACGAATTTGGGGGCCTGCGCATCCGGCGCGGGGGTTATGTGCAACTAAGTGACTTGTTGGCGGTTCTTACCCACGAACAGTTGGCGAACGGTGGGCTGCAATATGAAACTTTCAATTGGGAGCAACTCGTTATCGGCCCGGCCGGTATCACGTATGCAGGCCGCGTGCACGCGCAGCATTTTGTTTGCTGTGAGGGTGCCGCGGCAGTTGAAAATCCGTACTTTCAATGGCTGCCCCTTACCCCCAACCAAGGTGAGGTGCTGGACGTTGAATGCCAGGGTCTTTCGCAGGAACAGGTGCTCAACAAAGGGGCTTATGTGGTGCCACTCGGTGACGGGCGGTTCCGGGTAGGCGCCACGTACCGCTGGCCCCCGTTTGCCGAAGGCACTACGCCGGAAGCACTTGCGGAGCTAAGCGGGCGGCTAGCGGCTACAACCGATCTGCCTTTTACGGTACGAGCGCAAAGGGCAGGTGTGCGACCTGCCGTACGCGACCGAAAACCGTTGTTAGGGCGGCATCCGGAAGTGCCGGAGTTGAGTATATTTAATGGCTTCGGCTCGAAGGGTGTGATGCTAGCTCCGCGGCTAGCCGCCTTACTAGCTGACCATCTTGAAAATCCGGCCGCTGAATTGTGGCCCGAGGTCAATATTAAGCGCTACCAAGCGTTGTATCACGCGGCTGCTCGGGCCGTTCAGATTTCTTCTTGAAGCACGACGGCCCTAGTTCCCCCTCGGAACCGTCTTTTGTTTACCGCAGTCATTGGCTATGAAGCATTTATTCTTTTCGCGGTGGTTCCGAAATTCGGGCCGCCAACCGGTGGTGGGAGCCACACTCGTGCTACTCACGCTGCTAGCCAGTGGTCCGGCTTGGGGTCAGTCGGCGCAGGAGGAGTTTGGCCGGGTTCGAATCCAATACAAGGATTTCAACTGGCAGCAGCTGAGCACTCAGAATTTCAACGTGTATTACTACGGGGGCGGCGACGTAAGTGCCCGCCGCGCCGCCGAGTACGCCGAGAAAGAGTTACAGCGCATTACGGCACTGGTGGGTTACTATCCCTATTCGAAGACCACCATTATGCTCTATAACTCCGTGGGCGACCTGCGGCAAAGCAATATTGGCCTTGACGCGGATAAATATCAGACCGGGGGCGAAACGGATCTGCTGCGCATGAGCAAGGTGCAGATTGCCTTCACCGGCCAGCAAACGCAATTCAAGCGCGATTTGAGCTTCCAGATTACGCGGGTCCTACTCAACGACATGATGTACGGCGGCTCGCTGAAGGAAGTGATTCAAAGCACGTACCTGCTGCAACTGCCCGACTGGTTTGTGAGTGGCGCTTCCGCGTATGCTGCGGAAGGCTGGAGCGTGGAAATGGACGACTACATGCGCGATATGACCCAGGAATACGAGGGCAATCGGGCGGCGCCTTTCTTCCTGCGCAATCCGCAGTTGGCTGGTCAGAGCCTCTGGAACTACATTGCCGAGCGCTACGGCTACACCACGATTCAGAACATTCTAAACCTGACGCGCATCACCCGCGACGTGGAAGTGGGAATTAGCTCTTCGCTGAACGTACCCTACAAGGTGTTCCAGAAAGACTGGCTGGCTTACTATCGTCAGCTCAATGCTCAGCCCCAGACGCCTTACACCGAGGCAGATCAAAAGCTTGCTATTACCAATAACAACCGCAAGAACGTTCTGTACTCGCAGCCGGTGCTGAGCCCGAATGGGCAGCGGATGGCCTACGTAAGCAATGATCGGGGCCGCTACCGGGTGCTGGTGGTTAACCGCAACGGTTCCGGACGGCGCACTATTCACCGGAGCGGCTACAAAACACCGGGCCAGCAGGTGGAAACCCGACTGCCGGTGCTTGCTTGGCGTGGTAACAGCCAGGTAGCGGTAGCCGAAATGGCGAAAGGAGAGATGAGCTTGCGTCTGCGGCCAGCAGATGGGGGCGCTTCGGGTTTGCTGTCACGAATAGCGGAGTCGCTTCCATTTATTGGGGAGAAAGGCTCGGCCATCTTCCAGCAGTTTCAGCAGGTAATGGACCTAAGCTATTCTCCCGATGGTAAGTCGCTGGTGTTTAGCGGTGTGCAAAACGGCCAGGTCGACCTGTACGTGCTACGGGCCGGGAGCCGCCGCCCTGAAAAGCTAACCAACGACGTATTCGACGATGTGCAGGCGGTTTTCTTGCCCAACGGCAGTGGCATCGTGTTTAGCTCTAACCGCTGGCTCGATTCGGCTAATACGGCGCGTGGTACTTTCGGCACCGTAGTCAACAACTACGACTTGTTTATGTACCACCTCGATGGTCGCGCCCAACCCATCGAGCAATTAGTAAGCACCATATCCAACGAGGGGCGGCCCCGGGCTATTTCCAACGACGAAATCGTGTACCTCGGTGAGGAAAGCGGTATTCGCAGTCTTTACCGCTATTCGCTGACCACACGTCAGCGCACGGCTGTGAGTAGCTTCCGGTCCAACCTGAAGGACTTCGACTACAACGCCACTTCCGGGACTTTCGGATTTATTGCGGCCAACCGGGCCCGCGACTTCGTGTACTTGTATCCGACGTATCAGCTGCCGCAAAACCTGACGCTCTCGAAAACGGCCCGCCAAGAAACGCTGGAAGACCGGTCGAAACCTGCTGCTTCGGCGGCTCCGGTTCCAGCGCCAGCTCCCGGACCTGCTGTGCCTGCGCCGTCGAACAATGATGGGGCTCTCGCTCAAGACTCCGCACAGTCTGCGCAGCAACCAGCGGCTAGCCCGGCCAGCACCGCTAGTAAGCCCATCAATACCAGCGACTACCAGTTCGATGAGGACCTGCCTGCCGATCGGGCTAGTTCGCGCCGGTCGGCTCGTGCTGCTACTTCGGCAGCAGCAGTAGCAGCGGCGGCGGCGCAGCCCGTGCCCGATGCAAGCCAGTTAGCGCCGCAGGGCCCTTACCGCTACGATACGCGTTTCAGCATCGATAACGTGGTTTCGTCGTTGGCAGTCGACCCGCTGCTAGGCTTTGGCTTAATAGGACAGGCCAACATGTCGGACTTGTTTGAGAACCACCGGATTCGGGCGGGCATTTTTGCACTGACTGATTTGCGCACCAGCAAGATATTTGCCGAGTACACCAATCTGGAGCACCGCTACGATTGGAGCATCCGCTACGACAAGCAGGCCTTTTTCTTCGACAACATCCCCGGCATACCGGGGCGGGTGCGCTATGGCCGCCACGAGATTTCGCCCACAATTGCTTATCCACTTACCAACAGCCTGAGCGTGCGAGTAGGGCCGCGCTTCGTTAATGTGTCGAGAAGCGTATATGATGTGCTTACGGAAGAGCAGGATGTTAACCGTAACTACTTAGGATACAACGGGGAATTGGTGTTTGACAATTCGGTGACAACCGGGGTCAATATGCTGGAAGGAACCCGGATGAAGATTGGCTATCTGCAGCTGAACGCCCTGAATTCGGTGAAGGACTTTGGTAAGATTTATATCGACCTGCGCCACTACCAGAAGATACACCGGCAGATTATCTGGGCCAACCGCGCCAGCTATGGCCAGTACCTTGGCCACTCGAAACAGACTTTCCGCCTTGGCGGTATGGACAACTGGCTCAACAACGACTTCGAAGGCGGGCAGTTTTTGTCGAATAACCCCGACCCGGCCGAAATATTCTACCAGCAGTTTGCCACCAACCTACGGGGCTTCGACTACAGCAAACGAATCGGTCCGCGCTACTTGCTGTTCAACTCTGAGCTGCGGGTGCCTATTATTCAGTACCTCTCGCGTAATCCTATCTACTCGGGCTTCTTCCGCAATTTGCAGCTCACGGCCTTTACGGATGCCGGCACTGCGTATTCGGGCAACAACCCCTTCAACGAAAACAACTCGTACAACACCGTACCAGTAGTGCCTCCAGGCAGCCCCTTCTCAGCCACGGTAACCAACTTCCGCAACCCTTTCCTAATTGGTTACGGTTTCGGTATCCGGTCTACGCTGTTGGGCTTCTATGGCAAGGCCGACATTGCCTGGGGCCAGGAAGATTACGAGCAGAAAGGTCCTAAACTCTACTTCACGCTTGGCTACGACTTCTAGAAGTCAGGCCCTTGTAATCGTTCTTGCAAAGCAGCACAAAACCACTCAGGCAACCTGGGTGGTTTTTTTATAGGGTTTGTGGTACCTTCTCCCTCTACCTTGTCCTCCTCACTCGCTGCGCATGAGAAGAAACCTACTTCCCCTTTTCGCCTTCGTATGGCTGCTGTCAACGAGCAGCGCCTGGGCACAGTACAGCACACCAGGTATGGGCCGGCGCTATACGCTAACACAACTGGCCGCGGCGGCGGGTAGCTACGTAACCCAATCGGGCGGCACGTGGCTTATTAACGACACCATCCGGCTGGCGGCTACAGATACGCTCAGCATTACTACCAACGAAACTATTCGGGTGGCCGACCGCGCGCTGGTAAGCGTCGATGGCGTTTTGCGCATCACCCCGCCCGATTCGGTGGTGTTTACGGCGCAGAACTCAACAGCGCCGTGGGTGGGCTTGTCGCTCAGTGCTACCAGTGCAGGGTCGGTGCTGCGTCGCACGGTGGTGGAGCGCAGCGGCGGCGTGCGCGTACTCGACGCTGCCGTGGAGCTAACCGACTGCGTATTGCGTTATAACGTGGCCACGATTGGAACGCGCCTCATCAACAGCGGCGCATTGAGCTTATCGGGCAATCGGGCACTGATACAGCGCTGTCGGTTTATACGTAATGCCCGGGCTGGTATCAACTCCCCTTCCAACCGGCCTACTTCACCGGTTATAGAGGACTGCGTATTTCTGGAAAACGACACCGAGAATGGCAACTACCCGCAAATAAACCTAGGCACGGGCAACCCTGCCTTCCCCATTCGGATTGAACGCTGCCAGGTTATTGGGGCTACGGCCTTCAATATGGCTGGCGGTATTGGAATATCCAATCTGCTGGGCGGTGGGGGCGTAACCACCGTAATCATTCGCCGCAACACGGTCCGCAACAACCGTTACGGCATAGCGGTTATTGGGTCCAATATCAGCTCTTACGTGACGGGCAATGTGGTGGAAAACAATAACACCAACCCCAACGCGCAAACCGGGGGCAGCGGCCTCAACTTTCAGGGCAATCAAACCCAAACAGGCGTGGTATCACGCAACGTGCTGCGCGGCAACCTGTGGGGCGTCACGTTGGTGCGCACCGGTACGGCGGGTGGCCCGGCTGTTAGCTTTGGCAACCTGAGCAGCACCGATACCACCAACGTAGGTTTAAACCGGATGACTGGCAATACCAATGGCGGCCAGATTTACGATTTCTACAACAACACGCCGGATGCCGTGAAAGCTCAGAACAATGACTGGGGTACAACAACGGCCAGCGTTATTGAAGCCCATATCTTTCACCAGCCCGATCAGGCCACTTTGGGTATGGTTGACTTTCAGCCTTTTCGTACGCCGTTGAGTACCCGCGCCCGTCTGCTTCCCCTGACTGCGGCGGCCTATCCTAATCCAGCTCACGCCAGTGTCACTTTCCGGGTGCCCGGTGCGGCGGCCGTGCGGGTGCAGCTCTATAATGCCACTGGCCGTCTTGTGCTCGAGAAAGTGCTACGTCCGCTCAATGGGGAAGTAGTGCTTCTCACCGAGGCATTGAGGTCCGGACTCTACAGCTACCAACTCACCCAGGGAGAAACAGTAGGCGTTGGGAAGCTGGTAGTGGAGTGAGCTTACTTTAAAAAGAGAAGGCAAAAGGGAGTTGGGCGCAGTGGGATATAAGTTGACTTCGTCGAAAGAATCTGCTCCTTAATCAGTTAGACAGAGCCGGTACTATTCTCAGCCTACAGGATTTCGTTTATTCAACCTGCTAAAAGCGTCGATGGTTGCGTCAATCGATGTGGTCACTTGTCTTAGTGTCGCCAACCCCTGCTAATCCGGGAGTTGGGTTGTATCTTTGCGGTCCTGTTCACCAGCCGTCTTGCCGTGTTGATCGTTCGTGAGATTTGGTACTTGATGCTCAAAGACTTCCGCTTGGAATGGCGGCAGCGTGCGGCGCTAAACGGGATGCTGCTCTACGTGGGTAGCACGGTATTCGTGTGTTTTCTGAGCTTTTCGCTGAAGGGTGGTTCCCCCCCGGCCCCGGCCTGGAACGCGCTGTTTTGGATCATTCTGCTTTTCTCGGCCGTGAATGCCGTAGCCAAGGGCTTTTTGCAGGAGAGCCGCGGCCGGATGCTTTACTATTACACGCTGGTGCCGCCCCAAGCCGTAATCTTGGCCAAGATTGCCTACAACGCCCTGCTGTTGCTAGGCTTGGCAATGGTTGGGCTTGCCCTATATGTGCTGGTGCTTGGTAATCCGGTGCAGGATACTACCCTTTTTGTGGGCAATGTGGCCCTCGGCGCCCTTGGCTTCGCTTCTACGCTCACCTTGGTATCGGGCATTGCTGCCAAGGCCACCAATAGCAACACGTTGATGGTGGTACTAGGCTTTCCGCTCATGATTCCGATGCTGTTGCTGCTCATAAAAGTCTCGAAAAACGCTCTGGATGGCCTCGAATTCGAAGCTAGTCAGAGCTCTTTACTGACCTTGGTCGCTCTGAACTTGATAGTAGGGGCGGTATCTTACTTGCTATTTCCTTTTTTATGGCGCAGCTAACTCGAAAAAAGAACGGGCCAGAAATTAACCAGGAAAAATAGGGTAGATGTGTTATAAAACGGTCACCTGGATTGTTGTTGCATAGTAGCCCCGGAAGGTCAGAAACTCTTGCCTTCGGGTCTCTAAACTCTAGCTTCTCATGAAAAATAACTGGTGGAAAGGTTTAGCAGTAGTGCTGCTGCTCTACACGGCAGTAGCCGGGTTTCTAATGCCGGTGCCACGACTGGCCATCCTCAACGAGACCATTCGCAACCTGTATTTCCACGTGCCGATGTGGTTCGGCATGACCTTTATTCTAATAGCGTCGGTGTATTATTCCATTCGCTATTTGCGCACGCCAACCCCGCAGCTGGATATTCTGTCGCACGAGGCCGCTAAAACGGGCATTCTGATGGGCTGCGTGGGGTTGGTCACGGGAAGCATTTGGGCCAAATACACGTGGGGTACTTGGTGGACCAACGACCCCAAACTCAATGGTGCCGCCATTGCCATGCTCATCTACGGGGCTTATTTGGTGCTCCGCTCGTCGTTCACCGATGAGCTGCAGCGGGCTCGTATTTCGGCTATCTACAACATCTTCGCTTTTGCGACGGCCATGCCGCTGTTCTACATTTTGCCCCGCCTCACCGACTCCTTACACCCCGGTGCAGGTGGCAACCCGGCTTTTGCCAAGTACGACCTCGACGATAACATGCGCTTGGTGTTTTATCCGGCAGTTATTGGCTGGACTTTGCTGGCCTTCTGGTTGGCGCAGGTAGCCAGTCGCATTTCCTCTCTCAAACTGAAAGTGTATGAAAAACAGCTTGCTTAACGGGCGGCTTACGAGCACGAGCAGCCTCAAGTGGTTGGTGCTGCTATTCGCCTGGCTGCTGCCGGTGCTGCAAGCCGCCGCCCAAACCGCCACCGATACGCCCGAAATGGCCGATGCGCTGCGGGGCAACGGTAAGATTTACGTGGTGGTAGCCGTCGTGACGGTGGTATTGGCCGGTTTGCTGGCCTTGTTGGTTTCCTTGGACAGAAAAGTAAGCCGGCTAGAGCGAGAGTTGAAAGACTAGCGAGGCGGTTCAATAACTTCCCCGGTTACTCGGCTGTTCACTTACTCGATGTAGTTGCTTTCCTCGGGACTTTTCTGCCTGTTTTATTTGTTACAACATACCCGGCTCGGGCTGAGCTGTTTGGTTTTTCACAAGACATGAAAAAAGCACACATTCTGGCTATTGCCGTCATTGCCATAGCCATTGGCATC
Organism: Hymenobacter sp.; assembly: GCF_036387835.1. GTDB lineage: Bacteria > Bacteroidota > Bacteroidia > Cytophagales > Hymenobacteraceae > Hymenobacter. Next base: position 15,202 of record NZ_DASVSY010000018.1, on the reverse strand, counting down.
ATTATGAGCGCCGCCGGCGACGCCAGTGTTTATGTGTCCTTCAAAGAGGCTCGGGAGCGGGCCACCGAAGGCAACCTAACCAAGGTGCACGTAGTAGGCCGCTTGCCGCGTGACAACCAGAAAAACATCCTAGGGCTGGAGTACAACCCGGTGCTTGATCCTAACTACTTTGCTTTTACGTTGGTTGATACCAATCGGGTTGCACAGCGCTGTATCTACTTCAACCCCAAACCACAAGATTTCGACAAGTCGGAGCAGGTGGTGATTACGGGGGCTATGCGCAACGATATTTTCGTTGCCGACAAGATTCTACTTAAGTGCCCGTCGAAGTACGTGGAGAAAGACATTAAGGGCGCAACAGCCGTCAATTAATCAAGAAGGAATGAGGTACAAGCAACTGATATACGGGCCTGCAAAAGCGCATTTGCGCTTTTGGCTACGCGTATTCGTTGCGCAACTCTTCCTTCTTAATTACGCAGTATTAACTAGCACAGCGCAGGTTGCCAACGACGATGTCGAGCATCGGCAGGTGCTGCGGTTAGATCAACCTGTTAAGTCCAACACCACCAACTGCACTGTGCAGTGGAAGGCTGTAGACGAGAAACTCACCGGTAAGTGCATCGAGTATCACAACGACCAGTGGTTTGAGTTTACGCCGCGGGTTTCGGGCCGCTACTACGTCAATATTGGCGGGCAGCAGTGCCGCGACACGCGCGGGGTGCAACTCGTGGTGCTTACGGGTACGCCCGGCCAGCCGCAGACCTATCAGATTCTCTCGTGTACGTCGCTTGGTAGCCAGGATGATGTATTTGTGACCTTGGATGGCTTGCGTGCCGGACAACCTTATTTGCTGGATGTAGACGGCTACCTCAAAGATTTCTGCGAGTTCAGCTTAGCGGTGAGCAGCAAGCCGCAGGGCCTACCGGCGGTGGCAGCACCACTGCTCTCGACGGTAACGCCTTCCAACAACAAGCTATTTACCTTGCATTGGAACCTGTCGGACACTCTGGGCGCGGTTCAGCAGTTTCGGGTGCTACGGCGGGAAGCCAGCGAGTTTCGGGCTGCCTCCCAGGCGGCGGTGGAAGTAAGCCGCACCACCCTCGGCGGTGCAGGCACCGACTATAGCTGGACCGATACGCTAACTGTTCCTGGCCGCTACCTTTACCAAGTGGTAGCTGAAACTTCTGACGATGCCGCGCCGGTGTTGGTGCAGCAGCAATGGTACGCGTTCAGTCAAATCATGCCGGACCCAAGCTATTTTTCCAGAGCCTCGACGCAAGCAGCGCAGCGGACCGCCAAGGCGCAGCAAAGCTGGGAGCGACGCAGCCATCGGGCCCGCATGAAACGACTAGCCGGCTTGAAGCGACGGCAATCTAAGTCTTAAAACAAGTTCTGGTTGACCGGTTATATACCCTAGCAGGTCAGCTTCCTCTCCTACAACGCATCCAATATGCTTAACACCTTCATTGGCGACGCCGGACACTTAAGTGTTATCGTGGCTTTCGTGGCGGCCACGGTGGCAGCGTATTCCTATTATATGGCGGCGCGCAACCAGCCGCTCGGGCAGTCCGATGTCAGTTGGCTTCGGATTGGCCGTGGCGCGTTTTTGGTGCATGGCGCGGCGGTAGTGTCCATCATTGCGTGCTTGTTCGGTATCATCCATGGGCACCGCTACGAGTACTACTACGCCTGGAGCCACTCCAGTAACCACTTGCCGGTGTACTACATGATTTCCTGCTTCTGGGAAGGGCAGGAGGGTAGCTTTCTGCTCTGGATATTCTGGCACGTGGTGCTAGGGCTAATCATTATGCGCTTCAACAAACTGTGGGAAGCGCCGGTAATGGCCGTGTTTGCGGGTGTGCAGCTCTTCCTAACATCCATGATTATGGGGGTAGTGATTGGCAGCCTCAAAATTGGCTCTTCGCCTTTCATCCTGCTCCGCGACTTCCTCACCGACCTGCCAGTGTTCAAGGTAAATCCCGACTTCGTGCCGAAAGATGGTACGGGTTTGAATGCTTTGCTGCAGAACTACTGGATGGTAATTCACCCGCCCACGCTATTCCTGGGCTTTGCGCTCACCCTGGTGCCATTTGCCTTTGCCGTAGCCGCTCTTTGGAAAGGTGAGTTTACGAAGTGGGTGAAGCCAGCCCTGCGCTGGTCGCTAGTAGGCGGCTTGGTGCTGGGGGTTGGGGTTATGATGGGCGCTTATTGGGCCTACGAAACGCTGAACTTCGGTGGCTACTGGAACTGGGACCCGGTCGAAAATGCTGTGTACATTCCCTGGCTGGTGCTGGTGGCCGCTATCCACGGGATGGTGCTCTGGAACCAGCGCCGCACCGCCTTGCGCACTTCTTTCGTGCTGGTGGTCGCTACCTTCCTACTGATTCTCTACGCTACCTTTCTTACCCGTAGTGGAGTGTTGGGCAATGCCTCGGTGCACTCCTTCACCGACCTTGGGCTGTCGGGTCAGCTGATGATTTATCTGGGTGCTTTCGTGGTGCTGGCCGTGGCCTTGCTAGCGAAGCGCTGGAAGCAAATTCCGGTTTCGGAGAAGGAGTTGACCACTTATAACCCGGAACTATGGGTGTTTGTGGGCGCTACGGTGCTGTGCCTTGGTGCTTTTCAGGTTCTGGTTACCACCAGCATTCCGGTTTATAATGCCTTCCTGGGCTTCATTGGTATCAAGTCCAACTTGGCTTTGCCAGCCGATCAGATTGCGCACTACACCAAAATCCAGCTCTGGATGGGGGTGGGGGTGGCCCTGCTTTCGGGTTTGGCGCAGGTGATGTGGTGGCAGCGCAACGACAAAAAGACCATCGTTAACGCGTTGACCAATCCGGGTGCTTTGGCGCTACTCGGCTCGGCACTGGTTATACTGTTGTTGCGCTACAACAAGCTCGCTATTTCACCCACTTACATCGTGCTCTTGACAGCGGCGCTGTTTGGCGTGCTGGCCAACTTGGGTGTGGTGCTGAAGATGCTGCTTCGTGGCGTGCAGCTTTCGGGCGGCGGGGTAGCGCACTTAGGTATTGCGCTGATGCTGCTTGGTATCCTGGGTTCGGCGGGCTACTCCAACATCATCTCCCAGAATATGTCGGGCATGGTGTACTCCAAAGAGTTCGGAGAAGAAATGAACCGCGACAATGTACTGTTGTGGCGCAACGACACCACGCCCATGGGCGAGTACGACGTAAGCTACACCGGCCAGTATTTCGATGTGCCTGGTGTGCCCGAGTACGTGAACAAGGATTTGCTTTTCCGCCTCGAAGACGAATACAAGGCCTTAGCCCGCAACAACATTAAGTTCGGGGGCAAGCAGTACTACGAAACCGGTGACACGGTAGATATCCTACCAGAAAACACTTACTACCGGGTCGAGTACAAAAACCGCAAGAGCGGTGAGGTCTTCACGCTCTTCCCCCGTGCCCAGGACAACGAGGAAATGGGGGGCCTGCTCGCCTCGCCCGATATCAAGCGGTTTATTGGCCACGACATCTATTCCCACGTTAGCGCTGTAGCGCCGATGAAAGAGAAGGAGTGGAGCGAGCTAAAAGAATACAAGCTGGCCGTTGGTGATACCATCTTCCTCAACGACTACTTCGCCGTATTCCGCGCCATTGAGCCCGCCCAACAAACGGCTGGCCTCGGCCTCAGCAAAGACGACTTGGCTATTCAAGCCGACGTTATTGTGTTCGGCGAAAAGCAGCGGGAATACCACGTGCACCCCGTTTTCATCGTGCGCAACCGCCTGATCGGTCGCGTGCCCGACGAAATTGAAGACTTGGGTTTGCGCCTGAGTTTAAACGAAGTTGATCCTACGGGGGGCAAGTTCACCTTCGGCGTGAGCACCACCCAGAAAGACTATATCATCCTCAAGGCTATTGAGAAGCCCTTTATTAACCTGCTATGGAGCGGCACCTTGCTGATGGCTGTTGGCTTCGGTCTGGCTCTCCGGAAAAAGAAAACCAAGCGCGAGCCCGCCGTTGTACCTGCTCCGCAGCCCGCAGCTCGTTCAACCAAAAAGCCTCGTCCCGCACAGCGAGTAGCCTAATGGGTAGTATACAAATAAAAAAGGGCAGCCAAACGGCTGCCCTTTCTTGTTGGTTGCTATCGAACCAGGCACTACTTAGTGAGCACCAGTTGGCGTATAGTGAATTCATTGCCGGTTTGTACCTTAAGTAGGTAGAGGCCGTTGGCTAAGCTGGAAAGGTCAAGCTCGTTAATGAAGTTGTCTTTGAGGCGAGCCGTGTGTACCACCTGACCGAGTTGGTTGATAACGGTTGCGCTCAAGTTGCCTTTGGCATTGGCACCCTGCACGGCCAGCTTCACTAAGCCTGATGCCGGGTTCGGGTACATTTCTATGGCCCGGTTCAGCGCCGCCGACGTGCCTTGTGGGCTACCGGTGGTAACCGCTTCAATCATGAAGCGACCGAGATTGTATTCTGCCACGTCTTCTGGTGTGCCACCAGTAATTGCCAAAATATAAAAGCTGCCAGTACGGGTAGGAGCTTCTGCTTGAAGACCAAGTGGAGAGAAAGGAGCGGTATTGCTGGAAGCGGGTTGTGCAAGACCAACATAAAAGTCGCCAACCGCCACTGCTACGGGCGTAGGGAGGGTGAAGGTTTTATAGGCTCCGATGTCACCAGCTTGAATCACATAATCAGGTGTACGACCTAAAACTGCTCCGGTGCTGCTGAGCACTACAGCATAAACGGTACGACCGACCGATGTACCAACCCCTCCTGCATCGTCATCTCCGAGCTGTACGTTCACTGCTGTGATTGTGCGAGTTACAGTGGCCGAATACTTTGTGGCTAGAATGCCAGTACCAGCATTCGAACCCGAATTGTCGGTCAATCCTACGCTGATATCATTTGTCGTTCTGTTTGGGTCGGCAGCCGAATACGTATTAGCTGTTACAGTTTGGCTAACTGTTTGCGAATTATTTGACGCCAAACCATCACCCGCTACTGTGGCAGTGACGGTAATGCTATTGTTTCCAACCGCCGTAGGCGTAAAAGCAGCAAAAGAAACAGTAGTGGAAGCTCCTTGTGCTAGACTAGGAACAATTGCACCGTTAGTATAAGAGTTGGCACCCGTTACATTAAGCGTGACGGCAACGTTAGTTAGAGCCGACAAACCTGTGTTGCGGACAACTGCTTGTATTACTTGTGAGTTGTTAGTTGGCGTTTTGCCTAAGGAGTAGACGAGCTGCACAGCTGCATCAGTGGGGGGAGCCACCCGGAACCGATAAGTTCTACCAGCGTCTGGCAAAAAATCATTGGCAGTGAAGTGCCCGGCCAAGTAATTTTGCCCGCCTTGTGTTACCACGTTAGTGAAAGTAGTAGTGCTCCAGAACTGTGCGCCGGGATTGAAAAGCAGGCTAAGCTCCCTTAAGTCAGCTTGCGTGATTGTGGTGCCACTGCTGAGCGCATTTCCTTTTAATCCAATCAAAAACGGCTGGTCAGAGGCAGGGTTGGCCGTAGCGGTCCAGGTGCCATACACAAATTCAATGGTGTTGGTGCCTTCGTACAATTTGATTTGAAACTGCATGGTAGCAAACTGAGGATCAACGGTGCCATTAGAAAACACCGTAGCCTTGTCGCGCACGTTCTTGAACTGAATGGTGCATACTTGGCTGCCGGGAGTTCCCGTCGTTGTTACCCGATATTCCGTAGGACTGGCAGCCTGGTTGGCTGCTCCCTGCAAATCGACTCCCGAGGCCGGCGCTATAATGTTGGCATCAGTAGAATTCAAGAGTGCATCCGTATCGTTAGTAGCGGTAGGAGCTACGGCGCCTAGCTTAATAAAGCCGTTGGTGTTGAGGATGAATTGGGTGAAGGCAGCACCATTGTAGGTAAAGGAGAAGCCAATACTCTGGGCGGCTGAGTTGGCATCATCCGTATTAGCAGTGCTGATAGCTGTGCCCGTAGTGCCCAGGTCGGTGTAGGTGCCGGCTACGTTTTGTCCTTGAGCAGACACGTAAGGATTAGAAGCCACCCGAGCAGTGGTGTTTGGCCGGGAATTTACTACCTGCTTCAGGCGGTTGACTGGGGAGTGATCCTGCACTTGTGATAAGCGGCTATGTGCTTGTGACAAGCGGCTCTGCGCTTGACTCATTGCTGCGCTAGCCGCCAGTAATGCCGTCAGAGTTAGCTTTCGCCAAAGCCTGGTGTGCAAATTTGTCATTAGGTAAAGATTTGTAATTGAAAATGAGTTTAAGTTAAACAAGGGCTATACGAGCAAAGCAATTTGGCGTAGTATTGCCAGCCCCCAAGTTGTTGCTTTATCTTCAAAATTTACTAGTCTGTTGTAATAATCTTCTTTTCCACTTTCGTTCTTTAGCCTTCTAGTTTCCTTTGCTTCTGCTCGTGTTCAACCAATGTCTTTAACTGCGGCTTCGTCTTTGCGCATTGTCTTGCTCGGGGCGGGGCGGGTAGCTGGCCAACTCGGGCTCGCTTTGCATCAAGCTGGCCACAACGTACCTTACATCTGGAGCCGTACCACTGCTTCAGCGGCAGCACTGTCGGCTACGCTGCCCGGCAGCCATATAGTGCCTAACCTTAATCTGACGGCTCTGCCACCCGCCGACGTGTACCTGCTAGCCGTATCCGACGCGGCAATACCCACCGTGCTAACACAGGCGCAGTTCCCAAAGGGTGCCATCGTAGCGCATACATCCGGGGCCGTACCGCTCACCGTCTTCGACAGCCATCCGGGCGTACAGGGCGGGGTGTTCTATCCGCTCCAGACGTTCAGTGTAGGCCGCTCTATAGATTGGCGTGCGGTGCCACTTTGCATCGAGGCGGCTACGCCTACGGCCGAAGCCACGCTGCTGGCACTAGCGCACACGCTTAGTAGTAGTGTGCAGCGTATCGATACCGCCCAACGCCAAGTGATGCACCTGGCAGCCGTCTTTTCCTGTAATTTTTCCAACCACCTATTTGGCATCAGTCACGCATTGTTGGAGCAGCAGCAATTACCTTTTGCCTTGCTGGGGCCGCTCATCCTCGAAACGGTGGAGAAAGCCTTGGCAAATTCGCCTTTTACGGTGCAAACTGGTCCTGCTGCCCGCCACGACGAGCCCACCTTGGCCCGCCACCAGGCCGCGCTAACGGCGTATCCTGACTGGTTGGAATTGTATAATAGCCTGACTGACAAGATACAGCAGCAACAAGTGCTAGGCAGTCTAAACAAGCAGGGAGGGGAAGCGCTTTGAATCGGAGGGCCGCGTGCCTACCTTTGCCCCTTCGTTTTTGCCTCGTTTGAAGCCCCCTTTGTGAAAGCTGTCAATATTACCTTCCAATTTCAAGACGGCCAGCCAGCCCAGACCCACGTTGCGGCTGAAGGCGAATCGGTTCTGGACGTCGCCCTCAACAATGATATCCAGCTCCAGCACAACTGCGGTGGCGTGTGCGGCTGTAGCACCTGCCATGTGTATGTGTTGCAAGGCGAAGACGAGTTGCCCGAAATCAGCGACAAGGAAGAGGACTTCATTGACCGGGCCGTAAACCCGCGCATCAATTCGCGGTTGGGCTGCCAGTGCGTGGTGCAAGCTTCTACGCAGGATCTGGTTATTCTAATCCCCGCGCAGGAGTTCTTAGGACATTAATCTAAAAATCCAATAACTGAATTGTTGAATAGCTGATCGTGCAATAAACGGTTAGGGCAATCAGCAATTTGGTTATTCCAACCATTCAATAATTCAAGAAATGGCCCACTTCGAGCCCCCGATTCACTGGAATGACCACGAAGACGTGGCCATTGCGCTCTACGAAAAGTTTGGTGACGATTTTACGGAGGCAAAAATCTACCGCATCCGTTTTACGGAACTACTCGACTGGGTCCTGACCCTGCCTAACTTCGCGGGCACTAAAGAAGAAGCCAACGAAGGCCACCTAGAGCAGATTCAGGCCAAGTGGGTATACGAGTGGCGCGATAACCAGAAATAGGTTGATAGCTGATTGTTGAATGGTTTACTTGTTAAAAGGCTGACTGTTATCTCCCGACAGTCAGCCTTTTAACAAGTAAACCATTCAACAATCAGCCTTTTAACAATCAGCAATCATCAAGCACCTGATGCAACCCGACTTATCTGTTATAAAGGCCTTTATCTTTGACGTAGACGGGGTTCTGACGGATGGCAGACTGCTGGCGCTCAACTCGGGTGAGCAGGCCCGGACCTTTCACATCCGCGACGGCTACGCCATCCGGCACGCGCTTAAGCAAGGGTATCGCATTGCTATCATCTCGGGCCGCGAGGAGGAGGGCGTACGTAAGCGCCTGGAGTCGTTGGATGTGCGCGACATTTTCCTGGGGGTAGATGACAAGATGAAAATCTTCAACACCTACATCAACACCTACCGTCTCGACCCGGCCCACATTGCATACATGGGCGACGATATGCCCGACGTAGAGGTGATGCGCCGTTGCGCCCTAGCGGCCTGTCCGGCCGATGCCGCCTCCGACGTATTAGCTATCAGCAACTACGTAGCCGAAAAGCCCGGTGGTTATGGGGCCGTCCGTGAGCTGCTGGAAGCCGTGCTGAAGGCGCAAAAAACCTGGTAGCCAACAGCGTCGCTACGGCTGTTTAGGTCGTTTATTTACAACAAGAAGGCCTTTTCTGGGCCGGGTTGCGCTTTTCCTAATTACCTCTATCTTTACCCAACCATCTTATTCACCATTTTCTTTTATTACATGAAAACAGGAACCGTAAAATTCTATAATGAGTCGAAGGGCTACGGCTTCATTACAGATGACGAGACGAAGGAAGATTTCTTCGTGCACGTGACGGGCCTTAACGGGGGCCAGATCCAACAGAACGACCGAGTGGAGTTCGATACGCAGGAAGGTCGCAAGGGCGTAAATGCTGTCAATGTGAAGCGCGTATAAGCTTCAACTCCTTACTTATTTTGCATTCTGGAAAGCCTCTCCAAAACTGGGGAGGCTTTCTTTCTACTACCTGTTGCTATTTCTCGTTGCGGCGGCACATTGTAAGCTCATTGCGGGTTATCTTTTAGTTATCTGGAGCTCTCCGGTTTCTTATTCCTTGTTTAGTAGGCTGTGGCTATGCCATCTGTTTTCTCGTTTTTTACTGCGGCAGCAACCGGACCCGCCGGGACAGATGGTGATACGGATAGGCCTAGTTCCCGTCTGCCACCCATTGCCCGGCTGATTCGGCTCCCCAACCTGCTTATTATGCTGCTGTGTTTGGTGCTGGTGCGGGCGGGTTTGCTGCACCCTACCACACCTATAGCCACGCTGCTCGACTGGCGCTTTGGCCTGCTGGTGCTGTCCACCCTCTGCGTAGGAGCAGCAGGTTACATCATCAACGACTACTACGACGTCAAGATAGACGCCATCAACCGGCCGGGGCGACTGGTAGTGGGGCGTGCGGTCAACCGGCGGCGGGCCATGCTGGCGCACCTGCTGCTCTCGGGGCTGGGGGTAGCCATTGCCGGCGGGCTTTCGATTTTGCTGGGTTTGGTAACCCTGGGGTCGGCGGCACTGCTGTGGGGCTACTCGGTGCGGTTCAAGCGGGTGGCGCTGGTGGGCAATGTGAGTATTGCCATGCTGACGGCCGCGCTAGTACTGCTGCCCGATTTGCAGCTGCGGACCGGCAACAACAAGGTGTGGATGTACGCGCTGGCAGCTTTTCTGCTGACTGTGGTGCGCGAGATAGTAAAGGATGTAGAAGACATGCGCGGCGATGCGCAGCACGATTGCCGTACGCTGCCCATCGTGTGGGGCGTGGCCCGCACCAAGTGGGTGGCGGGCTTTTTTCTGGCCTGCTTGCTGTTGCTGGTGGCGGGAGCGGGTGCCGAGGCGCTGCATAATGGCCCACTTTTGCTAGGCCTGTGGCTGACACTACTAGTGTTGGGGCCACTGCTGGCGCTGGCGCGCCTGCTCTGGCGCGCCGACCGGCGCCGGCACTTTGCTAAACTCAGTACATGGTGTAAAGCCATTATGCTGGCTGGGGTGCTTTCTATGCTGCTCGTGAACGTGGTTGGGTAAAACCGTAGTAGCTACTGTTGCGTTAGAGCAATCAGCAAGCTTTGAACGGGTTAGGCTGCTTGCAGCACTTTTGCTGCGCAGCCTTCCGACAAGGCTTGTCCCTTCTTTCCCCCTTTCCTAAAAGCCTTTATGCGCTTTCTCTACCTGCCGCTGGCCTTGGTCTTCTGTGGCTTGGCTCGGCTTGGTGCTGCTCAAGTAGCTCCTACTACTACCGATGCTGCGCCTGCATCATCAGTGGCTCCGCTCACTCCCGGCCTCACGAACGAGGCTTCCAAAAAGAAATCTATGTTCGCGCCGAGCGACAAGCCGAGCTTCATACCGGTGCCGATAGCCTTCTATCAGCAGGAAACTGGGTTTGCAGCCGGCGCGGCCATTTTGCCGGTTTGGCGCTTTGGCACCGACACCACCGTGCGCAAGTCCAACGCCCGGCTTATTGCCTGGTATTCGCAGGAAAAGCAAAGCACCATCCAACTCACGCACACCATATTCGCACCCGGCGAGAAGTTTTTCATTTCCGGCGAGTTGAGCCGCTACGACCAAAAGCTCTTCTACTACGGCATCGGCAACGATAATTCCGCAAGTGCAGAATCTGAGCTGACCTACAAGCTTGTTATTTTCGACGAAAGAGCTCTGGCTCGGGTGGCGCCCAACCTGTTTGCGGGCTTGCGCTACCGCTTCACCAACACCACCGACATTCAGCCCGAAGGCAATGCCGACAATGGCGCCATCAATTCGTTTTTAACTGATCCGCGCCTCGATAGCCGTGAGCGAAACGATACGAAGGTATCGGGCCTGGGACCGGCTCTGCTCTATGACGGCCGTGACAATGTGCTGGCTACGTACCGCGGCGCTTTCGTAGATGCACACATGCTCTTCAACGGCGGCGCCCTTGGCTCTGATTTCACATTTACCCGCTACCAACTGGATGCGCGATATTTTCAGCCCCTTACCACTTCCAACAATACCATTCTGGCGCTACAGTATCTGACGCAGCTGCACACCGGTGACGTGCCGTTTCGGGAATTGGGCGGCCTGGGAGCTAACCTGGGCGGCGCGCTTTACAACAACGCCGGCTTAATGCGGGGCCTTTATGAAACCCGGTTCCGCGACCGGCAAATGATGACTTTTCAAGCCGAAATTCGGCAAAAACTTTTCTGGCGAATTGATGGCGTTGTGTTTGGCGCAGCAGGCCAGGTCGGCTACAAAATAAGCGACTATACCTTCGATCAAACCCGCCTGGCGGGCGGTGCTGGCCTGCGTTTCCGCTTCAACCGCCGCGACCGGCTCAATATCCGTCTCGACTATGCCGGTGGCACCCATACCCCGCCTAGCATCTACTTCGCAGTAGGTGAAGCCTTCTAACTAGTGCCCCTGCCTCACAAGCTTGTTCTTACCGAAAACGGCCCTTCCGCTAACAGTGGAAGGGCCGTTCTTGCTTCTGGCAGCAGGCACAGATAAAGCAAAGTGTCAGGTGAAATCCACGGAAGCTGAACGTGGCGTATCTTCCAACCCCGACGTTGCCATGGTGGTAAACTACTGCGGGCCACAACTTTTCTATGCGTCTATGCTACCCCTTTATTGCATTATTGATTTCGTTGAGTTGCCGGGTGGCGGCGCAGGCGCCGGTTGATTCGGTAACCCGGTCCGCTGCCGCCCCAAAGCGGGAGAAAATCAGCTTTTTCCCTATTCCCATCATCTTCTCACAGCCGGAAACCGGCCTTGGCTACGGGGCGGCCATTTTGCCGGTGTGGCGCTTTGGCTTGGATACGACGGTGCGCAAGTCCAACGCCCGGCTTATTGCTTGGCGCACGCAGGAAAAACAAAGTTTGGTGCAGCTTACGCACAGTATTTTCACGCCGGGCGAACAGTATTTTATTAGCGGTGAGCTGAGCTACTACTACCGGTTTCCCATCAACTACTACGGCACCGGGCCGCGCACTTCCCGCGACGACAAGTCGGTTATCCAATACAAGGTGTTTATTGGGCAGCAGCGGGTGTTGCGGCGCCTGAAGCCCAACCTGTTCGCCGGCCTGCAAGGCCGCCTCACCGACCTGCGCGACATACAAGTGAACCGCGACATCGAGCGCGACGGGGTGGTAGTTGCTCCTAGCCGCCTCAACGAGCGGCCCCTGCGGGAGCGCCAAAACACGCGCATAGTTGGTATTGGCCCCGTGCTGCTCTATGACCACCGCGACAACGTGCTAAGTGCCTACCAGGGCTCTTATCTGGAAGCAAGCGCTTTGCTGAACGGCGGCGCCCTAGGCAGCGACTACCGTTTTAGCCGTTACCTGCTCGATGCCCGTCGCTACCTGTCGCTCGATGTCAACCACAAAACCGTGCTGGCCGGGCAGGTCGTCGGGCAGTTCCAGGCCGGTCGGGTGCCGTTCCGGGAACTAGCCAACCTCGGCGGCGACAAGCTGCTGCGCGGCTACTACGAAGGCCGCTACCGCGACCGGCAGTCGGTGGTGGCGCAGGTGGAACTGCGGCGGCAATTGTTCTGGCGCCTGAATGGCGTACTGTTCGGTGGGGTAGGGCAGGTGGGCAACACGCTGGCTGGTTTCGATGATGGCGGCCTCAAGTACACGGGGGGCGCCGGCCTACGCTTCAAGTTCAACCGCCGCGACCGGCTCAACATCCGTTTCGACTATGGTGTCGGCCGCGACGGCTCTACGGGCTTCTACTTCAGCTTCGGCGAAGCTTTCTAAATAATTGATCAGCCAATGTCGAGACGCGACACTTCGCGTCTCTCTAAACGCCCCGTCTAGAATAGGTTTCCTGATATCGGAGGCTGTAGCGCGCAGCCTGCGCTTCGCGTATCGTTGAACGACTTACGTATGGCGCGGCCGTCAGCAACAACACGCGAAGCGCAGGCTGCGCGCTACAGCTTCCAGGCCGGTATACCAACTTGAACGCGCTTTAAAACAACTTCCGCAACATCGAGACGCGAAGTGTCGCGTCTCGACATCATTCGTACAGTAGTCAACAAAACGGCCATTCGGAATAAGAACAAGTGGCTTCTAAAGCGCAGGTTGAGGAGCTGACATTAGTATCAGTATTAGGTTTTTACTGTTTTGCTTAGCAATCTGCGTGTACTCCTAAGCCTACGCTCCGCTGTTATGTGGTGAACCTAAACAGTAAGGCTAGCAAACAAATTGTGAAGTAAGCGCTTGTACACGTCAAGCTCGACAATTACTGAAGTAGAGCTTAACGTCTGTATCCGCTTCACAATTCGAGTAGAACACGCTTGATGGCTCTCCCCGTACAGCCGTGTGCTGTTGCTGGTCTAAGATCTTTAGTCGACCAGCAAAAAGTACTATGGCCCACCACCCCACCTAATGCCCGCTTACTTATTGGTGTTATCATTCCAGCCAAAGACGAAGCGGAGAACTTACCCGCCACTTTAGCGGCCCTGGCGGCCCAAACCGACCTGCAAGGCCAACCGCTTGACTTCGCCAGCTACGAAATTTTAGTGCTGGCTAACAATTGCCACGACCAAACCGCCAACGTCGTTCGGGCATTTGCCCAACAGCATCCGGCCTTGGCCCTGCACGTAGCGGAAATAGCGTTACCGCCGAGCGAGGCGCACGTAGGCCAAGCCCGCCGCCTGTTGATGGACGAGGCCTGCCGCCGCCTCGAACGCATCACCGGCCCCTCCGGCATCATTGCCAGCACCGACGCCGATACCCGCGTGGCTCCCACCTGGCTGGCCGCTACCCAACAGGAAATGAAGGCCGGCGCCGATGCAGTAGGCGGCCGCATTTTTCCTGAGCGCCCCATTCGGAAAAGCTGCCTGGTGCGGCGCACGCACTTGCGCGACGCCACCTACCGGCTGCTCCGGGCTCACCTCGAAGCCTTGGTTGACCCCGATCCGGCCGACCTCTGGCCCCGGCATCATCAACATTATGGGGCCAGCCTGGCTATCACGGTGGCTGCGTACCGGCAAGTGGGGGGCTTGCCCATCGTGCCTTTTCTCGAAGACGAAGCGCTGTGCCAAGCCCTGCGCCGCTACGACTTACGCCTGCGCCACAGCCCGGCCGTGCAAGTCAACACGTCGGCCCGCCAGGCGGGGCGGGTGGCGGTGGGCTTGTCGTGGCAATTGCGCGAATGGGCCCAAATGACGCGCCAGCAGCGCGAACCGCTTGTGGAAAGTGGCGCCGCCTTGGTTGCCGAATGGACGGTGCGCCGGAAACTCCGCCAACTGTGGCAGCAAACCCGGCAGCAGCCTCGCCAACAAGCTGTGCCTTCCTGCATCCGCTTGGCGGCGTTGCTGAGCGTGCCCGCTGGTCCCTTAACCTGCCAAATTGTTTGTGCTGCCACCTTTGGTGTGCTGTGGGAATGGGTACAAACCCACCGGGCCGTTTGGCGCCGCGGCCAGTTGACTACCCTGCCGCTGGCGGTGGCCGAGTTGCGCTACCTGATAACCCAAGAGCAGGAAGCTGGCTTGCACGCACAAGTTGTGTCGGCAGCGGCTCCGGTCCGCTGGCCGTTAGCGCCGAGCCAGCAGGTCGAGCCGGTATTGCGCGGCGCGGTGGCCGTGTAGGTGCTCTAAGGGGCCGTCAGTGGTGGTTTTGTTTAGAAAATGCTGGTGTACTTCGTCGCCGGTGAGGGGGTAGTCGTGTACGGGGGGCGTCCAGTGCACGAGCAGCAAGTGACCGCCGGGCCGCAGCGCCGCCACCAGTTGGTCGGCTATCTGCGCCAGGTCCGGGGCGCTCCAATAGTACCCCACTTCTGATAGCACAACTAGGTCGAAGGTGCGGCTCACTGGAAACTCAGCGGGGAGCATCATCTGCTGGAATTCCACCTGCGGCAAGTAGGCGCACCGCTGGCGGGCGCGTTCCAGCGGGGCTTCGGCCACATCAACCGCCAGCAAGTGGCAGCACCGCGCCGCCAGCAACTGCGTCAGAACGCCTAGCGAGCAGCCTACCTCAAAGGCACTTTCATAAAGTGTTTTGGCCAAGGCCGCCACGGTATCCGCGTACTTGGCTTGCTCGTAGGGGCTGGTTTCGAAGCTCCACGGATCAGCATTTGCGCGGTATACTTCATCGAAGTACTCTGGAGGCAGCGTGTGCGGTTGGTTAGAGTTCATGCAGGAAGTTTCATGGGGCAATAAGTGTCCATCCCCTAGCCAACTGTCCTTCCGTCATTCCGCGCCTCCAGCGGCGAGAGGAATCTGAGTCCAAGCCGTTGA
>NZ_DASVSY010000017.1:0-29128 GCF_036387835.1 Hymenobacter sp. | reverse complement strand
AACTCACAACTCACAACTCACAACTCACAACCCATTACCGCTTATAGTACTTGCGGGCTTCCGGCAATTCGCGCTGAATATCAGCCACGCGGGTGCCGTTGGAGGGGTGCGTGGAAAGAAACTCGGGTGGGGACGCGCCGCCCTCACGGGCATCCATGCGCTGCCAGAATTGCACGGCCTTGTCGGGGTCGTAGCCAGCCATGGCCATAAATATCAGCCCCAGGTGGTCGGCTTCCGACTCCTGGTTCCGACCGTATTTCAGCAAGCCCAGCTGCGAGCCGGCGCCTACCACCTGCAAAAACAAGTTTTGGCTGGCAGAAGGCGCTTGACCTACTGCCGCCGATGCCAAACTGCCAATACCCTGCGTGGCCATTTGCTGGCTCATTCGTTCTGTACTGTGCTTGGCTACGGCGTGCGCTATTTCGTGGCCCAGGACTACGGCCAAGCCGGTTTCGTCTTGGGTGATGGGCAGAATGCCGCTGTACACGGCCACCTTGCCGCCGGGCATACACCAAGCGTTTTCCTGCTTATCGTCAATCAGATTAAACTCCCAGGCGTAGCCTTCCAGCTGGCTCTGCTGGTTTTGCTGCCGGAAGTAGGTTTCCACGGCCTGCTGAATGCGCTGCCCAACGCGCTTCACCATGGCCGCTTGCGTGCCGCTGCCAATTACTTTGCTGGTCGTCAGCACTTTCTGGTATTCGGTGGCGGCCATCGAGTTCATTTCGGTGTCGGACACGAGGCTGAGCTGGCGGCGGCCAGTGATGGGAACGGTGGAGCAGGCGGCGGCCAGAAACAGGCAACTAGCCAAAGCTATTTTCTTAAGCATACGGGTGTTGAAGTTAAAGAAAGAGGGAACAGACGGGCGACGGTTACCTACCAGATGTACCGGCGCCACCGGCGCTAACGCGACGGGTTACTATACGTCGGTGGATGGGAAAAATGTTTGCCCCAGGCCTTGCCGCATCGTGCTCTAAGCGGCATCTAATTACATTTCCGGTTTTCAGGCCCCGAATTAACCTCTAATTTTGAGCCATCTACCCAGACGGACAGCCGTCCGGCTTGCTCGGCTCGACGCCCCAACCAACCAAGCCCCCACATGAAAATCCTCTGCATCGGCCGCAACTACGCCGACCATATCACCGAGCTACAAAACGAAACGCCCGACGCGCCGGTCATTTTCGCCAAGCCCGATACCGCCTTACTACAGCGCAACCAACCATTCTTCTACCCCGATTTCTCGCAGGACATTCACCACGAAATAGAGTTGGTGCTGCGCGTGTGCAAGAATGGCAAAAACATCGACGAGAAGTTCGCCCACACCTACTACGATGCCATCGGCCTCGGCATCGACTTCACGGCCCGCGACCTGCAAAGCAAGCTGAAAAGCAAAGGCCTGCCGTGGGAGCTGGCCAAAGGCTTCGATGGTTCGGCCCCGCTCGGCGAAACGTTCAAGCCGGTGGGCGACTTCCCTGACAAGAAAGACATCAACTTCCGGCTGGAAGTGAACGGGGAAGTGCGCCAACAAGGCAACTCCGGCCTCATGCTGCACCCCTTCGAGGCCATCATCAGCTACATTTCCAAGTTTATTACCCTGAAAATGGGCGACTTGATTTTTACCGGCACCCCCAGCGGCGTAGGACCCGTGAAAATCGGCGACCAGCTCACGGGCTATATCGGCGACGAAAAAATGCTGGACCTGGCGATAAAGTGAGTTGCCGGTTGCCAGTTATCAGTTGTTCGATACGAGAGCATAAACTGACAACTGGCAACTGATAACTCACAACTCATTTCCCTACTTGCTGATTGAATTGCTTTGCGAATGCCCAATAAGTTGATTGCCCCGCCTCGGCGGTTGTTGAGTTTCTCTTTACTTCCCCTGCTTCTGCTGATTTTTGGGCTGCAACCCGCTTCTTGCGGCGGGCAGGAACCCGATACCGTTGCCTCATCACCTACCACCGAAACGCCGGCCGGCCCGCGGCCAACGGTGCCCAACGGCTACTTCCTGTTCCCCATCAAGCCCGGCAAAACCAACTTTCTGGCCGCCAGCATGGGCGAGCTTCGACCGAATCACTTTCACGGCGGCCTCGACATCAAAACTGATGGCCGAGTAGACCTGCCCGTGTACGCTGCCGCCGACGGCTACATTTCGCGGCTCAAGCAGAGCAGCTTCGGCTACGGCAACGTGCTCTACATCACCCACCCCAACGGGCTGACCACGGTGTACGGCCACCTAAACCACTTTCTTGGTGCTACGGCAACCGAGCTGCTGCGCCGCCAGTACGAAAAGCAAACCTACGAGCTGGAGCTGTTTTTCAAGCCCGACCAGTTTCCAGTGAAGCGCGGCGAAGTGGTGGCCCTATCGGGCAACACGGGCGGTTCGGCGGGGCCGCACCTGCATTGGGAAGTACGCACCGCCCAAGACCATCAGTTGAACCCCTTGCAGTGGGGTGGCTTTGCCGAAATTCAAGACCATGTGGCGCCCATGCTGCAGGCCTTTGCTGTGGAGGCGCTTGGTATTGACGCGCGGGTGTTGGGCCGCTTCGGCAAGTCGGTGTTCGTGCCCAAAGCGCCGCCCCTGCCCAACGGCGGCGGCTACGTGTGGGCCGATACCATTCCCGCCTTCGGCTCGGTGGGGCTGCTGCTGCAAGGCTTCGACCGGTTTGATGGCGTGTGGAACAAAAACGGGCTGCAACGGGTGGAAGTGCGCGTCAATGGCCAGCCGTTTTACCGGCACGTAGTCGATGACGTTCCTTTTCCGGATGGCACCCGCCAGGTTAATCAGCACATGGATTATGAATGGCGCTTCATGCAGGGCCGGCAGCTCGAAAAGCTGTTCGTGGACGACGGCAACGACCTAACCATGTACACCACGGGGCCCGGCAAAGGCCGCCTGCGCGTGGAAGCCGGCAAGCTCTACAACATCGAAATCCTACTGGCTGATTCGTACGGCAACACGACGCCGCTACGCTTTGTGCTGCGCGGTGAACAGCCCGTGTACTACAAAACCCGTTCGGCGCTGGTGAAACAAGCAGCCCTGCGCTATGACCTCAGCCGCAACCTGCTGGTAGCCGTAGCCGCCGACCCCGATACGGCCGCAACGGGTGGCCCCCTCACGCTTTTCAAAGGCAACCGCCGCCTCACGCTGCGCCCAAGCTACACGGTGCTCAGCCAGAACACCTACCTCTACGACCTGCGCGCCGGCCTCCCCGACTCCATGCAGTTTGGGCGCATCACCCGGCGCTTCGACCGGCAGGCCCTCATCCCCTCGGGCCGCGACTATGCATTTACCACGGGCGTTATGCAGCTAGGTTTCGGGCCCCAAACGCTGTTCGATACGCTGTTTGTGACAACCAGCTACAAGGCCGGCGTCTGGACTGTGCAGCAGCCCCGCACCCCGCTCTACCGCAGCCTGTTACTCTCGCTGAAACCCGAAGTGGAAGTGGCCGACAAAACCCGAACCGCCATCTACGGCGTCACGGCCAAGGGTGGCCGGGCGTACGTAGGCGGCAAATGGGACGGCAACACCATTTCGGCGCCCATTAAAGCTTTCGGCCAGTTCAAGCTGCTCACCGACACCATTCCACCTTCGGCCCGCTTGCTGCGCAAAGGCCCTGCCGGCGTGGTCTTCAAGGTCGGCGACGACCTTTCGGGCCTGGCTTCCTACCGCCTCGAAGTGAACGGGCAATTCCACCTCCTCCGCTTCGAGCACAAAAACGCCACCCTCTTTTCGGAGCGCACCGACACGCTCGGCCCACCCCTGCGCGGCCCCGCCACCCTCTACCTCCGCGACCAAGCCGGCAACGAGAAGGCGGTGAATGTAATGCTGTGAGTGAGTGAGTGAACGGTCATGCTGAGCGCAGCCGGAGGCGGAGTCGAAGCATCTCGCTAGTGTGGTAAACCCTTTTACCATTGTAACGATGCGAGCGAGATGCTTCGACAAGTTCAGCATGACGGGAGTAGTTTGGCAACGTCAGCACGCGAGATGCTTCGACTCCGCCTCCGGCTGCGCTCAGCATGACCGTTCATTTACTCACTTCTTTTCCAGCACCTCGTCGATCAGGCCGTATTCTTTGGCTTCGTCGGCGCGTAGCCAGTAGTCCCGGTCGGAGTGGTCGTGGATGTCTTGGTAAGATTTGCCGGTGTGCTTGGCCAGGATTTCGTAGAGTTCCTTGCGGATTTTCAGGATTTCGCGGGCCGTTATTTCGATGTCGGCAGAGGGGCCTTGAGCGCCGCCAGACGGTTGGTGAATCATGACGCGGGTGTGGGGCAGCGCCGAGCGTTTACCGGCGGCCCCGCCGGCCAGCAATACCGCCCCCATGCTTAGGGCCACGCCGGTGCAGATGGTGGCCACGTCAGGAGCCACGTATTGCATGGTGTCGTAGATGCCTAATCCGGCGTAGACCGAACCACCGGGCGAGTTGACGTAAAGCAAAATATCTTTCTTGGCATCCACCGACTCCAGAAAGAGCATTTGCGCCGTCAGAATGTTGGCAATTTGGTCATCGACGGCCGTGCCTAAGAACACAATCCGGTCCATAATCAGCCGCGAAAACACGTCGATTTCGGCGAAGCGCGTGGGACGCTCCTCGATGACGGAGCGGGTCATGTTGGTAACGAACGTGCGGCCCTGGCCTTCGATGTGGCCGAGGTATTGGTCGACACCAAGGCCGTTGAGACCCTGCCCCTGCACGGCAAACTTTCGGAATTCTTGTTTAGTTGACAGCATGAGTAAGTGAAAATAATGGGCATGCCGGTGCCTTTCGGCCTAAAAGCTTAGGCACGCAGGATAGCCCTGATTTAGAAAAAGAGAGGTTAGTGTTTGCGCGGCAACCTCAGCCCGCCCGCCCGGATAGCCCGCAGCCCGGCGGCTGCCAATTGGCTCCAACGGCCAGGGCGCGGCCCGTACAGTTGCTCATGAATAGCTTCTAGCTCGCGGCGCAGCTGGCGCTGGCCGGCTAGGTACAGCCCTTGGTACACTTGCCGCTGCGCCTCGGTGTCCGCTTCCAGGTCGGCGTCGAACAGTTGCTGCAGCGCCCATTCGTCGGCCTGGCCTGGTTGGGGGCCACCTAGCAGCTGCTGCTCAATGCGTTGCAGACGTTTCAGCTCCGGGCGCATTTCTTTGAGTTTCTGGTTTCTCGTGTTTGATTTCTGGTTGAACAGACCAGTTGAATTCGCATACAAGCTTGTTCGAAAATTTCCCGCGAAAGTACGCGCAGGAGTTGCAGAGGTAAGCTGAGTTCTGTTGGTCAGAAATCAGAAAAATTCTCCGCTAGCACGTTGCGCACCGAGTTACGCAGGCGCTCCAAGCACTTGAATTTCTGCACCGTGGCCGAGCGCACGTTGCGGTACTGATGGGTATCGGCAATTTGCTCGAGGGGCTGCTGGAAATAGTAGAAGGACAGCAAAATGCTCTTGCACTTCTCCCCTAGCCGCTCCACGTACTCCAGCACCGATACTTCCGCCGCTGGATCTACCGTCGCAGGCGTTACCTGGTCGGGCAGTTGCAGGTGTTCTTCGTCTAGGTCGGCGTAGTGGCACCGTTGCCGGCGGCCCTGTTCGCGGCGCCAGAGGTTGCGGGCCACGGCTACCACGTAGGTACTGGCCGACGCGGTAAGTTCGAGCGTGCCTCCCACGGCTTTTTCATAGAACACCACCAAGGCATCATGAAACACATCCTTGGCGTCCTGCGCCGTACCGCCGTGCTGCAACACATGGTGCCGCACCATCGGGAAGGTGTGCTGGTAGAGCTGCGTGAGCGTCTGGTCGCGGTTGGTTTGCAACGCGTGCCGGAGCTGCGCAGCAGAGGGCGTTGGTGAAGGAGGCAGGAGGTTGAATGTTTTCATCGGGATGCGAAGTCTACTGATTAATCCGATTTACTGTTAACTATCACCCTTACATTGAAAGATAATTGTGAGCCCCTGGCCGCACATCTTACACAGTAGCTGCTGCGTACAGCAAGCACCTCTTTCTACCTTCTTATCATGACTAACCAAACCAAAGTCCGCCAGCCGGTTCTATTTGCCACTGCCGTGGCGGCGGTGGCTACCGGTGTGGCCGCTTACGGCTACGTGCGTCGCAAGATGTACAAGCCGCTGCCCACGGTTGCTCACGTGAATTTGCACAAATACAGCGGCTTGTGGTACGAAGTAGCCCGCCTGCCGACCCGGTTCGAGAAGGGCTGCCAGCACGTCACGGCCGAGTACAAGTTGCGGCCCGATGGCAAGGTGAGCGTACTCAATACCTGCCACCAACAAGGCCTTAACGGCCCCGTCGAAACGGCCAAAGGCCTAGCCCGCGCCATCGATGCCACCAACTCTAAATTGAAAGTCAGCTTTTTCTGGCCTTTCGAGGGCGACTACTGGATTCTGGACCTGGACCACGCCGACTATCAGTACGCCCTGGTAGGCACACCGAGCCGCGAAAACCTGTGGCTCCTGAGCCGTACCCCGCACCTGGAGCGCAACCTCCGCGACCACCTCATTGGTAAAGCCCGTGAATTAGGCTTTCCGGTAGAAAAGCTGATTTTTACGCCCCAACCCATGAACGACAAACCATAGGCGAGGCTATTGCACCCTGGCGGTGGGCAGTCGCGCCGCGCCATGTGGAGCCGTTATTTAAGTCGGTAAACTGCCCTTCGCCTCCGGAAAAGTGGTGCGCTCTGGTGAGCCTGTGGCTTGCTGCTGTAGCCGTCTGACACCTCTCTCCCAGCAGATGGCGCGCATCATGCGAGAGGCCGGGATAGCCCTATTTCGGCAGCCTCACCCGGCCAACTTTACTTGCCAGAGTGCCCGTGTTTCCGCGCTACTGCTACATTTGCCGAAATACTTGTCTCCTATGTCACTTCCTCAAGCCGGCGACCTCGCCCCCGATTTCACTGCCCAAGACCAGAACGGCACCACCCACCGCCTCGCCGATTACAAAGGCCGCCGGGTTGCGCTCTACTTCTATCCCAAAGACGACACCTCCGGCTGCACCGCCCAGGCCTGCGACCTGCGCGACAACTACCAAAGCCTTCAGGCGGCGGGCATTCAGGTACTCGGCGTGAGCATCGACAGCGAGAAGTCGCACCAGAAATTTGCGGCGAAGTATGAGCTGCCCTTCCCGCTGCTAGTTGATGAAGACAAGAAGCTAGTGCAGGACTACGGCGTATGGCAGGAAAAATCGATGTACGGCCGCAAGTACATGGGCACCATGCGCTACACCTTCCTGCTTGATGCGGAAGGCAAAATCGAGAAGGTAATTACCAAAGTCGACACCAAGAACCACGCGGCGCAACTGCTGTAGCCAACTTTGTTGGTTTTTGGTTTTTAGTTATTGGTTTTTGGCTGCTTGTCAGACTGTTAATAAGGTGCCAGCCAAGGACAGCCAAAAACCAATAATTAAAAACCAACCACAAACCATCCTCTAACCGCTGTACTTATGTCGCAGGACACGGCTTTTGCTTCTTCCGAAACTCACACTTCCGAAGTCACCAAGTCGGTGGCGGAGCTAAAACAGACTGCCTCCCAAGTCCGGCGCGACATTTTGCGCATGGTGCACGCCGTCAATTCCCAACTCTCGGCTGCAAGGCCACCCGGCCACCCACGAGCACCTGCCCGGCATCCGGGTGGCGTCCGGCTCGTTGGGTCAGGGTCTGAGCGTAGCCATTGGCGCCGCCCAAGCCAAAAAGCTTAACAGTGACGACCGCACCGTGTTCGTGCTCATGGGCGACGGGGAGCTGGAAGAAGGCCAAGTGTGGGAAGCCGCCACGTACGCCCCGCACCACAAAGTCGACAACCTAGTTGCCTTTGTGGACCGCAACAGCCAGCAAATCGACGGCCCCACCGACAAAATCGGGGACCTTGCGCGCCGAGTTTGAAGCCTTCAACTGGCGCGTCCTCGGAACCGACGGTAACGTCCTCGAAAAACTCCTGCCTACGCTTGAAGAAGCTAAGTCCTTGCTCGGCCAGGGCCAGCCCATTATGGTGCTGATGGATACGCAGATGGGCTTTGGCGTAGACTTCATGATGGGCTCGCACAAATAGCACGGCGTGGCGCCCGACGACGAGCACTTGGAAAAGGCCTTGCAGCAACTCAGCGTAGAGCAGGCATCCGATTATTAATCACTGATTTAGAACAGTAAGACGGTTTCGTTTTATACAAAGCTTGATTGGTTGTGCGTTGCACTATAAAGTTGTTTCCTACTAATGAGCGGTTTGGTGAGCGGCCTGTTGGGAAGATGGTTTGACGTTAGGTTGTATCAATGCGGCGGTTAGCTATTCTTCTGTGCTGGATGGTGTGGCTGGCTAGCGGGGCCGGCACGAGTCTGCGCGCGCAGAACGCGCCGCCCGAAAAGCCACGGGTTACGCGCATCTTGTTTCTGCTGGATGCTTCGGGCTCGATGCTAGCCCCGTGGGAAGGCCGTCCGCGCATGGACGTTGCCAAGAGCTTGCTTGCCAAGATGGTGGATTCGCTCAACGCCTATCCTAACCTGGAGCTAGCCTTGCGGGCCTATGGGCACTTGCACGACAAGTCGGAAAACAACTGCGAAGACTCCAAGCTGGAAGTGCCCTTTGCGGCCAAAAACGCGGCGGCCATTAAAGCGCGCCTCAAATTCATCGAGCCCAAGGGCAATACGCCCATCACCTACTCCCTGCTCCAGTCGGCCGGCGACTTCCCCACCGACCAAACGGCGCGCAACGTGCTTATTCTCATCACCGACGGGCTGGAATCGTGCAAGGGCGACCCGTGCGCCACGTCGTTGGCCTTGCAGCGCAAGCGGATTTTGCTTAAGCCCTTCGTTATCGGAATTGGAGCGGAAAAAGAGTTTGGCAAGCAGCTCGAATGCCTAGGCAATTACTATAACGCGGCCGACGTGAAAACCTTCCGCACCATCCTCAACGACGTGGTAACGCAGACGCTGGCCAAAACCACTGTGGCCATCAACCTCACCGACGAAGCCGGCAAGCCCGTGGAGTCGAACGTGAACATGACCTTCGTCAACAACGTCACGGAGCAGCCCGAATACAACTACATCCACTACCGCGACGCCCAAGGCAAGCCCGACGTTCTCGACATCGACGCCTTGCAGAGCTACGACCTCATTATCAACACGGTACCGCCCGTAGGCCAGCAAAACCTACCCATCAAGCCCGGCAAGGCCAACGTGCTAACCTACAAGACGCCCCAAGGTACGCTTTGGCTTCAGAGCCCCAACATGATAGGCAACCCCTACGGTACCGTGCAGGCGGTGGTGCGGCAGGCCGGCAAAGACAACACCTTGCTGGCGCTACCCTTCGGGGCGCGGCAGAAGCTGCTGGCCGGCAACTACGAAGTGGAGCTGCTGACTTTGCCCCGCCAGCTGCGCCGCATCACCATCAAGCAAGGTCAGGAAACAGCCATTACGTACACGGCCCCCGGCACCCTCAACATCACCTCCGACCTGAAAGGCTATGGCAGCATCTACCGCCTCAACGACGACGAGTCGCAGACCTGGATTTACAACCTCTCAGATGGGAGCAGCAGCAAAGTAAACGTGCCCATGCAACCAGGCGCCTACCGCCTGGTGTTCCGCACCAAAACCGCCATTGGCAGCAAGTTCACCGACGTGCGCAATTTCACCATCCGCCCCGGCCAGACCACGTCGGTGAGCATATTTGGGAAATGATAAACGAGTATAAGATTCTCGCCTCAATACCTGGATAAAGTTTTCATACTTGACGCTGTCAATACTACTGCACAGTAGTAGCTAACCTGCTTGCAGCGGTTAATAAACTGCTGCTCATAAAACCTCGATAATGAAACATGGCGAGTGGGTTGGTGTATTGACGTCGTGCAGCTTACGCTGCGGGCAGCGGTGAGTAGTTGCCTGCTTCTGCTACTGACGAAGGTTAGCTAGTCGTTCCTCTAGCAGGACGTCCAGGCTTTGCCAGTAGGGTCGGTTGTCAAAGGTGTAATCCTGGTAACAAGCCAGGAACACTCGGGTTTCCTGTTCCACCTCCGGCATTGTCTCTGGAACGCTGGCAATGGCACGGTCGTAGTCGGCGGCTAGGCCATAGATCCAGCCTACTTCCATATCGGACCTAACCAGCGTCCGCAGCCGGTAGAGCGACTTAATCAACTGGCTCAGGGGCCACTTATCAGTGATAAGTTTTTGGTATAACCAGCCCAAGCCAGGTCGCACCGAGAAGGACGCTTCCGGAAACGAGCTTTTCAAATACGCCGGCACTCCCGGCTTGTTGGTGTGCAAGACGCGGTAAAACTGCAAAAAGAAGTTGTTGGGAGACGCTTCGCGCAGCATTACTTCGTCCACCCACTCGCTCACATCGGCCAGTGTGAACACCTCTAGTTGCAAGCCTAAGCGAGTATAGAAAACGGCTTCCTCGATTGGCAATCCCTGAAATTCGCTGTCCAGATGCATGGCTACGTTCTTCCTCAGGAAAAGAGGTATCAGGTAGTCATACGCAAATTTGCCGCGCCAGTAGGTAGCCGCTTACATTGCTTTTCTAGGGCCAAAGACTACTGTTGAACTTAGCCTACCAGCTTCTCGGCATTGCAAGAAACGAACGTGGGACTGTACAATGCTCTGCCGCCAGTTTTCCCTTGAGCCGGACAGGCCGCGACTATTGCTTGGTGCCGCAGTCGGCGCAAAACCGCTGATCTGCTTTCATGGCTGCGCCACAGTCTACGCAGAACTTTTCCTTGGTTTGGGCGCTAGTGGCGTTGGCAGTACCGCACTGAGGACAGAACTTCTGGCCGGGGTTGAGCTTGGCGTTGCAGCTTTGGCACAACACAATGCCGCCGCGGTTCAGGAAGTCCAGCTCTTTGGTGTAGTCCTGGGCGCGGGTTTTGGTGTAAATCTGCTCGCGGCTGGCCAGGGCCTGCTGAGCGGCTAGCTCCTCGTGCTCGTCGGGGGCGCAATCTTCGCAGAGACCGGCTTTGGAGTTCCAGCAAACATCGGGGCACACCCAA
This sequence comes from Hymenobacter sp., assembly GCF_036387835.1. GTDB lineage: Bacteria > Bacteroidota > Bacteroidia > Cytophagales > Hymenobacteraceae > Hymenobacter. The sequence continues at coordinate 18,178 of NZ_DASVSY010000017.1, read as the reverse complement.
TGGCCGCAGCGGGTGCACTGCTTGAAATGCTGCTTGCCTTCGAGCACTGCCTTTTCTATGGCCTCGTCGTGCGCTTTGCCCCCAATGGCGCGCTGCACATGATACGCCGCGTTGCCGGCCTCATGAAACATGCCCCCAAACAAACTACCCGCTGCGTTGAGCAAGCTCCCCGCAATACCGACTGCATTCGGCTGAAAGCGCGACATATGCCCATTGCGGCATTTGTCGCAATAGAATTTGAATTGGAATCCTTTGTCCGTTGACAAGTCGTCGTGGTTGGCGACGAACTGAATCATATTGCTCATAGTGGAAAGCAGGAAGGCTGATTAGTCCTCAAATGTACTATATCTACATATTCATTTCTATGAGCTTAAGCAGAGTTGGAAGTACAAGAATGAGCTTTACTTCTTGATCGGCGCTTTCGGAACTGTTTTTACTGGCCCTTTGGGTGCGGTTTTTACTGGCGCTTTCCGCACGGGGGGTTTGGGAGTGGTCTTCGCTGGCGCTTTGGGCAGACTCTTCACGGCGGCTTTCGGCGCTACGGTTGGCTCGGGCAGCCAGGTTGCTTTAAACCCGTAGTCGGGGGCGTAGGGCGGCGTGCCGAGGGGACGAAGGGGTGGCACGGTGAAAGTGAGCTTGCCATCAGCGGCTTGCACTTCGCTGGTGAACTGCGCAATGATTCCGCCCTGCTCGTCTTTGCCATCACGATTAAGATCGTAGAACGGGTAGGTACTGAAAAACTCCAGCCGGTAACGGCCAGGGCGCTCCACGTTCAGAATGGTGACTTGTTTCCCAACCAAGGCCGGAATACTATCGGGCGTGGTGGGCTGGTTGTCGTTGAGCGTGGCGCAGATAGCATTCGTCATAGAGCCCGCGAAGTGCGGCAGCTTGTACCAGTAGTTGTTGCGATTGTGCACCCACCCTACCACCCGCGCCGGGCTGCGGAGCGCAAACACCTCCAGAGCTGCATCCGAAGTAGTGGCCCCGGAAGGCAGAAACTTCGGATTTTCGCTGTCTTCCTTACCAATAGCCCACACCGGAATACAGTTTCCGGGAGTGGTAGGTGAATGCACGACGTCTTTGGGCCCGGTAATGCCAGGGCACGGGCTGGCTACTGGCTTGTAGTCTTCGGTGAAGATGGGGCAATTAGTTAAAAACCGTTGCAGAGGCCGCAGGTAGTGGTATTGGCCTCCGTAGCAGAGGCCAAATACCTGGTTGGCCCACCAATACAAAGCCGCCCCGCCCGAACCGTTGAAGGCAGATGACCACAGGGTGTTGTGCAGTTCGTTGAGGTCATGGAAAAGAACTCCGCGCGGATAGCGTTTCGCCGTGAAGCTGGAAGTACCTAGCCAGCAGTTGTTTTCCTGTGCCGCCCCGAACTCCCCTAGCTGGTAGGGCTTGCCCGGAAACAAGCTCGCCGCCCGTTGGGCCATAAAAGCCCGCTGATGCTCCACGTTCAGATCGGTGCTGTAGTAATGGTCCTGCACGAAATCAACCTGTGGCGACGAATAGAGGGCTACCGCGGTATCGCGCGGGTAAAAGCTGCTAAAGGCAAAACCCGTGTTGGTGGTGTAGAGATGCTGCGGCGCCAGGGAGCGGGCGTAGCCTAACATTTCGTCGGTCCACTGGCGCACGTTGCGCGGGTTTTGGATGTCCCAATAGTTGTCGTACGGAGCCGGCGAGCGGTAGCCATCCACCTCGTTCATTAGCTCAGTGGCAAAAAGGGCCGTCGAGTATCCCCAACGGGCCATAATGTAGCGAATGCGCTGCCGCAGTAACTGCCGGCAAAGGGAGTCGGTGAAGAAGCGGGACGGGGTGCTGTTGGGCGGCAGCAGCGAGTAGTACGGGTGCCGGCGCCAGTTATGGCCGAACTCATCAATATCTACCAGTTCGTCGGGGGTCATCAGGGCGACTTGCAGGTACACGCGGCGGCGACCCGCATATTCCAGAATTTCATCGAAATCATAGGCCCGATTCTGGCGGGCGTCGTAGCGGCCGGCGGGGTCGCCGGGGCCTTCTATCCCAAATAAAGCGGGCGTCATAAAAACGCGCGCAAAGTTGCCGCCGCTGTCGGCAATACGCGTGATACCCACTTGTGCGTCGCGGTAGGGCAAGCGGGTGTAGGGGCCGTCGATCCAGTTGTTGGTTACGTTCATGCCGAGCGGGAAAAACACGCGGCCGTTGGCAAAAGCAAAGTTGCGGCCGTTGCGGTGCCGGCCCACATAGCCCGGATCGGCGGAGGCTGCTACGTTAACGTACGTGCGCGGCCCGAACACCGTAGAATCGTTGTGGTTGACCACGATACGGTAGCTCCAGCGGCCTACCGTGGGCGGCGCGAACCGGATGCGCCAGGGCAGGCGGGTCGCCACCGGCGTGAGGTACTTGGGGTCCTCGGGGCAGGAAGAGCAGTACAAACAGGTATCGGTGGCACTGGCCCGCGGGAAGGGCGCACAAGTGGTACAGCGCTTGAAATCTTGGTACCAGAAACCCGGCACCTGGTACACGCTATCCTGCGGGGAAATAAACTCGGCCCACACCGTTATTTCCTTTGGATCGTAAGGATTGCCAACCGGGGCCGTAGCCAAGGTTAGCCCTAGTTCTAGCTTTTGGAAGCGCACGGGCGGAGCCGTACTTACTTGCCGAAACTCCCGTATCCGCAAGGCCCAGGCCGACGGCCCCACCAGCATTCCCAAAAGCAAAACAAACAAAAAACGCATGTAGCAATAAGTGGTATCAACTTACAAGCAACGAAGAAATCCAGCACACTAGCTATACTGCCTAGCAATCAACATGATGCTTTTGCCAGCCGTTACGCTGTTTTGCTTTCAAAGCCAGACCTTTCCGCCTTTATAAAGACTTGCACTGGCTTCTAATTTTTGAATGACCTCATTGTTTTCCTTGTCTGGCTTAGTGTTGCTCCTGCTGTTGGGTTTGGTACCCGCCCAGGCTCAACGTCCCGACACCACGATTATTCGGTATGCGGGGCAGCTCACCGGCCAATACACCTCCGGGGGCGTAAACCGTACGCTGCTCGCCACCACGCACTCCGTCACAGTTCTGCGCGGCCAGCACTTCGGAGCGCCCGTGATTGGCAGCTTCACCTACGGTAAGCAGGACCGGCAACTGAAAGAGCGGGAATTTCTGTTCAACGCCACGCCCTACTACCGGCTCAGCCACTTCCGCGCCTACGGCATCGGCGGCTACGAGCGGAGTAATTTGCGCGGCATCGACCACCGCATTCAGCTAGGCTTCGGGCCGGGGTGGGCCTTCTATACCGACTCGCTGGGACGTGAAGTATCGGTGAGCAACCTGTTTATTCGAGAGGCCACTTACTTTCAGGATAACAGTCAGCGCATTGTCTCCCGCAGTTCCTTACGGGTGAAGCTGGCCTACACCCGCGGGGTTTTCACGTTGAACTCTACCACATTCTATCAGCCCAACCTAGCAGGCTTCGGCGACTACCGCGTCAATCAACTTTCCACCCTGGCTTTGCGCTTTACGGCCCGCTTTGCCATTACGGCCAGCTACATCTACACCTTCGAAAGCCGCGTGCTGGAAGGGCGGCCTACCGACAACACCAACGTGACGGTAGGCGTGGCGTTTAGTACGCCGTGAGTGGCGACGTCTTCCCTGTTGGCGTGATTTACACGCCTATTCAGGACCCGCTCCACCCAACCACACATACAGGCCTACCACCCCTCCTACCACTAAGATAAAAGCGGGTAGTACCCATAGGCTGGTACCACCGGCGCGTTGCAGAGCAACAAGCATTTCTTCTCTCGGCAAGTTTCGGCGCAATACCTTACGCATCTTCCGCTCGGCATCCCACAAATACGCTGTATTGCCAAACAGCCCAAATAGGGAGGCGTAGATAATGGAAGCCAGAACATCAGCGGCTTGTTCCCGGGGCTTACCCGTTACCGCTTCCTCTAGAAGACTCTCCACGAAAACTACTAGTATAAATAGGGAGACAACCAGGTACATACGCCGGTAGGCAAGCCAGAAGAGCCCAAGAAAAAACGCTGCGAAACTGAAATGGATAAACTTTCCCTGCTGCCGGAGCTGCCACAGTTGCAGGTAGTATTCCGAGTTGCGACCAAAGAAAACCCAGGCGTATTCATCCTGTATTTCGGTGTTGGCAGTAATGGTGTTGTCCATAATAGGCGTTAAATGAATAGATAGAAATTTAAAAGTAGATAGAACTATCCGAGGAAACCACCCTACTGCTCCCTGAGCTTTCTTTTTCTTGTATAGTCATTAAACCCTGCCATACTCGCAGGCCTCTAACCCATCAACTACGCCGCTCTAACCTACCTTTCCTGCTTGGAAGACCAAGATATCCTTGCCAAGTTCGCTGACCCGGCCGCGCGCAATGTGGCGTTCAACCAACTGGTGCGCAAATACCAGACGAAAGTGTACTGGCACATTCGCAAGATGGTCGTCGACCACGACGATGCCGACGACCTGACGCAGGATGTGTTTGTGAAAGTATGGAAGCACCTAGAGAATTTTCGACAGGATGCCTCCCTCTACACCTGGATTTACCGCATTGCCACCAATGAATGCCTGAGCTTCCTGGCCAGCAAGCGGCGCAAGTTCTTTCTGCCCCTCAACGACGTGGGCGCCGAACTAGCGGCCAAAATAGAAGCCGACCCCAGCCTGGCCGGCGATGATATTGAACTGCGCCTGCAAAAAGCCATTCTCAAGCTACCCGACAAACAACGCCTTGTCTTCAATTTGCGCTACTACGACGAAATGCCCTACGAACAGATGGCCGAAGTAACCGGAACCAGCGTGGGAGCTCTAAAAGCTTCTTACCACCATGCCGCCAAGAAAATAGAACAGTACATGACCCAAACATTGATTACCACGGATTAATCGTGCTTTCGTGCTTTAAACTTAACACTCCACCGGCCCCTTTCCCGAGTGAAAGAACCAGTTGAATCAGCGCAAGCCCGACTAATCAGTGAAAATCAGTGATTGATTTAAACCTTGAGGCTTTTTCGACCTCTAACGCATTATGAAAACTCCTTTTCGTCTGGATGATCACCCCCGCCGGCCGCAGCCGTTGGCTCCGCCGCCGGACGGCTACTTCGAGCGCCTGCCCATGCAGGTAATGCAACGGGTACAGCCAGCGTCGGCCAATACCAGTTGGGCGGGCCTGCATTGGCTGACGGCCTTACCGGCACCGCTGCGCACGGCTTTGGCTGCTGGCGTCGTGCTGAGCGGCTTTGTTGGCTCGTTTCTTTTAAGCGAAAACTCCGCTACTCCCACTGCTACCTCTAACCACCTGGCCGCCGTGCCGCGCACCGAAATGGTGGAGTATCTGCTGGCCAGTGAGCAACCCCTAACCCTCACCGATTTGGCCGAATTGCCCGTTACCGAGCAGGCGCTTCCCGAAACGCGTTTGCAGGTATCGCCCGACGAGCTACAAGAAGTACTCGACGCACAACCGACCGAAGACACCTATTTATAAGCTGCATTTTGTCACTAATTCACTTTACTAACTCCATGAAACTCCTGTTCCGCAGCTTGCTCCTGCTTTGTTTGCTGGCAACCTTACCCGCTGTGGCTCAGCAAGGTTCGGAGGGTCGGCAAGCCCGCATGAGCCAGCTCGAAAACGCCAAAATTGCGTATATCACCGAGAAGGTTTCATTGACTCCCGACCAGGCCCAGCGCTTCTGGCCGGTGTACAACGAGTATTCGGCCAAGCGCCGGGAGCTGTATCGTAGCATGCGCAAACTCCGCATCGACGACCAGAATCCGCCGTCAGACGCCCAAATCAAAGAAAACCTGACCAAGGGCTTGGCTTTGCGTCAGCAGGAAGTAGACTTGGAGAAAGACTACTTCAACAAGTTTCAGAAGGTTATTACCATCCGGCAGGTGGGCCAGCTGTTTCAGGCGGAACGCCAGTTCACCAAGGAGGTGCTGCGGCGGGTAGCCGACCGGCCCGGCAGACCGCCTGGCACTGGCGCCGTCAATTAAAAAGATAAAAAAGGCTGCTTCGGCAGCCTTTTTTGTTGGCAGGTAGCACCGAGCGGCCCGCAAATCTGTTGCGTGCTACGGCTACCCTACCTTTGCTTCATGCTTACACCTCGCCAGCTTTTCCTACGCCACCAAGCCCAAACCTCTGACTTTCCTTTGCTGCTCGAAATCGAGCAGGCCGAAGGGGTGTACATGTACGGCCCCGAAGGCCAGCGCTACCTTGATCTGATTTCCGGCATTGGCGTCAGCAACGTAGGCCACCGGCACCCGCGCGTCATCGAGGCCATCAAAGACCAGCTCGATAAATACCTGCACCTCATGGTCTACGGCGAAGTGGTGCAGGCCCCGCCCGCCCGGCTGGCCCATGCCCTGCACGAAACCCTGCCCGTCCATCTCGACAGTGTTTACTTCACCAACTCGGGCACCGAGGCCATCGAAGGGGCGCTCAAGCTAGCCAAACGCCACACCGGGCGCACTGGCCTGGTATCCTGTTTCAACGCCTACCACGGTTCCACCCACGGCGCCCTCAGCATCACTGGCTCCGAGGGATTCAAGAACAGCTACCGCCCCCTGCTGCCCGATGTGTGCCATATCCGCTACAACCAGCTCGACGATCTGCGCCTGATCAACGAGCACACGGCGGCCGTCGTTATCGAAACGGTGCAGGGCGAAGCGGGGGTGCGGGTGCCGGCGCCGGGCTACCTGCCGGCACTGCGCCAGCGCTGCACTGAAGTAGGCGCGCTGCTGATCCTCGACGAAATTCAATGCGGCTTCGGACGCACCGGCACTTTCTGGGCCTTCGAGCAGTTCAACGTGACGCCCGACATTCTGGTGTGCGCCAAGGGTATGGGTGGGGGAATGCCCATCGGGGCTTTTATCTCTTCGCAGGCGGTTATGGCGGGGTTCAAAACCAATCCTATTCTCGGGCACTGCACCACTTTTGGCGGCCATCCGGTGTCGTGCGCGGCCTCGCTGGCGACCTTGCGTGTAATTCAGGAAGAAAACTTATTGGAAGAAGTAGCCGAAAAAGCTGCCCGTTTCCGGCGGCAATTAGTGCACCCCGCTATTCGGGCCGTGCGCGGGTGCGGGCTGCTGATGGCGGTGGAATTCGATTCGTTCGAGGAACTCAAGCCCATCATCGACCGGGCGCTGTGGCACGAAGGCATTCTAACCGACTGGTTTTTGTTTTGCGATAATTCCCTGCGGCTAGCTCCACCCCTCATCATCACCGACGACGAAATTGACGAGGCTTGCGCCGCTTTGCTTCGGGCCGTGCAGTTTGTTTGTGGGTAAAAAGCACCTAACAGAACCAGGCCGCCCTAGCCAGCCTCTGTTAAAGAGATTGACCAGGGCGGCCTGTTCGGGTGTTATTGCCGACCGTTAAAACTTATCCGCACACGTTTTTTAGAAACGCTTGTGTGTCAGTTTTCACAACTTCACGGTCCATTCCATCTTTTACGCCTTGCGAGATTTTTTTGACCAGCAAGCCCACAACATCTTTGCGGAAGCCTAGCTTTTCGGCCATAATTGTGCAAAAGTCCATTTCACTATCGTCGACGATGCCGTCGGCCAGCATCATGTCTACCATGTCAAATATCTGGTCGAAGCGCTCCGAATCGTTGTCGGGTACTACCAGCCGGTTCATGTTGCTGTTGGCTACAATCGAGCGGATTTGGTCGGTCCGCATGCCGTTTCGCTTGCCTACGGTCACGATGAAGCTCATTTCTCGTTCATCAAGATGACCATCCGCTTTGGCCAGCGCCGCCAGGTTTTGGATGTGACTTTTCACTTTCCGAGTCTGCTCATTTTCAAAAAAACCGAACATAAGGGGGGGACTATATGAGGGAACGGGGAAGAAAGAACGAGAGTCACCTATGACCGTAGTGAGTGGTAAGTTACTCGACCAAGCGCTGGTTTCCAATAAGGCGCTTACGCAAGTAAAAACAAAATAGTCGTATTGAAGCTAGGAAATTTAACAGAGGCATTTTAGAAACCGGGCGGCCATTTGCTAACGATTTACCACCTTTGCCCGTTCCGTGCGTCTGGTTTCCTTTGGTTTCCACCAGACGCTTTCTGAAGCATAAGAGTTATGATGAAACGCATCGCAGTTTTCACCAGTGGCGGCGACTCGCCAGGTATGAACGCCTGCATCCGCGCCGTAGTACGTACGGCTGTGTACCACGGCATTGAAGTGTACGGTATCATGCGCGGTTACAGCGGCATGATCAAGGGGGAATTTGTCCGGCTAGATTCGGCCTCCGTGTCCAATACCATCCAAAAGGGTGGTACCATTCTTAAATCGGCGCGCAGCCAAAAATTCCTAACCAAGGAAGGCCGACAACAGGCTTTCGACCAGCTAGTTAACAACGGTATCGAGGGCTTGATAGCCATTGGCGGCAACGGCACGTTCACGGGCGCCACCATCTTCGAGCAGGAGTTCGGCATTCCTACTGTGGGGGCGCCCGGCACCATCGACAACGACCTCTTTGGCACCGATTATACCATCGGCTACGACACGGCCGTAAACACTGCCCTCGAAGCTATCGACAAAATCCGCGACACGGCCGACTCACACGACCGGTGCTTTTTCGTGGAGGTAATGGGCCGCGACTCCGGTTACATTGCCATTCCATGCGCCATTGGCGGCGGGGCCGAAATCGTGATGGTTCCGGAAACCCAAATGTCAACGGATTCGGTGATTGACACGCTGCAAGTAAGCTGGCAGCGCTCAAAAACTTCGTTTATTGTAATAGTGGCCGAGGGCGAGGTTGAGGGCAATGCGCAGATAGTGGCGCAGCGCGTGAAAGAAGCCATTCCGCAGCTCGATACCCGCGTAACGGTTATCGGCCATATTCAGCGCGGCGGCTCCCCTTCCGCCGCCGACCGAATGCTGGCTTCTCAGATCGGCATTGCCGCCGTCGAGGGTTTATTGAACGGAATGCGCAACGTAATGGCGGGCATCGTGAACCGCCAACTGGTTTACACCCCGTTCATCGATACCATTCATAAGAAGAAGCTTATCAACCAGAGCTTTATGCGCATGGTAGAAATTCTAAGCGTTTAACCTTTTTCTGAAATAAAAAAGGGGCGTCAACCAACCTTCAGGTTAGTCGGCGCCCCTTTCGTGTATACCAGCATAATGCTTTTTCTTATTCTACTCTTAACTGTATGAGGCATTTTTTACCTTCCTTATCCCTCACTTTATTGTTGGCGGCTCCTGCTTTGCTCGCGCAGGCCCAATCAACACCCGAAGCTGCTACGCACCGCCCGGCGCTGTTGCGCCTGGGGTTAGGCAGCTGCCTGAATGGCTCCGGTGACTACAGCGTGGTGAAATTATCGGGGGAATACGCGCCCCAATTCGGCCGGCACCTACGCCTAGGCTCCCGGCTGGCCATTATCAGTGGCTCACGAAATTATGATTTTGGCTATGGCTACGTCGTTCCAGAATCATACAGAGCCGTGAATCTGGAACAGGAAGTATACTGGCTGCCATTTGGGGTGAACAAAGCAGTTGAATTTGGTGTGGGCGTGGGGGCCTTCGGCGGGTACAGCAGTCAGAGAGGCGTTAAAAGTGGTGGACTCAGGCGGAATGAAACTACTGGCAACCTGGAGCTAGACTACAGACCGCTACATGAGCGTGGACTTAACGGAGGCTACATTGCCTCACTGAACATCGATGTGGCCATTGATCAGGCACGAAACTGGCGAGTGGGCGGCAAACTCTCTCTGCAAAACGACACTCAGGCCAATATCCTGCCCGGTGCCCAATTTCAATTTAGCCGCGCCTGGTGAAGCGGGGAGTTTGATGTTCTGATTGCGCGAACTGTGTCGTTTGATCCTCCAACTCACTAACTCACCATCACCCACTGGTACTGCGGGTCGCGGCGCAGCCAGGTTAGCTGGCGCTTGGCATAGCGGCGCGTGTTGCGCTTGAGTAGGCGCACGGTTTCGGGCCAGTCGTGCAGGCCATCGAGAAAATCGAAGATTTCCTGATAGCCTACTGTTTGCAAAGCATTGTGGTGGCGGTAAGGCAGTAGCGCCTGTACTTCTTGCAGCAAGCCAGCCGCCAGCATCTGGTCCACGCGCTGGTCGATGCGCTGATAGAGTTGCTCCCGCTCCCGTGTGAGGGCCAGCTTGATGGTGCGGAAAGGCCGCTCAGGGGTGGCACGGCCAGCAGAATGGAAGCTGGAAAACGGCTGCCCGGTGGCACGGCACACTTCCACCGCTCGCAAAATCCGCTGCGGATTCTGCCGGTCGATGCGGCCGTACGCCACGGGGTCCAGACGAGCCAGTTCCGCTACCAGTGGCTCCAGGCCGTGCGTTGCCAGTTCTTCTTGCAACTGCACGCGCAAGGCCGGGTCGGTGGTAGGTAGTTCGTCGAAACCGTTGGTAACGGCTTGTAGGTAGAGCCCTGAGCCGCCCGTGAGCAGCACCACGCGGTGCTGCCGGAAAAGCTGGTCGAGCAGCGTCAGGCAGTCCTCCTCGTAGCGGCCGGCGTTGTAGTCTTCGGTAATGCTGTGCGAATCAATAAAGTGGTGCGGCACGCCCTGCATTTCCTCGGGAGTAGGCTTGGCCGTACCGATGCTTGTCTCCCGGAAAAACTGCCGCGAATCAGCGGATACCACTTCCGTACCGAAATGCTGCGCCAGCAACACACAAAGCGCCGTCTTGCCTACGGCGGTCGGGCCAGCTACTACCACCAGAGTAGGCCGATCGGGTTGCGCAGTTAAATCGGCCTCCAGGGAAGTTATCAGTTCGGAAAGTATACTCATGATAGCAAAGAAAGTAAGGTCCTGGCGCGTGCAACAAGGCTAGAATTTGCGGCCAACCAAGTCAGCATACAGCGCCAACAAATGCTGTTCCTCGTGCTGCCAGCTCAACTCCCGCCGGGCCCGGCGGCAATTTTCAGCTAACTGCTGATAGCGCGCCGGGTTGTCGCGCAGCAAGTAATTGAGAGTGGCTGCCAGAGTAGCCGGCTTCAGATCGGGCACGATTTCAGCCACGTCGTACTGGTCATTGAGGGCACGGTACTCCGGAAAATCCACGACCACTTGCGGGGTGCCGGCGTGCAGATAATCGAAGAACTTGTTGGCCAAGGAGTAGTAGTAGCTCAGGCCCTGGTTTTCCAGTAGCATCACGCCCACTGCCGCATTCTGCGTCACTTCGCGCAGCGCATCGGGCAGCACAAAGCCCCGAAACTCCACCTGCCTACTAGCCAGCAGCCCCAGCGCTGCCGCCCGCGCCCGCAAACTTTCCGATAAGTCGCCTTCTCCGCAGATTACCAGCCGGCCGGCCACCTGTGGCATGGCTTCCAGCAGCGCCTCTAGTCCTCGCCCGGCGTTCAATGCGCCCTGGTACAGGATGTATCCCGCGGCAGTCGGCGGAGTTGGCGGCAAAACGGCTTCTGTTAGCCGGCTGATGTTGCGAACCACCTCTACCGGCCGCTGGTATCGTTCCTCGAATACTCGCGCCAGCGCGGGTCCTACGGTGTAAGCTAGGTCAGCACGAGGCACAATAAACTGCTCCACCCACCGCCACACCCGCTGCACCGTCGGCCGCGCTACCACCTCCGGCACCTCCGTAAACAACTCATGAGCATCATACACAAAGGGCTGCCCCCCTAGCTGTGCCCGCAGCCAGACCGGCAAGGCCGTGTCCAGGTCGATGGCGCACCACACGGCGGCGCGGCGCGGCAGCAGATACAACAGCAAGCGCAAATTATACTCGAGGTAAAACAACTTGCCCCGCTGAAACCAACACCGTAAGCGGTGCTGTTGGTAAGGCTGCAACACAAGTGGCCGTGAGTTGCTCCACTCTCTGCCAACCAACCATACTTCGTATCCAGCTTCAGCCAGACTGCCGCAAATGCGCTGCATTCGCTGATCATAATTAAGATCAGTGGTAACGGTAAAGTACAGGCGGGGAGCAATCATAGAGTATATAGCAAAATTTCCCGATGATATCACTAGGTAGAATCGCGGAGGTTCGGGATATTTTCTTCAAATTTAGGGGTTAAACCCGGCCCCCGCAGGAGTTTCGTGTTTGCTCCTGTTTTAGCCCTTCTTCACCCTGATGCCTCATTCTGCTGCTCCGACGTCCACTAATGCCGTGGCCATGCCGACAGACTTCTACCGTGCCCTGTTTGAAGATGCCTATGATGCCCAGTTGCTTTACAACGAGCAGGGCAACTTAGTTGACTGCAACAAAGCCGCTTTGCATCTGCTTGGTATCAGCCGCACCGACTTGCAGACCAATGGCCTGATGGCCCTAACCGTATCGACTACCACCAACGGGCAGTGGCACACCGAAGCCACGTTGCGCGAAGCCGTCCGGTATACCGCCCGCACGGGTAAAGAAGCGTCGCGGCCCTGGCAAGCGCGCCGTCCTAACCAACGGACTTTATCGGCGCAGCTCACCCTGCGCCGGCTGGCTTTACCCAACGGCCAAGTGCGTGTGCTACTGGCATTGCGCGAGACTTCGCCGGCCGGCCGGCCGGCCGAAACCGAGGTGCGGCAACTCGTGCTCGACCGCACCCAAGAGCAGCTACGCGACCTGCTTTCGCGCACTACGCTCAGCTATGTGCTCATCGACCGGGAGGGGTTTGTGGAGGATGCCAACGACTTCTTTCTGGAGTTCACGGGCTATACCCGCGAGGAAATAATGGGGCAGCCTTACCACAAAACGTTCTCGCCCCCGGCCGAGCGTGATTTGCGGCTTCAGTCCTACCTGACTTGTATTCGCGAAGAGCGGTTGCAGGATTTCTATGAACGCTCGCTGCTCACCAAGAACGGCCAGACGCGCATGGTGCACTGGCACGCCGAGTTTTCCCACGACGCAGCCGACAACATCACCGGCATTTTCGTGGTTGGCCGCGACTTCACGGAGCGTCATGTGGCGGCCCGCGCCCTCACCGACAACCGCAACCGCCTCCAGGATTTCCTCGACAACGCCCACGACCTTATTCAGAACCTGAGCATCGACAACCGGCTCTTGTTTGTCAATAAGGCGTGGAAGGAAAAGCTTGGCTACAGCGACGAAGACCTGCCCAACCTCAGTCTTTCGGATGTGGTGCACCCCTACTACAAGGCCAAGCTACTGTATCAGCTGCGCAACCTGTACAAGGGCGAGAAAGTCAATAAGCTGGAAACGGTATTTCTAACCAAAACCGGCAAGCCCGTTCACCTGATTGGCTCTATTTCCTGCTCTTGGCAAGACAACGAGCCGGTAAGCACACGCGCTATTCTGCACGACATCACCGACCGCATCAAGGCCGAGCGCTTGCAGAAGGTGTACTACAGCATTGCCAACCTGGCCATTAGCTCGAAAGACTTGCACTCGCTCTACGGGGCCATCCACCGGGAGCTAAGCAAGATCATCGAAACCAACAACTTCTACATTGCCCTCTGCGACGAGGCCCGGACGCAGCTGCAGTTTGCTTACTTCGTCGACCAGAATACGCCAGGAGAAGTAGGCGCTGTGTCGCGGCCTTTCTCGTCGGGGATGTCGGAATATATTATCCGGACGGGGCGGCCGCAGTACATGCTGCGCCACGAGCTGGAAGAGCTTATCAGCAGTGGCACCATTACGGCTTACGGCCTGATACCCGAGGTTATGCTTTGCTCGCCGCTGAGCATAGGGGAGCGGATTATTGGGGTAATTGCGGTGCAGGACTACCACAAGGCCGATGCCTATGCGCCTACCGACCTGGAAATTCTGCACTTTATTTCCAACCAGGTAGCCCTGGCCATTGAGCGCAAGCGCAACGAGGTCCAGATTCAGAAGCAGAATGCGCGCCTGAACGCCATTTTCGAAAGCGGCTCGCACTTGATGTGGTCCGTGGATACGCACTCCCGCCTCACGTCGTTCAACCGCAATTACGCTGCTTACTTCCTGCGGCGCAACGGCGTGTACCCGGCTCCAAACGTGAATCTGTTCCAGGCCGATCTGGCCATGATGGAGGAGGATGCACGCGAGCTATTCGTGGAAAATTACCGGAAGGCGTTTCAGGGGCAGCCCCAGCGCTTCGAGGTACGCCTGCAAGACGCTCGCGGCACCGACTCGTGGCGTGAAATCTTCCTCAACCCGATTTACCTCGACGACGGCTCGTTCGAGGAAATATCGGGTATTGCCCACGACATTACCGACAAGAAACGCTCGCAGCTGGAATTAGCCGCGCAGGAAGAGAAGTTCCGCGCCATCTTCGAGTCGTTCCAGGACGTGTACTACCGCACCGACGAAAATGGTGTGTTAACCCTGGTCAGTCCCTCGGTGTTGAAAACACTAGGTTACACGTCGGAAGAAGTGATAGGCACTCCTATTTCTGACTATTATATCAACTCAGAAGAGCGCGACAGGCTGCTACGATTGATTCAAGTTCAAGGAGAAGCGCCTAACTTCCCCATTGAAATGCGCCATAAGCAAGGTCACAGTGTGAGCATGCTGGTGAAAGCCCGCTTGGTAGCCGATAGCATGACCGGCACCGAGGGCATTGCGCGCGATATCACCGAGTTCAACCAGATGCAGGTGGAACTGCGGCGAGCCAAGGAAGAAGCCGAATCGGCGTTGGAAGCCAAGACGCTGTTCCTGGCCAATATGAGCCACGAGCTGCGCACGCCGATGAACGGTATCATTGGTATGATTGACTTGCTGCACCAAACCGTCAGCAGCGAGGAGCAGGAAGAGTACGTTGATACGCTACGCAAATCCAGCGACGCGCTGCTGGCCATTCTCAACGATATTCTGGACCTCTCCAAGATTCAGGCCGGCAAGCTGCAACTCAACGAGGAGGGCATGGATTTGCACTACACGTTGGAGAAGATCCACTCGCTGTTTGCCAACCGGGCCCAGCAGAAACGCCTTCTGTTCTCGTATCATATTGCGCCCAACACGCCGCGCTTTATCGTGAGCGACGAAACGCGCCTCCTGCAGATACTAAGCAACCTCACTTCCAACGCCATTAAGTTCACGGCGCAGGGCACGGTGAGCATCATTGTATCCACGGATCGGCGGGAAGATGATATGTATAAGCTGCGCATCGCGGTGCAGGACTCCGGCATTGGCATTTCCACAGAGAATGCCAAGCTGCTGTTCACCAATTTCACGCAGCTAGATACGACGCCCACCAAGGCCTTTGGTGGCACTGGCTTGGGTTTGGCCATCAGCAAGCAACTAGCAGAGCTATTGGGCGGCGATATTGGAGTGCTTTCCAATGAAGGCGATGGTAGCACCTTCTGGTTTACCCTGCGCTGCCGCGCCGCTCATAACGAAGACGAAATTGTGCAGGAGCGGCTGGCGTCGCGCGAACGGGCTCCCGATATCACCCGCTTCGACACGGCGCCGCGCGTACTGCTCGTCGACGACAACCCTATTAACTTGAAAGTAGCCATTCGCTTGCTCGACAAGCTAGGCTGCGAAGTGGCCGTGGCCGATAACGGGTTCGAAGCCATCAGCAAGGCTACAGCACCAGGCGCTGAGTTCGACTTGGTGTTCATGGACATTCAGATGCCGGAAATGGACGGCGTCGCGGCCATGCAGGAAATCCGGCGTCGCCTAGGCGCGGCTTGCCCGCCCGTGGTGGCCATGACGGCGTATTCGATGAAAGAAGACGCCGAGCGGTTTGTGCGCGAAGGCATGGACGACTACGTTTCCAAGCCGGTGAAAAGCCAGGACCTGCACTCGGTGCTGCGGCGTTGGGTAACGGCCGGGCCCGCCATGCTACGCCCTGGCGCTGCAACACCCGCAGTTGCCGAAGTGGAAGCGGCTCCGGCCGCGGAAGTGGAAGCGCCCTTTATTGATCCGGATGTGATAGAACAGCTCCGGCAACTAGGCGGCGCCGAATTTGCGGCGCAGTTGTACCAGGACTTTGAGGTGGAAGTCACGCAACTGCTCGACGAAGCTCAAGTGCTGGTGGAGAGTGGGCAGTACGAACAGATTTTACCACATTTGCACCAATTAAAGGGAACTGGCTTTACTTTAGGCCTGACTTTGCTAGCCGAGTGCGCCAAAGAGATAGAGCACAACCTGAAAAAAGGCGACCAAAGCAACGTGAAGCAGGATTTTCAAAAATTAATGAATTACTTCACGCAATTTAAAGCAGTATATCCTGGCGTAACGAGTGACTTATAAGCACCCGGAACCGTCTTTTTACTTTTTCAACCCGAACTCCTACATCAATACTTTCTCCCTCCCCATGAGCGACGCGAAAACAATACTGATTGCCGAAGACAGCTCCGTCATTCTAAACCTGACCAAAAAAATTCTTGAGCTGCAGAAATACCGCATTGTGTCGGCCAAAAACGGGGGCGAAGTTCTCAAGCAAATGGAAAGCCAGCCTATCGACTGCGTGCTGATGGACATCAACATCCCGGTGAAGGACGGTATGGAATGCACCCGTGAAATCCGGGCGCACCAAGACGAGCGGATTTCTAAAATTCCAATTATTGCCATCACCGGCAACGCCAATAACTACTCTATGGAGCAGTTCCGCGAGGCCGGCGTAACCGATTATCTACCTAAACCCCTCGATTTTGATGCACTAGTACGCGTAGTAAAGCAGTACGTCGGATAAAGAATTGAATGGCTCAATTGTTAGATGGTTGGTTGTTCTGATAATTCGTAGAACGACCAACCAGTTAATAATTGAGCCATTCAACAATTAACCAATGCAAATAACCTTTCTCGGCACGGGCACGTCGCAGGGCGTGCCCGTGATTGGGTGCCACTGTGCGGTATGCCGCTCCCTAGACTACCGCGACAAGCGGTTGCGGGTATCGGTACACCTGGAAACGCAGGGCAAGAGCATTATCATCGATTCGGGGCCCGATTTCAGGCAGCAGGTATTGCGTGAGCGGGTCGACCGGTTGGATGCGTTGGTGTTCACGCACGAGCACAAAGACCACACGGCCGGTATGGACGACATCCGGGCCTACAATTTCAAGCAGCGGCAGGATATGCCTGTGTATGCCGAGCCCCGGGTCCTCGACCAGCTCCGGCGCGAATACGCCTATATCTTCGCCGAAAACAAGTATCCGGGAGTACCGCAGGTGCAAACCATTCCCATTCTTGATGACAACGGCTCCTTCGATGTGCAGGGCGTGAGCTTCCACCCTATTCGGGCGTTGCATTACAAGCTGCCGGTACTAGGTTTCCGGGTTGGCAATTTCACGTACGTAACCGATGCCAACTACTTGGAGCCGGAGTCGTTGGAGCGAATGCGGGGCTCGGAAATTATTGTGCTAAACGCTTTGCGCCACGAGCCACACATTTCGCACTTCTCTCTAAGCGAGGCTATAGCTGTTCTCGAAGACTTGGCTCCCCGCCGGGCCTATCTTACGCACATCAGCCATCTGCTAGGTAAGCACCGCGAAGTGGAAGCTACACTGCCCGACTTCGTTCGACTGGCCTATGATGGCTTGCGGGTGGAGGTGTAAACACCGGAACCCCTTCCTACGAACGACTAGAAGCCTATCATGATAAAGAACAAACTTTTTACTAAGCTTACTGTCTATCATGGTGGACTACTGCTTTGGCAGGAAGCTACTTGTTAGTAGGCTCAGTGATACGTAGCTTCACTGAAATATCTTCCTTTCCGGGGTTATCGCAGCCGGCCTTCACATTATACATTATGTAGTAGAATACATAACGTTTGCCATTGGCTCGTACGCTGGTCGTGTCCATCCAATCAGGATAATTGGTTGTTCTTCCAGGCATCAAAAATTTTACTTGCTGCGTTTGCCCTCCCCTATCAGTCACACCTAGGGTAGGATTTGCAAAATCGGCCAAAATGCAATAGGCATTTTTAGGACAAAATGTATAGTCTAATTCCTCTACTGCCACTGTTAGCTCCGGCTGGCTTGAGGAAGGCAATGATGCCTGCTGCCGGTAGTTCAGGCTGAAATTCTGGTCGAAAGCAGAAGTGATGGCGATGGGCGTCACGTCCTCATCGTCGGCTTTGGAACAGGCGGCTAAGCTTAACCCAATTGCGGTTGCGAGTAGGTATTTTTTCATGCTGCGTAGATGCTTGTAAAGGGGTTTACAGTAGGCCTTTATTTATTAGAGCTTATACCGATTAGCGGGTTACGGTCTGTTTTTGGGTAAGCAGCAGGTTGTGCAAGCCGCAACACAGCAGCATCACCGTATCGCGGATTTCTGCTACGCGGCCGCGAAACACGTCGCGCACCACGCGCCAGCGTTT
>NZ_DASVSY010000016.1:0-49162 GCF_036387835.1 Hymenobacter sp. | reverse complement strand
CGCGACGAGCACAGCGAGTATCCGGTACTGCGCCACTTGCGCCAACGCAGGATACTCGCTGTGCTCGTCGCGGAACGGATTTCCTGTGGCTTCCGCGCTACACTACCTTTGCCGGCACCATGGACATCATCACCCACTACTTCCCGCACCTCACCGACCACCAGCGCCAACTGTTCCAGCAGCTCGATACCGAGTTCCGCAGCTGGAACGAGCGCCTCAACCTGGTAGCCCGCACCGACGTCAGCAACCTGGCGGAGCGCCATTTTCTGCACTCCCTGGGCATTGCCAAAGTAGTGGAGTTTCCGGCCGGCGCCTCGGTGCTCGACGTAGGTACGGGCGGCGGTTTGCCAGGCCTGCCATTGGCTATTCTGTTCCCGGAAGTGAAGTTTCACCTCGTTGACAGCATCGGCAAGAAAATCCACGCCGTGCAGGAAATGGCCCAAGCCTTGGGCCTCACCAACGTAACCGCCGAGCAAATCCGCGCCGAGCAGCTTCGCCCCAAGTACGACTACATCGTGAGCCGCGCCGTAGCCCGCCTCGCTACCTTCCACACCTGGATTGCCCACCGCTACAAACCCACCGGCAACGCCACCAGCGGCCTGTATTACTTGAAAGGCGGCGACCTGACCGAGGAAATAGAGGAATCAGGACTTGTAACTAAAGTCTACGACCTCCAAGATTTTTTTGCGGAAGAGTTCTTCGAGACAAAGAAGTTGGTGTTCGTGCCGATTAACTCAGTTGGGCAGGGGTAAAGAGAAGATCCGTAACGTTTCTCAAACGACCGTTCAACAAACGTTACAAGCTAGAATATGGTCTGACAGGTGAAAGTTTTCGAGAAAGCAGGCCTTATCTAGACGTTTAGAAAAGGAAGAAATATTTCATTTTGTGAAGTAACTCATGAGCTATAGCCGTTTCTCTGATACCTTTTATCGCTATTTGTTGCTCCCTATTCTGATTCTTCAGTTTATAGGTGCCCCCTTTTTAGGAAGAGTATACGAGCAATATTCAAGCACTACACGAGCAGAAAACTATCTGGTATTCACAATCTGGTACAGCCTAATAGCCTACTTATGCTTTACAGGTCTAGCCTTTGCGAAAGCAAATCAGCGGAGTTTTATGCAAGCAGCTTATGTGCTGTTTTTCATGATTCTTTTATTGCTCGTTTTCGTGAACGCATATCTCGCATTGTGCATAGATCAATGGAATAATAATTAGCATATCCTGTATCGCAACTAAATAATAACAAAGTTACTACAGCTATATAATGCTCCTCAACTATTACTATTCTAATGCTATGATTATAACTAGCATTACGTTAAGTAAACATTTCAAGGAATGAGATGAGTAGTTATAATAGTTAATTATCCTGGCACCTTCGCCGTCAGAAACTCAACCGCCCGGTGCTCCGAATAATACTCACCGTCGGGTGTGCCTTCACCGAAGCCAACGTGTCCGCCTTCCTGCGGCGTTTCCAGGAACACAAACGCACTGCGCGACGCCGAGTCGCGGGGGAAGCAGGAGGGCGGCAGGAACGGGTCGTTTTGGGCATTGACGAGCAGCGTAGGAATGCGGATGCCGCTTAGGTAGCGGCCGGAGCTGGCGTGTTCGTAGTATTCTTCCGCCGATTTGAAGCCGTGCATAGGCGCGGTGTACCGGTCGTCGAACTGCGGGAAGTCAAGCAACTCGTCGAGGCCGTTGAGGTCCACCTGATCGGGCAGGAGCATAGCCTTCTCGCGCATCTTCTTGCGCAACGACTTCAGGAACCGGTTGAGGTAGAGGCGGTTTTCCAGGCGGCTGATGTGCATGGAGCTAGACTTGAGGTCGGTGGGAACCGAGAAAACGGCGGCGCGCTGTACCTCCTGCGGCACTCGTTCGGGCTGCTCGCCGAGGTACTTCAGCGTCACGTTGCCACCGGCCGAGAAACCCGTGAGGTACACGCGGCGGTAGCGGGTGGTGCCCAAGGCGTAGCGCACTACAAAATCCAGGTCGTCGGTATCGCCGAGGTGGTAGGAGCGGAGTAGGCGGTTCATTTCGCCGCTGCAGCTGCGGTAATTCCAGGCTAGGGCGTCGAAGCCAGCGCGGTTAAGAGCGCGCACCATGCCGCGCACGTAGGGCCGGCCGGCGTCGCCTTCCAGCCCATGCGAGACAATGCAGAGCGTATCGGTAGTGCGGTCGGTGGGGCGCGACCAATCGAGGTCGAGAAAGTCACCGTCTTCAGTTTCTACCCGTTCCCGCTCGTAATGCACTTCCGGCACCGTGCGCAACAGGCTCGGAACGATGGTTTGTAAATGGCCATTGAACAGATAGAATGGCGGCTGATAGCGGGAGTGTATTACTAGGGGCATGGAACAGCAAGCTGACGTACAAGAGCGGGGGGCTGGTCGGGTAAGGAAATATAAGTAGGCATGCATACGTTCATACAATGGTAAAACCGGGCTTATGGTTGTATCAACTGCAACTTCGGGCTGAAAGTTGCTTGGTCATGCTACCTAAGAAAAGCAGCGAAAGAGAAGAAAAACAGTACCTCATCAGTAGTACTATGTCGAGATTAATATAAATTAAATTAAGTAAAAACATCTACCTAGTTTATTCAGCATCGTATGACCAAGCACTAAGCCAAACTTACATGCTATGAAACCAACAAGAGCCATTTCCTACTTTTTGGTAATCGGTGCCACAATGTTTGGTGCCGCCTGCAGCACTACAGGCACAGGAACGGGTGCTAGTTCCACTTCCGGAAGTGGAACCGGAGCCAGCACGGGCGCAACTAGTGGCACTTCGGCCACCGGAGCCGGCAACAGCGGCGCCGGTACCGGTGGGGTAGGAGCAACTGCTGGCGCGAGCTCCGCCGGTACTTCCGGTACGGCGGGCACAAGTGGAGCACCAGCAAGCAGCGGAACCACCGCCGTAACCGGCGCGGATGCCGCTGGCGCCGCAGGTGGAACATCTGGTGGGGGCGGTGCTACCGACATGAACGCCTTCATGGGCACCTTTGCTACCATGCCTGATGCCACGTTTTTGCTAACCGCTGCCAGCAGCAACTTATTGGAGCTTCAAGCAGGACAAATGGCTGCGCAAAAAGCAACCAGTGCTAGCGTAAAGAAATTTGCTCAAATGATGGTCGATCATCATACCAAAGCCACTCAGCAGCTCCAGACCATTGCTAAGCCGCTTGGCGTAGTTCCTTCACAAGCCCTGATGCCTATTCACCAAGCTATGCTCGACCAGCTGACAACTAAATCGGCGGGTAAGCAGTTCGATGAGGCGTATATGGATGCCATGGAAACCGCACACACCATGGACATTGCCATGTTTGAAGTGAAAAGCAAAGGTGCCGAAACACCAACCGTCCAGACCTTTGCCACTAAAACACTGCCTATGTTACGGTCGCACCGCACTATGGCCGGCGAGCTGGAGAAAAAGGTTGATTAGGCTGTGCCGCGTCCAGCATGCTTCATCTGGCGTGCTGACCGGATGGTGCTAACGGTCGTACTAAGCTTGTTTAAGTAGCAGACGGCGTGCAGTATTTCGCTGGCTGACATTGCTAAGCTAATCATACACAGCTTAGTTAAGTTGCAGCGTTTCGGGTAAGGCCTTGCTTATTGCAGCAAGTACGGCAGGATGATAATGTAGCGGTTAGGCTTATAGTGGTAGAAATGGAGGCTTGCGCTGCCGCAATCATGTATATGTTTTGCTATTTCCGAGTTAAGCCTTACCTTTGCCAACCCAATTGAACTGAACCCGAGCAGAAGACCTTTTTAACTCATGGCAAATCATAAGTCGGCCCTTAAGCGCATCCGTTCCAACGAAGCTAAGCGCGTGCTGAACCGTTACCAGGCAAAATCTACCCGCACCGCCATCAAGAAGCTGCGGGCAACCACCGACGCTACGGCTGCACAAGAGTTGCTGCGCAAAGTGTCGTCGATGCTGGATCGTCTGGCCAAAAAGAACATTATCCACAAGAACAAAGCCGCCAACAACAAGTCGAAGCTGGCTAAGTTCGTGAAGTCGCTGGCTGCCTAAGCAGCAAAAGCTACTTTCTGCTCTTTTATACACGAAAGGCCCCGCGCGCAAGTGCGGGGCCTTTCCGCGTTATGCATGAATATATCTTTATTTTTATATCTTATGACTGCTTATTCTAGCTTAGCTCGTTGTATACGTGAGAAAACTCTACCTCTTCCTGATTTTGTGTTGCTGCTTGAGTTGGCTGCCTACGCAAGCACAAAACTGGCGCCCGTTCCGCCTCAATGGCGACGTGCACGCTTTTCGCGGCGCCTCCGCCGACACCGTTCTAACCTTGCGCCTCGATTCGGCCGGGGTTAGTGGCTACGATTCGGTATACTTTTTCAATCGTACGGTGCAGCGTATCAACAGCTTCGCGTGGCAAAAGTCACGCAACAACCAGTTCGGTAAGCTGATGCGCTATAATGCACCTCAACGAACCTACACGCTGTATTGGCAGGATGACCCAAGCCCCTTGTTGCTGGACCGTTCGTTGGTGCTGAAGCCGTTTGTGCCAGTTGGAACCACTTGGAGCAGTGCCTTCACCGACTACGGGGTTACGACCACTTTGCTTTCCCGCGGTACCAGCCTCATAGATGGAGT
The DNA here is from genome assembly GCF_036387835.1 of Hymenobacter sp. Taxonomy (GTDB): domain Bacteria; phylum Bacteroidota; class Bacteroidia; order Cytophagales; family Hymenobacteraceae; genus Hymenobacter. The sequence goes on along the minus strand of NZ_DASVSY010000016.1, from coordinate 44,557 downwards.
AATGGATTCGGTGGTTACGTTTCAGGTGCGAACAGGCGCAATCATCGTATTGAGCAAGAATTTTGGCTTGGTGTCAGGTCCTGCCAATTTGTTGTTTGGAGTTCCAACACCCAAAATTCTGACATTAACCCGCCGGCCCGCACCGGCGGGCCTGAGCTACTACAATCCTCTAACGCTGCTTGACTTGCAGCCCGGCGATGAGCTAGGCTACAATTATCAGCAATTCACTTTCAACCCCATCGGCTGCGCCACCGGCACCATATTGCGCCGGGTGCTGACGCGGCAGCTCACCACCGACAGCCTCGTCTACACGTTCCAGGAGCAAAGCCGGACCGTGTACAACGGAGCCCCCGGCTGCGTTAGCGCGGGTACGGTAGTTTCGCCCATCTATATGGTGCGATTTGCCGCGTCGCGGAGCACCGGGCAGTGGCGCGGGCTGGGTCTTCTGATACCGCTTAGCAGCCCGCTGCTGGCGTATGGCTACGAGCCGCTAGGCGCTGGCGCTAGTGGAATACTAATGGGATACCCCGTGGTGAGTTCCCGGCCAGGAGGAGCGTGCGGCGGGCCGGCTACGCTGCTGCTGGAAGCACTTTTCAGAAGCACAGGCACCGGAGCTGTTTATGGGCCTGGCCTGGATGCGCTTAATCAACAGCTATTCAGCGCACCGGGCGTGGGAGCCGTACGACAGCCAGAGCACGAGCTTGTGTACACCCGCCGCACTATCAACGGCACCGTACAAACCTGTGGAAGCCGCACTAATTTTGGCACGCTGCTGCCAACTAAAGCTGCACAACGGGCTTCAGCATTCCAGCTCTATCCTAACCCCGCCACTGCCTCGGCCACGCTCAAACTGCCGGAGTCAGCGCGAAGCAAGGTTGTAGTGCGCCTGCTAGACAGCGTAGGGCGGGTGGTGCAGGAGCAGCAGCTGGCGGCCGGACAAACTACCACTACGGTGTCGTTGCAAGGCTTGGTGCCCGGCGTATACGTGGTGCAGCTGCAAGCGCCCGGCGAGACTACGCAGCATCTGCGGTTGCAGCATCAATGAACAAGGCTTTTCTAACACAAAAAGCCCTCCTGATCCATCAGGAGGGCTTTTTGAATGACAGTCGCACAACTTACGCCACGCTTACCTTCACCATGTTAGCTTTGCCTTTCTCGTTGATTGGCATGGAGGCCGTGTTGATGAACACGTCGCCTTTCTGGAGGTGGCCCATGGTGGTTAGCACGTATTTGATGTCCAGCACGGTGTTGTCGGTGCTTACCATCCGGTCGTAGTAGAAGCCGCGCACGCCCCACACCAGGCTGAGAGTGGTGAGCAGGGGGCGGTTGTCGGTAAACACGAAGATGTTGGCCTTGGGGCGGTACTTCGCAATCTGGAAGGCTGTATACCCCCGGTGCGTCATGGCCGTAATGGCCTTGGCGTTCGTGTTTTTGGCCAAGTGGCAAGCCGCTGACAGCAAGCTGTCTACCATGAAGCTTGGGGCAGTTGGGTCGATGGGGAACCAGTGGTTGTAGAGGCTAGCCATGCGGCTTTCCACGCTGGCAACGGTGCCCACCATCGAGCGGATAACTTCGGCCGGATACTGCCCCACGGCGGTTTCGGCGGATAGCATCAGCGCGTCGGCACCGTCCATCACGGCATTGGCGACGTCGGAGGTTTCGGCACGGGTCGGGCGCGGGGCCGAAATCATGCTTTCCATCATCTGCGTGGCTACAATGACGGGCTTGCCGGCCTTGTTGCACTTTTCTACAATCATCTTTTGCGCCATCGGCACCTCTTCCATCTTCACTTCCACGCCTAAGTCGCCGCGGGCCACCATCACGGCATCGGTAATGGCAATAATTTCGTCGAGGTTGCGGAGGCCTTCGGGTGTTTCGATTTTGGCAATAACCCGGGTCGACTTACCGCCTTCCGCAATCAAACTCTTGATAAAGCGAATATCCTCGGCGCGGCGCGCAAACGATAAGGCAATCCAGTCCACGTCGTGCTCCAACCCGAATTTCAGGTCTTCAATGTCCTTCTCGGTCATGGAGGGGGCCGACACTTCGGAATCGGGGAGGTTGATGCCTTTGCGGGGCTTCACGAGGCCGCCGTACACCACTTCCACGTCCACCTCGGTTTCCCGGTCGGTAGCCAGTACCTTCAGTTCAATCTTGCCATCGTCCAGCAAAATCATGTCGCCGGCCTTTACGTCACGGGCTAGGCCCATGTAAATAGTGCTCAGGCGGGTAGCCGTACTGACTTCCTTTTCGCCGCACACCAGCTTGATCTTGTCGCCGCGCGTAATTTCCACGCCGCCGCCTTCCACGTCGCCCAATCGGATTTTGGGACCTTGCAAATCCTGCAGCAAGCCTACATTGGTGCGCAAGTCTTTGTTCAGGCGCCGAACGGTGTTGATTACCGACAGATGATCTTCGTAGGAGCCGTGCGAAAAATTGAGCCGAAATACATCCACCCCTTCGCGGATGAGCATGGCCAGCCGTTCGTAGGTGTTGGATGCCGGGCCGACGGTGGCCACAATTTTGGTTTTATTGAACTGAGCACGTGTTTCCATGGGCAAGTAGCGCCAAGCTCCAGCTTGGTGAGTCGTTGAACGGTGAGTGAAGTGGAGGTCAGCACGCGGCGCTGACTGTTCGCCAAGCTGGAGCTTGGCGCTACAATCCTCAAAAGAGCAGATTTTCTTTAAACTTCAGGCTATTTGGGTCGAATTGACATACGTACTGCACCACGGGCAAGGCTGCAAGTTCTTTCACTAGAATTTCGGGCGCCAGCATGCCTGTCCCGTCGCTGACCTGAATCAGGTAGTCGTATTCCTTGATATCGGGCGCCAGGAAGGGCTTTTTCAGCATCGAAGGATCGAGGGAACGGTTGCGCAGCAGCCGCAACGTAAAGTGTTCGGTGGCGTGCAAGTAGTTGCTGATAACGAGGCGGCCCTGACTAAACAAATCGTAAATCAGGTCGTGCTGTTTGATCAAACGCAGGCGCAATAGCTGGTTGAGTTGCCAGGCCAGGGTATGCTCCCGGCTCGACGAAACGACCCCGAATAAGTCGAAGTTGCACTCGTATTCTACGTCCAGGGTAAGCGTTTTCATAAGCGTATACTAAAGCCAGAGCGAGCAAATTTACACAGCTAGCCCACGAAATAAACTGCTCAGGTCAGAATCTTGTACTGGCAAGATTAGAGACCCGATGTTTGAAAATGTTAGGGAAGATGGTGTTATTTGTGGCGAGTTTTCTCTAAACCCCCACGGAAATGTCTGAAATTGCAGAAAAAGTAAAAGCCATTATCATCGACAAACTAGGCGTAGAAGCATCTGAGGTAACTCCAGAGGCAAGCTTCACCAACGACCTAGGTGCCGACTCGCTCGACACGGTTGAGCTGATTATGGAGTTTGAAAAAGAATTCAACGTGTCTATTCCCGACGACCAGGCTGAAAACATCGGCACCGTGGGTCAGGCTATCAGCTACCTCGAGGAACACGCCAAATAAGTGGATAGTATTAAGTACTTGGTATAGAGTAAGGAGACCTTCCAAGCTTATAGGTTTATCTCAACCACTCGCTACTTACTGCCAACTACTCGTTTTCTAGCGACTTTTGCGCATTCGGTCGGCCTGCCGCCGACCGTTTTGCTTTTCCACTTTTTCGTAATCTCTGCCCATTCCTATGGCTTCTCGGAGAGTTGTCGTTACGGGGTTGGGGGCCATCACGCCACTTGGCAGCACCGTTCCCACTTATTGGGACGGTCTGCGCCAGGGTACGAGTGGTGCCGCGCCCATCACCCGCTTCGACGCCAGCAAGTTCAAGACCCGCTTCGCCTGCGAAGTGAAGGAGTACAATCCTGATAATTACTTCGACCGCAAAGAAGGTCGGAAGATGGACCTGTTCACGCAGTTCGCCGTCATTGCCAGCGACGAGGCCATCCTCGATGCCGGCTTGGCGCAGGGCGTCAACAAGGACCGGGTTGGGGTTATCTGGGGCTCCGGCATTGGCGGGTTGCAAACGTTCCAGAACGAGTGCTTCACCTTCGCCAAGGGCGACGGTACCCCCCGCTACAACCCCTTCTTCATTCCGAAAATGATTGCCGACAGCTCGTCGGGCAATATTTCGATCAAGAACGGCTTCCGCGGCCCCAACTTCGTCACGACTTCGGCCTGTGCTTCTTCTTCGGACGCCATTGTGGCCGCTTACAACTACATCCGCCTCGGTATGGCCGATGTGGTGGTAACCGGTGGTTCGGAAGCAGCCATCACCGAAGCCGGCGTAGGGGGCTTCAATGCCCTGAAGGCCATGAGCGAACGGAACGATGATGCTCCCTCGGCCTCCCGCCCCTACGATAAGGACCGCGACGGTTTCGTGCTCGGTGAAGGTTCGGGCGCGCTGGTAATCGAAGATTACGAGCATGCCAAAGCCCGCGGCGCGAAAATCTATGCTGAAATTATCGGCGGCGGCCTTTCTTCGGATGCCTACCACATCACGGCTCCTGACCCAACCGGTGAAGGCGTGGTACTGGTTATGCAGAACGCGCTACGCGATGCTGGTATTCAGCCTGAGGAGGTGGACTACATCAACACCCACGGCACAAGCACGCCCCTCGGCGACGGAGCCGAGGTGAAGGCTATTCAGAAGGTGTTTGGGGAGCAGGCCTATAACCTCAACATCAGCTCGACCAAGAGCATGACGGGCCACTTGCTAGGTGGAGCCGGCGGAATTGAGGCAGTAGCTAGCATTCTGGCTATTCAGCACGGTATTGTGCCGCCTACTATCAACCACTTCACCGCCGACCCGGAACTGGATGCTCGACTGAACTTCACGTTCAACGAGGCGCAGTCTCGCGAGGTGAATGTGGCGATGAGTAATACGTTTGGTTTCGGCGGACACAACACGTCGGTGGTGTTCCGCAAGATTCAATCCTAATGGCGGGCTTGCCCTTGTTCGGATTTTTCCGGCGGATGCTGGGGCAGGACCAAGCCTTCCTGCAAGCAATTGCTACGGTAACGGGCCGCACGCCTTCCAACGTGCGGCTTTACCGTTTGGCCTTCACCCACTCCTCAGTGGTACGGCAGCAGGGCGAGCAAGGACGGCAGCAAAGCAACGAGCGACTAGAGTTCCTTGGCGACGCAGTGCTCGGCACGGTGGTAGCCGAGTATCTGTTCCGCAAGTTTCCGTACGAGCAAGAAGGCTTCCTGACCGAGATGCGCAGCCGCATCGTGAACCGGGAAAGCCTGAACTCATTGGCCCTGAAGCTAGGCCTCGATAAGCTGGTGCAACTCGATCCAGGGCAAGGCCGCGCCGCCCGTTCGCGCTCCGTGAACGGCAACGCCCTGGAGGCGCTGGTAGGCGCGGTGTACCTCGACCAAGGCTACAAAGCGGCCCGCAAGTTTGTGCTGGGCCGCATTGTGAAGCCCTACGTAGACGTGAAGTCCATGATCCAAACTACCACCAACTTCAAGAGCAAGCTCATTGAGTGGGCGCAACGCAACGGCAAAGCCCTCCGCTACGAGCTTAGCGGGGAGCCCCGGCCGGGTGGCGTGATGGAGTTTTCGGCCACCGTGCTGCTGGACGAAGAAGCCGTAGCCACGGGCATGGGCCTAAGTAAGAAACAAGCCGAGCAGCTAGCCGCTGAGCGAGCCTTGGACATGCTAGGGGTGTAGCAGAACGTTCTGTGTACCACTGCGGGCCTCTGCGAGAAACCTCAAATAGTGGTTCTCACAGAGGCCCGCAGTAGTTTCGCGGAGGTACTCAGAGGCAGGCGGCAACTCAATTGCTAGAAATGGAGTTGTTTTGTGGAAATTCAATTTCTCGACTTATGCGAATTGCCGGCGGCGCCCTCAACCAAATACCGTTTGACTGGACCCATAATCTGCGGGTTATCCGCGAGGCTATCGAGCAGGCCAAAGCAGCGGGGGTAGAACTGCTCTGTCTGCCGGAGCTGTGTTTGACGGGCTACGGTTGCGAAGACTTGTTTTTGAGTGACTGGCTGCCGGAGCAAGCCTTGGCTCATTTGCAGCAGGTACGGCCCTGGACCGAAGGTATTTGCGTGGTAGTAGGCTTGCCGGTGCGGCTCAACCACCACACTTACAATACGGCCGCCGTACTGCGCGACGGTCAGATTCTGGGCTTTGCGGCCAAGCAGTTTCTCGCCAACGACGGTGTGCATTATGAGCCGCGTTTTTTCTATCCGTGGCCAGCCGGCGAAACCACTACCGTGACTTGGGAAGGGGAGGAGTGGACCTTGGGAGACATGATTTTCGAGCACCAAGGCGTAAAGTTCGGCTTTGAAATTTGTGAGGATGCGTGGCGAGCCGACAACGTGCGGCCAGCCTGCCGGCTGCAAGGCCGGGTGGATTTGATTGTCAATCCGTCGGCCTCGCACTTTGCTATGAGCAAGACCGACCTGCGTTACCAGCTGGTGCTGCGGGCCTCGCGCAATTTCAACTGCACCTACCTCTACGCCAACTTGCTCGGCAACGAAGCTGGCCGCATCACCTACGATGGCGAGATTCTGGTGGCCCGCAATGGTCATTTGTTGCAGCGCAATCAGCTCATGAGCTTCAAAGAGGTGGATTTGGAATATGCCGACGTTGATTTCACGACGCCGCTCGAACCAGTTGCACTCGATGCCATTGACCCGCTGCCTGCTCCCGATGAGTACCGGGAGCTGAATCAGGCGCTAAGCCTGGCTTTGTTCGACTACATGCGCAAAGCCCGCAGCCGGGGCTTCGTGCTAAGTTTGAGTGGCGGCGCCGATTCGTGCCTGTGCGCCGTATCGGTGGCTGAAATGGTACGGTTGGGTACCACGGAGCTTGGCACGGCCGAATTTATGCGGCGTAGTGGCTGCTTTACCACCGAAGAAATTGAAGCAATAGCTGGTCCGGTGGCCCCTGCGCCCGACCAAAACATGCCCGGCCCGAAGGATGCCTCTCTAACGGATCCCGACCAGCAGCAGAGAGAAATAAACAAACAGCTCACTCGTCGCTTGCTCACCTGCGCCTACCAGGGTACCGTCAACTCTTCCGACGACACGTTCAACTCGGCCAAAGAACTGGCAGATTCCATTGGGGCCGTGTTTTATAATTGGGAAATCGACCAGGAGGTGACGGGGTACGTGGGCAAGATTCAGAGCGCACTAAACCGCGAGCTGAGCTGGAAAACCGATGACCTGGCGCTGCAAAACATTCAGGCGCGAGTACGGGCCCCGGCCATCTGGCTGCTGGCCAACGTGCAGAACTGCCTGCTCATCACCACCTCCAACCGCTCGGAAGCTTCGGTGGGTTACTGCACCATGGACGGCGACACGGCTGGCAGTATCTCGCCCATCGGGGGCGTTGATAAGGACTTCGTAAAGAAATGGCTGGTGTGGGCCCAAACCGAACTGGGCTATCCGGCGCTTAGCCACGTGAACAACCTCCAGCCTACCGCCGAACTGCGCCCGCTCGAAGAAAAGCAAACCGACGAGCGGGACCTGATGCCTTACGTGTTGCTTAACCGCATCGAGCGGCTGGCTTTTTACAACCGGCTGAGTCCGCAACAAGTGCTGGCCACCTTGGTGCAAGAGGAACCTAGCATAGACCCGGAGCAGCTGAAAACCTACGTCAAGCGCTTTTACAGCCTCTGGAGCCGCAACCAGTGGAAGCGCGAACGGTATGCCCCAAGCTTCCACCTCGACGACTATAACGTGGACCCCCGCTCGTGGCTGCGCTTCCCCATTCTGAGCGGCGGCTACACCGAAGAGCTAAGCAAGCTGTAGTTGCTGGGTGGATTTCGGACGAGCTTCAGAAGAATGCTGCGGATTATTTATGAGGCACTACCTTGTTTGTCTGGCTGTTATAGAAAAGGTAGGAGCGTGGGCGCAAGTTTTACGCGCTAAATTGGCCTAAGCAGACATAACCTCAGTCGTCGCGGGAAAACCAAGCGCTGAACAGGTGTCGTCTCTAGCCTTTAATTTTCGCTTCACTGGTGTATACACTTCCGCTGCTTACTGCTCAGAGTGTCGTGCCGCCTGCGCAGTGCTTCGCTGTTTCCGCCGATGCAGAACTGGTAGCGCAATTGCAACAGGGCAGTGAGGTTGCGTTTCGCACGCTAGTAGAGCGATATCAGAATCGTATATACCGTACGGTTTTCGCTTTGCTACGGTCGCCGGAAGAGGCAGAGGACGTGGCGCAGGAAGTGTTTGTGGAAGTGTACCAAACGATTAGCAAGTTTCGGGGCGAAGCCACACTAAGTACTTGGCTTTATCGGTTGGCTACCTCGCGGGCTCTGAAACACCGGCAGCGGGCTCGGGCCAAGAAGCGCTTTGCCTATTTCACCAGTCTGCTGGGTTTCGACAACCAAGTGCTACACGAGCTAACTGATTATGCGCACCCGCAGGCGCAAATGGAGGGGCAGCAGCAGTTGGCGCTTTTGCTCGCGCACATCGCTCGACTGCCTAGCCAGCAGCAAGTGGCTTTTACGCTACGGCACGAGCAAGAATTAAGCTACGAGGAAATAGCAGCTGTTCTTGAAACCACTGTGCCGGCGGTGGAGTCCTTGTTGTTCCGCGCCCGCAAAACCCTTCGTAACCACCTTCTTCTTCCCCTGCGTCATGCCTGATTCCGCCACTCGCTCTACTACTGATGAAGAATTGGAAAACCTGCTGCACCAATGGCGTGCCCAACAAGCTACCCAGCCTCAGCCATTCTTTTATAGTCGGGTACGCGCCCGGCTCGTCAGCGAGGCAGTAACGGAGCGCCAATCGTTGCCCACTTGGCTGCGCTGGCCTAGCTATGCCTTCATGCTGGGTTTGCTGCTGATGCTCAGCGGCGACGGTGTCGCACTGCGCTCATCTGAGTCCACAAACCTATACCAACTTTATCCTGAGGGTCAGCAAGGACCTTTACCCGCCCGCTGATTGGTTGCCACCAGTACGCCGTGCCTCTGCCCAATACCTGAGTGGACAAGCGGTTTGCAAAGTCGCAAACCGAATGTCTGAGTACCTTTGAGTCCTTTCATCATTTCGTAACCATGCTTTCTTTCCTCGCTTACATCACTTGGAATACCGACCCCATTCTGGCCAAGCTAGGGCCGTTGACGCTGCGCTGGTACGGGCTGCTGTTCATGTCGGGCTTTGTGTTCGGCACATTCATCCTCTCCCACATCTACAAGTCGGAGCGGACGTCGCCGCGTTGGGTGGATGTAATTACCATCTACATGCTGGCGGGTACCATTCTGGGCGCGCGGCTGGGGCATGTGCTGTTCTATGACCCCGACTATTACCTGACCTCCGAGCACTTTCTGGAAATATTCAAAATCTGGGAAGGTGGCTTGGCCAGCCACGGGGCTACGTTAGGCATCTTGCTGGCCTGCTGGTTGTTTGCCCGCAACAACAAGTTCGATTATCTCTGGGTGCTCGACCGCATCGTGATTGTAGTAGCGTTGGGCGGGGCTATGATTCGCTTGGGCAACCTGATGAACTCCGAAATTGTAGGCGAGCCAACCGATAAGCCCTGGGCCTTCGTGTTCGTGCGCGACGCCGACCATTTTCAGCCGGTTACGCGGCCCCTGCCGCCTGGTGCCGTACAGGTAGCGGCGCAGCCTGTGGTGCGCACCGATGGTACGCAAACCTATCGGCTGTTACCCAAAGGCACCCCCGTTGCGCCCGACTCGCCGATGACAGTGCCGCGCCATCCCACGCAGATTTACGAAGCTGCTTTCTGTATCTTCCTGCTTGTGCTGCTCTACAGCATGTGGAACCGCACCAAGGACCGCACGCCGCGTGGCTTGCTGTTCGGGCTGTTTGTAGTGCTGCTGTTCACGCAACGATTCCTGGGCGAGTTCCTGAAGGAAAATCAGGAAGGCTTTGAAGATAAGCTGCCGCTGAACATGGGCCAGATTCTGAGCTTGCCGCTGATTTTAGTGGGCATATGGGTGTTGTGGCGCGCCGGCAAAGACCCGAACAACCCCTACGGCTATGCCCCGCGGGACTTAGACGAAGAAGAAGCCGGCAACAAGAAGGCTATCAAAGTTTAAGTACAGAACCAAGAAAAAAGGGCGTAGAGCTTAGAGCTTTCATTTAAAGGCTAAGCTCTACGCCCTTTTTTCTTGGGTTTTATGCTAAGGCTTTACAGCTGGTAACGATAGAGCGACCCTTGTTCAGTGCTGATAAGCAGCGTGCCATTGTCAAGGAACAAGATGCCTTCGGTTTGGCCGGCGCCTTTAAGAGAAACCGTTTTGGGAGTGGCTTTCAGCGCACTTTCTAAGTCATTACCGTCGTACAAATACAAGGCTTGCTGGCCTACCAGGGCCAAGTGACGACCGTCGGGGCTGAGGTCGGCGCCGGTTACTTCACCGGCAATGGGAAGCATGGTGAGCAGCTGTGCCGTTTGGGTGCCGGGCTGATCAGTCAGGGTGTAGACCTTGCTAGTACTGCGCTGGGCGCGGTCTTTGGTGAACAGATAGAGCTTGCCGGCGTGCCAGAGCGAGGCTTCGCAGTCGAAATTACGCTCCTCTTTGGCCGGCGGGAAAGCTTTTTGGTCGGCGTAACGGAAGCTGATCTTGCCGACTTTATTGGGTTGGTCAGGATTGACGCGGTAAATGGCTAAGTCTTGGCGCGAATTGTTGTTGTTGCCCGCATCAGCGACGTAAATGGTGCCTTTGCCATCATCAGCGAGACTTTCCCAATCGACGTTTGGTACGGGAAGTTCGCGCTGGCCGAGCAACTCGCCTTTCTCGTTGATGAGGTAAAGGACGGGGGTGGTGCCAGCGTCGCCGTGGGTATAAAAGGTGCCAGGGCGGTTGCCGTGGGCCAGGCCGGAGCTTTCGGGTACGCTGCCTTGCAACTCGCCTACGGGTTGTAGGCCGGTGGCCATCACTTTATCTTCTTTGCCGTCCTTCTTATCCTTCTTCCCTTTCTTTTTTTCTGATTTAGGCGAATCATTGAGCTGTTCGGCGGTGTCGCTCTGGGCCTGGGAGCAGCCGGAACCTAATAAGGCAATGAGACCTAGAGCAAGCAGCGATATTCTGGACATCAAAGAGTGAACAAGTAATTGAGTGACTGAGTGAAGTAGCATACGGTATGAAGGGCTCCACTGTTAGGAAGCGGCAGTCAGCAACACCTGCACCGTGTGTTACTTCACTTAGTCACTCAATTACTTGTTCACTCCTACGGCACGGGGTCGTAGCCGTGGCCGCCCCAGGGGTGGCAGCGGCTAATACGGCGCAATGCCAGCCGGCCGCCTCGCCAGGGGCCATGTTTCTGGATGGCTTGCACGGCGTAGGCCGAGCAAGTGGGCGTGTAGCGGCAGCTGGCCGGAGTAAGCGGCGAAATCAGGTAGCGGTACACCCACAGCAGCCCCAATAGCAACTGGCGAATCAAATAAGACATACCAGCAAAGAACTGCAAACGAAGCAGAAAGATTGTATTTCAACAAGCCTTTCTAAACTCTACGCTTCTCCGTTAGGGGCCAAGTCTTTTCGTAAATTAGCCAGCCAGACTCATCGGTTCTTTTTCCTTCTTTTTTCCTTCCCACTCATGCGTAAAAACAACTGGGCGAAAGCCCTGCTCCTGACGCTGTTGCTCCCGTTCACGGCCCGCGCCGACGAAGGCATGTGGCTGCCGCTCTTCGTGAAGCGGCTCAACCAGGCCGACATGCAGAAAAAAGGCCTCAAGCTCACGGCCGAAGAAATCTACGACGTCAACAACGCCAGCCTGAAGGATGCCGTGGTGCAGCTTGGGGGCTTTTGCACCGGCGAGTTTGTAAGCAGCCAAGGCCTGCTGCTCACCAACCACCACTGCGGCTACGATGCTATTCAAACGCATAGCACGCCGCAAAACAACATCTTGCAAAACGGCTTTTTCGCCGCCACCAAAGCCGAGGAAAAAACCAACCAGGGTTTGTTTGTAGATATTCTGGTGCGCATGGAAGACGTAACCGGCAAAGTGCTGGAAGGCATTACGCCCACCACGCCGGAGCCGGAGCGCGTGGCCACGGTGCAGAAGCGCCAAAAAGAAATGGCTGACGCGGCCAAAGAAAACGGCCAGTACGTTGCCTACGTGCGCGACATGTTCGGCGGCAACGAGTACTACCTGTTCGTGTACCAGCGCTTCGGCGACGTGCGCCTGGTGGGCGCGCCACCCGAGGCCGTAGGTAAGTTCGGGGGCGACACCGACAACTGGATGTGGCCCCGCCATACCGGCGACTTCTCGATGTTCCGGGTGTACGCCGACAAAAACAACAAGCCGACCGCCACGCCGCAGGCCGACAATATTCCTTACGTACCCAAAAAGCACCTGCCCGTGAGCTTGCAGGGCGTGAGTGAGGGCGACTTCGCCATGGTGTTTGGCTTCCCTGGCCGCACCCAACGCTTCCTGCCCGCCGCGGGCCTCCAAATGACGCTCGACCAAAGCAACCCGGCCCGCATTAAGCTACGCGACACCCGCCTCAAGCTTTGGAAAGAAGACATGGACCAAGACCCGGCACTACGCCTGAAGTATGCTTCTAAATACGCCAGTATTGCCAACTATTGGAAGTATTTCATTGGTCAGAATGAAGGCATGAAGCGCCTAAAAACGGTAGATGCCAAGAAAGCCGAAGAAGCGGCCCTGGCCCAATGGATAGCCGCCGACCCTACCCGCACCCAACAGTACGGGGAAGCCTTAAACGCTATCAACCAGGCTTATACCGGCTTGCGCGAATACAACCTAAGCGCGAACTACGTGAACGAAGCCGCCTTCGGGACGGAAATCGTGGCGCTGTCGTCGCGCATGATGCCGCTCTACACAACGCTCAAAGCCACGCCGACCGACAAGGCCGCCGTTCAGAAGGCCGTAGAAGCCTTGAAGGAGCCGGTGGCCGAATACTTCAAAGATTACAGCGCTCCAACCGATAAAAAGGTGTTTGCCGCGCTGATGACCCTGTACGGCAAGGATGTGCCCCAAGCGCAACTGCCCGAAGTGTTCCAGACTGTGTTGAAGCAGTACGCCGGCTCATGGTCCAAGTATGCCGATTATGTGTTCACCAACTCTTTCCTGACTTCGGAAGCCAAGGTGAAAGCCTTCTTGGCCAATCCTACGCTGGCTAAGCTGGAAGCTGATCCTGGCTTCAAGACGTTCAACTCGGTGTACCTGAATTACACGCAGAACATCCTGCCGAAAATGCAGGCGCTACAAGCTAATCTGGCCCGTGCCAACCGCCTCTACGTGGCCGCGCTGCGCGAGAAAAACAGCCAGAAAGTGTACTCGCCCGACGCCAACTCCACCATTCGCCTCAGCTACGGCAGCGTGCGTCCTTACAAAGGCCGCGACGCCGTGCGCTACGACTACAAAACCACCGCGCAGGGCATTCTGGAAAAAGAAGACCCCACCAACGAGGAGTTTGTAGTGCCCAAGAAAGAGTTGGAGCTGCTTAAGCAGAAAGACTACGGCCGCTTCGCCGACAAAGACGGTAACCTGCCCGTAGCCTTCATCACCGACAACGACATCACCGGCGGCAACTCCGGCTCCCCCGTCATCAACGGCCGAGGCGAGCTAATTGGCCTGGCCTTCGACGGCAACTGGGAAGCCATGACCGGCGACTTAGCCTACGACCCCGAATTGAAGCGCTGCATCAACGCCGACATCCGCTACGTGCTCTGGTGCATCGAAAAGCTAGGTGGCGCCAAGCACATCGTCGATGAAATGACGATAGTCAATAACGGCCCGAACCCTGGGGTAGGACCAGCCGCTACGGCCTCGGTAGAGGCCCTGAGCGACATAGAGAAGATGAAAGTGAAAACCGAAGACGGTCAGAAAACCAAAGTGAAAAAGAAGAAAGGCAAGGAAAGCACGGCAGCTGGTATGTAAGCGGTAGCGTGAAGCCTTCCGTAAACTGCTGCTTTACAGAGCTAGAAGATAGTGCTGCTTCTAGACAGCATAACAACTTAGAAGCCCCGGTGCCGTTGATGCCGGGGCTTTTTTGCGACTAGCAACAGTAAGCCCCACAAAAAATAACCGCTATAAAGCTAGTAGTCTGTTATTCTAAATTGACTATTATTGAAGCTTGTATTGACTTGTTTATGAGACAACTCTACTTTATTGTAGTTATTTTATTTCTATTATCAATTACCGCTTATGGCCAAGGCAATGGCCCTGGTACGCGCGGTGCACGAGCAGCTGCGCTAGGTAATGCCTCCGTAACCCTAAGTGACGTGTGGGCGGTAGGCAACAACGCAGCAGGCTTGGGGCAACTCAGCAAGCCAGCAGTAGGAGTGTATGCCGAGAACCGCTACTTGCTGAGTGCCTTAAACACGGTAGCTGTGGCCGCCGCAATGCCGTTGGGCGCAGTGGAAAACAACAAAGCTAAAAACGGGGTGGTAGGTGTGGAGGTGCAGCGTTTTGGGGGCAAGCTATACAGCGAACAGCGTGTAGGCGCGGGCTACGGCTACCGAGGCGGTTTGGTGAGTATTGGAGCCCGGGTGGATATGCTGCAGCTTAGCATCGAGGGGTTGGGGAGCAAGCGGGCCATAGCTGTTTCGTTGGGCGGGCAGGCGGAGTTGGTGCCGAAACGGCTGGTATTTGGAGCGTATCTCTATAATCTCAACCAAGCCAGGCTAGCCGATTATCAGCAGGAGCGGGTGCCTACCGTGCTCAAAGCAGGGCTTTCTTATCAGCCTACGGCTAAGGTGTTGCTTAGCATTGAAACCGAGAAAGACGTGGAGCAGGACGCTGATTTCAAAGCGGGCCTTGAATACCACATCATTGAAAAACTAGCCTTGCGGGTCGGTTTTCGAACTTTGACGGAGGAAAGTACAGGCGGCATCGGGTTTCAGGCTGGCGCCTTACAAATCGACTATGCGGCGGCTTGGCACGCGGCGCTGGGGCTGAGTCAGCATGTGGGTGTGGGATTTCTCTTCGAGAAGAAGTGATGCGGTGTGCACTGTTGAACTGTAGGCAACTTTCAAAGTCTAAGCGTAGCCTAGCAATACTGGTTGGGCTTCTGTTAATGGCTTTTATGGCGCAAGCGCAAGAATACGTGCGCCCACCAGCCGACTTCGACCGGTTGACGCAGGAGCTTTTTGCCGAAATTCAGAGCGACCAGGTGCCCTACGAGGACCTTTACGAGACCTTGCTGCAGTACTACCAGACGCCGCTCAACCTCAACACGGCCACCCGCGAAGAGCTCCGGGGCCTGCTGCTACTCTCTGAAAACCAGATTACCAGCCTACTCGACTACCGCCAGCAGCGTGGTTCCCTTCTGACGCTGTATGAGCTGCAAGTGGTGCCGAGCTTCGACCTGCGGACTATCTATCGGATGGCGCCCTTTGTTACCGCGCAAACTGCGGGAGGTAGCAACGCACTCCGCGGGCCGCTGTGGCAGCGGGTGCTCAAGGAAGACAACAACGCCCTATTTGTGCGCTATGAGCGGGTACTCGAAAGTCGCAAAGGCTACTCCGAAGCCCCACTGGACAGCCTAGGCCAGGGGCCGACCCGCTACGTAGGTTCGCCCGATAAGCTACTGATGCGCTACCGTGTTAGTCACACCAAAGATTTCAGCTTCGGCTTCACGGCCGAGAAGGATGCGGGGGAGCAACTGGTATGGAACCCCGGTTCTCGTCGCTATGGGGCCGATTTTCTGTCGGGGCATTTGGTGGTGCAGGAGCGGGGGCGGTTGAAGACGTTAGCCGTGGGCGATTATCAGCTGCAATTCGGGCAGGGGCTGCTGCTGTCGTCGGGGTTGCAGGTGGGGAAGGGAGCCGAAACAATTACCACGTTGCGGCGCAGCTCGGTAGGGGTGCGGCCGTACTCGTCGGTGCTGGAAAGCACGTTTTTTCGGGGCGCGGCGGCTACGGTTAGCTTGGCGCCTACGGTGCGGGCTACGGCGTTTGTTTCGCGCAAGCGGGTGGATGCCAACGTGCAGTTTGCCGCCGATTCGCTGGCAGAATTCGACGAATACTCATCGGGCTTTCAGCTGACGGGCTTCCACCGTACCCCAAGTGAGCTAGCCAACCGCCAAGCCCTGCGCGAAACCATCGCCGGTGGCAACCTCAGCTACAACAGCCGCAGCAGCAACTTCGCCGCCGGGCTCACCGCCGTCGATACTCATTTCGATAAAGCTATCCAGCGCCGCCCCGAGCTTTACAATCAATATGAGTTTCGGGGGCAGCACAATCTGGCTTTAAGTGCGCATTATAGCTACGTGCGCGGCAATGTGCTGCTGTTCGGCGAAACCGCCCGCAGCAGCTCCGGCGGCATAGGCACCGTCAATGGCTTGCTAGCCAGTGTGGCCCCCACGCTCGACGTTTCGGCGCTGGTGCGGCATTATGCCCGCGACTTTCATACGCTGTACGGCAACGCACTCAGCGAAAACACCCGTAATAGCAACGAGTCGGGCTTGTATCTGGGGGCGAAGCTGCGGCCCGTAGCCCGGTGGGAGGTTTCAGCTTACTACGACCAATTCTGGTTTCCGTGGTTGAAATACCAGGTAGGCGCCCCCTCGCGCGGGCACGACTGGCTGATACGGCTGGCCTACGCGCCTACCAAAACCAGCTTGCTCTACGCCCAAGTACGCACCCGCGAAAAGGAGTACGATGCCGATAGCAACCAGCCCGTGCCCATGCCGGTACCCACGGTGCGCCGCAGCCTGTTGCTTTACTACGATGCCAATCCTACTGCTACACTCGGGCTGCGCACACGCGTGCAGGGTACCCGCTACCGCGAAAACGAAGGCGCTTGGCGCGCGGGCTACGTGTTGGCGCAGGATGTTACGGTAGGAGTCGGTCGGCGCCTGCGCCTCTCGGCCCGCTACGCCCTTTTCGACACCGACGACTACGATACCCGGCAGTATGTTTTCGAGCAGGACGTGCTGTATGCCTTTTCCGTGCCGGCGCTTTCCGGTCAAGGCACGCGCATCTACGGTTTAGTTGAAATCAACTGCACGCGTCACCTCACGCTCTGGCTACGGCTGGCCGAAACGCACTACCGCCATCAGTCCACGGTAGGGTCTGGTCTGGAAGAAATTCAGGGCCCGCAACGTACTGAGCTTAAGGCGCAGGCCCGCTACCGTTTCTAAGGACATCTTGCTTGGCTTGCTAAGCTTTGGTTTACGCCCAAGTCGTTTATCTGCTGTGCGCCGATGATGAAGCTGTGTGCTATGCTGCGCAGCTTGCGTATTGTTTAACAAATAATAACTGGTAGCGCTAGTACTGGTTTGCTAGCTAGCGGAAACAGAACGCTACTAATCTGTGACTTAAGACAGTATTTGCTGATGCAGCGGGCTTTTTACATCTGGCGAAATCATCAATCAATTGTTGTGTTCATCTTTCGAGAAGGATTTATAGATTATATTGGCCTATTACGAGTTGAAATAGGCCATAAACTATTTTGCCTCGCGTCTTTCCACTGTTTTTCTTGTTTTTTGAATGAAAACACGCATACAAACCCGTATTAGGTTTTTTCAGCGTTTAATAGCAGCGGTAACTAGTGTTGCTTTAACTGTTAGTTCTGCGTCAGCTCAAGTAAATACCTACACGTTTACCCCAGTAGCCGGCACGTTCACACAGCTGACCGGAGGAACTGCCGTGCCTGCCCTGTTAACCGACGATGCTCTGTCATCGACTATTCAACTGGGTTTCTCCTTCGCTTATGATGGCAGTATTTATACCCAGCTGCAAGCTTCCTCCAACGGATTTCTAACATTCAATACAGCTAACACAGCTCTCGGTCAGGAGAATAATCTGACGGCGGCCTCAGCCCCACGGCCGTTGCTGGCTCCGCTCTGGGACGATCTTAGCGGTATTGCAAGCGCTAATGGTGGGGCGGCCTCCTACTTGACTACGGGTACGGCTCCGAACCGGGTTTTCACGTTTGAATGGCGCAATTTCCTTTGGGACTACGATGCTCCTGCCCCGGCCGTATCGTTCCAAGTGAAACTGTATGAAGGCTCCAACAACATCGAGTTTATTTATCGCCGTGAGGCTGGGACACTAAATTCGGCAAGTGCATCCATTGGACTAGGGGGGCTAGGAACCGGAGCAGGAAGCTTTCTGGCCCTCAACAACGCCTCGGCTACTCCTACAGCCAGCTCCACTGTCGATCCATTGAATATTGCTGCCGTTCCGGCCACTGGACAGATATATCGCTTTGCACCCCCCGCCAACGTATGTGGTACGCTTCGCAACTTTGCGGTTAGCTCGGTGAGTGGAACTTCAGCCACCCTTACTTTCTCGCCCGGTGCAGGCCATACCAGCTACACCGTAACCTACACCCCGACAGGAGGCACAGCTACTACCTTAACGCCTGCGCCCACTAGTTCTCCCATTGTTATCACTGGCCTTACCAACAGCACGACCTATGCGCTCAGGTTGCAAACCAACTGCACCGGCGGCGTAACGGGCACTGTAATAAACACTACTTTTACGACTGGCCCCACTAACGACGATCCGTGCGATGCCATACCACTGCCCGCACCGTCTGCCGGCGCCACTCCCCTTAATGCTACCAACTTAGGGGCTACCACCACTACGGCCAGCGTGGCTCCCGGCTACACCAACCCGCCTCCTATGGGCTGCGGAGTAGCTGTCAATCCTAAGGATGTATGGTTCCGTTTCACTACGACGGCCAGCGGAGCGGGTAGTACCAACGTAGGTATCGCTACTACGGGCTCAGCGGCGGGTTCTGTTCGAGTGTTTTCGGCCACGACATGCTCTTCGGGCTTTAGGCAAGTGGCCTGCAAAGGCGGCGAAACCAACAACTCACCCGCTGGTTCTTTGAACGTAACGGGCCTCACCCCAAATACCACCTACTACATTGCAATAGCGCCATACGCTACTTCCGACGTACAAGGCGCCTTCTCTATCGCCCTGACCAACACAGTGCTAAGTACGCAGCAGCAACTAGCCAAAGGTGAAGTACAGATATTTCCGAACCCCACCAGTACGGGCCAACTCATGGTGCGTGTAAATGGTACTGCTGCTTTGGGTACGGCCCAAGCCACCTTGCTCAATCCGCTTGGTCAGGTAGTAACCGAGCGTACACTGATAATTCGTGGGGGAACGGCTGAGCAGTCGTTCAACACGTCGGCCTTGGCTAAGGGCATTTATATGCTGCGGCTGCAGGCCGGCAAACAAACCGTAGTACGGAAGGTAGTAGTGGAATAACGCCTGAATAAGACGTCCGCCTCTTCGACAGCAAAGGCAGCATCCATGCGGGTGCTGCCTTTATTGCTTTCAGTGGGTATCGTGTCCTGATTTTCAATTGGCAGAAGATTGACTACTGTTCTGCACAAGCTTACATACCTAGGTATGAGACAAGGCATATCGAGGAACCAGATGTGTAAACAAGCCTGAGCAAGTGAGCTGCACAGTATGTAGCGTCTCTTGAGGTTGCACGTTTGTGTAGCGCACGACTTGGTTGTTAGTGAAGGGTGCAAAATGGCTGTACATGCCGTTTCTCTATGAGGTTGTTAGCGTCTATTGTGGCGCAGGCCACGTACCAAAAAAGGTGGCTCCTCTACGGGAGCCACCTTTCTAGAAAGCTTACGGCTTCACTTACTATTGCTTCATCAGCTTCACCACGGCAGTGCCATCAGGCATATCCAGGTGGAGTTGATATACTCCGGTGCTTAGCTTGCTCAGGTCGAGCGAATGCTGAAGCGGAGCGTTGGTTTTGTTGAGTACTGCTCGCTCAACGGTGCGGCCCAGGGCGTCGGTAACGCGCAAGGTGATAGCACCGCGCTGGGCGTTGTCGATATTCACTTGGAACAAGCCCGCGCTCGGGTTCGGGAACACCTGTACGCCACGGAGTAAGGCCGCGCTCTTGTTGCCCAGTATGGTTACGCTCACGCAGCTCTCGTTGGAATAGGCAGAAGTCCCAGTGGCGTTTACTGCCCGAATGCGGTAGCAGTAGGTGGTGCCACTGATAGCACCACTAATCTGGTCGGTAGTAAAGGTGGTATTAGCGGGCACAGTAGCCACAAGCTGGTACGCTGTGTTGTTTGAGCCCGTCCGCTCAATCTGGTAACCTGTTTCGTTGCTGGCGTTATCCAGCCATAGCAGGTTAACGTTGGCTACGTTGTTGGTTATGCCATTGAGAATGGCCGTCAGTGCTGTTGGAACGGCGGGAACTTCACCTACCGTGCAAAGCTCCAAACTCCAACCGGTAAGCTCCCCGCCGTTGCCGGGGGCATTATCAGCTATAGTCAATGTCCAGTTGCCGTTGGCAGGGTCATTCAGCAATTCAGCAAACGAGTTGGCCGGCCGGTACGTGGGGCTGCCCGTGAGTGGGCAGGTCACGGCCGAAGCTGCCGCATCGCTCAAGCTAAGGTTGATATTCGCCGTGCCGGGGCAGGCATTCGCCAACAGCACCACTGTGCGGCCCGCGGGGTTGGTGAGCGAAATTGTCAGTTCACCCACGTTCGGGTGAGTGATGGCCAAGTTGCTGATGCGAATGTCACCTACCCGTTCTCCGGTTTGCACGTTTAGCACCGAGGTTATGGTGTTGGCCGTCGTCGCCCCAATAGTCACGGGTACTTGCGTGGCCGTTGTGGTGGTGCAGGTCAGGGTGCCAATTTGGAAAGCCGTGATATCTGAATACGGCGCGGTGGCGCAGGCACTGATGCCTCGTACGCGCCAGTAGTAGGTGCTGCCCGTGATTAAGTTCAACGAAGTAGCCGTAAAACTGGTAGTAGTAATGGCGGCCTGCGTTAAGAGCACCGTATTAAAGTTCGCGTCAGACGCTATCTGCACTTCGTAAGCAGTGGCGTTTGGCACCGGGGCCCATGTGAAGCGTGGCCGTGGGCCGACCCGGTTTCCAGTCGTTGGGGTAAGGGGCATAGCAACTGCGGTAGCAGCCGGCAACACCCGGAAACTGACTTGTTGGGCTTGGCTTTGAGCGCCGCTAGTGCCGGTTAAGGAAATAGTGTAAAGGCCGGCGGCAACAGTGGTAGTAGTAGCAATGGTAGCTTGTACCGTGGTGCCAACCGCAGCGCTACTGTTGTTGTAGCTCACCGTAATGCCCGCTGGCAAGTCGCTGGCCGATAAGGCTACTGTGCCGGTGAAGCCCTGAATGGCCCCCACCGTAACCGGTACGGTTAAGGTGGCACCGGGGCAAAAAGAGGAAAGCTGGGTAGCCGCTGTGCCCAGGAAGAAGGTGGGGACACCACTATTGCGAATAGTGAAGTTCTGATTGGAAAGATCGAAAAAGATATTACCCGAAGCCTGCACCTTGATGCGGGCTGTGGTGGTAGCCGCCACAGTGGTCGGCACGGTTACGTTCTCGAAACCGTCGTTGGGCGTGTTTGCCAGCAGCACCGTAGGGAAGGTTAAGCCACCGTCCGTAGAAAGCAGAATGTCCACGTTGGCTGCGTTGATGGGGGCAGCAGTGGTGTTGGCTACATCCCAGCTCACTTGCTGAGGCGCACCAACTTGCCAAGAGGCCGTAGCCGTATTAGGCAAGGCCACCAAAAAAGGTCCGGCAGTACCGGATACGGCTACAGTCATCGAGTCGTAATCTGCACCCCCGCCCGTCGCGCGGTTGTCACGGGCTACGAGGCGGAATATCAAACGGCGCGAGTAAGAAGGCAGAATCTCTCCCAGCGCCGTGGTGTTCGCCAGCAGGTTAGACAGCCGCGGGAACGTGCGCGACGGACTAGTTGTGGGCGAGAAAAACCGGAAAATAGGCGCGTCGCCCACCGGAGCGGTAGGCGCGCCGGCAGGGCCTAGATTGAATTGCTCCCAAGAGTAAGTAAGCGGGTCGCTATCAGCATCCGTGGCCGAACCGGTGAGGGTGAAAGGCGTGCCTATCGGAATTCTGTAGTTGGCGCCAGCATTCACCACGGGCGGCGTGTTGCCGGTAGCCGTATTAACACTGCAGTTGCCAAGCCCGTTTATGTACGTAACAATCTGATCGAAGCTGCGGCTATGGAAATACGGGTCGCTGTTTGGCTGCGTATTTTGGGGAGAGCAAATACCGGCGTAGGCCATGATGGTAGTACCGCTGCCAGGCTCATAAGCCGAGCCAGCCGAGCGATTACCACCCGCGCAACTGCCTGTGCTGCCATTGAACGTATGATCTCCGCCAAACTGGTGGCCCATTTCGTGCGCTACGTAGTCGATGTCGAAGGCGTCGCCGGTGGGGTTAGGTAAACCAGTGGTGCCGCGGGCTTTCAGGCCAGTCTGGCACACAGCGCCAAGTCTAGCAATACCACCGCCATCGGTATTGAAAATGTGGCCAATGTCGTAGTTAGCCGTTCCGATGCGCTGATCTACAGTTGTTTGATTGGTGGCTAGCGTAGCGGAGTTGCTGAGGTTGGTGTACGGGTCGGTGGCAGCATCCAGGAAAATGAGCGTGTCCGTTTTCGGAATCAACACAAAGCGGATAGCCAACTCCTGCTCATACACACCACTCACGCGGTTCACCGATGCCACGATGGCCGCCAGCGCGCCCACCGTAGTGCCGCCCTTGGTAGCGGCATATTCGCCGGTACAAGCCATGGCTAAGCGGTAAGTTCGCAGCGTAGTGCCGTTGGGTGAGCGGGCCGCGGTAGGAGCCGGCAGCACTGGCGCCGTTTCCGTTGTGTAGCACACCTGGTTTTGCCCCGCCATGTTCATGCTGCTCTTGTTGAACACAAGGTGTTGAACCGCGTTGCCGTCAGCCGCCGGGTCGATATACACCGTGCGGCCAGCGCCTTGAATCATAGCGTGAAAACCAGCCGGCGACACATCCAGCCGGACACTGGCCGAGGCATCATCGAGGCTCTGGCCCACGTAGGTTTTAATCATCGGATAGCGCGCCGCCAGCTGCGGGGCCATCACGGGCACTTGCGCCATCCGATAACGCTCCGAGGTGCCATTGGGCAGCGGCAAAGAAATCACAATAGTAGAGCTGCGCAGGCTGGCTTCGGTAGGAGCATCGGCCAGCGCCGCTCGCAGAGCCGGTAGCTGCACACTCACGGCGCGATACTGGCTCAGGGCTTGCGTAGTGACCCTGGAAGCGATTGGTAACGGCTCTGTGGCATCAGCCCATAGCACCCGTTGTGCGGTAGCCGCGAGTGGAGACCCCGCCGCCAGGAGCAAGCCCCCTAGAACGGCTTTGTGCCAAACGCGCCGCGAGAAAGTAAAGGGTAACAGCATAGTAAAAAAGGAAAAGCGAAAAGTGGAAAATGTCACATTTAGATTCTTTCAGTACAAAAAGCGTGGTAATATCGTAATAATGTGCCATTTTAATGCTAGTATAATATAATTACAGCTTTTCTCAATATGTTAAGTTTCTGTTACGTATAGCAATAAAGCCAATATTTTGCACTTCTTAAATTTACTTATTAAGATGCAGCTTAGTATGTTTGGCTGTACAATTATTTAAAACACATCACAGTAGAACCCATGAAAAATTCTTACCGTTTGCAAAATCCTTTGCGATTTTTGTTCATCACATCTATTTTTTTGATTTTTTCAAGTTGCGAAAAGGTCAACGATAATGTTAAGCCAAAGTTAAGCTCTACAAAAGTTGATGATGATAGAAGTGCTCCGATTGTATACTATAATACTGGAAACGGATACTTGTCATTTCCTACTCGTGAAAGCTTCGAATCTGTGCTTAGTTCGCTGGATGATTTACAACCTGACGAAACAATAGATGATCATTTAAGTAATTGGGAAAATATTCAAGGATTTTCTTCTTTGAGAAAGCAGTACGCTGACGCAGAAGCACAAGGGGATTCTTCAGTTTGTCCGGTAGGAGATATGTATTTTGCGACTTTATTATCACCGGAAGGAACCGTGCAAATTTCAGAAAAGATTTATAAACTTGATTTTGCAGCCGGGAAAGTGACATATATTCCGGAGGATAGGTATTCTGATCTATATTCCTCTATGTCACGAGGTTCTTACAGTGATGATGTTAACTATTACTATCTTAATGAAGATGTGCTTGATCTAGTTGATGCAGGAGATCAGGGAACATCTGCACGCAATATTAGAATAGGCTCTGGTATAGGTTGTGCTCCAGGAGCTGCTGCACAAGTTGATGATGACTACGATTATATAGATAGTGATGAGCGTTTAAAATGTAATGTGGAATATCAAAAATATGGTTTGTATTTTTCACTCCTTGCTAAGGTTAAATATCAAAATAGATTTTTAAGAGTTTGGTTCGCAAAGAAGGCCTGTATGAGTATTATTGCTAATCCCGGAGCATATTGGCGTGAGAAATGCTTGAATACTACTGATTCGGACTTTGGCTCAACTGCTAATGCTTGCAGTGATAATACTGCAGTAAGACGTTATTACGAGGGTACTCGCGGTTTGAATTTGTACCAAGTGGGAGTTGTATTCGGATGTGGCGGTTTTCGTTCTAGACGCTATTACATCAATCAATAAATAAATAAATGATATGTGACTAACGTACACAAAATCATTTTACTGGTAAATCTAGTATCTATCTCTGCTCAAAATAGTTTTGCTCAAGCAAAAGTCTATCTTGATGCAGGGATAGGTTTTGGATATAACTATGCAGAGGGTGGACATTTTGGATGGGCTAATGAACCTTTTATAAAAAGGCAATTTATTCTTCATAATTTTCTAAATATTCAACCACGGGTTCAACTTAATAAAAAATTTTCTTTTGCATTAGGATATAGAGGCAGTGGTTTGTCTTGGGGATATAAAATCAAGGTTCCGGATAATATAACTGTAAATGCGTCTAAGAAAGGGGATAAACAAGGACATGCAAATAGTGCCTATTTGCATCAATTTCCTCTTATGTTAAATTATTTAGTCAAACGTTATAATATACGTGCTCTAGATACCTTAGATAAAGCCTATTTGCTTAGCTTTAAGTTAGATGTCTTTCTCGGCGGAGGGCTAAATCTAATAGGTAATAATTGTTTGAACTGTGGTAATTTTAATTCTACAACTATTACTGGACAGACCAATCCAGCACGAGATATAATTGAATTTCGTCAACAGCCATACTACAATCATAAATGGGGGAGTTTCTTAACTATAGGTGTCATGGCTCACTTTTATCGATTGGGAAAAGAACGCTTGAATTTAAGTTTTGCTATTACTCAAGGCTTTACAGATATGATTTTAGTGCCTGTGCAATATAGTTACAACGGTAATTTAGGTGCTGCTAAGATGCATGTACGTGGGTCTGGTATATCGGCTACGTTAGGCTATCCAATACTCATCAGTACTTTTAATAAGAGATAAAATATAGGTTCAAAAAAACCAGCACCTGATTTGCATAAGAAGTCGGGTGCTGGTTTTGTTTTGGATGTGGTGCGTCAGCCACTTATGTCTCTTAAGAAGCCGTAGAACCGACATTATCATCCATCACAGTAAAACTAGTGTCCTACCTTTGAGTACCTTGCTACTGTCTGTTGCTTGATAAATAAACTTTTCAGCTGCTTGACTTTTTAGCATACAAAGTTGACTGGATTGATTCGGGAGGCAGCACGCCGCGGTACGTTTGGCTGGAAAATTTGCCGTTCGATTTCTTTCCTGCCGATTTGGTGAGCCAAGCGGCCAGTACTACGCCGGCGCCCACGGCTACGGCCGCCGTTACGGCCGGGTGAAGAACAGCGGTGGTGTAGAGACTGGTCTCGCGGGTATGGCCATCGTAGTTGCCGCGGGCTTCCAGTTTGCCGGTGGGTTGGTCGAGGCCATTGTTTTCAAGTGCACCAGCAGGGTATTCCGCCTGCTCTTGCTTTACAAACACGTTTTCCATGAACTTGTCGAGTAAGCGCGGAACCCAATGGTTCATGGTTTCCATCATTTTGCCGCCGCCGCCTACGGTTACTTCGCGGGTGGGCGTTTCGGCGGCGTGCAGAATAGCGCGGGCCACGGTTTCGGGTGCGTAGGCCGGGGGCGCGTGCTTGGCCTCCCGCTCCATGTAGTTTTTGGCGTGTAGCGGGTAAGGCGTATCAATAGCGGCCGGCTTGATGAGCGTAACCGAAATGGGGGCTTCATCGAGCTCCAACTCCATGCGTAACCCATCGGTGAAGCCTTTTACCGCGTGCTTGCTGGCACTGTAGATGCTTTGCAGAATAGCGGTGGTTTCCGACAAGATACTGCCCAGGTTGATGATAGCGCCCCCACGTTGCTTGAGGTGCTTAGCGGCTTCCAACGACCCGTAGATCAACCCCCAGACGTTGGTTTCAAACAGCTTGCGCATGTCCTCAATAGGCACTTCTTCGAGCTTGCCATAAATGGAAACCCCCGCGTTGTTGATCCAGGTATCAAATCCTCCAAACTGCTCCTGCGCTGCTTGGGCAATGCGCTGCACTTCTTCCTGGCTGCTCACATCGGCCACCACGTAGGTTGCCTGGCCACCGTCTTCTTGAATTTCGCTGGTGAGCTGCTGCAGGGCTTCTTCGCTGCGGGCTGCCAGCACTAGCTTGGCGCCTTGCTTGGCCGCCATACGCGCCGTAACCAATCCTATGCCCGATGAGGCACCAGTAATAACAACTACTTGTTGGGAGAGCTTTTTTAGGTTGACTTTCATAGGTTGTAGGTAGGTTGAGTTCAATCAGGGCGTACGATGAAAGCTGGGCTTTGATCTAAAATCACTTGTTTATATGAGCAGGTAAGAGCAGGCTCTCCGCCTTATTTGCCGGATAATCTGCTTGCAAGCGAACAGTGCTTTGGAAAGCAAGAAGCCCTCTGGAATTGCTTTCAGAGGGCTTCTTTGGTTGTTTATTGCTTTTACGCGTCGGTCTTCACCAGCACCACTTGCGCTTTATCGGCCGCGCTGATGCGGCGGCGGAAGTCTTGGTACGCGGGGTACTCAGAGCGGGCGAATCGGGTGCGGGGTACCAGAAGCCGGCGTACGTACAATAGGGTGCCATCGGGCAGGGCTTGCACTTGGCTGGAATACGTGCCAAAGGCGGTGTTGAGCTGCACGGGTGCCGGCAAACTTTCGGGCTTGAAGCCTGCCGGCACGTGAATGCGCACCGTATCGGCGTAGCTGAACGGATTTTCGAGCCAGATGGCAGTCCGCCGTTCACCCGCACTTGGTGGCAGCGCACTCCAGCGGCTAAGCAGGTTAGGGGTCAGAAAAGCCCGTTTGCCCGATACGTTGGCCCAGCCCGGCAGAGCCAAACCTAAGGTTTCGGTAAGCGCCGGTACCGAGCCGCGTCTGTCGGCAGTGTAGGCTAGCTTATTGATCGTGAAGTTGGCCAGTGGCAGGTGTTCGGCCAGCACCTTCTTCTGATCGACCACATTCATGGAATTGGCCAGCGCGGCATAATTGTCTTGTTCCAGCCCAGTGCGGCGGGTCCGGATGCTGGCGGTGGCGCTGCCTTTCTCGTCCAGATACACGTCGGCCAGCCGCTCGCGTCTGTTATCCGGGGCGCCGTAGCGGGGCGTGCGTACCAGTTTGCCACCTTGGGGCGTGACAAGCAGGGCGTGGCGGTTGCCGGTGAAGCTGCTCATATAGCCAAAGGCGTTGGTTTGGCTGGTGCATTCCAGCCAAACCGTGTCGCGCTTGGCAGCTTTCTGCAGCGGTACGCACAGCACCACGTGGTTGAACTGTTGGCTCGGAAACTCGGTGCGAATATCTTCCTCATCGGCCCGCACCAGCGCACAATGCGCCGTAATGCCGGCCGCCTTCAACAAGGCTTGGCAGTAGTTGGTAAGGGCTTTGCAGTCGCCATAGCCATTGGCCGCTACGCTGGAAGCCGGAAACGTCTGCCAGCCGCCGATACCCAGCTGCACCGATACGTAGCGCGTGTTGGCCTGTAGCCACTCATATACTTTCTTGATGCGCGCCCGCTCGTCGGTTTCGCCTTCTACCAAGGCGGCTATTTTCGCTTGTAGAGCAGCCGGTAATTCGTCGCGCCCCCTATTCAGTTGGTAGCTCCAAAGACCGAGTGTTTGCCAGGAAGTGAGGGTGCCTAGGTGGCCCTGCACTTCAAACTGGCTCGGCGCCGTAAACACCACGGGCGTCGTTTCCGACACGGGCGGACCGTCGGGCTCGTCTTCTACGGCGGCCAGGTTCTGCACCCGCCACTCGTAAGCTTGCAAGCCGCCCGCTTGGGTGGTGCGCGCCACGGCCGTGCCAGTGGGCAGGTCCCGCTCCAGGTAGCGCAGCGGCAACTCGGTGGGCGTCAGTACCCGGAATACCGCTTGCTCCACTGCTACCTGCTCGGTGGCCTGGGGCCGCCAGGTGGAGTAGAAAAGCGTGTTGGTGGAACTGATTTCGTATTCAAATTCCACCGTGTAAGGATATTGCGGCTGGCGCAAATCGGCGGAGCGGCCCCGCCCATCATTAGCCAAACTGAACCCATCGGATAGGGATACGTCCTTGATGTCCGACGACTTGAGCGTGCGCAATAGGCGGCCGTCGGCATCGTACACGAAGCCGCGCAGGTAGTTTACCGAGTTCAGCTGGTCGTAGTACACCACCTTGGTGCCAAACCGGGAGCCTGCCTCATCGAATACCGTAACGGCGCGGCGCTCGGTTTCAACGGTGCGGCCCGCCGACTTCACCAGCAACGTTTCTTCGGATAGCCGAACCACCGCGTGCGCATTTTCACGCAAAGCGGCGGGAATGTCTGCCACCAAATACTTAGGAGTCGGGCCCGCCAGTACGGTACCCGCCAGCAAGCTAGTACCCAACAGCAGGCTCATCTGGCGGCCCGGGTTCAGGAAATGCAGGCAGTGGCTCATGATTTCTTCTTCAACACAATTTGCTCGGTCTGTTTGGCGACCACCAAGCGGTAGAACTCGCGCAGGCTGGCGTATTCTGCGGCCGAGTATACGGGCCGAGTTAGGTTGAGCCGGCTCATAATCTGAATGGTAGTGCCCGAAGGCTGAGCCTGAAACAGGAACCGGCCCCCGTTGTCGGGCAAGGCAATGGAGGCCGCTTTCGGCAGTTCTTCCACTTCGTAGCCGGCGGGCAGCGTAAGGGTCATCACCAGCGTCTCATCCATAGCAAAGCCAAAGTCCACCGGAAATTTGCGGTCTTCGTGCACGAAGGGGTTGCGGGCATTGCCGAAGTGTTGCAGCGGCTTCAGGTAAAGCATGCCGGCTGGGGCGTCGCCACCCGCTGCCGTTAGCTCGTAGTCGAAGGTGAGAGGCTTATCGAGGGTTTCGCGCTGGCCGAACTGGTACTTGCCTAGGTTCCAGCCTTCACGGCCGCGCAGCAGCTCTTCCACAAATTTCTTCTCGCCTTTCTCGCTTAGCTGGGTGCGCTGCTGCAAGCCTGCGTAGCCGCTGTGCTCGGAGTGCACCTTGCCGGTATACCCCCCTTTGTCATCCAGCGTGAGCTGAATCTGTTGGTACTCCGTGAGTCGTTGCTGGGGCACCAGGCTAACCCAGCGCGACTCGGCGGCCTTGGGCATAATGAGGCGACCAGTGCCGTTGAGGCAGCGCGTAGGCAGCATGCCGCAAGGCAGCAGTTCTTCGGTGGCATCCAGCATCATCTCCTTGCCTTCGGGCAGTGCCACGTGCGCCATTACATAGTTGAAGCGCGAAAGCAACGGCATAAACTCCTGATTGACCATGCCGTGGCTGCGGGTACTCAGCAGCACCGGGTTGGCCTGAAAACCAGCCTCCCGCAAGGCGGCAATCAGCAGCAGGTTCACGTCGGCGGCCGTGCCGCGGTGCTGGTCGTAGGCCTTGCGGATGGTGGTGGTGCTATACAGCCGGTCGTGGCCGTCGTATTTCACGGCTTTGCGCACCAGGGTATGAATGGCCGCTATGCGTGCCGCCGGATCTTTTTCCTGCGCCAGCAGCGCGGTAAGCTGCTCTTTCAGGAAGCTGCCTCGCTTTAGCTGCACCCCAAAATTCTCGTCTGCCAACAAGTCGTCGTTGATTTTCTCCCAGCTGTCGGCCACCGCCCGATACGGTTGCCCTTCCCAACGCACCCCCGCCAACTCGAAGTCGATGCGCGAAATGTAATTGCGGTAACTGGTCATGAACGGCTCCTCCCGGAAAGCAGGCACATCTTTCGTTACCCAGCGGTGGGTTTTCAGCGGCACATTAACCGTGGTGCTACTCCCCGAAACGCGTTGCGTATTCATGCCAGCCCCAACGAAGCCTCCACCCTCTGATACGGTTACCTGCATGGTGCCATCCGAGTGCTCACCGATAGTGGGCGCCACGTAGCCTTGCATCAGCATCTTATAATCGAAGTAAGTTGGAATAGAGGCTCGGTATTCACTCCAACGCACCGGAATCGTATGCTGAAATTGCCAGTCCTGAAAGTTGAAGGTGAAGTCGGACAGCACGGTATACGAGTACTCGATAACCGAGCCTTCGCGCACGTTGGGCAGCGTAAACTTGCGCATCGTTACGTTGGAGCTGGCTTCCTCACGGAAGATGGTTGCGTCGAATTTCTCCTTGGCAACTTCGTTGTTCACCATATTATAGGTGAAGCCTTTTACGTTCGTGAGCTTTTCCTCGCGGCTGCTCTGGTGGTAGAGTGGCACTTCCACCGTTGCCCACTCGTAGCCGGCTTTGCGTAAAATTTTGATGCGCGTAACCCGGTCGAATACCACGCGGAAGTCCCCGTCGATGTACTCGAAGCGGGAGCGGCCATAGTCGCAAAGTACCACTGCTTCCGCCGCGCTGTCGGCCACGAAGCTTTTAGAATTGAAGTCCTCAAGGTTGGGCTTGCCGAATTTAATAGGGTCGGTTTGGCCTAAAGCCGGTAGCGAGGCGGCGCTACCAAGCGCGCCTAATAGCGCAAGCTGGCAGAATACACGTTTTTTCATATAATGAATAGGTGAGGAGAAGCAAAATGCGGTCGGCCTTCTCGCAAGGAGAAAGAAGAAAATATGCTTGATCTAGATAAAGTAGAGGCGAGTCGAAGAGGATTTAAATATCACCTTTTTGCAGGTAAACTCATCAATGAAAAGACAAAATTAAAGTTTATTAATTATTGATATAATTTTACTTGCTTTCGAGCTTCTATTCTCTTTCTAGACACAGTGAAACCGGTTAAGAAGTTGCTCGACTGTCATGCCGGACGCCGCCGAAGCTCCTTGGGTGCTGATGCTGGATTACTGATCGGACGTCAGCATGCAAGGTGTTTCAACAAGTAGACGCCAGATCAAGCAGGACGGTCTAGAGGGTTTAGCTGACTTCCTAAACGGCTTCAGTACCCATATACTATTGCGTATTCGATTTTCACTTCCGGCGCACTACCAGCATTTCGGCATACTTAGACGCGGCCCGCTGGTGAATTTCACGCAGTCCGGCGTATTCCTCGGGGCTGTAGTCCGACTTCGAGAGCTGAAGCCGGGTGGAAATCTGGATGGTTTCTGGAGTAACCAAGCTGGCTTGGTAGCTAAACCGCCCGCCCCCATTGGGCAACGCCAGCATCAGGTTAGCCGGCAGTTCCTGCACCGTGAAATTGGGGGGCAGCGTCAGCGTCACGAGGCTCGTGTACTCGTGCGGCATGCCCAGGTTCACGGGGTAGACGCGGTTTTCCGACTGAAAAGGATGAGGCGCCAGATCTACTGCCTTAAGTAGCGGCAGATAAAACAGAGCGGCATCAGGGTTGTCATTCGGGAGAGAAAGATTCAGTTCTACGGCTAAGGGTTTGCGCACTGAGTCGAGCGCAACCAGCTTTAAGGCGGTCGGCTGCCAATCGTTCCAGCGGTGACTGATGCGTCCTAAGTAGTCGCCCGTCGAGCTTTCCCGGATTTGACGACGAGCTTCTAGGCCGGCGTAGCCACCGTATTCGAGCTTAACGCTGCCTTCCAGCAAGCCCTGCGGACTAAGATGCAGTTTGGCAGTACGGTATTGAACGTGGTTGGCAGTGGGTTTCAATGGTAGCCACCGGCCCTCGGTGTCAGCGAGGCAGCCCTGGCCATTGAGGCAGCGCTCGGGTAGGAAACCAAGCGGTAGCTGAGGCTCGGTGGCATCTAGCAGCACGTCGGGTTGGTTGGGTAGTGCGAGGTGCGCCGCCACGTAATTAAACTGCGAAATAACCGGCATAGTGGTTTGTACCTGTCCATGGTCGCGGGTGCTAAGCAGGAGGGGAGTTGCCTGCAAACCGGCTTCGCGTAAGGTTTGCACTAGCAGCAGGTTCACGTCGGCGGCGTTGCCTAAGTGCTTCTCAAACGTCCGACGCAAGGGCTGCGACAAAAATATTCGCGGCTGGCCGTTGTATTGCACGCTCCGTTGCACCAAGGCTAGCACGGCCGCGGCCCGGGCCGTAGGATCTGGATATTTAACTTGCAGGGCTTTCGCTTGGGCCGCCAGTGGCGCCGGAGAGGTTAGGGCCTTGCCGAATTCTTCGTCTTCGCGGAGCGTTTTCCAGAGGGTTTCCCACTTGCCGGTTAAGTCATGGTAGTCGGTGCCCGTAAAGTCGCTGCCCGCTAGTTCGAAATGCACGCTGCGCATGTAGTCATGCGGAGTGGTCATGAAGGGTTCCGACCGGAAGGCGGGCACGTTCTTCATAACCCACCGCAGCTGCAAAGCCTGCCCCGAAATGTGGGCGTCCTTGCTAGGGCCAAGGCCGGTTTCCGCCGACATGTTGTAGTTGGTGCTGTAGGGAACCGTAATGGTTTCCTGCACCGCAAAGGGTAAGTAGCCGCGGGTGACGGATTTGTAGCGGTAGAACTGCGGGATGGTGGCGCGGTACTCGCTCCAGCGCACCGGAATGCTGTGCTCGAACTGCCAGTCCTGGAGGTTGAATATAAAGTCGGAGGTGATGGTGTAAGAGAATTCTACGATGGAGTTCTCCCGCACATCGGGCATGGTAAACGATACCTGCAAGTGGTTTTTGTCGACTTTTTCCTTGAACAGCGGCTCGGCGTTAAGTTTGGTTTGCGCTACGCGGCCATCCTGAAGGTTGTAGGTGCAGCCTTTGAGGTTGGAAAGGCGTTCGGCGCTACCGTCCTTGGTGTACAATGGCACCTGCACCGTGGCCCAGTCGTAGCCGGATTTGCGGTTGATGCGCAGCCGGGCCGTTCGCTCGAATACCACTTGAAAATGGTTTTGTGAGCCTATGATCTTGCTAGTGCCGAAGTCGCACAAGAACTCGGCCTCTACCGCCGCCGTGTCAGTAGCCACGGGCTGATTAGCGAAGTCGGCAGGTGCCACATTGCCAAACTTGATAGGCGGATTAATAATTTTTTGTGCCGTTAATGGCCCCGTCAGTAACAAGCAGGCAAGTAAAGCCTGCAAATGGCGAGTAAAGGATAGCAGCATGGAGTAGAGCAGGCGAAAATTGCAATTCTATCGCCCTGTAAGTGATAAGAGGAAGGTTAGCTAATCTAAAGGTGCAAGAAAACGAACTAGCTACCAAATAGTATATATAATCCTCTTATTATTATTTTCTTACGATACTACTGCCTGCTTTTTCACTCCGAATAACAGGTATACCACGGCGGTAAGCGTCACGGCCAGGCTCAGGCCGTGCACGTAGGGCAGACGCTCGATCTGGTTAGAGAATATCCAGCCGGCGAGCAAGGCACCTAAGCCGATACCTGCTTCGAGAGCAATGTACATGGTGGCTACCCCACGGCCCCGCCGCTCGGGGTGGCTCAGGTCAATGGTCCAGGCGTAGAGAGCGGGCGAGTTGAGCCCCGTAGATAGCCCAAATAACACAGCGCCACCCAGGAATAGCGGTATGGAGTGAGTGGCCAGCGTAAGCACCCCGAGCGCTACAGCCAGTATAATTGTGGAAACCCGCAACACCGGCAGGCGGCCGTACTTATCGGAGGCTCGGCCGGCCAGCAGCCGTATTGCCAACGAGGCCAACGTGAAGCAAGTATAGAACAGCCCTTTGTCGGCCGCTTTTAAACCTAGGGCCGTGCTTTGGTCGGGTACCACCGTCAGAATGGCGCCGTAAGGAAACAAGCACAGCAGCGTCGCAACGGCCGGCCGAAACACGAGGGGCTCCAGCAGCTCGTTCCATTTCAGGCGAAGTAGCTTCCAGCTGAAACGCTGACGCTGGGCCAAAGGCAGCGTTTCCGTCAGGGTGCCCTGCACCAGCAAGCTTAAAAGTGCCAACCCCGACGAAAAGTAGAAAAGCGTGTTGAGCGAAGTGGCCGCTGTCAGTCGGCTGCCTAGGGCCGGACCAGCCGCCATGCCCAACGACCCGGCCACCCCGAGCAGGCCCATGGCCTCGCCGCGCTTGGCCAGCGGAATAATATCGCCGATAAAAGCAGCCGTGGCGGTAGGCTTGAAGCCCGTGCTGAAGCCGTGGAGTAGTCGCAGCAGCAGAAACCCCGATACAGTGGCCGCCCACGGGTAAAAAAAGCCACATACAAAACACACCAGCGACCCGAATACCATCACCGGAATCCGCCCCACCGTGTCGGCCAGCTTACCGCTAAACGGCCGCGAAAGGCCGGCTGTGAGGGTGAAGAGCGCAATAATGTAACCCTTGTATTCGCCGCCGCCGAGCCGCGTCAGGTGGGCTGGCAGCTCCGGCAACAGCATGTTGAAGCTGGCAAAAAACAGAAACGACGATAAACACATCAGCCAGAAGCCGATAGTATACGTACGAGTGGCAGTAGCGGTAGAAGGCATGAAGTGCAAAGGTACCACCGCCGTGAGTTGTAGTGGCCCACCAAGGAAAGAAAAACGCCATTTGCAGTGTGATAACTGAAATTTTATGGCGAAAATCGCAAACTCTAAGCCTGGTAAAGAGTTTGTATTCTCTATCAGGATTGTTTCTAGTTAACTTTTAAAAACGCTTTTTTCATGGACCAGGACAAGAATCAGAATGGTGCTTCCGATGCCCTTTCGGGTACGGGCACGGCTGTCACCGGGGCCGGTACTTCGCACGATAAGCGAACTACTGATGGCGAAGGTGCACAGACGCTAACCACCCGTCAGGGGCATCCGGTCACCAACAACCAAAACTCGCGCACAGTAGGTAACCGTGGCCCGGTTACGCTGGAAAACTACCATCTGCTCGAGAAAATCAGCCACTTCGACCGGGAACGGATTCCGGAGCGGGTGGTGCACGCCCGTGGCGCTGGTGCACACGGCGTATTCGAAGCCTACGGCAAAGTTGGTGACGAGCCTATTGCCCGCTACACCCGCGCCAAGCTGTTCCAGCAGAAAGGCAAGGAAACGCCCGTGTTCGTGCGCTTCTCGTCGGTAATTCACGGTGGGCACTCGCCCGAAACGCTACGCGACCCGCGGGGCTTTGCCGTGAAGTTTTACACCGAAGACGGCAACTGGGACCTGGTAGGCAACAACCTGAAGGTGTTCTTTATCCGGGATGCCCTCAAGTTCCCGGACATGGTACACTCGCTCAAGCCTGACCCGGTAACTAACATGCAGGACGGCGGCCGCATTTTCGACTTCATGAGCAACACGCCGGAGTCGCTGCACATGCTCACGTTCTTGTTTTCGCCCTGGGGCATTCCGGCCAACTACCGCCAGATGCAGGGCTCGGGTGTAAACACCTACAAGTGGGTCAACGAAGCCGGCGAAGCGCACCTGGTGAAGTACCACTGGGAGCCGATGCAGGGCGTAAAGAACCTGACGCAGCCCGAAGCCGAAGCCATTCAGGCCAAGAACTTCAACCACGCTACTCAGGATCTGTTCGAGCACATCAAGGCTGGCGACTTCCCGCAGTGGGAGCTGCGCGTGCAGCTGATGCCCGACGGCTACCACGAAGAGTTGGACTTCGACCCCTTGGATGACACCAAGCTGTGGCCCGAAGACCAGTTCCCGCACCTGCCCGTAGGGATGATGACGCTGAACCGCAACCCCGAAAACTACTTCGCCGAAGTAGAGCAGGTGGCTTTCGGTACCGGCGTACTGGTAGACGGCCTCGACTTCTCGGACGACAAGATGCTGCAAGGTCGTACGTTCTCTTACTCGGACACGCAACGTTACCGCGTAGGTACCAACTACCTGCAACTGCCCATCAACGCCCCGAAAAAGCACGTGTCGACCAACCAGCGCGATGGCCAGATGACGTACCACGTGGATACGGCCCCCAACCAGAACCCGCACGTCAACTACGAGCCTTCTAACCTAAATGGCCTGAAGGAAGCCCCAAAAGCGGGTACCGAGCACACGCCGCGCTACGAAGCCAATCTGGTACGTCAGTCCATCGACCGCCAGAACAACTTCAAGCAAGCCGGCGAGCGGTGGCGCTTGCACGAGGATTGGGAAAAGGACGACCTCATCAACAACTTGGTGGATGCGTTATCGGGCGCCGCAGAGGTGGTACAAGACAAGATGATTGACTTGTTCACGCAGTGCGACGCCGACTACGGCCGTCGCGTGGCCGAGGGTCTTAAAAAGAGCGGACATCATCCGGCCAAGATGACAAGCTCTGATTCCACTTCCGAAGCCGTACAGGAAGCCGAAGAAATGGCTCACGACGCCAAGCCTTATTAAAGACTAAGCGGTGCTGTACAGCACTACTGCATATAAAAATAGCCTTCCTCAAATACCGGTAACGGTTTGGGGAAGGCTGTTTTTTGTGATGCTTATTTCAAGTGGACGATAAACCGTTATGCTGAACTTGTTATTTCAATAACTGATTCGGTATTCATCGCGAGGCTACGGCATAATAATTTAATTCCGCAGTGGCTTATTCATCAGCTATATTACAATGGTTTATGAGAGCTAATATTGACTAACAGTATTAGGTATATACGCTTTTAAGTTTGGTTTTTAAACCGAGCAACTTCCCAAAGAACTTAGACCAGAGTGGACGTTGTTTTTCTAAATAAACACCAATGATAGCTGCTGCTATTAATACAACTATAAGATTCTGCCACATGTGCGCGAGGTTATTTTTCTCATAACCCATAATAGCGCGGGATAAAATTAATAAAGGATTATGCAGAACATAAATTGGAAATGTAAGATCTGCGATTTTGCGAAATGAAGTTATTAAGTTTCCTGAAGGAACTACACGGGTGCTGAGAGGTAAAAACCAAAGCGCAACTGCAAAGAAAAAACCATTTACCCAATCAGTAACAAATTGATTGGCGAAGAAAAGTGGAGGGGTTCCTATTGGGCGCGGAAAAATAGGAACGTACACTACGGTTGCTATAGTTACGCAAACTGCCAGCAACACAAAGAGCCATGAGGTAGTGGCGCTAATGTTGAGCTTAGGTAGGCGATAAGCAGCGAAGCCAGCCAACCAAATGGGCATCATCAAAAGGATTTTGGGTCCGGCAATCAAGCAAGCTAGCAGCAGTAAGACAGTTGATTTCCAGCCGGTACTACGAAAAAACCAAACCCCAAAAATTATATAATACCAAAACTCATAGCTAAGCGACCACAGCGGCGAATTCATGGGTGGTGCCGCCGAAAAAAACCATATTTCGTTTAAAAATGTACCCGACAATATGTAGCGAGGCAAGGAGGCACCTCTCGAATACATAGCATGTAAGTCGGTATCAGCATAGCGTATGATAAGCTCCGTTAGACCGGTAATAAGTAATGCCGGTAATACCACTGAGTAGAGACGGCTTAATCGTGCTTGGGCGTACTGTAAGCTACCCCGGTTGTTGATAGTGGTTGTGTAAGCAATAACATAACCTGACAAAACGAAGAATATAACAACCGCCGCGTGCGAAATATTAAATAAGGGCGTAGTAGTGCTATCCTTTTCAGGAAACCACATAATATACGCATGAAAGATAGCAACTATTAGTGCAGCAGCTAATCTTAAAGTGTCAAGAAATAAGCTTGAATTTGTGCTTATTAAACGTGGTGTTATTTTATCCATGTCGCCCCCAATTAATTACAGTAACTCAGCTCTTACTATTCCCACTGTTTTAGTATAGGCCTGAGTTGCGGTAATAATCTTAACTCACTGTGCGAGTACAAAAATATAAAGAAATTATTTGATAGAGCTTGCTGGTATGCGTCTAGGGTTAGATAAGCTCTGGCGTAGCAACAGATATACAATAAATAAATTTTGATTATTCTAATAACAAAAATGCAGTGCTGTTACTAAGACCTGTTGATATAATTCAAGCCTTTGAAATTTTTATTAAGCTGCTCCTTTCACACGCGCTAAAAGGCAAAATGAGGTGCGTACTCAGCGGCTGGTTGGTGTTTCGAACAAGTAACAGAGGAAGACCACCAAGGTTATATTGCTGAGCTTGGCAGTTGCAGATTCTTGAATTTCACCCTTTCATAGCAACGTTTTGCGGTGAGACGAAGCATAACTTTACTTAGTTTCTCGCTTCGAGCAGGATTTTCTACTGCTGCTCCCGGCATTGGTTGAACCTCAGCTAACCCAAGTCAATGAAGCAAATCATAATTTCGGGGACACTTGACGACCAATTAGGCACAGAGCGCCAAGTATGGCTCTGTGGCGACAAAAGAGTGTAGTTTTTGCTAAAATGCGTGCCGCAGCCTCTACTGGCGTCCGGCTGTATACGGGAATTACTGGTTTAAGTGCCACAGTACTTACTTCACCGACCTCAATTGCTTCCCTGATTCTGGTAGGATGCTGCGAACAATACCACTGCTGCTGCGCTCTGACTTGGCCAGAGGGTGGTAGAAAGGGGGAGGCAAACTGTTGGGAAGCTGCTTTTACCCCTCGTTCAGAGCTTGCTAGGTTGCATTTGCTGCCCTAGTAGGTAGCGGCAAGCTCGGCTTCAATTGAAAGGATGGGTTTGGCATTGCAGAAATTAGCCTAAATTTGCCCGCCTTAGCGTATGAGGTTACTCGATAAATATTTTTATTGTAGGCGTTCTGAGTGGTGTAAGAATTAGTGAGTTGATAATAAAAAATAGCCTCTAAGACATTTCAACTTTTTCAGCAAAATAAAAAAACCATGCTAGAAAATTCCGAAAAAAATACGGATGAAGTATTTAAGGAAGAAATAAAGCAAGCGTCTGATTTTAAATTCAGCGCCAAGGTTGCCGGTGTCTTCGATGATATGGTGAACCGCTCTGTTCCTTATTACGGAGAAATTCAACGGATGATTTCTGAATTAGCCGCTGATCATGCGCAGGAAGGAACCAACGTGTACGATCTTGGCTGCTCGACTGGCACTACCATGATTGGCATGGACACTTCGGTGCCGTCCGATATCAAGTTTATTGGTATTGACGACGCCGCTGAAATGCTGGAAAAATGCGACACTAAGTTGAAAGAGGCCGGTTTGGTAAGGCCTTATGAACTTCAGGTAACCGATCTGCATCAGGGGGTAAATATTCAGAATGCTTCCGTAGTAGTGTTGTGCCTTACTTTACAATTTATTCGGCCTATTCACCGGGAGAAATTGCTGAAGTCGATTATCGAAGGTATGGTGCCCAATGGCGTACTAATACTAGTCGAGAAAATACTGACGGAAGACAGCATCTTCAACCGAGACTATATAAAATATTACTACAACTATAAGCGCCGAAACCATTACAGTGAAATGGAGATTTCTCAAAAAAGAGAAGCCTTAGAAAATGTTCTTATTCCATACAAACTGAGCGAAAACATCCATATGCTGAGAGAAGCCGGTTTTGCTTCCTGCGAGGTCTTCTTCAAGTGGTATAATTTCTCGGGCCTTGTTGCAATAAAAAAATAGATGATTTCAATTGGTAATTTTTTCTTCAAGTACAGAAATACGCTTTTTATTTTTCTGTACATAGCGTTGTTTATTCCTTCACCTCCTCTTTTCAAACCCGAAGTATTTGGCGCGCATTATTACGTTTGGCCTATTACCATAGGGCTTATCATAACCGTGACGGGGCAGCTTATTCGGGGGGCCTCAATTGGCCTAGTATATATTGTGCGAGGAGGTAAAGACAAAAAAGTATACGCCGAAGACTTAGTGACGCAAGGCATGTTCAACCACTGCCGAAATCCACTTTATGTAGGTAATATTCTGATGCTGGCCGGCGTAGGTGTGCTATGCAATTCGCTGCTTTACATGACGGTGTTTATTCCACTGTTCCTGTTTATTTATCAGGCTATCGTGTTGGCAGAGGAAAACTTTCTGCGGGGCAAGTTTGGTGCTCAATTCGATGCGTATTGCACCCGTGTCAACCGTTGGCTGATAAATCCGGCGGGCTTGGGCGATACTTTCAGCAGCCACGATTTCAGCGCTGGCCGCTGGATTTTAAAGGAGTATAACACGCAGTTTGTGTGGCTGGTGGGTATTACGCTTATTCTGCTGCTGAAATACCCGGAACTCACAAATAGTAATGAAAGCCTGCGCAATACCTTGCTCGGAGTTATTCTAGGAGCACTAAGCTTTCTTTACTTATTGGTTAAATACCTGAAGAAATCCGGTAAGTGGGCTGCTGAATAAAACGGGCAGGCGATGTACCCAATAAACAGCAAAAAGCGGCCTAGTAAGTTGCTTTTTTTGTGCCTGAGCAGGAGCAGGAAGAGGGACACATGCACGTGCAATTAGGCTCCTGAGAACGTTGCCTTACGCTTACTCGGCCTCTATGGCTACGAAAGCATAATTGCGCGTGCAATCCGAAAAGGCTTGCCACCTTGTTTCGGCAACTTCCGGACGGGTTTCCAGGTGGATAGCAGTTGTTTGCGCTTCATCCACTGATGGCGGGTAGTTGCAAAAAGAAGCCTGCTGGTACCCGGCGGTAGATACCGAGGTAGCGGGTCTGGCTACTCGATTGGCGTGCCGATGGAGTCGGTGACTGGTGGCGTTGCGGGTTCTGAATTCAAGGAATCTTGAGGAGCTTGTTCGGCAGGAGTTTCGTTGGCGGGGGCAACGGCCTCAGAATTGGGTTGCTCTTCACCGGTTACGGAATCCCGGACGGTAGGAGTTTCCTGGACGGTTGAATCAATGACTTCGTCGTTGAAGCTTTCTTCGTCTGAAGTTTCGTCTTGCTGAGGCTCATTCACTGATGAATAACGCGGCAGCTCTTCGCGTTTATCATCACCCCAAGACACTTTCGTGAGGCCCCAAACGCCGACGCCGAGGCCGACCGCAACGGCCCCAACCAAGGCTACGCGCGGTAGCCGTAGCTGCGAAGTAGGCCGCTGCAAAAGGTTAGTAGACGCAACGCGAGCCACAGGCCGCGGGGCGGGGGTGCCCGCAGTGGTTGGGGCAGAGGCTGTCGGGCGGGCCTGCATCTGCTCGATGAGTTGGCCGAGCTGTTGAATGCGGGCATCTAGCTCCTGATTGCGGGCGGCTGCTTCGGCGCGAGAAGTGCGGATAGTTTCTTCCAGCGCTACTTTCTCGCGGGTTTCAGTAGCTAGTCGAGTTTCCAGAGCGGCGTTGGTGTCGGCGGTTGGGGCTTGGGCTAGTTGGGCACGCAGCCTGGTGATGCTGGCCTCTCGCTCGGCTTCGCGGGCTTCCATTTCCTGGCGCTGCTGGCTGAGTTCGAGCCGTACCTGCTGGCGCAGCTGTTCGAGGTGCTGCTTTTCTTCGCTACTGGCGGCTACGGTTGCTTCTGCCGAGCCGAAGGGCGCATCGTGCGGCACGTCTTCGGCGCCAAGCCAGCGCCAGAGCTGGCGGGCTTTCTGCGTCCAGAAACCTTCGCCTGTTGAATCGTCGTCGGCATATTCGTTGGCTTCTGGCGCTTCGGGGTGTTCGGCGGTTAAGTCGTGCGCCCAACCAGTCAGCTCGGCGTCGGTTAACTGAATTTCGGGGTGGGCCAGTTGGCGGAGGCGGCGTGGAAGTTGATCAACCGCAGAAAATAACTGAAAGCTGTCGGCGCCGGGCTGGGTACGCAGATACTGCTCTACTC
The DNA here is from genome assembly GCF_036387835.1 of Hymenobacter sp. GTDB lineage: Bacteria > Bacteroidota > Bacteroidia > Cytophagales > Hymenobacteraceae > Hymenobacter. Next base: position 2,999 of record NZ_DASVSY010000016.1, on the reverse strand, counting down.
CGGGGCCAAACGTGACGGGCTCTTCAAACAAAGCAAGCCCGGTGATAAGCTCGGGCGCTATGCGGCCAGCACCTAGCTGCGAAACCAGCCAGTTAGTTAACGCTTCTTTCAAGCGCCGAAATTGCCCGAATGGATTGGCGGCCCCGTTGGGCATGCGTAGCGTCTGCTCATCGAGCCGCCAAACGCCAGGAGCGGATGGTGAGATATCCAAAAGCCCGCCACCGGGCACAAATAGCAGGACAGTCAGGCTGTGTGGGCGTATTAGTACAGCATCGTACACGTCCCCGCCTTCCTCCACTGCGAAGTTGCCTAGCAACAACGAAATCGGGGCGTTGGGCTCTGCTTCCAGCGCCGCTTGCACCGCCTCAAACTGAGCTTGGCGAATCGGGTTGGCGAAAGGAGGCAGCAAAAAGGTGTGCAGCATGACGAATGCAGAGTGAGTAGAAGCGGATAGCTGTAACGAAGCGCAACTAAATGTAGAGTGTATGCCTGCACTTCTATATAGAAGCTCTGTAGTTTACAGCGAAGACTTACAAAGGTTGTTTTCCAGAACGGTCTGGCTTCGGTGGTTGGTTCCGATTGCTTCTGATTAAGCGAATTGCCAGTTTGTGGCGAGAAAATCCTGCAGATTGAGTTGCTAAGTATTCAGGCAATACCAGATACTCGCTGTGCTCGTCGCGGAACGGAAGCCACAGGATTTCCCCAGGCACTAACTCCACTTCCACGCTCAATGGCGTGAATACGCAAAATAGGTACTATCCGCAGGGCGTATTACGTGTTTTTCGCCACGACGAGGGGCTAACAAGAACGTAAGCTACCAAACTGAACCTACTTCATCTGCGCTTATGAGTTCAAAACCCACCGCTGCGGCGGGGCGCCGCAAGGCCCTGCCTACACCAGCCCGCGGGACATCCCGCGTTAATGTTGGCTTCGCTGAGCGGCTGCTTTCGGCGGCGGCCGGTGGTGTGCTGCTTTACCTCGGGATGCGCCGCGGTACTAAGCCCGCGGCCACGGTAGGCTACTCAGTAGTAGGCGGCAGCCTGGTGTTTAGGGGCGCTTCGGGTTACTGCCCGCTCAACGAGACGCTGGGCCGCAACTCAGTTGCCAAGCAACTCGACCCCATCGAAATAACCGAGACGTTCACCATCTACCGGCCAGTGCAAGAGGTGTATGCTTTCTGGCGTCAGCTCGAAAACTTGCCCCGTTTCATGCAGCATCTCGAGCGGGTAGAGCAGATAGATGAGCGTCACTCGCACTGGGAAGCCCGGGTTCCGGGCGGCTTAGGCACGGTGGCCTGGGATGCCATTATCCTGACGGAGTACCCCAACCGCCTGCTGGTTTACCAGTCGTTGCCGGGGTCGGCGGTGGACCATGCGGGGCGGGTCACGTTTCGGGAGGCGCCCGGCGACAAGGGCACCGAAATTCAGTCGGTGATTAGCTACCGGGCGCCGGTGGGGGCGCTCGGGCAGGGTGTGGCTAAGCTGTTCAACCCGGCTTTCAAGCAGCTGGTGCGCTCGGACATGCGCCGCTTCAAGCAAATCATGGAAACCGGGGAAATATCCACCATTGAGGGGCAGCCCTCGGGCCGGGGGCACGACAAAGGTTAGCCACTGCTGCCACACATTATTTTCCGCTCAAGCCAAATCAAACCGCTATGAAAGCATTGTGCTGGGTAGGCACCAACCACTTGAACGTGGAACGCGTACCGGACCCCGAAATCCTGAATCCTAAAGATGCCATCGTGCGCGTTGTGCTGTCGTCAGTCTGCGGCTCCGACCTACACCTGATTGATGGCTACGTGCCGAGTATGCGGGAGGGCGACATTATCGGCCACGAGTTTATGGGCGAGGTAGTGGAAGTAGGCCCTGAGGTGAAAAAGCTGAAGCGCGGCGACCGGGTAGTAGTAGCCTCGGTGGTAGGCTGCGGCGGCTGCTGGTTCTGCGACCATGGCAGCTGGTCGCTCTGTGACAACGGCAACGCCCACGCTAGCATCGCCGAAAAAGCCTACGGCTACTCGCCCGGCGGCATCTTCGGCTACTCCCACGCCTTTGGCGGCTACGCCGGCAGCCACGCCGAGTACATCCGGGTGCCATTTGCCGACAACGGCATGTTCAAGATACCCGACGGTGTGTCCGACGAGTCGGCGGTGTTTGTGTCCGATGGGTTCCCGACGGGCTTTATGGCCGCCGACATGTGCAACATCCAGCCCGGCGACATTGTAGCCGTGTGGGGCGCGGGCGGCGTTGGACAGATGGCCATTCGGAGCGCCTTTTTGCTCGGGGCTAGCCGCGTTATTGCCATCGACCGGTTTCCGGAGCGCCTTGCTATGGCTCGCATCCAAGGCAAGGCCGAAACGCTGAACTACGAGGAAGTAGACATTCTGGAGGCCCTAAAGGAAATGACCGGCGGCCGCGGCCCCGACCACTGCATCGACGCCGTCGGTCAGGAAGCGGATACGCCCGGCGCGCTGCATTACTACGACCTCGTGAAGCAGCAGCTCAAAATAGAAACCGACCGGCCCCATGTGCTGCGCCAGGCTATTCTGGCGTGCCGCAAAGGTGGTACGCTGTCGATTGTGGGCGTGTACGGTGGCTACATCGATAAGCTGCCTATGGGCGCCGCCATGAACAAGGCGCTGACTTTCCGTATGGGCCAGATGCATGCTCAAAAGTACATTCCGCGCCTGCTGGAGCACGTGCAGCGCGGCGACGTGGACCCCGCTTACCTGCTCACGCACCGCTGGCCCCTGGAACGCGGCCAGGAAGGCTACCAGATGTTCAAGCACAAAACCGACGAATGTATGCGGGTGGTGTTTGCGCCCTGAGGTAAGGCGCCGAGCGAATTCAGGGCCACGGTGAGTGTACAGTAACCATTCTTCAAACTACGTCCGATCCAGTTTTGCCTTATAGCCGTTTCGTGAACGGTGTAGAGACGCGACACTTCGCGTCTCGTCGTTGAACGACCCGTTTCGAGCAGGCGTCACGATGTTGGAGGCTGTA
>NZ_DASVSY010000015.1:0-36886 GCF_036387835.1 Hymenobacter sp. | reverse complement strand
GCCGTGCAAAAACCGAAGCGCCGCTTCGGGTACTATTCTGTTCTACGACTCACCAAGCTAGAGCCTGTTAGTACCGCTCGTTCAGCGGTGAGTGGTTCACGAACTGCTGCGCGGAATAGTACCACTCGCCCAACCAATGCTTCGCGGCTTTGGTGGCTTGAAAAGCAGGCCTGGTTGAAAGCAGAGCGGGCAGTGGTTGAAAAAACGGCCCGGCTGTTCGATGAATAGCTACTTTGCCGGCAAGAAGCGAAGCATTGCTTCGCGGCAACTGTCGTCGTTATGCCTGTAGCTGTTTCCGCCCGTTTTCCGGTTGTGCCTTGGCGCGTACGGCTGCCGTGGCCGCATCTGGTGTGGCTAGGGCTGCTGGTTTATGCCGATGCGCAGCTTTGGTTTACCCGCGCCGGCCTCTACTACACGGCGCCCCAAAATGCCGCCCTGTTTTGGCGCAATGCCCTGCTGGCCGACCTGCTCGACTGCGCCTTGTTTTACGTGAATTACCTGGTGCTGCAGCCCCGGCTGTTCAAGCCCCGGCGTAGCCTGGCTTACTTGGGCGCCGTAGTGGGGGCGTTGCTGCTGTTTGCGCTGATGCGGGCGGGCCTGAGCGTGGTGTTGGCGGAGGGCGTGCAGGTAGGGCGGCTTCAGCTGAATCTGGTGGCGCAGATGCAACTGCTGCTAACCTTACACCTCCCGCTTGGCGGCCTGATTCTGTTGCTGAGCGCGGGCCTGCGCCTGGCTGGCGACTACCTGCACCAGCGGGAAAACCGCCGGGAACTGGAGCGCCAGCACCTGCGCACCGAACTGTCGTTGCTGAAAACGCAGCTGCAGCCGCACTTCCTCTTCAACACCCTCAACAACATCTACTCCCTCACCCTGCAAGCCTCGCCCCAAGCCCCCGAAGCCGTAATGCGGCTGGCCGAGCTGATGCGCTACCAGCTCTACGACAGCACCGACGACCTGGTGCCCCTGGCGCACGAAATACAACACCTGCGCGGTTTCCTGGCCTTGCAGCTGCTGCGCCTACCCCCCGACGAAGCCGACGAGGCTTTGCCGTTCACCGTATTGCTGCCGCCCGGGGCGGAGTATGCCCGCCGCCTGCCGCCCATGTTGCTGTTGCCGCTGGTCGAAAACGCCTTCAAGCACGGCGACCTGGCCGCCCGGCCCTTGGTGGCCCGTCTGCATTTGCAGCTGGAACCCGATGGCCGCCTGCTGTTTTCGGTGCTGAACTATTGCACCAGTAACGCCGCTACGCCAACGGCGCCCGGTGGCGTAGGCTTAGTGAACCTGCGCCGCCGCTTGGAACTGCTGTATCCTGACCGCCATGGCCTCAGTGTAGCGGTTACCCCCACCGAATATCATGTGCAGCTGGAAGTGCAATTGTAAGCGGCGGGGTACCCCGCCGCTACAAGCTCGCCTATCGACTCTTGTTTACCTTGCCTTCCATGGAAACCACACCTATTCGCCGCCCTCTCACGTGCGCCATAGTCGACGACGAGCCCCTGGCTTTGAACGTGCTGGCTGAGTACTGCGCGCAGGTGCCTTTCCTCGCTTTGAAAGGTCAGTTTCGGGAGGCATTGGCCGCCGTGGAATTCCTGCAAGACAACCCCGTGGATATCGTATTTCTTGATATCCATATGCCGCGCCTTACTGGGTTGCAGCTGGCGCGACTGCTGCCGGTCCCCGCGCCGCGCATTATCTTCACTACGGCTCACGCCGAGTATGCCGCCGAAAGCTACGACCTGCCCGCCCTCGATTATCTGCTTAAGCCCATCCGGTTCGAGCGGTTTGTGTTGGCAACTCACCGGGCCCGTGCCGCTCTTGCCCCGGTAGGCGCGGGCGCAACTGCCGAGCCCGCCGAAAATCTCAACGACGCCTTGTTTGTCCGGCAAGACAACCGCTTGCGCCGGGTGCTGGTAGCCGACCTGTACTACGCCGAAGGCCAGAAAGAATACCTCATGCTGTACACTGCCGCCGGCAAGCTGCTGACCCTGCAGTCGTTTCGGGGATTGGAGGAGCTGCTACCGCCGGGCCGGTTCGTCCGCATCCACAAGTCCTACCTCATCAGCCTGCGCCACCTCGAGTTTGTGGAGCGCACCCGCGTGCAAGTCCACGGCACCTCCCTGCCCATCGGCGAAACCTACCGCGAAGCCTTCCTCGAACACCTCCGCTACCACGGGCGGGTGTAGATGGTGAGATGGTGAAGTTGTGAGTTGGTGAATTTGATGTTCCATTGGCGCGAATGGCGTAGGCGGAGTCGTACCACGACTCGCCTGGATGGCTTCGTGGTACCACTATCGTTGCTGATGGCTGCTCGCTGCTGCTCCGAATAATGTCGTTCAACGATAGTGGTACCACCTCCCTTCCGCGCCGCTTGAACGTCAAATTCACCAACTCACAACTTCACAATTTCACCTATTGCTGTCCTTGGCCGCTTTCGCCTTGTTTGGTGTCGTCGTTGCGGATGCTGCGCTTTTGACGTTGGGGCTGAGTGGTGACTTTGCCGAAGCGGTAGTTGAAGGCCAGGCGGGCGCTACGGAGGTAGATGTAGTAGTTGGCGTCTTGCCGGAACTGGTCGGTGTCGAAGGTGGTGCTGAGGTTGCGGGTGGCCGTCAGGAAGTTGTCGGCGTTGAGGGTGATGTCGGCTTTTTCCTTGAGGAATTGCTTGCGGAAGCCGAGCGAGTAGTACGTCCAGGCGGCTTGCTTGCCTTGCAGCTGCACGCGGGGCGAGTTCAGGCCCCCGTAGAACTGCAAGCTGTAGCCTTTCTCGAACTTGTAGCTGGAGTTCAGGTTCAGGTTGTACATCACCCCGTCGTTGGAGTAGGCCGAGGTGTTGATGCTCCCGTCGCCGAACGAGAGGGCAGGGCTTTCCAACGACACGTAGTACACGTTCACGTTGCCGCCTAAAGTCCATTTGGGCACCGGCTTCACCGAGCCATACACGCTCATGCCGTACGTGATGTTGCGGCCAATATTGAAGAACGTCTGTCTGTTAACCCCGTTCCGGTCGATGAAACGCACGCTCTCAATGGCGTTGCCCGTGCGCCGGTTGTAGGCCGATAGGTTCAGCGTCGAGCTCTTAATGAACGTGGTGTAGTTCAGCTCGTAGCTATCCGTCAATTCGGGTTCCAGGTCGGGGTTGCCGTAGCTGATGTTGAGCGTATCGGCGGCGTTAACGAAGGGGTTGAGGTAGTAGATCTGCGGGCGCTGAATGCGGCGCGAATACGCCAACCGCACCGACTGCCCCGGCTTTTTCGGGTTTTGCGGCTGGTAATTCAAGCTTAGGTTCGGCAGCAGGTTGGTGTAGTTCTGCGACACCCCCGAGTTTTCGCTCTGCCGCTGCTCAAACGAGCCTCTGATGCGGGTGCTTTCCACCCGTGCCCCGAGCTTGAAGCTCAGCTTTTTGGTAGCCGAAAACCCATACGTGCCGTAGCCCGACACCACATCCTGGTTGTAGTCGAAGAGGTTGGAGCGCGCCGGGTTGTAGTTCAGGTCGAGGCCGTCGTACACGTCGTAGTCGCTGCTTACGCGGCGCATAATGGCTTTCACGCCGGTTTCCAGCAACGAGTTTTCCGAGAAAGGATGCGCGTAATCAGTTTGCAGCGTGGTTTCGAGGTTGCGCGAAAGGTTGTCGCTTTGCTCCTGGTAGCTTATAGGAGCAATCTGCGTGCGGCCTTCGTACTGCGACAGGTCGTAGTCCTGGACGTTGCGGTTGCGGGTGTGCTGCGCCAGCAGGCTCCACTCACGGCGCTTGTCTTCGAAGGTGCGGGTGTAGGAGCCGCTCGCGTCGTAGCTCTGCGAGCTGGACTTCCGGTCGGTGTCGCGCGTGAACTGGTTGGCGGCTTGCAGGGGCAGAATCAGGTTATTGAACTGCCGGTTGTCGCCCGAGTTGGCAAAGCGGTTAGCTTGCACGCTTAGCGTGAGGTTGTGGTACTTGGCCGGGTCGTAGTCGAGGCCCAAGCGCCCGAAACCACCGCCGCCTAAGCTATTGCCGTCGCCTTCCTGCTCCAGCGCCTTGTCCTCGGTGCCGTCCGGGTTTTTGAGGTAGCGCGTCAGGTTGTTGCGGCTTGGGCTGTAGAAAGCAAAGCCGCTCATCGAGCTAGTTAGTCCAACTTTGCCTTTGCGGTAGTTTACCGAGCCATTAGCGTTGGAATTGCGCGTGCCTGCGGCCAGCCCTACGCTCCCGTTTGCGCCCTCTAGGTTGTTTTTCTTGAGAATGATGTTGATAATGCCGCCGGTGCCTTCGGCGTCGTACTTGGCCGAGGGCGTCGTAATTACCTCGATGCTCTTGATCTGGTCGGCCGGAATCTGCTTGATAGCATCGGCCACCGAGCTAGACACAATGCTGGACGGCTTGTTGTTGATCAGCACGCGCACGTTGGACGTGCCTCGCAGCTCCACTTTGCCTTCGGGGTCGACGTTGACCAGCGGTACTTTGCGCAACACGTCGGCCGCCGTACCGCCCGAGTTGGTAATGTCTTTTTCCGCGTTGTAAACTATCCGGTCGGGCTTGGTTTCGATAATGTCCCGCTCGCCGGTCACAGTTACGTCGCCTAGCTTTTGGGTGGTGGCCGTCAGGGCAAGGTTGCCGAGGTCGGTGGTGCCATCGGTCACGGTTACGTTCGCCATTTGGTTGCCGTAGCCCAAAAAGCTGACTTGCACGCGGTAGGAGCCCGGCGCCAATCCTTTCAGCACGAAGCGGCCCCGCTCGTCGGCGGCAGTACCGTCGATGGGTTTCTCGCCCGTAGCAGGCAGCAACGCCACGGTGGCAAACTGAACGGGCTTCTTGGTGGCGGCATCGAGCACCGTACCCGTCACGCGGCCTGCGCCCTTGGGCGTTTCGGGCAAAGCCAGGCGCGGGGCGGGAGTTGCGGCGCCCGGTGTTGCAGCAGGGCGGGCGCCTGCCGGGGGCGTGCCCGCTGGCGGCGTGGTTTGGGCGGAGGCAGTTTCGGCGCCAGCAAGCAAACCGGCTAGACCTAGTGAAGTAAATAACAGTTTGTTCATGTAGCTGTAAATAGAGCTGAGAAAGGTCTAGCGGCGGCGCACTATAGCCCGGCGCCGATCAAGTAATCGGTGAGAGAGAAAAAGCATTACACCCGAAGTCGAAAAGGACGAGGTTGCCGGCCGCTAAGGGCGCAGAGCAGGTTGCACCCTCAGCAAAAGTGACATCCTCGGATTGGCAGTTGTGGCTGCCTAATCAATCGGTTCGGCGGGTGGTAGAGGGGGGCGCCTTGTTGCAAAGGCAAGCAGAAACTTAACTGCTTATAATAGAGAGGATAGATCAACACAATTTAGGGCATCAACGAATAAATATGTGTTAATATTTGATGGCGGATAAGGACACTGGCGTCTTTCTGGCGTTGCAGCACACTCAGGAAAACAAACCGGAAATTTTTGGCGCGTCAGGTTACGTAAACAAGAGAAGTAGCGCGGACGCCACAGGAAGCCATAGGATTTCCTGCGGCTTCCGCGCTACTTTCCACTGATCTTAGTTGGTCACGTTGCGGCGGTAGAGGAGCAGGTAGCCTACCAGCAGTGCCCCGCCAAACCAGGCCAAGCTGTACCATTCGTGTTTTGCCAGTTCGTGCGCCACCTCGATGCCGGTTTTAGTCATTTTCATGGAAACAGCAGTACCTAGTGGGGCCGCATATGGGATTTTGTCGGCGTGCTCCCATTGGAGCAGCGCAATAGTGGCTACCACAGCTCCCATTCCCACGCCCACGGGCACCACAAATGAGCGCCAATACAAGCTCACACTATATTGCACGGCCAGCAGCCCGAGCGTGGCCACGTAGGTGCGCATGAGCATCCAGCCAACCGCCACCAAAGGCACAGGATGCACCTGAAACCCTAGCTTGGGTTGCAGCATTGTCAGCAGTGCGCCGGCGCCTAGCATCAGCCCCACAAACAATAGTAGCCCCAACGCATTCAAGATCAGAATCAGGAGCAGCTTCGAGCCGAACACCGCCCCGCGCCCGACGGGCTGCGCGTACAGGTGCTTCCAGGCAGTGGCCTTGGTTTCGATGTTCACCACCAAACTCGTGAGCAGCACCACAAACAGTGGGAGCAGTAAGGTGCCAGCAGTCTGCCAGGCCATGCTAATAAACCGGGGCCATGGGTCGCCGCCGTCTTTCATAAGTAAGTGGCCCTTGAACAAGAAAATCATAAAAGTCAGCAGCACGGGCAGGGCGCCGCTAAACAAGGTGAGGCGCAGTGCGGCCGTGCGCCGGAGCTTCAGCGCATCGGCGGCCAGGGTACGGCGGAGCTGCGTAAGGGCCGACGGAGCCGCGGGAAGCACAGGGAAGTCGAGAGGGGAAAGAGTGGATTCCATGGTGGACTGCTGATAGAAGCGTTGAATACCGTTAAGCTTGTTTCACGAATTCACCTTTGGCCTCGGTGAGGTGGAGGAAGGTGTCTTCCAGGCTAGGCTGCTCCAGACGCAGGCCGTACAACGGCTGCCCGGCGGCTACTAGCGCCGTGGCTAGTTCGGCGGTGTGCTCTTTCGAGAGCCAGGGCAACCAGAGCGTACCCGGCCCTACCACGGTGGCGCCCGCTAGCAAGCGCGGAAGCAGGTTGCGGCAGGTTTCGGCGCAGGCGGTTTCGAGCACCAGCCGCGCCCGACCGGTTTGCAGCTGTTGCAGGTCGGGCAGGCTGCCTTGAAATACCAGGCAGCCCTCCTGAATCACGCCCACGTGGGTGGCCACCTTCTCGATTTCGCCGATGAGATGGCTGCTGACCACGATGGTTTTGCCGTGCTCCTCGCGCAGCTGCCCTAGCAATTTGCGCATGTCCATGATGCCGTTGGGGTCGAGGCCGTTGGTGGGTTCGTCGAGCAGCAGCAGGTCGGGGTCGGAGAGCAGGGCAATGGCTAGGCCCAAACGTTGGCGCATGCCCAAGGAATACTCGCGGGCCGGGCGGTGGGCATTGTCGGTGAGGCCGACCAGGGCCAGCACTTCGGCGGTACGGCCCGGCGCTATGCCGCGCAGGCGGCGGGTGGCTTCCACGTTTTCGCGGCCCGTGAGGTGGTCGTAGAGCGAGGGGTTTTCGATGAGGGCGCCCACCCGGCTCAGCAACGCCACCCGGTGCCGCGCCAAATCGTGGCCGAAAAGGTGCACCGAGCCAGCCGCGGGCCGTAGCAACCCAAGCAGTAGCCGCATGGTAGTACTCTTGCCGGCCCCATTTGGTCCCAAAAAACCGTAGATGCTGCCCGGTTCCACCCGCAGGTTGACATCGTGCAAAATAGGGCGCTTGCCGAAGCAGAACGAAAGGGCCCGGGTTTCGAGCAGAGGAAGAGTTGCTGACATAAGGCAGGTGGAATAGGAAGACAGCCGCAAACCTAAAGGCTGGCGTGTATAGTAGTTCCCCTATTCAACTAACTGGTTGCTTTGGCGGCTCAACAGCCGCTCCTACCTGGTCAACAACGCAGCAAGGCAGCTATGGCGGGCAAGCACGCAGGATGGGCAGTTAAGGGCTAAAACCTGAATGTTCCCGCTGCCGAATGGGGAGTTGGTTGAAAGCAGATGCGCAGGGGCGAGGCGTTTTCTATCTTCCCGGATGCAAACTTTACTTTCTTCTTCGCCGACGGTTTCAGTGGCTATCCACCCAAGCAGCCAGCAAAAGCAGCGGCGTATTATGGCGCGCCTCGATTGGTGGCCGCGCTCAGAAGAAGCGGGGGTGCCTCTGTGGGTACACGCGCTGTTTTGGGGGATACTCTTGTTCTTCGACGGGCTAATGCTGTTTTACAATCCGACTAAGTTCGGTAGCCATTTGGAGCTACAGCAATTTCTGCTGCGCGCCGCCCTTACCGATGCTTTGTCCGCGTCTGTATTCTACACCAACTGGATGGTACTGATTCCGCGCACCCTGAGCCGGGGGCGGCTGTGGCCTTACGTTGCCGGGGTGCTCTTGCTGCTGCTAGCCTATATTCCTCTGCGTTTTGGCGTTTCGTTGGTAGTGAAAGGCGCAGCCGAAGACGCGCATAGTAAAGAGCAAGTTGCTAGCATGATAGTACCCTATGGGATAATGGCTCTAATGAGTATTTTTCTTAGCTCGGCTCTGCGCATCACCGGCGACTATATGCGCGGGCAGCGCAACCGCCGGGAACAGGAGCGTCAGCAGCTACTAACAGAGCTGGCGATGCTTAAAACCCAAATCAACCCTCATTTCCTGTTCAACACGCTCAACAACATCTACTCGCTCACGAGCAGGAAGTCTGATAAAGCCCCCGAAGCGGTGTTGCGCCTCTCGGAAATCATGCGCTACCTGCTCTATGAAAGCAGCACCGACACCGTACCACTGAGCCGGGAGCTAGCCCATTTGCGCAGCTTCCTCGACTTGCAGCGCCTACGCTTGCCGGCTGCCGCGCAAGACGCTATTTGCCTGGAGGTGACGGGCTCTGCGCCTGACTGTGCCCACCCGATTGCGCCGCTGTTGCTGCTGCCCTTAGTCGAGAATGCCTTCAAGCACGGCGACCTGACGGCCCGCCCCGTCGCCGTTCATATTTCGCTGAGCTTGGCGCCTGATGGCCTGTTACGCTTTTCCGTGCTTAACCGCGTAGCCTCGGCCGACGCCGCCCGGGAACTGCCCGATCAGCCCGGTGGCGTTGGCCTCGTAAACCTGCGCCGCCGCTTAGAGCTGCTGTATCCCGGCCGCTACTCCCTCGACGTGCAAACCTCTGCCGACCAGCACCGCGTGACGCTGGTGTTGTTGCGGTGAAGCGGCGGGGTAGTAGGTTACGGTACCTCTTGTAGCATTAGGCTATGTCTTAAAATTCTAGCCTGTCGTGCAGAGGCGCAGCCGAAGCATCTCGCGGGCTGAGGTTGTAAAAGTATATACTACCCTAGCGAGACACTTCGACTTCGGCTGTGCGGACGCCAGATCAAGCAGGACGCTCTTTTGGAAAAAGACCCTTTTCAACTCGATTTAGAATATCGAACCCACAACTTCACTATATGACCTGCGCTATTTTCGACGATGAACCTCTGGCCCTGGAATTGTTGGCAGATTATTGCGCCCAAATACCAGGCTTGGAGCTGAAAGCACAGTTCGATGATGCGCTGGCTGGTTTGGCTTTTCTGCAGGAAAACCAGATCGATATTGTGTTTCTCGACATTCATATGCCCCGGCTCACGGGAGTGCAGCTGGCACAACTGCTGCCGCAGCCCGGGCCGCGTATCATTTTCACTACAGCCTACGACCAATACGCCGTGCGCAGCTATGAGCTCAACGCCGCCGATTACTTGCTTAAACCCATAGCCTTCGAACGGTTTGTGTTGGCGGTGCAGAAAGTGCGCCAGCAAATCAACTCGTCAATACCGGTGCCTGGCGTAGGCCAAGCGGCGCCCGTTGTCAGCCCCGAGGTGCCAGCCACAGCGCCAGATGCCATGTTTGTGAAGAACGAACACCGATTGCAACGGGTGGCTTTCGACGATATCCTTTACATCGAGGGCATGAAGGAGTACCTTATGATTTATACCACCGCCGGTAAGGTGCTCACGTTGCAGTCGTTTCGGCGGACAGAGGAGGTGCTGCCGCCCGAGCGGTTTGCCCGCATTCATAAGTCGTATTTGGTGGCCCTGAGCCGCATTGAGCATGTGGAGCGGGGTAAGGTGCAGGTAGCAGGCCGCTTGCTTCCTATCGGCGACACCTACCGCGAGTCGTTTGCGGCGCTCATTCGGGCGTATCAGCAGCTGTAAAGCAAAAGCTAACCTCTTGAAGCGTAGTTTACTGCCAAGTAAATACAGAAAGGGCTACTTAACTTTTCAAGTGAAATAGCCCTAAAAAGTACCAGCCACCCTGATAAAGAGTGGCTGGACAATGTTGCAATGGTGTGCGGAACGAATACTATTAATTATTATTCAAATGCTAAATTAGCGATTTTATTTTACGGACAGCTTTTTTGCAATTTCCGCCGTGTGACGACCCTGGTAGCGGGCGCCTTCTAGCTCATTAGCACTAGGTTGCCGCTCACCCTGCCCACCGGTTACCGTGCTGGCGCCGTAAGGAGTGCCGCCTGTTACTTCTTCGTGGCCCATCTGACCTTGCCAAGCGTAGGGCAGGCCCACAATTACAAAGCCGTGGTGCAGCAGTTCGGTGTGAAAAGCCCGCAGCGTGGTTTCCTGACCACCGTGCTGCGTAGCCGTGCTCACGAATGCGCTACCCACTTTCCCCACCAGCGCCCCTCTGGCCCACAAGCCGCCGGTGCTGTCCATGAAGGCTTGCATCTGGCCGCACAAGTTGCCGTAGCGGGTGGGAGTGCCGAAGATGATGGCGTCGTACTCAACTAGTTCTTCCGGAGTGGCAACTGGTACATGCTCGAAGGCTTTTTGCGCTCCGGTTGCTCCAGTTTTGTCGAGTATCTCCTGCGACAAAGTCTCGGGTACGCGCTTTATTACCACTTCATTGCCTTCCACTTCGCGGGCGCCCTCTGCTATGGCTTCTGCCAGTTTGTAGATGTGACCATACGTGGAATAAAAGACGATTAGGGTTTTCATGTAGCTGATTTAGGGAGGTGAAAAGAAAGCGTCCGGTAGAAAGTAGCGTTAGCTACAAACTCAAGCGAGAAACTCGCATACGAATCAATGTAGGTACATTATAAAGCGTTTACGTTGGTTTGCCGCAATTGTTTTTCTGCCAACCGCCTGGCTGAAAAGCCTTTTCTAAAATATTTCTATCACACAACGCAGCTCATGCAACCGTTGGGGGCACAAGCAGGCTCTTCTGGTTGTAGCTGCGCCTCGGTAAGGCCAGCTTTAAGTAACTTGTTTAGCTTAGTTAGCGGCCTATGCAATTTATATACGTCCAGTACGCGCGGCTCCAGCAGGAGGCGTGGTCTGCAAGGGCACACGGTTTCGACCCCGCAGGTCGGGTATGCCGGTGAGTGCGCTTTCCTCTTCGGCTCTGCGACCCGCCACTGGGTTGCGGGGGTTGTTTGCCGGTGCGCCGGCGTCTTCGACTGAGGCTTTCACTTCGCCCGCTCCTCCTGTGCGCCAACTTACGCCGCCTTCTCAGCTCAGCGAGGCCGAACTAATCGACGGTTGCCTGGCCGGCAGCCGCCTCATGCAGAAGCACCTTTATGAACGGTTTTCGGGCCGTATGATGGCGGTGTGTTTGCGCTACGCCCAAACCACTTTCGAGGCCGAGGACGTGCTGCAGGAAGGATTTGTCACCGTGTTCCGCAACCTAAGCAGCTTCCGCCGCGAATGTCCGCTGGAGTTCTGGATTCGTCGTATCATGGTGAATGCCGCGCTCCGGCAGCACCAGCGCAACGCGCCGTTGGTGGCGGTTAGTGAGGGCGAATATCCCGAAGAGCTTGCCGGCGAGGAATTTACCCTGGCCAATTATGGTTTCGAGGATCTTCTGGCCATGGTGCAGGAGCTGGCACCCCGCTACCGTATGGTATTTAACTTATTTGCTATCGAAGGATACGGCCACAAAGAAATAGGGGAGATGCTTGGCATCTCCGAAGGCACCAGTAAATCACAATATTCCCGGGCTCGGGCAATTTTGAAGTCGAAAATCGAGCGTCTCGACGCGCAATCCAACCATGGCCACTTCCGCACCTAATACCACCCCTGACCCCCGGCCTACCGGCGACCTAGAGCATCTGTTTCGACAGAAGTTCGCGGAGGCCGAGGTGACGCCGCGTGCCAGCCTCTGGGAGCAACTCGACCACGAGCTGCTTGTTCAACAAAACGACACGTACCGTCGGCGGCTGAGCGTGCACCGCTGGGTGGCCGCCGCCTGCCTGCTATTCTTCCTTGGTCTGGGAAGTTGGGCACTGCTGCACCAGCGGCAAACTCCCGCAGGCGCAGGTCTGGCAACACGCCGGGCAGCCAGTGGCTCCAGCGCCACCACTGACAGCCAACCCGCACTGGCCTCTACAACTGCCGCTCCGGATACCGATGGCACCAACGCAGGTTCTGAAACTACCGAAAGCGCCTCGCTGCTTTCGAGTGCGACGCGAATTAACCCAACCGAACAGCAATTAGTAGCTCAAAACGAAAACGTTGCCGCTGCCCCAGCCAATATTTTCGATCCAACCCTTACAGTTAGCGACAATGCAGGCGTTGACGCCTATAAGCCGGCCCGTGCCATACAGGCTTCCAGTGCTGGTAGCCGCTATGCCGCCGTGACAGACCCCGGATTTGCCGGAACCCAATATGCAACGGGGGGCACGGGGTTGCTGTCTGCGCAGTTTGGTAGCAACTACCCCGTTGCCGAAAGTAGTTCGGCGGTAGCTGACTGGAATAGCATGGCACCGCGTTTTGCTGGCTTGCGGGGCGGCTGGCTTGGCTCCCGCCCCGATACGCTCAAGGCTTCTTTGCGCTCGGTTCCACAGCCTGCCATCGGCGCGTTGGCAGCAACACAAGACCAAACCCCAACGCCTCCCACGAAGCTGTGGCGCCGGCTGCGCCTGGGTGGTAGCTACGCCGGCGCCTCGTACAACCCCAACGTCGACTTCTCCAAAATCAATGGGCAAGTTGCCTATGCCTATGCCGATCAAGCCAACCTAGTGAGCAACGCATTGCGCAGTTATTACCAGGAAGATGCCGAAACCGAATACCGCCGCAACCTGCGTGCCGGTCTGAGCCAGCGCGTGGCCTTCACGGCGGCCTATACCCTCAACAAGCGCTTGACGCTTACTTCAGGGGTGGAAGCTGGCCAGCAGACGGCCACTTCCGCCACCAGCTACGGCTTTTTGGATGGCCAGCAGGTGAACCAGGGAGTAGCCGCTTTGTTTAGTAATAGTGCGTATAACAACGGTCTTGCTGTAGCGGCTCCTGCTGCTTTGCGCAAAACGTCTTACCGTTACCGTACGGTCGCAGTGCCTATGCAGGTACGCTACGGTTCCCAGCGGTCCGGCACTTCACTCTATGCCAAGGTAGGAGCGGCCGTTGGCTTGTTGCTGAGTACCAAATCGGAATTGCAAGACTATTCTTTAGGCAACACTCGTGTGAATACTTCAACTGCCAGCTCGGAAACCACCCGCCGGTACTCGTTGTCTTCCACCGATTCGCCTTATCGCAAAGTGCAGGCCTCGGTGCGGGGCGGGGCCGGGGTGCGCTACCAGCCAGCCAATGCCACCTGGAGCGCGGTCGTTGGTCCGACCGCCGAGCTGGGCCTTACTACCCTCAACAGCAGCCCAGGTCAGGGAGTACTTAGCCAACGCCGCCCGTATAGTGTAGGCCTGGAAGCCAGCGTGGAGTTCAACAGCCACAAGCCCACGCCAACCGCTCCGTAAGGCACGAACAAGGGTTTTTCAAGCAAGCAACCGCATGATTCGAATTTTTACCTTTCTACTGGCCTCGCTGCTCTTGCTCGGAACTACGGGTGGGTGCAGCAAAGATGCCGATGAGAGCATGAACCCGGCAGACTGCTCCGGTAAGTTTTCGGATACCCTCATCCAGCAACTCAGCCAGGAGCCGAAACGAACCCCCGTAGCGGAAATCACGCAGTACACGTATCAGGGGCAAACCGTATACCTGGTAACGGGCGGTAGCCCTGTGAGTGCCAATAGCACAGCTCCCCTCAACTACTTGTTCGACAGCTGCGGCACAGTGCTGTGCGCGGCCAGCGGCGGCCTCGCCGACAAGGGAGACGGCCGCTGCCCCGATTTCAAAGCTAACGCCACCGATCCAGTTCTTGTTTGGCGCGACCCGCGCTGATTACGCCGCGTTGAAGAATAGCAGTCGATGTTCAAGCCACACTCTTACTAACTATGAAAACGCTCCTGTTTCTTTTAGCCATTTGGGGATTACTAGGGTTGATGCAGTGCAGCAAAAAAGACTCAGACCAAGTAGCCGCGCTCGACCAAACCATCAAGCTGCAAAACAAGCAAAGCACCACCGTCAAGGCCGTGGGTACCGACGTGCAACTCACCGTAACCAACATTGCCGACTCGCGCTGCCCTTCCGATGTAACTTGTGTGTGGGGCGGCCAAGCCAACGTAAACGTAGAATTGCGCGACAAAGCAGGCACTATGCAAGCAGCTGATCTTTGTCTTGGCGCCTGCCAAAATGATTCGGCCGCGGTGGTGCTCGATGCCGTTCCGTATTGGCTCTGTCTCACGGCCGTTGACCCGTATCCCGTTGCTTCGGCGCCTTTGCCAATTAGAACGGCTACTCTGCGCCTTACCCGTCAATAACTCGCCATTCCACACCACACTCTCGAAAACCTGTCCGCAACCCGGACGGGTTTTTTTGTTTGCCAGGAAACCTCCGCTTTGCTAATACAGTTATCATCGGCTGACCTTTTCGCTAACTTCCGCTCAGTGCAGCCAAACTACCTCGTATGGACTATCAGCTTACCTCGGAATTCAAGCCCACCGGCGACCAGCCCACGGCCATCAAGCAGCTAGTAGAAGGTGTGAACAACGGCGAGCCGGCCCAGGTGCTGCTCGGGGCCACGGGCACCGGCAAAACCTTCACCATGGCCAACGTCATTGCCGAAACTGGCAAGCCGGCCCTGGTGCTGTGCCACAACAAAACCCTGGCCGCGCAGCTCTACGGCGAGTTCAAGCAGTTCTTCCCCAACAACGCCGTCGAGTACTACATCAGCTACTACGACTACTACCAGCCCGAGGCCTACATTGCCAGCACCGACGTGTTTATCGAGAAAGACCTGGCCATCAACCAAGAAATCGAGAAGCTGCGGCTGCACACCACGTCCACGCTGCTCAGCGGCCGGCGCGACGTGATTGTTATTGCGTCGGTGTCGTGTATCTATGGTATTGGCAACCCCGAGGAGTTCAGCAAAAACGTGATTTACCTGGCGCCGGGGCTGCGGTATTCGCGCAACAACCTGCTCTACCAGTTTGTGCAGATTCTGTACTCGCGCACCGAAATGGAATTCACCCGCGGCTCGTTCCGGGTAAAGGGCGACACCGTGGACATCTTCCCGGCCTATGCCGATTATGCTTACCGCATCTTCTTCTACGGCGACGAAATTGAGGCCATCCACCGCATCGACCCGAATAGTGGCAAGAAGCTGGCCGACGAGAAGTCGGTGACGCTGTACCCGGCCAACCTCTTCGTGACGGGCAAGGACACGCTCAACCAGGCCATCAAGGAAATTCAGTTCGACATGGTGCAGCAGCACGCCTACTTCGAGAAGGAAGGGCGCGACTCCGAAGCCAAGCGCATCATGGAGCGTACCGAATTCGACCTGGAAATGATTCGGGAGCTGGGCTACTGCTCGGGCATCGAGAACTATTCGCGCTACTTCGACGGCCGCAACCCAGGCAGTCGTCCGTTCTGTCTGCTCGACTATTTTCCCAACGATTACCTGCTGGTAGTCGACGAAAGTCACGCTACCATGCCGCAAATCCGGGCCATGTGGGGCGGCGACCGGAGCCGCAAAACGGCCCTGATCGAGTACGGTTTCCGCCTGCCTTCCGCGTTGGATAACCGCCCGCTCACCTTCAACGAGTTCGAGAGCATGTACCAGCAAGCCGTGTTCGTGAGTGCCACGCCCGCCGACTACGAGCTGACGCAGGCCAACGGCGTGGTAGTCGAGCAGATCATCCGGCCCACGGGTTTGCTGGACCCGGAAATCGACATTCGGCCTTCGGTGAACCAGATTGACGACTTGCTGGACGAGGTGGACAACCGCGTGAAAATGGGCGACCGGGTGCTGGTAACCACGCTCACCAAGCGCATGGCCGAGGAATTGCAGAAGTACATGGAGCGCCTCGGCATCAAGTCCAGCTACGTGCACTCCGACGTGAAAACCCTGGACCGGGTGGAAATTCTGCGCCAGTTGCGTCTCGGCGAAATCGACGTGCTGATTGGGGTAAACCTGCTCCGCGAAGGCCTCGACTTGCCGGAAGTCAGCCTCGTGGCCATTCTCGACGCCGACAAGGAAGGCTTCCTGCGCGACCAGCGCAGCCTCATCCAGACCATGGGCCGCGCCGCCCGCAACGACCGGGGCAAGGTCATCATGTACGCCGACCGGATGACCGGCTCCATGCAGCGCGCCATCGACGAGACCAACCGCCGCCGCGCCACGCAGCTGGCCTACAACAACGAGCACGGTATCACGCCGCGCACGGTGCGCAAGAGCCACGCCGAAATCATGGGCCAGACCTCGCTTTCCGATTACCGCATCGTGGAGGCGCAAGCCTACGCCGGCCCCGACACGGATGGCACCCTGGCCATTGCCGCCGAACCGGTCATCTCCATGATGACCCGCCCGGACCTGGAAAAGCTCATCAAGCAAACCGAAAAAACCATGGAAGCCGCTGCCAAAGAGCTGGACTTCCTGCAAGCCGCCAAGCTCCGCGACGAGCTGGCTGCCCTCAAGCAAGTGCTCAAAACCAAGCGGGAGTAGCAGAAAACAGAAAGAACCGTCATGCTGGGCTTGCCGAAGCATCTCGTGTGGTGATGTTGTGGTGCTAAATGATATAACCACACTAGCGAGATGCTTCGGCTCCGCTCAGCATGACGTTCAGGAAGTTACCTGTCTTTTTACATTTGCTATGCACACTCCGCACCAACTCATTAGTTTAAATGCCGGGATTCGCTTTGGCAAGCCTTGTATTGTCGGAGCGCGTATTACTGTGCAGGGTATAGTAAGCTGGCTGGCTTCAGGAACAAGTTTCGAAGAAATTCTGGAAGATTTCCCGGAGTTAACTATGGAGCATATTCGAGCTGCTTTAGCGTTTGCTGCCGATATAGAGCGCCGTACCCGCCAAGTAGCTGCATGAAGTGGTTGCTTGACGCTAATCTATCGTATCGTTTAGTACGCCGCCTAGCGCAGCTTTCGATTGAGATTGTGCACGTAAGCAGGAGTGCCTTACCCAATGCCGCTTCTGATGAGGAGAGATGGAAGCTGGCGCGTCAGTAACAAGCAATTATCATTACGAACGACGAGGATTTTTATCGGCTAGCTGGCGTATTTGGATTTCCTCCGAAAGTAGTTATGCTGCGGACTGGAAATCAATCAACCCAATTTATTGCGCAGTTGCTTTTCGAACACGCAGCTATGATTGCGGAGCTTGATGCTTCCAGTGAACTAGGCGTATTAGCGCTATTTTGATGCTGACACGCGGCCAAGCTTCAAGACGAGCTGGCGGCGTTGAAACAGGTGCTCAAGACCAAGGGGCAGTAACAAAGCTGATGTATATTGTGTTTTAATTTCCTGATAACAACTGACTTATGAATTTTCAAAAAAAATTACTGGGACTATTATTCATGTTAATAGCTCTGAGTCAGGCTCCTCAGTCGGCAAAAGCACAAGTAGCTGTTTCTAACGGGACGAAGACGTACACCTATATGCAGGTGTTCTTTTTTGGCCCCATTACTTCTTCCGGATCTGCCTTTATGACTTTCACCCCTGCATTTCATAACCAGTCTAGTGTTAAGCTAGATGAGCCAAATATGGTGGATGCCTTTCTTAACTCTCCGGTCGGTGATATGCAGGTAGGCGAAGTTCAAGTTTCTGGTAGGCCAAATGACGCTAAGTATCAGGCTGCCGAGAAGAAACGCTCAGTAGAGCAAGCAGAAAACACCAAGAAGTTCTTGGCAGCACGAGAGAAACGTGCGCAGACTATGCGCGACCAACTTCTGAATTCTTTGAACAGTGCTGCAGCAGAGGGCTGGGAAGTAGTTCAGATGAGTGCCTATGGGCAAGGAGGATTAGCGTATCTGCTACGCCGGGCAAAATAGAATCTAAAAAGGCCATGCCCCAAGGCTAGGCTTGTTAGGTCTACACCTACAATCACAAACAAGATTTATACCCAAACGCAAGCACCAGGGTGCACCAGGAAAGTTGCCCGACCAGCTTCCAATACTTTAGTAGCTGAAACTTACTTTTCGCTACTGTATGCGCGCTGCCCTAGTTATTCTGCTGCTAGTTCTCCTGTGGCCCACCAGCAGCCGCGGCCAAGCCGCCCCGGCTGCTCGCACCTGGGGCGACTGGACTGCCTGGGGCGACCAAGGCCAGGGTACCTACCTGAACCCGGTGGTGCCCGGCGACTACAGCGACCTGGACTGCATCCGGGTGGGCGACGACTACTACGCCATATCCTCGACGTTTCAGTTTTCGCCGGGTATGGTGGTGCTGCACTCCCGCGACATGGTGAACTGGACCAGTAAAGGGCACGTGATAAGCGACCTAACGCAAATTGGGGCGGAGCTGAATTGGGACAAGATGAACCGCTACGGCAAGGGCGTGTGGGCCGGTGCCATCCGTTACCACGCGGGCAAGTTCTGGGTGTACTTCGGCACGCCCGACGAAGGCTACTTCATGAGCACCGCCCCCACCGCCGCTGGCCCCTGGACCCCGCTGCATTCTGTACTGAAGGAAGGGGGCTGGGACGACTGTTGCCCGTTCTGGGACGAGGACGGCCAAGGCTACTTCATTGGAACGAATTTCAAAGACAACTACAAGATTCACCTCTTCCAACTCACGCCCGACGGCCGCGACCTGGTGCGCGAGTCCGACAAGGTGATTTATCAATCGAAGGGCAGTGAGGCCAACAAGCTTTACAAGATCAATGGCTACTACTACCACCTCTTCAGTGAGGTGAAGGCGGAAGGCCGGGCGCTGATGATGGAGCGGGTCCGCAACATCTACGGTCCCTACGAGCCTGCCCGCCAACTCAGCCACGCCGAAAAACAGTTCAAGGAGCCCAACCAGGGCGGCCTCGTACAAACGCCCAAAGGCGACTGGTATTTCCTGACCCACCATGGCACCGGCGACTGGTCGGGCCGCATTATGAGCTTGCTGCCCGTCACGTGGCTGGACGGCTACCCAATTTTAGGCGAAGTCGGTCCCGATGGTATCGGGCGCATGGCGTGGTCGGGTAAGAAGCCGGTGTTGAATACGCCGGTGGTTACGCCGCAAAGCAGCGACGAGTTCAACGATACAAAGCTGCCCGTGCAGTGGGAGTGGAACTACCAGCCCCGCCCCGAAAAATGGTCGTTGACGGAAAAGAAAGGCTGGCTGCGCCTGCACGCCTATCAACCCCTGGAGCCCGATAATCTGCTAAAAGCCGGCAACACACTTACGCAACGCACCATGCGCACTAGCACCAACGAGGTAATTGTGCGGCTCGACCTACGCGGTATGGCCGATGGGCAGCGGGCCGGCTTGTGCCATTTTGCTTCTCCTCATTCGTCTTCATTAGGCGTGGTGCGCGAGGGTGCCACCCGCAAGCTGGAATTCAAAACCGGCAATGAGGCCACCGCAGGCCCCACGCTTATGGGCAACAGCCTGTGGCTGAAATCAACTTGGGGACTAGACGGGAAAAGCCAGTACTTCTATAGCCTCGACGGCAAAACCTACAAGCCTTTCGGGCAGCCCTACCAGATGGCGTGGGGATCGTACCGCGGCGACCGGCTAGGGCTCTACAGCTACAACAACAAAGCAGAAGCCGGCTACGTGGACGTGGATTATTTCCGCTACAACTACAGCAGGCCGAAAAGGTGAACTTGTGAAGTTGTGAATTGGTGAGTTTGACGTTGTTATGGCGCGAGTCGGCGCCGATTGCGCATGTGGCGCCATAACAACGTCAAACCCACCAATTCACAACTTCACCGACTCACCACTACAAGTACAGATTTACCATATGGCGCCAGGCTAGGGGGTTGTGGGCTTCTCCTTCCCAAACGTGCAGCTGGTTTGGAATTCCCTTTAGGTTAAGCTGTGCACTCAAAAATCGGTTGTCTTGTAAAAAGGCATCTTCGGTGCCAATGGCCAGCGTGATTTCCAGGCGCCGAAGCTCTTCTAAGTAGTAATCGTCGGCGAGGTTGGGGATGAAGCGGTTGGGCGTGTTCAGGTACACGTTTTCGTCGACGTAGCCTTGGAACAGATCCGGGAAGGTGGCCATGCCCTGCGTCAGGTCGTAGCGGCCGCTCATGCCCACCACTTTGTTGAACCGTTCGGGGTGGCGGAACGAGAGGTTGACGGCATGATAGGCTCCCATGCTGCAACCAGCGGCCAGTAGGGAGGAATTGGGGTTGTTGGCTTCAGTGAGGGGTAGCACCTCGTCTAGGATGTACTGCTCGTACTGTAAATGGCGTTGAATCCGCTCGACGGGGGGCTTGTCTAGGCAGTACAGGCTTTCCGCATCGATGCTGTCCACGCAGTAGAGTTGCAGCGTGCCCTCTTCTATCTTGGGTTGCAGGGCCGCCACGATGCCCCAATTTTCGTAATCGTAGAAGCGGGCTTTGCGGGTCGGAAACAGCAGCACCCGCGTCCCGGCTACGCCAAAAACCAAAAGCTGCATCGACCGGCCCAAAGCGGCACTTTCCCATTCGTGGTATTCGCGGTGCATCAGCAAAGCAAAACTTTCCGTTGATAGAAATACAATAACTCGGAACCCTACTGATGGCCTTTACTGCTTGTTTTGCAGCATGCTATCCAGTTGGGTGCTGATTTCCTGCTGCCACACGGCGTAGCCCTCCGGCGACAAGTGCAGGCCATCGGCCTCGAAATAGGTGGGTTGGGGGTTGCCGCGCTCGTCGAGCATGCGGTAGTATAGGTCGAGGTAATAAAGGGGCGGGCCTTGGTTGGCTATTAGCCGGCTGATACACCCGTTGGCATATTCGATGTTGCCCCGCAGGTGTAACCGCGAAAGGCTGAGTTTAATAGAAACAAAACACACCGGGATTTCACCTAGCGTGGTTCTGATGCAAGTAAGCAACTGCTCGTAGAAAAGCACCACTTCTTCGGGGGTGCGGCCGTCGCCCAAGTCATTGTCGCCGGCATAGAGCACCAGCATATCGGGCTGATGCCGGGGCACTACGCGCTTGAAAAACCAGGCGCAAGCCGCCAGCGTCGACCCGCCAAACGCGAGGTTCACGGCTTGCACCTGCGGAAAGCTTTGCTCTAGCGTTAGCCAGCGCGTAAACGACGAGCTGCCGTAAAACACCACCTTTGGTAGATCGGACTCAACCACTGGCTTTTGTTCAAGCTGTCTTATTTCTTCCTGATACCACTGCATTGATTGCCTGTAGAAAGCGCTGGCGTATGAGCTTACATGATAAGGCCCTTGTGCGTAGCTAAATGTAAGCTTCAGCAAGTGGCCGACCAACCCGCCCTACGGGTTTTAGCCCGCAGAAGACGCAGAGGGTTGCGCAGAAGCATACGGTTCTGTAGGTTTTATTCAGGTGGGGTGGTAGTCCAGCGCCATGATCCGGTCTTTGTAGGCAGCGGGCAAGAGGCCAGCTTTTGCCCATTTGCTGACTGCTAGATGCTGCGTTTGGCGGTAGAGGGGAAGTAACAGCGGCAGCCACGTCCGGTGGCCTAGCTTGAGCAGCTTCCGTACGCGCGGCGGCACCACGAGGCGCTGCGCCTGTAGCAGCAACTCGTAGCGCAAAGCGCCTAGGTGCTTCCGGTACTGCTGGTATAAATCGGCGGTGAAACGGCTGTGCTCCAGGTTTTGGACGAGGTGCTGCTGCCGGATCGGGAGCCATTGGTGGTAAGACGGAGGCAGGCCCGGCACGCCCATCCGCCCCCCCACCCGCCGAAACGTGTCGTAGATTTCCGCCTTTTCGGGGCTGCTTAGCGGGCGCTCCAGCACCTCGAACGAGCGGATAGAGTAATCGACCAGCAGAAACAGCACGTCGCGGTAGGCCCAATCGGGAATGGCCATACCGCGCTTGGCTTCCACGGCGCCATGAATAGCAGCAATGGTGTCGATGGCCTTTTCAGCGGCCGGACGCTCGGCAAATACAATCTGCCGGGCGTAATCGACGGTGGAAAACAGCCGCGCCAGCGGGTCGGCAGGCAGCTTACCGGTGAAGTAGAGCCAGTCGACGGCCTTGTTTAAAGCAAACTCAGCGGCGGCGCCGGCAAAAATGAACAGCACCGTGTCGGCTTTGCCCCATATTTCGCGCACTACCGACCCTTGGGCTACAAAATATTCCATGGAGTGAATTTCCTTTTGATAAGCTTAATGGATAACAAGCGCGGCCGTAATGCGGCACAGAAGCTCCTGGCTTTTCGCGTTATAAATCATCGGTTTTACTACAGCAGCGCAGGGTGTAAAAGTTGCTTCAACTCTTAGTACCCCACGCTAAGCTGCGTTTATAGCGGTTTCGTGCACGGTGCAGCCGCTTGTCGAGACGCCTCTTTGCGTCTACTCGTCCGCGCCACCTGCCTGCCCATCGTTCACCGACGAGACGCAACGAGGCGTCTCTACCGCAATGGGTACACCGTGCACCAAACCGCTATAGCTGGTTGATACGATGCAAATTTATACAGAGTACTTTGTATTGCAAAGTATATTTGTAATTTTGTACGCTCTCCACATACATTGCTTCAACATGCCAGCCCATTCGCAACCAAGCACAGCCAAGGTGTTTACGGTTTGGTAAGGCTATCTTCTCCTGCTTGTTGATGGCAACCCAACTTCAACCTGTGCTTCCGCACCGCCATCAAGCAGCACCGCCGCGCCTCCGAACTACGTATGGGCTGCTGATCTGCCTGACGCTGCTGTTGGGTTTAGCTTCGCGCAAGTTTGCCGTTGCTCTACCCACGGTGGTTGCAGCATATGCTGGTGATACACTTTGGGCCTTGCTGGGTTTTTGGTTGCTCGGCTTCTGCTGCCCCCGCTGCACCAGTGGCCGCGTGGCGGCCGGGGCGTTGCTTTTCGCCTTTACCATCGAAGTCAGCCAGCTCTACCACGCTCCCTGGCTCGAGGCACTCCGCCACACCATCCTCGGAAGCCTGGGGCATGGCTTCCTGTGGAGCGACTTGCTTTGCTACAGCGTGGGAGTAGGTAGCGGGCTAGTTGCCGAGCTGTTTTGGTTGCGGAGGCGGACGTAGCGGTGCCTTGCCTACTGCTTGCGGCGGTTTTCCAGAATGCGGAAGAAAGAGCGGGTGTGCACTTCCTCGACCGTCAGGCCGGTGGCCGTAATTTCTTCTTCGGAGATGGCGCCACAGTTCAACGCTTTCAGGAAGAAGTTAAGCAAACCCTGGCCGGTAGCCGCGTCGTCGAAAATGTCGCCGGTGAGGGTGGAAATGGCGGCGCGCTCCACGAACGATTTCAGGCGGTACAGCGCGTCGTCGTAGCTGCTCAGGAAGAAGGCGTAAGTGGCGGCGTAGCGCATGGGGAGCTGCGCCGGGTTCAGGTCCCACCCCTGATAGAGGCCGTTGATGAGCGAGTGGGTGGTGTGGTGAAAACCTTGCCGCCAGGCGTTGTGCACCGATTCGCGATTTTCCGTTAACTGCTCGTAGCTCAGGTTGTCGCCGCGGTGTGGGGCTATGGGCATGACGTTGGTCGCGCCGTCGGAGAGGAAGATGCCGGTACCGCCTAGTGCCACCTTGGTCATGTGGTGGGCAAAGTCGCAGACGGGATGCGCCATGGTTTGGTAGCGGGCCGTGATGCCGGCGGAAGCGGTGTAGTCGTAGGTGCCGAAGTGGGCGGCAATGCAGCGGCCTTCACTGGCCCGGATGATGCGCATCAGTGGGTTGCGGCCTTCCTCGTCCATGATGATTTGGGTGGCTTCCACCATGGTTTCCATGCGCAGGGTGCCGGGCGTTAGGTTGTTGGCCTTTTCCAGCAACTCGAACAGCCGTACCATGGTGGTCATCTGCTCCGGGATGGTCACTTTGGGCAGCATCACCACAAAATTGTCGGGAAGCTTTCCGCCGGTCTTGGCCAGCAGCGTGGTCAGGAAAATGTCGAGCGTCCGGACGCCGCGGTCCTTCAGATCTTCCGTGAATGGCTTGATGCGGATGCCAATGAACGGCGACAAGGTGCCCTTCTCCATTCCTACGGCTACCTCGTTGGCTGCTTGTACCGCCGTGGCGTCTTCCTCCGCGTCGGGCCGGTTGCCGAAGCCGTCTTCAAAGTCGATCCGGAAATCCTCAACAGGCTCGGTTTGCAGCTTTTTGATGATCTTGTTATAAACCGAGTACGCCAGCCAGGCAAACTCTTTCTTGCGTTCTTCCGGCGTAAGAGCATCCAGCTTCGTGGTTAGTTCTGCGATGTCTTTGGCCAGCGTGGGCAGGTGCTCGTGGCCCTTAAGCTGAAGTACCTTTGCCAGCGCCACAAAGTTGGGCGCGTAGGTTTGCAAGTTGTTCAAGGCAATGTCGCCCATCCGCACGCACGTATCCGACTTGAACAGATTGGCGCCCCCGTACACGGTATGCACCGGTTGCCGGTCGGGCTTGTCGCCGGGGTAGGTCAACTGAAACTTACGGTTGGCAACGCCGAGCTGCTGCAGGAGCTGCTCTTTTTCAGAATCTGGTAAGCTGAGTTTCATGGGGCAATATGGGGGAATAGGAGCTGAAATGTAGTGGGCAGCTAGTTCTAGTCTCTAGTACGAAAGAGCAAGTCTAAAACTTGCGTCAGGAGCCGCGGTAAGTGGAGTAGCCGAACGGATTCAGCAGCAGGGGGACGTGGTAGTGCTCGGCTGTGCTGATGGCAAAGACAATTTCCACAAACGGATAAAAGGTGGTGGCGGCCAGTTGATCGAAGTAGTCCTGCGTGAAGAACTTCAGCTTGTAGGTGCCCGGCGCCAGCAGTTGCTCTTGTGGCAGCAAACCCGCGAGGCGGCCATCCTGATTGGTGGTGCCGCGGGCTAGCTCCTGCCAGGTATCGGCCTGCTGGCTGTAGAGTGCGATGGTAACGCCCTGGGCTGGTTTGCCGCGGGTTGTGTCGAGGATGTGCGTTGTTATTTGGCTCATGCGGCTAGTAGCTTTTTCAGGCGGATTTCAGTGATTTTCTCTTGCTCGCGCATGGCAACGTGGATTTCCTGCTCGGGCTCGTTGGGCAGCCGGGCTTGCAGTAAGGCCAGCATTTCCTCCGCCGATTTGCCCGTGGCGCACACAATAAAAATGTAGCCGAACTTTTCCTCATACTGCGCATTGCCCGCAGCTAAAGCTTCCAGCACGGCTTCCGAGGTGTGCTGTACCGCCGCTTGCTCTCCGGCCGCCCACGTGCTGGTACTCGCAAACTTCTCTTTCAACGAGTTGATATCCCCGATTTTGGGATGATGAGTAAACGCCTCCCGCCAGTCCCCGGGCGTTAGACGGTGCCAGATACTGGAGGCTTGTGCCAACAGCGTTTTCTCATCGGCCACAGGAAAAACCGCAACCATGGCCTCCACCCAAGCCGCCGCGCCACAACACTTGCTTAAGGCCTCGGCTACTACTGGCTTAAACAAACTATTGAGTTCAGATAAGGTCATATTCAGGAAATAACAACGAAATGTAGAAACGCGACACTTCGCGTCTCCACGTTGCTGAGGTTGGACTTTGCGTCTTGGCGTTGCTAAGGTGGGCAGTAGCGTGAAGCCCGAGTTTCGCGCTACTGCCTCTGACGCCACGAAAATCTAGCCGGGTGGTTCAACGAGGAGACGCGAAGTGTCGCGTCTCTACAATCGTTCTATTTCGTTACACTACTGTGGGGAAGCGGTTGACGTTTTTGTAGTAGATGTACACCGAATTTTCCTTGCCCATGGCGGTGGCCCATTGCTGGCAGTAGGGCGCCATCCAAATCGAGTCGCCTTGCTTGACCGGGTACCACTGTTGGTCGAGCATGTAGATGGCCTGGCCTTGCAGGTAGAGCAGGCCGTGCTCCATGATATGCGTTTCGACCATGGGCAGGTGGCCGCCGATGCCGTAGGTGAAGATATTCACGGCCATATCGAAGCCCAACTGATTGGGCAGTAGTTCTTGAATGCGGAGCGCCTCATCGTTCATGTAGATGGGCGCCTTGCTGTCGTCTTTCTCGCCGAACAGCACGCCGGGCACGTCGTGGCCAGCCAGCAACTCATATACCTTGTGAAAAGTCAGGAGTTGGGTGCCTACTGCAGGGCTGTCGAAGCGATATTCCTGCCCGATGGGTACGTACACGAACTGCCCCGTGGTCAGGGTCTTTTGCTCGCCCCCAACGCTTACCTGAACCTGACCCGCCACCACGTAAAAGAAAATCTGCGACGCCTGCGTGGTGCCCACCAGCTGGCCCTCTGCCTGTAGCGTAATCAGCGTTTGGCACAGCCGCGCACCCATCTGCTCGTTGATAATTACGTTCACGGTGCAGCCGGTCCAACCCGGCACGTTGCTGTTGATGTAGCCATCGGGGCTGATGACGGCGTGGTTGCGCTTGACGACGGAACGGGTGAGGGCGGAAATTTCCATGGATGGTTAGGAATGGTGGGTGATAAGCTTGGAAAGAAAACGCTCGGCTACGCGCAGCGCAGCCGCTAGGTCGGGTAGCTCCACGTTTTCTAAGGGGTTGTGACTGATGCCTTTATAGCACCGCACGAATAGCATCGTGGCTGGTGCTATCGCCGAAACGGGCACCGTGTCGTGGCCGGCCCCGCTGACCAGCGGCACTACCGGATAGCCGGAATCGGCAATGGCGTGGGCCAGCAGCGTGTTTAAGCCGGCGTCGCAGGTGACGGGAGTGGTTTGTTGGACCAGATTCCAGGCCAGCGTGATGTTGCGCTGGTGAGCTATGGCTTGGGCTTGCGTTTGTAATTCTTGGTAAGCCCAAGCAAGGCGTGCTGCGTCGGCGCTGCGTAGGTCCAGGGTGCACACCACTTGGCCGGGTATCACGTTGCTGGCTGCGTGGCGAATATCGAGCTTGCCTACGGTGGCGACCAACTCCTGTTGATGCTCCCGGCCAAACTCCTCGACGGCCAACACCACCTCGGCGGCGCAGCACAGCGCATCCTGGCGCATACCCATGGGCACCGTGCCCGCGTGGCCCGCCATGCCGCCGAATACCAGCTCTACGCGCTGCTGACCGGCAATGGCCGTTACCAAAGCCACCGGAATATTACGCTCATACAACACCGGGCCCTGTTCGATATGGGCCTCGAAATAGCCTAACCATTCATTGGCCGGAATGGCGTCGTAGACGAGTTGTTGGGCGTCGGCACCCATGGTTGTCAGGGCATCAGCCAGCGTGATGCCGGCGGCATCGGGCTTCTGCAACAAGCTGTTGTCGAAAGCGCCCGTTACTACTTTGCTGCCCAAGTAGGTGGTGTGGAACCGGCAGCCTTCCTCGTCGCTGAAGGCAATCAACTCGATGTGAAACGGCAGCTCTGCTTGTTGGCTGACAAGCTGCTCCAGCAAATCCAGCCCAAGGAGCACGCCCAAGGGGCCATCGAATTTGCCGGCATTCACCACCGTATCGATGTGGGAGGCAATAACAAAGGTTTTGGCCGCCGGATGCGGGCTGGCCAGCCGGCCGCGCACGTTGCCGATGCCGTCGATGCGGGTTGCCAGGCCGGCTGCTTCCAGCCAGCTTCGCACCAACGCGCTGCCCGCTAAGAAGGCCGGCGTCCCGAAGGTGCGCGTAACCCCCTGGCTATCGTCACTGATAGCCGCTAATGCCTCGATGCGCCGCATGATATTCTCGGCGCGGGTTGTGTATGCTGCCACCCAATTAAGTACTTGGCCATTAGCTGTTAGCTGATGGCTGTTAGCTTTTTTATTGATTTACAGTCAGTTGCGACTGATTTATTGTCTATCTGAATCAGGTCAGGCACTTAGCGGGTTAAGATTTCACCTTGCGTAAGCTTCTGGAAGTGCGGGCGTTGGTACACAAGCTGGCCTTTCAGAAAGGTTTGCTCTACCACGCCCCGCAGTTCCTGCCCAAGATAGGGCGACACTTTGTGTTTGTGGTGCAGTGTTTCCGGCGTTACCTGAAAAGTTTGATTGGCGCTAAGTACCACCAGGTCGGCGTCGTAGCCTTTGGCAATGCGGCCTTTGCGGCTGGTTTGGCCAATAAGCTTCGCTGGGTTTTCGCTTAGCCACCGGGCCAGGTCGGGCAGGTTGGCGCCGCGTTGGTGGGCGGCGGTCCAGAGCACGGGCAGGGCCAACTGCAACGAGGCAATGCCGCCCCACGCGGTGGTGAAGTCGCCGCTTGCCAGCTGCTTGAGGTCGGGCGGCGCGGGCGAGTGGTCGGTGGCTACAAAATCGATGATGCCGGCTTGCAGCGCCTGCCACAACTGCTCGTTGTTGGCTAACTCCCGGATGGGCGGGGCACATTTGAACTGCGTTTCACCATCGGCAATGTCTTCGGCGTTGAAAAACAGGTAGTGCTGCCCGGTTTCCACGGTGAGCGGTAGGCCGTTGGCTTTGGCCGCGGCAATGGGCGCTATGGAATTGGCCGACGACAAATGCACGATGTGCGTGGGGCAGTCGTACTCTTCGCAGAGCCGGATCATCAGCGCCACGGCTTCGTCTTCCCACGCTTTGGGGCGCGAGGCGAGGTAGTTTTGGTAGGAGCGTTTGTTGCCTTGCTTCCAGGCGTTGTCATCAGTGGTTAGCTCGCAGTGCACCAGCAACGGCAGGCCGTGTCGGGCCAGCAGCGGCATCACGCGCCGTAAGTCCTGCTCGGTGGCGTTCGGGAAATCATCAATACCCGAATGGGTCAGGAATGCCTTGAACCCAAGCACGCCTTGCTCAATTAGCGGCTCGATTTCGTGGGCGTTGCCCGGCACGATGCCGCCCCAAAAGCCGCAGTTGGTGTGCAGCTGCCCGTTGGTGGCTGCCAGCTTCAGCTTCAGGTTGGCCACCGAAGTAGTAACCGGCGCCGAATTGAGGGGCATGTCCACCAGCGTGGTGAGGCCGCCGGCCAACGCGGCCCGCGTAGCGGTGTCGAAACCTTCCCAATCAGTGCGGCCCGGCTCGTTGATGTGCACGTGCGGGTCGATTACGCCGGGTAGCAGGGCCTGATCTTGCACATCCAGCACCGGGCAATCCACTGCGGTGGTGGCGGGTACCACGTCCGCTATCCGTCCGGCTTCCAGCAGCACCAGCGCTTCCACTACTCCCTGCGGCGTAACTACGTTTCGACTTTTTATAGCCTTCATTTAGTGGTGGTTGGTGGTTGCTGATTGTTGGTTGCTGATTGTTAATTGTTGGTTGTTATTTGTTCGTCAGGCCGTCATGCTGAGCTTGTCGAAGCATCTCGCTAGTTTGGTAAACTCCTTCTACTATTGCAACGAAGTAATAGAGATGCTTCGACTCCGGCTGCGCCTGCGCGGACGCCAGATGAGCATGACGGCCTGACGAACAATCAACAACCAACATTCAACAACTAATAGTCAGCAACCAACAATCAGCCATCAATTATGGGTATCAAACTAGGAATCAACGCGTACGGCAAAAACGCGGTTAATCTGTCGAAAATCATCCGCCACGCCGACCACCACGAGTTCCGCCAAATCTCGGTGAGCGTGGCGCTGGAAGGCGACTTCGACACTGCCCATACCCTAGGCGACAACTCGAAAATCCTTCCCACCGATACCCAAAAGAACACGGTTTACGCGCTGGCCAAAGAGCATTTTACGTCCACCATCGAGGCGTTCGGCATCCACTTAGCCGAGTTCTTTTTATCCCGCAATCCGCAGGTAAGTAAAGTGCGCATTGAAATCATAGAGCACAGCTGGCAGCGCATGGCTTTCGACGGCGCCGCCCACACCCACTCCTTCACCGGCGGCAGCACCGAAAAGCGCCGCGCCCTCATCACGCACACTGCCGAAGGCACGCAGGTTTCATCAGGCCTCCTGGATTTGCTGCTGCTCAAAACCACTGATTCTGCCTTCGAAAGCTACATCAAAGACGAGTACACCGTCCTGAAAGAAACCACCGACCGTATCCTGGCCACCAAGTGCGAAGCCACTTGGCAATACACCACCGTGGACTTAGACTTTGAAGCCACCTACCAAAGCATCCGCACCACGTTGCTGCGCACTTTTGCCGGCCACAAGAGCCTTTCTGTGCAGCAAACGCTGTACGCGATTGGCGAGCAAATCTTGTTGCAGCACGACGCGGTAAAGGAAATCAGCCTTGTCATGCCCAACAAGCACCACATTCCCTTCAACCTAGAGCAGTTCGGCATGGAAAACAGCAACGAAATCTTTGTTGCCACCGACGAGCCGTTTGGGTACATCACGGGTACGGTGGTGCGGGAGTAGGGCCTCACGGGACCCCTCCGGGGCCGGCCCCCTCTCCCGTGGAGAGGGGGAGCCAGCCGACGTAGCGCCGCCCGTTCGGCTAACGCCTCACGAACGGCTACCGCTAGAACATCACATTACATAACAGAAAGGTCCACAGCTAATCAGCTGTGGACCTTTCTGTTATCAAGTCTACTTAGCTGTTCTTTTGTGGTAGCCGTTGGTAGTCGTTCTGGAGGCGCCAGCCGACAGGGCGGCGCTACGTCGTTTGGCTCCTCCTCTCCACGGGAGAGGGGGCCGGGGGGTGAGGCGCATTCTTCACTGCAATCAGCTGTGCGGCAATACTGATGGCTATTTCTTCCGGGGTTTCACTGTTGATAGGCAGGCCTACGGGTGCGTGAAGGCGTTGCAATTGCTTGGGAGAAATTCCTTCTGAGCGGTATTCATCAAGCATCTTTTCGATCTTTTTCTGACTGCCTAGCAGGCCCAAAAACCGGAGCTGCTTGCCGAGCAAGGCCCGCACGGCTATGTCGTCGGTGCGGTAGCCGAAGGTCATGACTACTACGTAGTGGTTCTCGCCTTCAGGGATGAGGGCTTGAAGCTCGGTGTAGCTCGCTACGGCTGTTTTGCGGTGGGCGTGGGTGTTGGCGGTGAAGGTGTTAAGCTCGGGACGGTCTTCGTAGAGTTGAATGTAGAAGTCGAGGGGGTGAACCAGGCGGGAGAGGGCCAGCGCGCAGTGCCCGCCGCCCACCAGGTGCAGGAAGTTTTTAGGGCCAATTCTTTCCTGGTACAGCCAGTCAGCTTCTTGCTTTTGCTGGAAAACGTAGTCCTGCGCGGGCAGGGTGTCGGCCTGAAAGGCAATACCGGCCGGAGTAAGCGTGAGGGTGCCGCTTTGCGCCTGTTGCAGCGCCGCGAGAAGCAACTGAATGGGTGCCGCATCGGCGGTCTGCACGGGGTAGAGCAGCACAGTTTGCTCGCCTGAGCAAATCATGCCGCTTTGGTTGTGGGGAGCAGCTTTGCTGTGGATTTGGGGGTGCAAGGAACTAACCGGGGCCAACTGCGCCAGCTGCTCCCGAGCCAGCAGCACCAGCTTGTGCTCCATAATGCCGCCGCCAATCGAGCCTTGCATAGCCCCGTGCGCATCTACCGCCATCAGAAACCCCTGCCGGCCCGGACTGCTGCCCTGGCTCTGCACCACGTAGAGTAGCATGGCGGGGGTGCCGCGGCGCAGACTGTCGCTAAGAAGCTGCCACGTGACGAATGCTCTGCTCATGTAGGGGTTGGGTGCCGGTGGCGGCCTGCGGGTACAGCCCAAGCAACACTTTCTCGGGAGTCATGGGCGCATCGAAGGCAATGGGAGAAGTAGGGTTGAAGGCTTTGATGGCGTTGCGCAGCGCGAAGTACGTGCCGATGCCATACATAAATGGCGGCTCACCCACGGCCTTGGAGCGGAAGATGGCCAAGTTGTCTTGCTCGGTTTGTAGCGGCTCGATGGCTATTTCCTTGGGCACCGAGTAGATATCAGGTATTTTGTAGGTGGAAAGGGTGTTGGAGCGCAAGCGGCCGGCGGGGTCGTAGAGCAGCTCTTCCAGGGTCATCCAGCCGATGCCCTGCACGATGCCGCCCTCAATCTGGCCCCGGTCTACGGCCGGGTTCATGCTGCGGCCAAAGTCATGAACCACTTGCACCGCATCCACCTGGTAAGTGCCGCGCACACAATCCACGGTGACGGTGGTGAGGGCCGTGCCGTAGACGTGGTAGGCAAACGGATGCCCCTTTTCGGTGGTTTTGTCGAAGTGCACTTCCGGCGTGGCGTAGTGCGCATGCTCCGACAAGCTTACGCGCCTGAGAAACGCAGCCGTTACCAGCTTTTTCCAATCCAGGTCCGTGGGCTGGCCGTGGAGCAGCACTTGCTCGTCGCGGAGCTCGATAGCGGTTTCCGGCGCTTGCAGCAGCTGAGTTGCTACGTCTTTCAGCCGGCTTACAATGGCCTGGCAAGCCAGCTGCACAGCTTTGCCGTTGAGGTCGGCGGTGGCACTGGCGGCGGAAGGCGAGGTGTTGGCAATACGGTTGGTGCTGGTGGTTTGCAGGCGCACCTTGTCGGGGCTGATGGACAGGATTTCAGCCGCCACTTGCAGCATCTTGGTGTTTACGCCTTGGCCCATTTCCACGGCGCCGGTGCTCACCCGCACGCTGCCATCGTAGTAGACGTGCACCAGCGCCCGGGCCTGGTTCATGGAGGTGTTGGTGAACGAGATGCCGAAGCAAATAGGCATCAGCGCCACCCCTTTCTTAAACAAGAGGTTGCGGGCATTGAAGGCCGCTACCTCTTGCCGCCGCGTTTCCACGTCGTAGAGAGTTTCCGCCTTGTTCCAGCAGGCGTGCGCCTCACTCACCGCTTTCTGGCCGAACGGAAATTCGTCCCCGGTTTTGTTGAGGTTGTTTTTCTGAATCAGGCTAGCGTCCACCCCAAGTTTTTCGGCGGCGGTGGCAATGGCGGCTTCCATCACAAACTTGGCCTGCGGCCCCCCAAAACCCCGAAACGCCGTGTTGGGTGGCAGGTGTGTGCGGCAGCTAAAGGCAGTAGCTCGCACATTCGGAACGAAGTAGGTGCTGGTGGTATGAAACAGCGTCCGCTCCATGATAGCCGGCGACAAGTCGGCGGCGGCTCCGGCATTTTGGTAGAAATCCACCTCGTAGGCTACGATTTTCAGGTCCTTGTCCAGCCCGATCTTGAAGTCCGAGGAGTAAGGGTGGCGCTTGCCGGTCATGGCCATGTCTTCCAGCCGACTCAGCACGTACTTCACCGGCCGGCGCAGCAGATGCGCGGCCAGCGCTACCAGCGCCACCCACGCGTTGGCTTGGTCTTCTTTGCCGCCAAAGCCCCCGCCCAACCGAATTACGTCCACTTCCAGCTGGTGCATAGGTACCCCGAGCACCCGCGCCGCCGTGCGCTGGCCGGCCGTGGGGCTTTGGGTGGACGAGTAGATTTTCAGTTCGCCGTTTTCCTGCGGCATGGCATAGGCGCACTGCGTTTCAATGTAAAGGTGCTCCTGGCCGTTGGTGTCGGCAGTGCCTTCAAACACGTACTCGCACTGCTGCCACGCCTGCTCGATGTCGCCGAGCCGGAAGGTGCGGGGCGCTACAATTAACTGACCTTGCGCGTGTGCTACCCGCGGATCGGTAATTACCGGCAGCGGCGCGATGTCAACCTTTATTTTCTTGACTGCGGCCCGGGCCGCCGCATCGGAAGTGGCAAGGACGAAGGCAATGGGCATGCCGCAGAAATCCACCTCATGCTCCGCCAGCAGGGGCTCATCGGGGATGATGCCGCCAATCTGATTTTCACCCGTAATGTCTTGGTGCGTCAGAATGCGCACCACGCCGGGATGCTGCGCGGCGGCCGTGAGGTCAAGCTGCTGAATGTGCCCGTGCGCAACCGGCGAGACGAAAGCCGCGCCAAATAGCGTTCCAGCCACCAACGGAATATCATCCAGGTAGATCGACTGCCCTTTGGTGTGGTTACCGGAATCTATATTTTTCATGGTGTTAATCGAGATAAAGAAAGCCTAATCAATGGCAGTAAAGAACTATCGTAATCGTTGTGCTGAGCGAAGCCCAAGCACCTAGCGTGCTGGCACTGGTGTGCTACGGTCATGCTGAGGCCACGAAGCATCTCGCGTGCTGATGTTGCCAAAGTAACTGTCATGCTGACGAAGGAAGCATCTCGCTCGCCTCGTTGAAATTACCCTCCTAGCGAGATGCTTCGACTTCGGCTGCGCGGACGCCAGATGAGCATGACGGCCTTAGCAACACAACATCAACCTAGCCGCCAACACAACTACTGCAGCACCTCTTGCGCGTTCAGTTGCGGGAAAAGGGCTAGAAAATGTGCCTTAAGCAGCTGGCTAAGC
Organism: Hymenobacter sp.; assembly: GCF_036387835.1. Classification (GTDB taxonomy): domain Bacteria; phylum Bacteroidota; class Bacteroidia; order Cytophagales; family Hymenobacteraceae; genus Hymenobacter. The sequence continues at coordinate 3,111 of NZ_DASVSY010000015.1, read as the reverse complement.
AAGAGGCGCTTATAGGTTTCGGTGCCGCGGGCGTCGCTGATGGGTGCTATTTCCAGTTGCGCTATTTCCACAGCTTCCCGAATGAGCGTTTCCGAAACCTCCTGGCCGGTCAGGAACGTTGAAACCTGCGCCAGCAGCATCGGGGTCGGGCCAACGCCCCCGGCCGATACACTAGCTTCCGTGATAAAGCCGTTTTGCACCTGGAACTGGCAGGCCGAGTTGACGCTGGCAATGTCGAGGTGGGTTCGTTTGCTGACTTTCTCGAAATTGAACTTGGTGTGTGCTTCCGGCAGCGTGAACCAGAACGCCGTGATGTTCTCTTCGGCCGTTTTGGCTAGTTGCTTGTAGCCCTGGTAGAGCTGGCGCAGCGGAACTTCCCGCACCCGTTGCCCGTCGCTGAGAACCAATTGCGCATCCAGGGCCAAGAACATGATGGTAAGGTCGCCGATGGGGGAGGCGTTGACGAAGTTGCCCGCCACAGTGGCCATGTTGCGGATGGGCGTGGAGGACACCAGCCGCAGAAACCGCCGGAAATCTGGGAAAAACTCCTGCAACATTGCCGACTCCGCTAAATCCGTCACGGTGGCGGCCCCGCCTATCACGCACCGGTTTTCTTGCAGAGTAACGCCTTGCAGCGTGGGTTGGTCGAACAAAAACCGGGTGGCTAGCTCGTGCATCTGGTCGTGCTTCTGCACGTACAAATCGGTGCCGCCGCCCACAAATTGCAGGGTTCCCCGGCTGGCGTGGCCGTTGGGCGTGCTGTTCGCCGCCAAGGTCCGCAACCGGCTTTCGATGGAAGTGAAATAGGCGGGCAAAATCTGCTGCTCCGCCACAAAAGCAACGGGTTCTTCCTGGTTTCTTGGTTCCAGCAGTTGCGCCACCTTGGCCGCCGCCCTTTCTATGGATTTATAGCCCGTACACCGGCAAATATTGCCGTCCACCGCCGCCACCGCATTCTGCGGGGTGGCAGCCTGTCCGCTCAAGCAAAAGCCCGCCAACGACACCACAAACCCCGGCGTGCAAAACCCGCACTGCGTCGCCGACTCATCCACCATGGCCTGCTGAATCGGGTTGAGACCTTCCGTGTTGAGGCCCTCCACCGTCACGACGTGCTTGCCCTGCACGTTGCCAAGCGGCGTCAAACACGACGTGAACGAGCGGTAGCGGAGTTGCCCCTCCGTAAGCTCGCCCACTAGTATAGTGCACGCGCCACAGTCGCCCTCCCGGCACCCAATTTTAGTGCCCGGCAGGTGCTGATGATAGCGCACGTAATCCAGCAACACCGTACTCGCCGGCAGCTCGGTGCATACTTCTTGGTTGTTGAGAATGAACTTCAGCAAAGGGAATGCATATCAGGTTTCATTCAATATACCTGATTTCGTGGTGAAGTGGTCAAAGGGGATGTGGTGAATTTATTTAGGAAGTCGCTAGAACGTCCTGCTTGATCTGGCGTCCGCGTGGTCGAAGCATCGCGCTTATGTAGTAAACTCAACCTCAGTAACCGTCATGCTTCGACCACGCGGACGCCAGATCAAGCAGGACGGTTGCTTTGTAAATGTCAGCACGCTAAATGCCTCGACAAGCGGACGCCACCTGCTCAGCCTGACGTTCTAACGACTTCCCAAACAGCTTCAGGTGAAGTTGTGAGCAAAGGCACTATTCACAACTTCACCCTTCACAACCTCATAATTTCACTAAAAGGCGTGGTCGGTTTTCACGTTCTGGCCCGACCAGATTTGCTTGGCGGTCCAGTCTTGGGCGGGGCTGGTCCAGAAGGTGTTGGTGGAGGGGAGGCCGAGCGGCAGGAAGGCGGTGGTGCACAAGTAGAGGCTGCCGGTGGAAATGTAGGTTTCGCCGATGCTCGGTTGGTGGCCGCACAAGCCGATTTGCAGCCAGCCTTGGGCATCGAAGGTCCCGCGTGGCTCCATGGTGCGCCGGATAACGGCCGTGAGGGCGCTGCGCACCTGGCCGGCGGGCAGCTCCGGGGGCAGCTGTTGTTGCAGCGCTGCTTGGGCCAAATGCTGAAACGCGCCGCCCCGATACGCCAACGACCGGCCGAAAGCTGCAAAAGAGCCATCCGGGGCCACGAGGCGCTCTTGCACTACGGCGTAGCGCCGGGCCCGGGCTTGTAGCTTTTCCAGCAACTCTTTGTTTTCCTTGCCCGCGGCTACCAGCGTGGCTACCACGTCGAGCAGCATGGGCTGAATCACGTAGCTGTTGTAGTAGTCCCAATGGAAGTCGGGGCCGTCGCCGTAGGTACCGTCGCCTTTGTACCAGGTTTCGTGCTCTTTAATGGCGTAGTCCATGCGCATAAGGTCACCAGAGCCAGTGAATTTCAGGAGCGCCGCTTCGATGATGGCGCTGAACAGCAACCAGTTGCTATAGACGGGCTTGATAACGCGGGTGCTTTGCAGCGCCTGCACCAGCTGAGTTTGGGTAGCGGCCGGTAGTTGCGTCCAAAGCTGAGTGGGCGCCCGCAGCAGCGCATGCGCCAAAAAGGCGGCATCCACGACCGGCTGCCCGCCTTGGGTGAAGTTCAAGAAATCCGGCGACTGTGGGTCAACGGCGTGGGCTATGGCTTGGCGCGCCAGCTCAGCAAAGCGTTTTTGCCGGGCCACTTCATCGGCGGGAGCATTGGGTAGTTCCAGCCACGGCGCCAGGCCCGCCAAAGTGCGACCAAGTGCCTCCAGGTGCGACACCTTGCGCCGACTTTCCTCCTGGCCGGGGGCAGTTTTCAGGGGCATGGCAGCCTTCAGCTTGGCTTGCGCCGCTGCTGCCAGCACGGGCTCAGCTACTTTAAGCAGCGTCGTCAGCCAGTAGCTACGGTCCGAGACTTTGGCGGGCGCTTTGTTTAACTTAAGACTAGGCGCGGCCCAAGCTGGAGCGGGTAAGGCCAGAGCGGAGAGGCCCGTAACGGCTTGGGCTACGAAGGAACGTCGTTTCATGTAGGTGGCCGGCCAACCTTATTTGAGCTTGATGACCTCCGAGCCAGCCAGCAGAAAAGCGCCGGTGCCGTACACCTCCCAACTCTCCGCCGAGAAGTCGCGGCGGGGGTCGGCGCCGATGGGCTGCACCCATCCCACGCGGCCTTCGTCGGACACCAACCCGTTC
>NZ_DASVSY010000014.1:0-33956 GCF_036387835.1 Hymenobacter sp. | reverse complement strand
GCAAACGCATGAAGCTTAAGCGAGGAGCTGTTTGAGATACTCTATGTCATAGGCGGCCTTCACCCGCCGTTTTCCCAAGCTTAAGCCGTCGCGCTGTTGGGTGAGTACTTGCAGGGTGAGTTTACGCAAGGTGGCCAGGTTTTCCGGTCCGTAGCCCGTGCGTACCCGACAGGCATCTTCTTTCAGCGTCACGTCCAAATGCCAGTGCAAGTGGTTCTCGATGCCCCAGTGCCCGCGTGCCAACTTGCTGTAATAAAGCGGATTTTCTTCTGTCTCATCACTTAGGTAATAGCGTACCTCGTGCGTGGTTTCTCCCCCCACGCACCGGCTGGCCTCGACTTTGACCAGCGTCTGCAGCCCGGGTCACGCGGCGACGAACGAGGCATCCAGGCTGCTGGCCGGCAGCTGCCAACAGCGGCGCTGCTCGAACCGGTCACGGGCATATTCCCATGTTTGCTGCGCGCTTACCCCCGCAGTGGCCTGGAAGGCGCAGCTTACTTCTTCCCACAACTGGCCTTGATTGCGCTTGAGGGCCAGCAGATAATGCCCCTGCTGCCGCCGAATCTGGCCGGCAATGGCGGCCTGGCAGCCCATGGCATCGGTGGTGACGACGGCCTGGTGCAGGTCAAGTTGGGCCAGCAACTCGGGTAAGGCTGTGAGTTCGTTGCTTTTATCGGCCACCCGCTGCTGACCCACGCACAAACGGTTCTCGCTGACCCAGGCATTGACCAGGTAGAGGCCGGCATTGCCGGCGCTGCGTGGGCTCACGCCCCGCAGCTTTTTACCGTCTAGACAGATTTGTTTCTCGGCCAGCGTGTCGAGCAACGCGTGGCCGTGCTGCGCCAGACAGCCCCGGAGTAAGTCGGGGGAAAGGAGTTGAAATACCCGGTTAAACGTATCGTGAGAGGGCACCGTAGGCAGGTCAACCAAGTCGGCCAACTGCCGGGCGTGGGTCTGGGCAAACAAGACCATGTCTTCGTAATCGTGGCCGTTACTCAAGTACGTGCAGAGGCCAACTAAGAGTAAATCAGCCAAACGGTAGCGGCACTTCGATGCTTGACGGAAATCCTCTACTTGCAGAAAGTAATCACGAATAGGATGGCTCATGACCCAAAGCTAGGCCGCTGACAGCTTCATGCGTTTGCCCTGATTAGGAATAACGAAATAAAGTTTTTTGTTTTATTTCATTTAAATTGCAATTAAGATTTGTATAGCAATGTAAAGCAGGGCATTCTCGATTTCACGCACCAGATGCTTTTTTGCATAGTCTATTACCTAATAGCGGGTTCGTAAATTTTTCACTACTAACGTGCTAGTAGCAACCACACGTTCAGCGCAACAAGCCTAATGTTTATAAGTTGCTTGCTTAAATATGAGGAAGATGTTATGTATAGGCTCACAAGCATACAAAAGCCCTACAACAGAATGTATGTTGGAGGGCTTTTGTGTTTAAAAACTCTACTAGTTGCCTATAAATATTGCGCTTAAACTTAACAACCTAATGGGCAACTTGAACAAGTTGAGAGTGGGCATCTTTGCCACTACCTATGCGAAGAGTATAAAGACCGTTGGGCAATTCAAGTAGATCTAGCTTAACACGTCCTTGGTAAAATCTTCCAGTTTTCACAATCTTACCAAGATTGTTATACAATCTCGCATCAAAGTCTTTTGCCGGTAACTCGGCTGTTGAACTCTTTTGTGCCTGTTTAATATTACTTGGCTGCACACCAGATTGTATCTGTACTTCCTGTATAGTTAGCTCCGATGCAGCCGGATTAGGAAAGACAGTGTAGGCGCTTCTTCCTCTTGGCACAAAAAAATAGAAGGTTTGAGTTGTAGGTGCACAAACGCCTGGTCCTGTGGCTGTAATGTCAAGATAAACTCGCTCATTAGCTGTTCCAACTGGTCCGAGTTGAAAACCAACAACATTCGAACCAGGGCTACTTTGCTGTACAGTGGTTGTTGGAAATTGTGACGTGAAAGAATAAGAGATTGCAGCCGCGTTCGGATTGCCAAACGTACCTGCCGATACGGCCATGTGCACATAGCCGGTGGGAACATAATTGGCTATCTGTAAGGGGCTAGTTGAAGGACCAGGATTGCTGCTTGTATGATAAAATCCTGTAATCGGTGGTGCGCCACCCACATAAATCGTCGTTGTAATAGGTGTCGAGGCACATAGAGTCAGTGCACTAATAGTCACATATCCAGAAGCTCCTGGAGTTACGTTGGCGGTATATGAGCTACCCCTAGCACTAAAATTTGTAATTAAATTCCGCGGTTGTGCTTCCCATCTGATAAAATTACTGTTGCTAGCTAGCGGCCTATTAAGAGTGAAAGTATAAGCGTCACAGGAAGAGAAATCAACATTAATACTGTAATCGGATGTCATTTGGTCACTAATCCAATTGCAATAGCGTGATACTCGACTGTAAATAGTATAAGTATTGCAAAACCCACCGTTTTCTACTCCAACTAAAAAAGGGGTACCTAGCTGGTCACGCGCAATCAAAGGCCCCCCACTATCGCCGTAGCAACCCGCCGCCCCTCCAGTAGCAAATCCTGCTCCCAGCTTATTATTAGCATCAGTCACGTTCATATAGCCGAAATTCTGACGATACCAGTCGCCGACTATGTTAATGTCCGCAATAGGCATCTCTACAGCATTCAATTGATCAGGTCTTGGGCCATTAAAAGATGTATTACCCCAGCCAGAATTAGTAGCTATTGCTCCTACATCAGCTATTCCTGCGTCATCAGTACTTGCTGTGGCCATTTCAATAATTTGGGCATTTGGGCCAAGAACAATATCCGTAGATACATGCAGTAAGGCGATATCATTAAGACTAAAGTCATATGATACATCCTGATAATTGGGGTGCATAATTATCCTATCAACAGTTAATACCTGTCCTGAATTTCTCTGGCTGTCAAAAGTAACACCTGCATAAACTTTCAGGCTGTTAACGCTCTCACCATCCACAACGTGAGCAGCCGTCAAGATCCAACGGCTTCCTATGATGGATCCGCCGGTAGCCCCCTTTGATGTAGTAAGAATTACTTGCCAAGGCAATTGGTCAATCGTAGTTGGAAAGCCACCTACAATCTGGGGTACCGCATTAATAGGATTAGGCTTGCTGGCGCGATTCCGTTGAGCATTAGCTGACCACGAGCAGGCAAGCATTATGACAACTAGCATTGGTATTAAGTTTTTCATAAGCTTTTATTACATTGAAGATGAATTAATACTGATGTTACACGAATATAAAGTTTTAATATATAAATATACAAATAACAAGTTAAGTTTTTGTTAATAATTGTCTGAGAGGACAGACATTTCTCTCCATATCTGCAAGTCTGTCACCTGCTAATCAGGTTCACTATCTCAGACGCCAATATTGTTGTGTTTAACTATACAATAATAAATATGCTGTTATAATCAAGCTTTTTAAGTAGCACCTTCAAAGTAGGTTAGGTAAGAAAAGCCGATTTTAAGATAAATAAGCAAAGTCTACGATTACGTAGCAAGCTGTTTTTACGAGTTCATCCTATAGCCTGGGCATTTATTTCTTTTACATTAGCCGCACTTTCCAGTATGCCTTTCCCAATTTCACTTCCTTCTGCTATGCTCCACCAATCAGTAGCAAAGTCTTTCCAAGACCGATTCAACCACTCTCCCCTTCTGGTAAGGGCCCCGGGGCGCGTCAACCTTATTGGCGAGCACACCGACTATAATGGCGGATTTGTGATGCCAGCGGCCATTGACAAGGAAATATACTTTGCCGTTGGCTTGAATGGCACCACCACGGCACGGCTGTACTCCTACGACCTGGACCAGAGCTACGAAACGGAGCTGACGGAGGTAACGCGCGACAAGACCATGTGGGCCAACTACCTTAAAGGGGTAGTAGCACAGTTTCAAAAGCGGGGCCTGACCGTGCCGGGTTTCGACTGCGTATTTGGCGGCAATGTACCAATCGGCGCGGGGCTGTCGTCGTCGGCGGCGGTGGAGTGCGGACTGGCTTTTGCGCTTGATAATCTGATGGGCACCAACCTCGACCGGATGGAGCTGGCGCATATGGCCCAAAAGGCCGAACATGAGTTTGCCGGCGTGAAGTCGGGGCTTATGGATCAGTTTGCCAGCCTATTTGGCCGGCCGGGGCAAGTGATGCTCCTCGACTGCCGCTCCCTGGCCTACGAATACCTGCCCTTCGATACCGCTGCTTGTGGCATCGTGCTTTGCAACACCGGGGTGAAACACTCGCTGGCTAGCTCGGAATACAACCTGCGCCGCCAAGAATGCGAACAAGGCGTGACTGTATTGCAGCAGTATTACCCCGAGGTGGCATCGTTGCGCGACGCGACGCTGCAACAGCTTAACGCGCATCGCGAAGAGTTGGGCGACGTGGTGTACCGGCGGTGCCTATACGTGGTGCAGGAGAACTTCCGGGTTGAGGCCGCTCGCCAGCACCTCAATGAAGGTGATTTGGCCGCTTTTGGACGGGAGATGTACGCCTCCCACGCGGGCCTGCGCGACGACTACGAGGTTAGCTGCCGCGAACTGGACGTATTAGTACAGATTGCAAAAGCACAGCCCGGCGTATATGGGTCGCGCATGATGGGCGGCGGTTTTGGCGGTTGCACCATCAACCTGGTGGCCGTCGAGCACATCGAAAGCTTTGTGCAAAAGGCTACCGAAGAGTACAAGCGCTACTTAGGCCTGGAGCTGGAAACCTACCAGACTACCATCACCGGAGGCGTAGATATAATGAGTTTCTAGTTTCTGGTTTTCGGTTTCTGGTTGATAGTTGCGTTAAACCTCATCAGCCAGAAACCAAAAACCGAAAACTAAAAACCAAAAACCCGATAGAAAATGGCTGAATTCAACAGCGCTGAACACCCGCACCGTCGTTACAACCCCTTATCCGGCGAGTGGATACTCGTGTCGCCGCACCGCTCGAAGCGGCCGTGGCAGGGGCAGCAGGAAAAAACGGCCGTCGAGGTGCGCCCCACCTACGACCCTACCTGCTACCTCTGCCCCGGCAACACCCGGGCCAATGGTGCCGTGAACCCACCCTACGAAGGCACTTTTGTTTTCGATAACGATTTTGCGGCCTTGGTGCCCGACGTGCCCGCGGGCAGCATCAACGTAGGCAACTTGCTGCAGGCCGAAGCTGAATCGGGCGTGGGGCGTGTGATCTGCTTTTCGCCGCGCCACGACCTGACCCTGCCCGAAATGACCACTACCGATATTCGGCGGGTGGTAGACGTGTGGATAGACGAGTACCGCACGCTAGGGAGCCGGCCCGACATCAATTACGTGCAGATTTTCGAGAACAAAGGCCAGGCCATGGGTGCCAGCAACCCGCATCCGCACGGCCAGATTTGGGCGCAGCGCACGGTGCCGGTGGAGCCCGCCAAGGAAACCGTGCAGCAGGCCGCATACTTTGCCGAGCACGGCCGCAGCTTGCTCACCGACTATCTGGCCATCGAGGTGAAGGAGCAAACCCGGGTGGTACTCGAAAACGAGCATTTTGTAGTGGTAGTGCCCTATTGGGCGGTGTGGCCCTTCGAGACGCTGCTGGTACCCCGCCGCCACGTGCAGGACATCAGCCAGCTTACCGACGCCGAAAAAGATGCCTTGGCCGACATCCTGCGCCAGCTTACCATTCGCTACGACAACCTCTTCGAAATTTCCTTCCCCTACTCGGCCGGCCTGCACCAGCGCCCCACCGACGGCCAGGCGCACGAAAGCTGGCATTTCCACATGCACTTCTTCCCGCCCCTGCTCCGCTCCGCCACGGTGCGCAAGTTTATGGTGGGCTACGAAATGCTCGGCAACCCGCAGCGCGACGTAACGCCCGAGTTTGCCGCCGAGCGCCTGCGCAGCCTGCCGGATGTGCATTACAAGCAAACCAGTAAGAAAGAGTAGCACAGCAGTTCACTGCACTATTTAATTCTCAAGTTGCGAAGTAGCCGCGTAGCGGCTTCAGGTTTGTAGTGTTAGACCCGGAAGACGTTATGCGCCGCGTAGCGGTGCCAGACTTGCGGGCGTTTCTGGCACCGCTACGCGGCGCTGTTGCTCTTCCTGACTCCTTTTCTACAAACCTGAAGCCGCTACGCGGCTACTTCGCAACTTGAGTTAGCTGTTTGTTTACCTTAACAGGCCACTTGTCGGTGGAATGTTTTTTATGAATACGAGGCACTAAGCATTAAGAGCCTATCCACATAGGGAATGTCATTCCGACGCAGGAGGAATCTGAATGAAACCGTCAGAGAAGCCTACTCAGATTCCTCCTGCGTCGGAATGACAGGATTTATTCGTATAGGCTCTAAGCACTAAAAGCTCACTTACTGTTTAGCTTCTTGATGAGGTTGGTTTCGTCTTGGCGGTAGGGCGTGCCGTCGCGGTGGAATACTTCGTGGAACCACTCGATGGGCTCACTGCCATCGGCCAGGGGCGTTTCCCACTGATATTTGGTGTTGGTTTTGCCGTCAACCAGGCCCCAGTTGATGGCGCCCACGTTTTGCTTTTCAAGCAGGGGCATGATGGTAGCAAAGCGGCTGTTGCGGGTACGGGCCATGTATTCGGTGCAGATCAGGGGGCGGCCGTGGGTTTCGAGCAGCTCAATCACGCGCTGATGCATGGCGGCATCTTCGTAGTTATGGTAGGTGATGATGTCGGAGTTGCGGGCCTGGAACGAGTTGAGCGCGCCGTAGTCCCAGGCCCATAAGCCGACGCTCAGGGGCTGGTCGGGATTGACGGCGCGGGCCCAATTGAAGACGTTGCGCAGCAGCGGCATTGAGGAAACCAGCTTGCCGGAGTTGCCGGGCTCGTTGTACAGGTCCCACAGCAAAATGCGCTTGTCGTGGGCGAAGGTGGTTAGCACGTCCTGCACGTAGGGCTTGAGTTTGATGAAGGTGAGCGAATCACGGGAGGCGGGGTCGCCGGGGTCTTGCAGCCAGCCGGAATTGTGGATACCGGTTTTGGGCGCGGGCTGCAAACCCACTGTGAAGGACTTGTTCCAGCAGTCGTCGAAGAAGACGAACATGGTGGCAATGTGGTGCTTGTCGGCTATGCCGAGGTAGGTGTTTACGCGCTGCTTAAAGCCGTTGGGGTCTTGCTGCCAGGGCCTGGCTGTGCAGGAATACGCGCATGGTGTTGAAGCCAATGCCTTCAGCCCAACCTAGTTCCCGGTCGATGGTGGTGGGGTCGAAGGTGTCGGCTTGCCACATTTCCAACTGGTTGATGGCCGTGCTCGGGGTGAAGTTGGCGCCCGACATCCAAGGGTGCGCCCGGTACCAGGCCCAAGCCTTGTCGGTCGACCAGACCTGGCTGGCCGGGGCGTTAACGGCCCCTTTGGTTTTGATCTTGGTTTTTTGTGCCTGCGTGTTGCCCGCTACCGAGAGCAGCAACAGGAAGAAAAGCAACTTTTTCATACACGGGTGGGAAAGGCTGGTGGCGGATACTAGCTCGAAGAAAGAGGAAAGAATCAGGCATTGCAAACGGTTGGGCTTCGCGCGCTACTGCTTCGCTATACGCTAGCGGTTCACGCGCAGAAAAGCCAGCAGCCAGAATGCGTTTAATAGCTCGCCAGCACTTCAAGAAGCTGATGACAGCACGTAGAAACTGGTTGTGCGGCTGCTTGTGGATTACGCCGGATAAGTATCCATTGCTGTGCTTGCCCCGTATAGCCAACCGACGATATGTCGACTTCTCTCACAAAATCTCCCTCTCATGCTTAAGAACATCCTCTCTATCACCGCCCTGACGCTGGCCTTCTCGGTTGGCACCGCCACCGCATCTTTAGCCCAAGAAGCAGTAAAAAGCAAAGCGGACGGTGAAAAAACCAAGGTGAAAGACGGTGAAATGGTTACCAAAACCAAAGCCGACGAAGACGGCAAAATGAAGATCAAGGGCAAGGCCAACGATGGCAGCAAAATGAAGGCTACCACCAAGCCCCGCGAAGGCAAGGACATGAAGAACATGCAAATGAGCACCTCCGGTGCCTCGGCTAGCATGGGTACTTCCGGCGCGGGCGGCGTGATGGTAGGCGGCGCCATGATGACCCCCGACAAAGACATTGTAGACAATGCTGTAGGCTCTTCGGAGCACACGACGCTAGTGGCGGCTGTAAAAGCCGGTGGCTTGGTGGAAACCTTGAAAGGAGCTGGTCCTTTTACGGTGTTTGCTCCTACCAACGCCGCGTTTGAGAAGCTGCCCGCTGGCACCGTCAATACGCTGATAATGCCCGAGAACAAGCAGAAGCTCACGACCATCCTGACTTATCACGTAGTACCCGGTCGCCTGATGGCCGCCGACCTCAAGGATGGCCAGACCCTAACTACCGTGGAAGGCGAAACCCTAACTGTAATGGCCAAAGGCGGTTCGGTGATGCTGCGCGACGCCAAAGGCGGCACCGCCACGGTTACCATTCCGAACGTGGTATCCAGCAACGGTATCACCCACGTTATCGACACGGTATTGATGCCGACCAAGTAACTAGTCGGCTTGCTGAACAACTGAATAGTTGGTCGTTGAACTAGATGCAAAGGCCCGCTTCAACTGAAGCGGGCCTTTTATGCGTCCAGGCGAAGGAGCGCGGAAGCCATAGGAAGCCATAGGAAATCTGTTCTGTGCTACATCCTACCAGAAGGCAACTCGATAACAATATATTTATTTAACCATTGCGCTAGATTCCCGTCCTTTGACTGCACCCTCTTTACTCTCGCTTAGCTTCATGAAACACTTTTTCTCCCGAATGCTAGGGGCCGTGCTGACCTTCAGCAGCGTTGCCGTTTCAGCGCAAGTTATGCCGCCCGCCCCACCTGTTTCCCTGCAAGGACAGGCTCTTAAAGTGTGGCTGCGCCAGAACTGGTACGATGGGCAACGCACCGTGCTTAGTTACAGCGCAGCCCGCGGCAAGATGTACAACTACGTCGACAACCAGAACGGCAGCGTGGTATGCGTGTACTCGGGCTACACCGAAAATACGCCCTTGGACTCGATAAATACTAACCCTGGCGTGGTGAGCCGCATCAACTGCGAGCATAGCATCCCGCAGTCGTGGTTCAACGAGGAGGTACGAATGCGCTCCGACATTCACCATCTATTCCCAACGTATGACACCTGGAACTCCGACCGGGGCTCCGACCCTTTTGCGGAAATTCCGGATGCGCAGACGCTAAAATGGGTGCGGGGCACGCAGAGCCAGACGACGATCCCGACCGCCAACATCAACGAGTGGAGCGAGGATACCAACACGCAGTTTGAACCTCGTGAAGACCACAAAGGCAACCTGGCCCGGGCGGCGTTCTACTTCTACACCATGCACCAGAAGCAGGCCTTCGATCCGGGCAAAGACACCATCAGCGCCTTGGCCGACGTGAACACGCTCTACCAATGGCACCTTGCCGACCCAGTAGACGCCCGGGAGCGGGAGCGTAACCGCCGCGCCGCCAAAAGCCAGGGCAACTTCAACCCCTACATTGCCTACCCCGATCTGGTGGGCCGCGCATTCGGCTTTCAGACGCTGCCTACGTTTAGCTTCGCCACCGCCACGGGCAGTATAGCCGAGGGGAATACCGGCACTACCACCTACACCGTCACTGTAGTGCTGACGACCCCGCCACCGCCGCCTGCGCCGCTTAGGGTACAGGTGAACCTCGACCCTGCTGCTTCTACAGCCCTCAGCGGCTCCGATTTCACGTTTAGCTGGCCCCAATTCCTGCTATTCGGGCCTGGCCAAACCAGCCAGACTGTGACGATAACAGTGAATGGCGACGCCACGCCCGAGGCCAACGAAACGGTGGTGCTTCGGCTGCTGAATGCGAGCGACGGCGCGGCCATTGGCGGTCCGGCTACGCACGAGTTGACTATTACCAACGACGACGGCACCCCACCCTCCGTGCGCTTTGCGGCGGCCACCGGCTCTGTCATGGAAGGCAATGCTGGCACCACCACGTACATTGTAAACGTGACGGCTGAAAACATTCCGGCCGGCGGCGTGACGGTACCCGTAACCGTAGATGCCGCCAACACCACCGCCACGGCCGCCGACTTTACCTTGAATACCAGCTCATTGACTTTCGCGGCTGGCACGGCCGCGCAAACGGGCACCGTGACTGTAACCGTGCCGGGCGACCTAACGCCGGAAACCAACGAAACGGTGCGCTTGCGCCTCGGCACGCCAAGCAATACCAATGTCTTGCTGATTGCGCCTACTACCCACACGCTCACGCTACTCAACGACGACCAGGCGCCGGCCGGTTCGCCGTGTACTGACCTCTATTTCTCGGAATACGTGGAAGGTGCGGCCACCAACACCAAGGCGGTGGAGATTTTCAATCCCACCGGCACGTCCATCAATCTGGCTGGCTTCCGTGTTGAGCTGTACGCCAATGGGTCGAGCACACCTACCGCCACGCAGATGCTGACGGGCACTATTGCCCCCGGCGACGTATACGTGGTGGCCAATACGGGTGTGGTGTCGCCGGTGGTGCTAGCCCAAACTGATTTGCAGTCGTCGGTTGGCTTCTTCAATGGCGACGATGCCATTGCCTTGATGGAAGGCTCTGACACGCTCGACATCATTGGGGTAGTTGGAGTTGACCCCGGCACCACCTGGACCATTCCCGGCGGCGGCTCGACCACCGACAACACGCTGGTGCGCAAGCCCAACGTGGCTCGCGGAGACGGGCGCTGGAGCGTAGCGGCCAGCACCTGGCAGGCAGTAGGCACCGATGTGTACACCAACCTAGGCAGCCACACCAGCACCGCCTGCATCGTAAGCTCGACTACCAAGAATATTTCCTTAAACACCGGCATAGCAGTTTATCCAAACCCGGCAGCTACCACCGTACAAGTGAAGATACCCGGATTGCGCGGCCAGCATAGTGCCGATATTCGCCTCTACAACGCCCTCGGCCAGCTAGTGCTAGCTCAAGCCCGGCAGCTAACCGGCGCCGACACGGCTACCCTCAACGTGCAGAAACTCCCCACCGGCCTGTATTCAGTACGAGTGACAGTAGACGGAGCCCGTTACACCAGTCGGTTAGTGATTGGAAGCGAATAATAAAACAGCGAGTAATGCGAGTAATGAAGAAGCAGTGAGCTCATCCTGCTCGATCTAGGGTCCGCCTGCCGAAGCATCTCACCGGTGTGGTAAACTCAACGTCAGCACACGAGATATTTCAACTTCGTCGCCGGCTACGCGGACGCTAGATCGAGCAGGATGGGTTCATTGTTCACTGCTCATTGTTCTCCAGCAGTTCGTTGTACTCGGGGTGGCGCTCGACGAAGGAAGCCATAAACTTGCAGCTGGTGCGCACCTGCAGGCCTTGCTGCTTGGCGTAAGCTAATGCTTCGCGGGCCATGGCCTCGGCAATACCTTTGCCGCGCAATTCCTCGTCGACGAAAGTGTGGGCGAAGTCGATGGTGCCGGGGCTAGGCTGGCTGTAGGCTAGCTCGGCGGTATAGCCATCGACAATGGCCGTAAATTCTTGCTCTTCGGGATGGTGCTCGATGGGGATGGACATAAGGTGATGGTCAGGCAAAAGAGAAACAAGGAAGAAATACGCGGCCCGCATTTTTTTGGCTGTATTCCGACCACACACCGCTCAGTCTGCGTATGCACTGCTAGGCTTGAGTATACCTCACCGTCCTGGTTCCCACCCTTCAGCTTTTTCACTGATGCAAAACAGCCCCACTTCCGACAACGTTGATCCGCAGAACACCGACGACTTCAACAACGCGCCCAATAAGTACCCGGAAAACCTGGAGCGCGGCGTCAACGACCCCAACGACCATAGCCACGTGTCGCACAAGTCCACCTACGGCACCCCGCAGTACGGCGACTTCGGCCACCCCGACGCACAAAACAGTGCCAGCACGCAGCCCGATCGGCAAGCCGGAGTCAACCCAGGCGGCGAGGCGGCCCCTAGCACCATTGACCCCAACCAGCGCGGCAGCGTGCCCCAAAACCTGAACCCCCAGGAGGCAAACCGGGTGAGCGACAGTGACTACGACGAACAGCGCGAAGGTTGGGCCAAAGATGACCCGCGCTACGGCGGCGGCACCCGCAATTGGCGCACCAACGAGCCCGCTAACCACAGCACCGGCACCGAGCCCGAAACCGCCGACTCGGAACGCAACCCCAACGACGGCAGCAACGACAATCCCGACGAATTCAGCGCGCTGCGTCCCGACAAAGGCCAAGATATTCCTGGCAAGTAAGAGCATAGCCATTCCGCAAAGCCTTTTGCCACCACTTCATTCCCCCTATCATGGCAGATAAAAAGCAAGATCAGAATCAGCAGCAGGACCCAGCGGCTGCCCTCGACCCAAACTCGGGCGCCAACCTAACAGAAGAACAGCGCAAGCACCGTGAGGAGCTCTACAGCTACAAGAAAGACGAGGAAGGCACCCTCGATACGTCGGCCCGCCTGGAAGACGAAACCACCGGCATTCCGGAGGATACCAACCACGGCCCCGACGCCTCCAATACCATACATAGAGAAGGTGAGTTCTCGGATCCGGGCTTCAACAACCCTTTCGACGACAACAACCGCTAGGTTACAACCAAGTGTTTAGATGACTTAAAAAAAGCCCTCTGCTATTTGCAGAGGGCTTTTTTGTGTGGTACAAGTGGTGCTACGCATTGCCCGGAAAGCTGCATGGCAGCACTTGCCCTGACTTCTTTCTGCTGTCGTTTATTTTTATTCTGTCTATGCCGTATGTTTACGACATACTACATAGCAAAGCAAATGTCTTACGCTAAGCTTACCGAGTTCACGACCGAGCAGCAGCAGTTAGCTCGCGCCGCCAAGGCCCTGGCACATCCGGCCCGGATTGCCATCATTCAACTGTTGGCCTCCAAGAAAACCTGCATTTCCGGCGACATCGCCGCTGAGTTACCGCTTTCGCGCACCACGGTTTCGCAGCATTTGCAGGAGCTGAAAGCCCTGGACTTGATTCGGGGTGAAATTGACGGGCTAACGGTGTGCTACTGCCTCAATACCGAATTACTGAACCAAGTTTATCAGCAGTTCACGGCCTTTTTCGTGGAAGCTACGGCTACCGCCTGCGACCCGAACAGCGCCTGTTCAGGCTGCTAGGTTTCTTTTGTTCACCTCAAGCCTTCTGGCCCTATGAATTCTTCTGTTTTTCCTCGGATGCACGTTTCGTTGTATGTCTCCGACCTCACGGCTACGGTTAACTTTTACACCGCTTTTTTCGGGCAGCCGGCAACCAAAATCCGTCGCGGCTACGCCAAGTACGTGCTCGATAAGCCATCGTTGATTATCTCGTTTGTAGAAAATCCGGGGCGGGTAGCCAGCAATTTCGGCCACCTCGGGTTCCAGGTGGAAACTGTCGAAGAAATGGAGCAGCGCCTGGCGCAGGCCCGCACCACGGGGCTGGTGGCTCGGGAGGAAATGGGCACGGCCTGCTGCTACGCCAAGCAAGACAAGTTTTGGGTAAACGACCCCGACGGCGTGGAGTGGGAAGTGTACTATTTTCACGAAGACGCCGAGTTCAATGACCCACGCTACCAGCAGGAATACGATGCAGCACCCAACAGCGCGTGCTGCATCGCGCCGGCTGTTATTACCGCTACTCCCGAAATTCTTAACATTGCCTCTACTCCTTTCCTACTAGCTGATAGCAGCACAGCCACCTGTTCAACCGACGTTGGCTGCAGCTACGGGCACAGCAGCTAGTTGAGCATTTACTGGTGGTAGATACTTACAGTTCATCCCTCCCCTACTCCCTCTACATTTCTCGGAACTTCATTTCCTGCCGTTCAATAGAATATGAAGCTGCAACCCATGACGGCCGCGCACTGGCTTGAAGTGCGAACTATCTACCTGGAAAGCATTGCTACCGGCAACGCCACGTTCACTACCGAAGCTCCCGAGTGGGAGGAATGGGACAGTGGCCACCTACGCCACAGCCGGCTGGTAGCCATTGAGGATGACGGAGCACGCAACGAACAACTAGCAGGCTGGGCGGCCCTTTCACCGGCTTCGGGGCGGTGCGTATATGGCGGCGTTGCCGAGGTGAGCGTGTACGTGGCCCAAGCCGCCCGAGGGCGCGGGGTGGGCCGCCAACTGCTGAACGCCCTGATTATGGAATCAGAGCAAAACGGCATCTGGACGCTACAAGCCGGCATTTTCCCCGAGAATACTGCCAGTGTCAGCATCCACGCCAAGGCAGGGTTCCGTGAAGTGGGCCGGCGCGAGCGAATCGGGCAGCTGCGCGGGGTGTGGCGCGATACGCTACTGCTGGAGCGTCGCAGTGCCGTGGTGGGGGCCTGAGTGCAATAAGGACGTGATGCTAGCTGAGTAGGTGGCCAGGAGCTGTACTATGATTTTCTAATAGTACGTTTCTCGTATATTAAACCCTGTTCTTCGCTCCTACTCTTCCCTATGCCTATCTGCTTCCTAGTCCTGACCGATTTCACAGACGCCTCCGATCAGGCTCTCGCCTACGCCGATGCCCTGGCTGCGCCCCTTGGCGCCTCACTGGTCCTGCTCCACATTCGCCGCGAACCACTGCTCGACCCCGAGGCTTTCAACGGTCACATTCAGTACATGAGCGAGGGCGAAATAGCCGCCGCCCTGGCCAGGCGTTCGGCCTCGGTAGCTTCTTCGGTGGTAGTAGAAACAGTGGTGGAGAGCGTATCGGAGGCGATACACCATGCCGTCGCCAAGTACAAACCACTGCTGCTTGTATTGGGCAAGCCCGACACCGCAACCAGTCCCGATGAACTGGTTGTCAGTACGTCGCGCACGCTGTTGCGGGCCACCCTGGTGCCTTTGCTGATGGTGCCTGTTGGCACCACGGTAGCCGTTCCTCCAGCCCGTATCACGCTGGCCGCCGATGGGCACCCCTTCCACCTGCATCCGGAAACTCTGGAAGCTACCCGCCAGTTCCTATCGGCCCTCTCGCCGACCTTTACCGTTACGTACGTAGCCAAGCCGGAGGATAGTGACAACTGTACTGCGGCCCTTACCACCGTGGCTGATAGTGGCCTTGGCGCTTTGTTGCCCACTGTTCGTAGCCACGGCACGCGCCACCGGCACGAGTGGGAAGGGATTCTACAAGCTGCCACCGAAACCCAAGCCGATTTGCTGCTACTCATAGCGCGGCGCCGGAGCTTTCTGGGCCAGCTGTTTCACCAAAGTGTGTCTACCGAGGTGGTTCTGCACACCTCCGTACCCGTGCTACTACTGTCTGCGAAGGATTAGCAACGGTGATTGAGGGAATGAGTGAGTTTGCCGTTCGACCTGCTCGATAGTAAGTGGGAAAAGTTGTTCAACGATAGTAGTACCACTTCCCTTTCACGCCAACCGAACGTCAAAACTCACTCATTCCCTCAATCACTCATTCACTATTTCACCACCGCCAGCCGACTTGCACACCGCCGTAATAGTTGCGGCCGGGAGCGGGCTGGAAGTAGCGGTTGCCGAAGGCATTGAGGTCATTGCCGAGCGAGTAGCGGCGGTTGGTGGCATTTTCGATGCCACCAAAAACATCCAGGCCGAGGCGGCGGAGGGTGTGCCGCCAGCCGCCGCGGGCTGCGAAGGTCCAGTAGCCGGGCGCTTCCACGGTGTTGGCATCGTTGAGGGGCAGGCGGGCCTGGTGGTTGATGGTGGGGCTGAGGTAGAAGCCGTGCATTTCGCTGAAGTCGAGGCCGGCACTGAGCGTGTGGGGGGCGGTGCCGGTGAGGCGGTTGCCGCTGAAGTCGTTGCCGGCCGACTCATAGCGCCCGAAACGGTAGTGGTTGTAGGCGTAGCTGGCCCATAAGCGCAGACCATAGGGCCCGGCTACGGTTGGTGCGGGGCCGGCGGTGGCGGCCGTTGTGGTTTGGGTTATGGTTGGGGTAGTCTGCCACAGCCAGCCGCTTACGGCCACTTCGGCGCCGCGTTGGCGGGTGTTGCCGGAGTTAGCGAAAAGCTGCACGCCGGCCGTGTCGGTGCGGGAGACGATGGTTTGGCGCAGCTGGAAATCATACACCGCCACGTCAAACTTCAACTGCTGGTTGAACAGCGTGCCCCGGGCCCCCACCTCGTAGCTAGTGCCACTCTCGGCCTGCAAGTTGCGGTTCAACTCGCCGTTCGACGTCCTGATTTCTTCTTCCGTGGGCGGCGAGAACCCGCGGCTGATGCTGGTGTACACGGATATCTGCGGCGTAACTTCTTTCAGCAATGCCACGCGCGGCGACACTTCCGCCTGAAAATCCCGCTCGTACCGGAAGCCCACGAACGGTGGCGTCACGGCGTCGGTGAGGCGGTTGACGCGGTAGCGCAGGCGGTTGTAGCTGGCACCGGCCGTGAGCAAGAAGCCGGCCGGCAATTCGTAATCAGCCTGCGCGAACACAAAACCAGTAACCGCCCGGATTTCGTCGTCGTAGCGCAGGGTGCCGGGGCTACCGCCGCGGTTTTGGTAGTTGCGCGAGCTTTCGAAGCCGTTTTGCAGCTCCGCTCCCGCTTGCAGGCGCAAGGTGTGGCCGGCCAGTGCGGTGCGGTAGTTGAGCACGGTCCGCCCGCCGCCCCCAAGCTGCGTGTTCCGCTCCAGATCTACCAGAAACGGCGTGACGATGTTGCTGCCCGTACCATACACCGTGGTTCGGCTGGAAACTCGGTCGGTGAAGCGATATTCGTAAGTGGCGCCAAGCAAAGCGGTGCGCGTGGCGTAGGCAGCCTGCTGCTCCACGGTGCCAGGCGCAGTAGGCGTGCTAGGTCGGGCTTGGCGCGGATTGGCCTCGAACTGAGCGCGGGTGAGGCTGCCGGGTATCTCGTAGTCGAGGTCGGTGTAGAGGGCGTGCAGGGATAACGTGCTTTTCTCGGAAGGACGCAACTCGCCGTCGAGTACCAGCACGTCGCGACGCAGACTGCTTTGCTGGCGGTAGCCGTCCAGGGTTTGGCGGGCGTATTGGGCGCGGAAGTAACCGGTGGCGCTACCGCTTTCCACGGCCACGGTGCTGCGGCGCAAGCCGTAGGAACCCGCCGTGAAGCCGGCTTGCACCCGCGTCTGGCCGGGTAGCGGACGGCGGTTTTCGAGCAGCACCGTGCCGCCGGTACCGGCGCCGTACACGCTGGCAGTGGGACCTTTCACTACTTCCAAGCGCCCAATCTGGCTCGGGTCGAGCAGGTTGAGGGAGGTGCTGCCGCTGGCTTCGGTGAAGGGAATACCTTCATAGTACACCTTCACGTTGCGTACCCCGAACGGCGAGCGGAGCGTACTGCCCCGCACGCTAAGGCGGTAGCTGGCAGTAGCCCGCTCCTCTAGCCGCACACCGGGCAGCGTGTTGACGGCCTGCGTAAGCGCATTCTGCGGAAACCGCTCGAAGGTGGCGGCATCCACCACGCCCACTGCCGCAGCGGTGCGGCGCAGGGGTAACTGTTGGCCGTAGCCGGTCACAGTAGTTTCGGGCAAGCGCACGGCGCGAGCAGTATCAGGAACGGCAGTTTGAGCGAAAAGAGTAGTGGGCAGCAGCAGCAGCGGCGCGGCGTAACGGTAGGGCATCAGAAACTCGGATAAGATTTTAGTGCTGCTAACCGTTAATTAGCGGCTAGGGTTGGGGCGAGGTTGAAATCTGTGTTCAAATGATTTATAAGTCAGGCAAGTTCACTATTCCGCTAGTACCATGTCAACGCTGTATCTGCCCCGCCGCCACCGTCGGCCCCTGCTGCTGCCGCGGGGACTGGTAGCCCTTGGATTTCTACTGTTGCTAGGCTGCTCCGCGCTGGTTGGCCGGCCCGAAATCCGGCGCTACTCCGTCATGCAGCTGACAATGCCCGTGGTATGCAAGCAACCCGACCGATTTGCGGGCATCTGCCTGCCCTCCACTCAGGAAATCAACCGCATGGGCTTTTGGCAAACCGCCGATTTCACTGGCAGCTCCGCCACCGACAGCAGCACATTGCACCTGATCCGCAACCGCCTACGGGCTATGCAGCAACTGCAAACGTCTACGGGTCTGGCGGTGCGCTTTCACGAGCAGGCCCGCTACGGCAGCTTAGTGGATGCGCTGGATGAGGTGAATCAAGCCAACATGCATAAGTATTTCATTGACATCCATTCCTCGGTTACTACATTATACGTGCTTCCAATGCTGCGCTCGGCAAGCTTCGCTCCTGCACCGGAAGCAGAGCTACCACCAGCCGAGGCAGCACCCGCCCCAACCGGCGTGCAGCGCTGGCTCGATCATATCACCAGCCACTTAGCGAATCGGGCTTGGGGTACAATTTTGCTGGCAGGGTTGAGCATTTGGCTGCTTATGGCACTTGGGCAGTGGTGACTGCAAGACGAATAATGTAGTTTACCTTCTGCACCCTATTTAGTTCGACTGATGACTACTCCGCTTCACCTCCCCCGCCGCCATCGTCGGCCCCTGCTGTTCCCACCGGGCTTGCTGGCGCTGGCGTGGCTGCTGTGGTTAGGCTGCGTAGCGCTGCCGCGAATGCGGGGGATGGAGCCGCGACAGGTATTCATGCAGTTTACTGCAATGCCGTTACATGGTGACGTTTTTGGCTTTTCCCCACCCGTCTATTCTTCCGAGCAGCAACTGGAGGAGTTTCGGTCTTGGCAAACTATTACGTTCACAGGAAATCTGTGGGCTGACTATTTCAGCTATAAACAAGCTCGTTTAGCGGCAACACGATTGCAAGAAGACTACGATCACAAAACGGGGCTGCGTATTGCGTTCCATTCTGGCTCGGTATATAAGAGCTTTGTTTTCGCTATCAGCACGCTCAGCGAAGAGGGCATTACTAAATGGTGGCTTGATATTCAGCATCAGCCAACAACGCTGTATGCTTTCACAATGAGTCCTAAATCTTTTGAAGGGTTCTTGTGTGGCACGAATGCTTATATTACACGCATTCCTGAGCCAACAGTACCCCTGACAGCCGCTGCCCTCTTCCAGCCCGACTGGCGCAACTCCACACTTCTGCTGCTCCTGCTAGCAGCTCTTTCCGCCATTCGCCTGTACCGCCAGCAACGCACCGGCTGAAAGCTCGTCCGTAACCCAAGCTCGACAAAAGCAGTTGAACGGAACTACTGTTTCGCTTTGCTGCTCTATGAAAACTTCCTTGCTCCTGACTGCTGCCCTTTTGGTCGGCTTCTCCGCTACCGCCCAGAACGTACCGCCCGAAGGCACGCCGTTCAAGATGACGGGCAACATCTATCTGCCTAAGAAGCTGCCCGTTACCGAGGAGCGCGTAACGGCTCTTACTGTCCCGGCTGGCTTCACTGTCACTAAATACGCCGAAGGCCTCGACATGCCTCGAATGCTAGCTGTGGCTCCCAACGGCGACGTGTATGTGTCCAACCGCGTGAAAGGCACCATAACGCTGTTGCGCGACGCCAACAAAGACGGCAAAGTGGAGACAACGAAACAGGTCGCGCAACGTGCGCATCTGCATGGCCTAGCCCTCAAGGATGGCAAGCTCTATATAGCTGCCGTGCGGGAGCTGTACGTGGCCGACGTAAAAGCCGACGGCACACTAAGCGAGCTAAAAACCCTCTACAAAGATCTACCCGACGCCGGCCAGCACGCCAACCGCACCCTCAGCTTCGGCCCCGATGGCAAGCTCTATCTCTCGGTAGGCAGCACCTGCAACGCCTGCGACGAAGACAACCCCGAAAACGCTACCCTGCTCCAGATAAACACCGATGGCTCGGGTCGCCGCGTGTACGCCACCGGCCTGCGCAACACCATCGGCTTCGACTGGCACCCGGCCACCAAAGTCCTCTTCGGCATGGACCACGGCATTGATTGGCTCGGCGACGAAGACCAGCAGGAGGAGTTCAACCAGATCAAGGAAGGCGCCAACTACGGCTGGCCCTCCATCATTGCCGACGGCAAGCCCTACCCCGCCAACAAACCCAAGAGCGGCGAAACTTACGAGCAGTTCGACGCCAAAGCCGTGCGCCCCTTGCTGCTTTACAAGGCCCATTCGGCCCCATTGGGTTTGGTCTTCAACCGCAGTCAGCAGTTTCCGGCCGAATATAAAAATGACGCCTTCGTGACCATGCACGGTTCCTGGAACCGCGCGCAGCCTTCAGGCTACAAGATTGTGCGCGTGCATTTCAACGAGCAAGGCCAGCCCCAACAGTTCGAGGACTTCATAACGGGCTGGCTGGTGGAAGGCGGTAAATCGGAGTTCGGCCGTCCCTGCGCCATTGTGCAGGCCAATGATGGGTCGTTGTTGGTGTCAGATGATGATAATGGGGTGATTTATCGGGTAGCGTATGCTGCCAGCAATAAGGTGCCGAAAAAGAAGAGCTAAGCGTTAGAAGTTACGGACTAGCTCCCCTTCTTGAAAAAAGGAGGGGAGCTTTTTAGTGGTAGTTGTAGTTTAGAGCCCTTACCAATTCTGTTCACTCAATGCCCGCCCTTTCTCCCGACTTACGCAAAGCCCTCTTCAACCTGCCCCAACGCGAAAAAGACCAGTTGCTGGCCCGCCTAGTGGCGCAGGATTCTGTGCTGACGGAGCAGCTTACGTTTCGGTTGCTGGAGGGCGAAGATGCACTGGAAATCCGGCGGGAGCGGCTTCGGACGCAAGTAGATGACCCTGTTCGGGGCTACCACCAAACGCCCAACGACCTACTGCACATCGTGCGGCAGTTGCAGGCCCGGCTGGCTTACCACGCCCGCATCACCGGCGACACGTTCGGCGAAATAGAGCTGACTTTGCGGTTGCTAACCAATATCTTCCGCCACCAGCCCGCTGCCGTGGCGCAACTACATGGCCCCACGCAGCCGCTACTCCAACACCTGGCCCGCCGCACCCACGACGTGCTCAAGCAAATTGGCAAGCTGCACGAAGATTATCTGGTAGAACTAGCGCCGGCCCTCAACGAATTGCTAACGTTGCTTTATGTGTCGGCTGCCGCGCCACTGGCCCGCGAGTTGGATATCCCAACGGTGGTTGCGTGAGAGGCTCACTTTAGAACACAAGTGAAAATAAAAAAAGTAGGCCTTAGTACTAGAAGCTAGCAGGTTTTACTGGCCACTCATAGAGTCGTCAAAGAAGCGCCTTATTACTTATAGATGAGTTACGCGAGCAACTTAGCGTATCCTTTGCTCGTCAAAAGCTGTATCTTATTCTATCTGCCTTCTAAACCTACCAGCTGTTCGCCATGTCTACTACTTCCCCCCAAAATGCGCGCGTGCCGCAACACCTTTCCGATAAGGATATTCGCCATGCCCTCGAAGATTTAAACACTAAAATCAATACGCTCCGCAATCGGGCTCACGCCACCACTGCCGGTGCGCCACATACGTACCACGAACACATTGCGGCGCTGGAAGTGAAGCGCAATAAGCTGGCCGAGAAGCTAGGCCCAGCGCCAACCCACGATACAAAGCCCTCCGACCATGATCATAATGCGTGGTCGGAGATATGGCACGGTATCGAGAACTTGCGCAACGACCTGCGCAACATCATTTAGTTAGGAGCAAAGCCCACTATTGTGGCCTACCTGAGCTCGAAACGAGTTCGGGCTACTTCCTCACGATTCGAGGCGAGTTAGGCTAAGCTTGAGGTTGTTCCAACAGATAAGAGGCGCTTCTTCGGAAGCGCCTTTTTTATTTATCAGGCCTAGAACGGTTACTGCTTCAAGCCCTTACCTGGTGCACGATTGCTAAGCATCACCACCAAGCTTAGTCGGCTTTTCAACTGATACCTACAAAAATTCCTGCTTCTGCACTTCAGGTTAACTTCTTCAACTGAACGCATAAACTAAACATCCATACGAAGCGAGGCACATAGGTATTACGTCCGAAGGGACGCAGTACTTATGTGCCTTTCGATTTTATCACACAATCTATACGCACAAGATTTACAGCCTAGCTAATAAAAAGATTACTCATAACATAACGACACTCAACCATTTGCAATAAACCAACTCATCCCGCAACTAGATAATTATTCAAACAAGACCAAGTATTATCCAATACCATGATCTAAGCTTGAATACCAGCACCTGCTAATACAATTTATAGCCGAAGGAGCTTTTATGTCTATTTGTAGTATTATATAAAGTAATCGATATAAATATCCCTTTAAAGCTCATTTAAGCTATTTTTATTAATTAGTTTTACTCAAGATGCTTGTACGTCTTGAGGCATAGTGCAATCTATGTTCGATAGGAGCCCAAGGATTTGTAGTCTACTGTCGCTGGTTTCTTTTGCACTATGGCCAAACTTTTACCATCGTTTAAATTAGCACTATTCCTAATATCAGCCTTGATTCCCTCTATGGGAATAGCGCAATCAGCGTCTACTCCTTTAACTGCGGGAATAGGACAAAGCGCCGCTGACGCCCCTACTACACTGCCTGGCACACTGGTATTTAAACTGAAGCCAGAGTTCCGCCCTCAAGTATCTTCGGATGTAGTGGCTGGTCCTGTGCTAGATGCTTTGTTGCACCGCCTTGGTGCTACGCAGGTGCAGCAAAAATTTCCGCATGCGCAGCTTCCCAACTACGACCAGCCTGGCGCCGTCGATCTGCGTCTGGTTTACCAAGCGTGGTTCAATCAGGATGTTTCTTTGAGCAAGGTGCAGCACGCTCTGCAAGGTACTGGCATGCTGGCCTATGTAGAGCCGCTTTATTACCGGGCGCCCCTTCATCAGCCCAACGACCCACTGGCCGATTCTACCGTCACGCCCGGACAATACCACCTGAAGAATATCCGTGCTTACCAGGCCTGGGACCTAACCAAAGGGGATACCACCGTTCTGATTGGCATCACCGATACAGGTTTCCGGCTGACGCACCAAGACTTAGCCGGCCAGTGGCAGCGCAACTACCAAGACCCACCCGATGGTATCGACAACGACCACGACGGCTACATCGATAACTACCGCGGCTGGGACTTCGCCGACCGCGACAACAACCCTTCCCCCAACTCGTATGCGCAGCCGCTGCACGGCGTGCACACCGCCGGAGCCGCCTCGGGCCGCGCCGATAACGGAACTGGTATTGCTGGGGTAGGATTCAACTGCCGATTTTTACCGCTAAAGATCTATCCGGGGACGGCAACCGGCTCTTTTGCCGGCTACGAGGCCATTGTGTATGCTGCCGAGCATGGCTGCAAAATCATCAATATGTCGTGGGGTGGCGCCGGGGGCCGCTCCCAATTCGAGCAGGACGCCATTTCGTATGCCGCTATCACCCACGATGTAGTGCTGGTAGCCGCCGCCGGCAACACCAACGCCGAGCTAGATTTTTACCCCGCCAGCTACGACCACGTGCTGTCAGTTGGCTGGTGCGGCCCCTCCGACATCCGCTCGGGCAGCGCAACGTATAGCCGCCGGATCGACCTGGTAGCTCCCGGTGAAGCCATATACACCACCTGGGGCGATACCGATGCCGACTATGTCCGGGTCGGTGGCTCTTCGTTTGCGGCGCCTTTGGTGGCCGGAGCAGCAGCGCTGGTACGGGCCCGGTTTCCGCAGCTTTCGGCAGAACAAGTAATTGCGCAGCTGCGTGCTACCACCGACAACATCTACAACCTGCCTGGCAACGCCGCCTATGCCGGGAAGCTAGGCACCGGGCGCCTGAACGTGTTCCGGGCGGTGCAAGCCAACAACCAGCATGCTGTTCGCCTCACCCAATGCGTATTTAATCCTACCAAGCCCGTTTATCAACTAGGTGATACTATTCGGATAACTGTTGAGCTCCAGAACCTGTTGCAGCCGATGCAAAACCTGACGCTCACTGTTACGTCTCTATCGCCCTACGTAACGGTGCAGCAAGGCACATTTACCACTACGGCGCTTGGTACCATGTCGCGCGTTTCAAACGCGGCCGCCCCTTTCCGCCTGTTAGTAGCGTCGGCCGCGCCCGTCAACACGCCAGTAACTCTGCGCTATCACCTTTCCGACCCAAACACTGGCTATCAGGAAGACCAGTACGTAACCATCCGTGTTAATCCGGAATACGTGGTGCTTAATGCGGGCAACCTGGCCCTGACGCTCACGCACCGTGGCAGCTTAGGCACTGATGGTATAGGGTCTGATATAGGAGAAGGCGTACGGTATCTGGGCGGAACCTCTATGTTGTACGAAGGTGGCCTGCTCCTCGGCACGGGTACAACCCGCATTTCCAGCCGCCTGCGCAACGACCGAAACAGCATTGACGCCGACTTCTTCAGCCAGGCACAAACTACGCTGCGTCGTCAGACCACTTACGCCGATCAACTGGCTACCGGTGTTCTGCGCGACTCCTTGCCAAGCGCAACCCGCAACCGAACCGTGGGGGTAGAGGTGCGCCAGCAAGGCTCTTCCTGGGCGCACGGCGTAGAGCGTAACTACGTGACGCTGGAATACCACATCAAAAACATAACCGCCGACACGCTCAAACCTCTCTATGCCGCCCTATTCGCCGATTGGGACATGGGGGCTTACAACCGTAACGCGGTGGTTTGGGATTCGGTGCGCCACCTCAGCTACGCCTACAACGTGAACACGCCAAACGCTTATGTGGGGGTGCAATGGTTACGGGGCGGTACAGTGCTCAACTATGCTATTGACGTAAATGCGCCCGCCGGCAGTGCCGTGCGCCTTGCCAACGGCTTCAGCCGCGCCGAAAAAATGCTGACCCTAAACAACGGCACCCGCCAGCGCACTGCTGGCGTGGCTACTGGCACCGACATTGCGCAGGTAGTAGGGGCCATGTTCCCTCAGCTTGCTCCCGCCGATTCGGCCGTTGTCACGCTTGCCATAATAGCAGCGCCTACCCTGGCTCAGCTGCAAGTTGCCGCCGACGATGCCATAGCCCGCTACACCCAAAGCCAGATTCTACGGGTGCGGCCATCCGTTGCCCCGGTTGCGTGGCAGCTGTACCCTAACCCCACCTCCGGTCAGGTGCGAGTGGAAGTACCAGCAAGCTTCGGCGGCAAACGGTTAGAGGTCCTGAGCACGCTAGGCCAAGTGGTGAAGCAGCAGGCCCTGGTCGGCTCTACGGCAACTCTGGATTTGCAAGAGCTACCCGCTGGCGTGTATGTGGTGCGCGTGCAAGGCGCTGCGAGCAGCCTGACCCGGCGCGTACTCCTGACGCACTAACAACAAGCAACTACAGCAAACAAAGCGCCCTATTGGAGCAAGAGTATCACTCTCGCTCCAATAGGGCGCTTTGTTGTGTTCAACAAGCTTCTTCACACCGATTAGTATTTCGAGTCTAATGCCAATGGCTCCACTCTCAATGGCTAAGCTCCACGGCGTACAATTTCACTTCCCCGGTTTTGCCCCGCAGTTGGTACTTGCTCTTGGGCTCTACGTGAAAGTTCGGTAAAGGTCCCAACAGCGCGAGTGGCCCACCCTGCCCCACACCTGGCCGCCGACGATGACCTTAGCCTGCTCCGGTTCACCGAAGATTTAGGCATGGCTTCTCTGGACTTCGTGGAGCTAATAGTTAGCATGAAAACCCATTACCGCATCCAGATTCCTGATTCGGGGTTGCAAGAGGTGCATACTGTTCAGGATTTTGTGGTGTGCCTGAAAAAGAATAGGCAGATTAGTTGGCTTAACCTAAATTTCTATTTCCAGTAGATAGGTGCCATTTCCTACTTGAAAAAAAGCAAAGCTCAGCAGCTAATATTTTTAGCAATTACACCAAGGTTCAGCTACGCATCTATTTATGAGTAACTGTATATTGCACAACCTATATTCTTATTAAGATCAGGTTAAAGGCATCCTATGGCGCTTTTACTCCTAAAAATTACAACTAAACTTTTTAGAATCGACTAATATCCGTATCTTTGGATATGTCGAAAGTAAAGCTTCCCGTTCCGCCGCCTGTACAGCAATATGCTCGCTGTGTAGATGACAGCCGCCGCCCCTCCGACCACATTGGCGACTGGCCTAAAGCCGGCCAAGTGTACCCCATCCAGGTGCGCCGCAATGCGCGCACTGGTCTGCCACAAATTCACGTTCTAGGTTTTTACGCTGAACAGCCTTACGGCGCCTTCGCCCGCCACCGCTTCGAAACGGTAGCTCAGGTTTGGCTCAACTAAGCAGCTTCAGTTGTTTCCTAGCCACCCTCTTTCCCGGCTGCTTCCGTCTTACCACGCGGAAGCAGCCGGGTTTCTTTTTGCCTTAAAGTAAAGGTTAGGACTATCAAGCATGTTCCTTCGGCTTTCGCAAGTAGCTTTTGCCATTCCCGCAACGGCCCTCTCCCAACTAGCCGTTCGGGCCATGTCCAATAAGAGGTAAGGCCAAGTTGTACTTCGCGGGGTGTGCTGACACCTGCCAAAACGGTGCAGCCGCTCGTTCAACGCGCCGCGAAGTACAACTTCGCCTTACCTCCTTTATTATCTGCTGTTGTACTCCCGAAAAAGCTAATTGCTGTGGTAGACGGATTAGCGCTGAGCCCTTAGTTTCAATTATAGTGCGAAACCTCAGGCAGGCAAAGTAGTCCAGCAAATACATGGCAACAAGCTGCTACGACACCACCTTCTCATCCAGGACTTGATAAATAGGCAGCTAGCTTCCAAGCCAGTCCAAGCTGCTACTGATAGTGCCAGAAGATTCCGCCGTCGGCCGGGGTCCAGAGGCTGGCCCGCTGGCCGCTGATTTTCAGCGCTTCGTTGGCCCACGTGTTGCAGGTATAGAACAGGTTGTATACTCGGCGAGCTTCGTAAAATGCGTCGTAACGGCCGTAGCTATGGCCCTCGATGTGTTGCACCTGGCCCTGCGCATCGGGCTGGAAACTTTGCTGAATGAAGCTAATCAGCCGCGCATACTCGGCCGGACTCAAGTAAATCTTCACGCAGTGTAGCCCCACCACGGGCTGGTGGTGAAACGTGGTGTGCATGGCCGAAGTCCCAAGCCAGAACATGGCCCGTAAAGCGGTGCTTAGCTTCAGCTCGGCCCAAGTGGGAGTGTACAGGTAAAAGCCTTTATCACCCCACCCGAAGCCGATATACCGCCGAGTGGTATCGGCGGCCGGCGTGTCGGCATAGCGAATACTGCGACTCCAGTCGATTTGGCTGGTTCGGACGGGCACAACAATATCGGTGTGCACGCCATTGGACAGCACGTAGGCTTCAATGTCGCCGGGTTGGGGGGTACTGCGCGTGCCCACCGGTATGGCTGACAGCACCAGCACTCCTACCCCGTACAACGCCACTACCCCCAACAAGCCCATGCTCGCGTATTTCGCAACCTTCGTGATTTTACGGATGATTCCGGCCATGGACAAACGCCGCGCATTATTGCGAAGACTACGCTTTATCCCAACAGTACGAAAAAGTCACCCGGTTGCTGCTCGGCTTTTGCTTGGCAGGCTGCATCAGGAGGTTCGGCGCAGGCCCCAAAACCCAAAGCAGAGGCCAGCAGCCAGCAGCACCCAAACCTCCTCATCAATCGGGACGCCGGTGGCCGGGGTTGACTCTTCTTCTTCGCCCGCGTCGAGGGCAGCGTTGCCGGCCAGCGTTTGGTCTTGCTTACGGCGAAGCGCCGCCTTTTGGGCCTCGTTTTCCAGCGCCAGGTAGGACGTGAAGGGCGTCAGGATGCCGGTTCGGAAGCTAGCCCGCACAAAGGGCACGCGCTGCTCGTCGGTGGCCTCGGGGTGCAAGGCTTGCCACTGTCCGTAGCCGCGCAGCAGCAGTCCGGTTTGCCAGCGGTTGTTGGCGTCAGTGGTTTCGGGCGGTGTCATTTGCGCTTGGTTTAAGATTACATCTGCCGCGTTGTTGTCGGGCAGATAAGCGCGTGGGTGCGCGGCGTCGGGCCAGACCCGCACGGGTACTGGCGCGGCGGGCACTGGCGCATCGGGCAATGGCTCGGTAGCGTTGTGGCGCAGCGAATGCGCGACTAGGTGGCCATCTTGCTGCAATACATAGAACCGGTCACTTTCCGGATAGGAGCAACTCAGGTCGGAAAAGTCTTGGTCCAGCACGGCTTGTCGCACATCATCAGTCACTACCACCAGCACCGGATACGTCGACGCCGGGTGCTGATGAGCGTCGAACAGAATTTTGCGTACGGCCCCACCCAAATAGAATCCGCCGGCATTGGGAAAAGCGGCTAACTCCTGCCCCCAATTGGCCCCGGCAGGCAGGAGCTTCGCGTAGGTATTAACCAAGCTAAAGCGGGCATTATCGGCCGTTCCGTTCTGGTTGAGGTAATTAGCTACGCGCTGCTGATAGCTGCTTTTGCGCTGCACCTTGCCCGCCGACACATCCAGCAGAAAATGATAGTAGGGCTTGCGCTGCACGACAGGAAGCTTATTTTTCGCGGCGGCACTTACGTACACCACTTCGTTGCCGGGCGTGGTTACGGGAGCCGTGAGCAGAGGCGCCGTAGTGGAGTCGCCGAGCGCAACCTGCCGGTTGTCCACGGTCAGTGTCATGGGCTCCTTGTGTAGCAGCTCGATGCCAGTGGTGCGTACTTCCCCGTCAACTACCGGAAACACCCGCAGGTTGATATGGCTATCGTCGAGGTAGGCCAGCAGGCCGGGGTCGCGGTTCTGGTTTTCGTTGAGAATCTGTTGGTACACCCAGGCAGCGGCTTTTTTCTCGGCCAGGATGCCCGGCTCGCGTCGGTTGCCGATATCGAGGTAGTAGCCCCCGACCCAGCAGCCGGCGGGCAGCTCCAGCGTGGTAGCATACTCGGTGCTCGTCTGCGAGAGATTGGTATTGGCAACTTCTAGCTTCACCCAGCTCACCCAAGCCTGCTGGCGCGCATCGTAGGTGCTGCTGGCCGTCAGGTTGGTAAGGGCGGCGCGGGCTGGCCCCCTCCGAACCGATGCGGAGCGCGACACCTGAAGCACTTGCGCTTCTGCATCTTCTGATTCCACAGGCGTTGCCAGTTCATTCATCCCTTCCGGCTGCTTCGGAGGCCCCGCGAAAAGGTGTTCCAGAGCGGCTATTTTGTCGTCGGAAAGCGTTAGGTTATCGAGTACCAGCCAGTTGAAATAAGCAGATAAGTAAGGCTGCTGAGAGCCAAACAGAAAGTCGAAGTTGCGGGCCTTGTTCTGCTTTACCACCGCCAGCGTACTGGCCAACGCCTGTTCGTCGAGGTTGTAGGTGCGGGAGTAATCGGGGCTGTAGCGGTAGGCCAGGGCCTCGTGCAACACGTGGCGGTTGTGCAGGTTGAGGGCCGTAATGGCGAGCGGCAGCACCAGCACAGCCCCCACGAGTCCGGCTTGGAGCCCGCGCTTCGGAAAGAAGACCAACAACTCGGTGTAGTCGGCAGCTAGCTCGCGCAGGTGCACCACCAGCAACACCAGCGGCGTCAGCATCAAAAACCCAGTGCCAATAAGAATAACCGCAAAAATGGAAAACGGCAGATACGGCAGGAACACCAGGAAAAAGTAGAACGTGTAGCCCAACAGGATGCTCCGCCCCAGAAACAGCAACAGCCGCAGCTTCTTCTGCGCCGGGTTGGGCAAGCACAGCAGCAGCCCGTTCAATACTGCCAGTCCGTAGAACCATGGGCCAGCGAAGTTGCCGAAGATGCCTGTTTCACTGCCATTAAAATTATTGAAAAACAGCCCATTGTTCACGCTTAATCCTACCAGCGGCAGCACCAAGGCGATTAGCCCTTTCCAGAGCAGCGCAAACCTAGAAGGCTTATCCGACTGGTTTAGGCCTATAATGTAGACGCCCCGCACCAGGAAAAACAGGAAGCTCACCGTGGACACCACCGCCGCCACCACCGATACTGCTCCCCCCAACCACGAACCAACCCCCGACCATTCAAAAGCCAACAGTAGCTGAACCAGCAAAAACCAGCCTACTGGCACGACGAAGGCCAGCGCAATACTAAATCCGGCCCGGTGCGGACGACTTTCCGGCGTACACCGCAATACCAATACAAACAGCGCGTGTGCCAGCGTCGGCATCAGGAAAGTAGCCACGTACACCAGCAAATCGGTGGGCACCATCCAGCGGGGCACATTGCGCGGTACCAGGTCGTTGGAGTAACAAACGTAGTAGCATAAGAAGGCCGAGTAAGCTGACAGCGCCAGCAAGGCATACCAGGCTTGCAGAGGCCGCCCCTGCCCTATCCGCCAAAGCCCATACCCAAGCGTAGTCAAGCCAAGGCCAGCCAGCGCCAGCCCAAACCACTGCCATAGCCCCTGGCTTTCCGCCGACAACAGGCTCTTGATAACAGAATACTCCCCGTAACACAGCAAAGCCAGCACAATCACCGGCAAAGTATTCAACAACAGTAGCCACTTCGAATTCAAGAGGTTGCGCATAACACGGAGTAGCTTAGAAAAGAGAAATGCAGTGTTGAATTATATGCTTACAAACATATAACAAAGAACTTTGCATTGCAAAGTATATTTATGGACCAGGCCGCTGCTCATCATCCTGAGCTTACAGAAATTGTTACTTGTCGCACTTACGCGGCCGTCGTGGGGTGGCCGCGTAAGTGCGACAAGAATGGTAGGCGTCTCTGACACCGCTACGCGGCGCAACCGCGCTCCATTGGCTTGGGTCTACAAACCTTGGGTCGCTGCGCGGCCACGTCTAACCGGGCTTAAGTACTTGCTAAAGGCTCAGCAGTTCAACCATTTTAGTATTTGAATTCTCAAGGAATGGCTTGCCGGCATCTACTAAAGTAATCTGCTTCAAAAACGGCCTGTGCAACAAGACAGCGGCAGTACTTTCAATTGCGGCGGCCAGCGAGCAATGCTTCAACCAGCTGAACTGCTAACTGAAAACGCTGCGTCCAGGTGCCGCTGATTTCCTCCACGCTGATGCCGTAGTGACGTAGTGTTTGACGGTGCGAAACATCTAACCGCAGCCGGTCGGCAGCCGGGAGCCGGCCTCCATCCTGCATGAAGGGCACATCGGCCGCTAAGTACAGATACAGGTCGGCGCGGTTAAGGGCGAGTACGCCGGGCGGCACCGGCAATTCCTGCTCAAACATCAGCCTGGCATACGATAGTGTGATATGAATATCGGTATCGATTATAACAAGGGCGCTAGGGCCAGTTTGAGCCTGCTCGATGCGGCGAGCGTGCTCTACCGCTACGTCATACAAATCGGCTACGCTAAAACTGGTGGAATCAGCAATTAAGTCGCGGCCTGCTTCCAGCACCAACGACGCTTGGAAATGCGCCGCCAACTGCGTAGCCAGCGTGGTTTTGCCGGTTGATTCGGTGCCGAGTAGCACCACTTTGCGCACATAATAAGTCTTCACGCTGTCGGGCAGAAAATGCCAAAAAGCCGCCGGATTCTGCCGGATAGCCGTCGCCGATATAGGCACCAGCCCCCGCGCCACATCAAACGGCAAATGCCGGATACCCATGCGCGCCGCCACCAGCTCCCCATACGGCTCCGACGTCACGACGAGCGAGCATTCCGGCATCACTTCCAGAAACTTATCCGCCCACACATTCGACACCGCCAACGAAGTTTCCGAGGTGTTCGGCAATTCGCTTTCCAGGTATTCCAGCAGTTGAACATGCACCGTGTCGTTGCCCGCATATGTCTCTTGCAGCCACGCTTGCCGCACCAGGCCGGGCAGTTGTTCCTGGTCGCTGCTGCATACCAGCACCGTCAGGTGGTCGCAGTGTTGCCGCGCAAAGCTGATTAGCTGCGCGTGCCCCTTGTGAAAGGGCATAAACTTCCCGAATACGAAAGCTTTGATGGCACTCATAAAGCATGGTGTCATTCCGACCGCAGGGAGGAATCTGAGTTTGCTGTTCTGACTCTACAGCTCAGATTCCTCCCTGCGGTCGGAATGACATGGGTTAAAAGCTGTACTGCGCGTTCAAGTAGAAGTTCGCGGGCGCCTGCACGAAATACTTGCGGGTGCCATCCGCTTCCACGTAGCCGTTGTTGAAGTACTTGGCATTGGTGAGGTTATTGGCGAACAACGACACTT
Organism: Hymenobacter sp.; assembly: GCF_036387835.1. Taxonomy (GTDB): domain Bacteria; phylum Bacteroidota; class Bacteroidia; order Cytophagales; family Hymenobacteraceae; genus Hymenobacter. The sequence continues at coordinate 2,100 of NZ_DASVSY010000014.1, read as the reverse complement.
GGTAGCCGTTGCGGGCGTACTGCACCCGGGCGTTCAGCAGTACATAATCGTCGACGGTGGCGGAATTGGCGAAGTCGATGTAGGAGCGGCTCTGGTAGCGGCCGAGCAGCGCGGCAGTCCAGCGGCCCGCTTGGTAAACGGTCTCCTGGTTGACGATGAGCGGCGGCGTGAGGATGGGCTCGAATGTCTCGCGCTGTTCCCGAATGCGGCTGTAGCTGAAAGCCGAGTTATTGATCAACGCGAACCGGCCCGAAACCTGATAGCGCACCGTAGCTTCCAGTCCGGTCCGCAAGCTGCTTTCCACTTTATTGGTTAGCGCCAAGCCGTTCGGTCCGAACTGCCCATTTAGCACGATTTCGTTGCGAAAATCCATGTAGTAGGCATTCAGATTCAGCTGCCACTTCTCGGTTTGATGCCGCACGCCTAGCTCCTGGTCCACTACCGACTCCGGCGTTGAGTTGGTTACCAAGGCTACCCCGGTGCTGTCCGCCAGTAAGTCGTCGTTGCCCCCGAATAAGTCGTTGCGGGTTGGTTCGCGGCTGGTGCGGCCGAGGCTGTAGTAGAGCGTGGTGCGGAGAGATGCCGCGAAGCTCGCCCCTATTTTCGGGTTAAAAAACTGCCAGGCTATGGTCGGCAGGGGCACGCTACCCTCATAACGAAACGAGGTAGTACGGAACTGCGCGTCGGCAAACAGCGTGAACTGCTGTAGCTGCACTTCGAGCTTGCTGAAGGCACTGAGTTCCTGCTTGCGCCCTGTGTTGCGGTAGAGCTGACCCAACGCCTGCTCCGTGCCCGTGTGCTGCCGCTGATAGGTGTTGGCGTGCAGGCCACTGGTTGAGGTTAGGTGCCGGGTGCGGCGGGTGTAGGTAGTGAAAGCCCCCGCCCACCCCGACTGAAACGCGTACTTGTACAGCTCCGCGGTGCTCGGCAGGCCAAGGAAGTTGTTGAGGTCGAAGTCGTAGTTGCCACGTAGCGCCGAGTAATACACGCTGGTGCTGAGCAATGACGTAGCGATCAGTTGCCAGTCGTTTTGTAGTTGCACCAGGGCCTGCGTGAAACGGTCGTTTTCGGCGGTGCCGTTGGCGTTGGCCCGGCGGTTCCGCTGCAACACCGAATCGGCCACCCCGAGCCAGGCCAGCTGGTTTTGCTGATGTCCGGCCAGCAGGTTGAGCTTCCAGCTGGCTTTATCCCGAAACAAGCCGCTGCTCACGAACACCGAGCGCGACGTATTGGCCGACCGGTCCTTGTACCCATCCGAATGCAGCTCCGACGCCCGCACATAAAGCGCCTTTTGGTTGCGCAGCCCACTGGCATACTCCCCGAAAATCCGGTAGCTGTTGTACGACCCATACCCCGCCCCAAGCGTGATGTGCGCCGAATCCCGCAACGTAGGCGAAAACAGCTGAATGCTTCCCCCGTAACTAGCCGTGCCGTTCTGCGTAGTCCCGACGCCGCGTTGAACCTGAATGGCCCTCACCGAATTAAGCACATCAGGGAAGTTGGAAAAGTAAGCCCCCTGGTCTTCGGGCTCGTTCAACGGCACCCCATTCAGAGTGGTATTGATGCGGGTTTGGTCGATGCCGCGCAGCCGAAAGTACGCGTACCCCTGCGTGCTGCCCGCATCAGAATAAGCGGTAATGGCCGGCGTTTCGGAGAGCAGAAACGAAGGCTCCTGCCCGACGCTCTTGCGAGCCAGTGCCCGGCCATCCAGGTTGAGGAAGGTAACCGGCGTCAGCTTATCGGCCTGGTAGATTACCGGCACTTCAGGCAGGGCGCGGATAGTATCGGGGCGGGTGATAAGTGGTTGATTTTGTGCTTGTCCGACAGCGGCATGCAACAGGAGTGCTCCCGCTCCCCATAGTCCTAATTTCATAGTTCTGCTAGCTACTGCCGCGCTTCGCGGCGGCACGAAGTTAGCAGCCTTATAGCTGTTCAGCTAGCTGCTGTCATCTGCTAGCTGAACAGCTATAAGACATTACTCGCCTATAGCTATTCCATGAACAATGTAGAGACGCGACACTTCGCGTCTCGGCGTTGAACGACCAATTAAGAACAAGCTCATCTAAACAACCTCAGCAACGGCGAGACGCGAAGTGTCGC
>NZ_DASVSY010000013.1:0-13228 GCF_036387835.1 Hymenobacter sp. | reverse complement strand
ACCCCTCTGCGCCCTCTGCGGGAACCCTACTTCGCACATGACCTTCGACTTAGTAACCAACGACCCGCATACCAAAGCTCGCGCCGGTATCATCCAAACCGACCACGGCATTATTGAAACGCCCATTTTTATGCCGGTCGGCACGGCGGGCACCGTGAAAGCCGTGCAGCAGCGCGACCTCACCCACGATGTGCAGGCCCAGATCATCCTCGGCAACACCTACCACCTCTACCTCCGCCCCGGCCTCGACGTGCTGCAGAAAGCCGGTGGCCTGCACCAATTCAATGGCTGGGACCGGCCCATCCTCACCGATTCGGGCGGCTACCAGGTGTACTCGCTTAGCGGCACCCGCAAAATCAAGGAGGAGGGCGTGAAATTCCGCTCCCACATTGATGGCAGCCAGCACTTGTTTACGCCGGAAGGCGTGATGGACATTCAGCGCACCATCGGGGCCGACATTATCATGGCCTTCGACGAGTGTACGCCCTGGCCCTGCGAGTACGACTACGCCCGCCGCTCCCTCGACATGACGCACCGCTGGCTCACGCGCTGCATCCAGCGCTTCGACAGCACCGAGGGCCACTACGGCTACTCGCAGACGCTGTTCCCCATTGTGCAGGGCAGCACGTTCAAGGACTTACGCATCAAGTCAGCAGAATTTATAGCCGAGTTGCAGCGTGAGGGCAATGCCATTGGCGGCCTGAGCGTGGGCGAGCCCGCCGAGCTGATGTACGAGATGACCGAGCTGGTTTGCGACATTCTGCCCAAAGACAAGCCGCGCTACCTGATGGGCGTGGGCACACCGGCCAATATTCTGGAGAATATAGCGTTGGGCGTAGATATGTTCGACTGCGTTATGCCGACCCGAAATGCCCGCAACGGCATGCTCTTCACCACGCAGGGCATCGTCAACATCAGCAACAAGAAGTGGGCCGATGACTTCGAACCGATTGACGCTGAACTAGGTGGCTATGTTAGTACGTTCTATTCGAAAGCCTACGTGCGTCACCTGTTCCACAGCAAGGAAATGCTCGGCCCGCAAATTGCCTCCATTCACAACCTCACGTTCTACCTGTGGCTGGTGAAGCAAGCCCGCCAGCAGATTCTGGCCGGTACCTTCCGCGAGTGGAAGGACCGAATGGTGAAGCAAGTGATGACCAGGCTGTAGTAAGCTGTTAGCTTGAATTCAAGATTAAAAAAGATAATAGCTAGCAGCATTTTGTACGATGATAAGTATTTTTTCCTTGAAGCGTTTGCCAATTTCCAAGTCGATAATTATCGGTTTGTTCATCTACATATCCGCACTGGTGCTGTATATACCATTCACACCAAAATATGCTTCTCATAGTCCCTTAAGTGTTTTGGCAGAAGCAACTGATCGGGTCTGCATATGGATAGGAACCTGTATCGTATTGTCTTATATGCTACATACCAGTCGCCTCGTTCGTAGTACCTCTAATGGTCGTTATGCCTATTGGATGATGTGGTGGCTTTATGGCTCACTTTTACTCTTCATGATCCTGCTCTATCTGATGCTACCGTCAGACGAAATAGACGCTGATCCTTTCTGGGGGTAGAAATAACAGATCGGAACGTATATGCACAGAAACGCAAAAGCCCTAAACGAGCAACCAACACCTAACAATGAAGCTGCTCGATAAATACATTCTCAAGAAATTCCTCACGGCCTTCTTCTTCACTGTGGTGGTGTTGGTGATGGTAATTTGCGTGATTGACTTCACCGAGAAGAACGACGACTTTCTAAAGCACAGCCTGGGCGTGAAGCAGATTATGCTGGAATACTACGTGAACCTGTTTCCGTATTATGCCAACCTGCTTTCCCCTATCACCGTGTTTATTGCGGTGGTTTTCGTGACGGCGCAGCTAGCGGCGCGCACCGAGATTGTGGCTATTCTGGCCAGCGGCGTGAGCTTCAAGCGGCTGCTGGTGCCTTACATGATGGGCAGCACCATTCTGGCCGTTGTCACCATGGGCCTCACGGGTTGGGTTATTCCGTACGCCAACAAAACCCGCGTCGACTTCGAGCGGAAGTACGTCAAGAACCCTTACCACTTCAAGGGGCGCAACGTGCACATCAAAATCGGGCCGAAGAGCTACGCCTACATGGAGAGCTACGACAACGTGAACAACGTGGGCTACAAGTTTGCGCTGGAAACCGTGGAAGGAACTCTGCTCAAGCGCCGCATGACGGCCGAGGCCATCACCTGGGATTCCACCAAACGGGCTTGGCGCCTCACGCCGCAGCTGGTGCGCATCATCGATGGGCCGAAAGAGAGGCTGCTTACGCTACCACAACGCGATACCACGCTCAACCTTTACCCCAAAGATTTTGCCAGCACCTACCGCCTGAGCGAAACCCTGACGCTGCCCGAGCTAAACCGCTACATCCAGCAAAAGATAGACCGGGGCGCCGCCGATACACAGATCTATTTGAGTGATAAATACGAGCGGTACGCTTACCCCTACGCCATGTTCATCCTCACCATCATCGGGGTTATTATGAGTGCCCGGAAGTCGCGGGCGGGCGTTGGGGGGCAGATTGCGTTGGGTTTCGTGCTGGCATTCGTGTTTATCATCTTCGTTATTCTGAGTCGTAACTTTGCCCAAGTCGGCGACCTAAACCCCATGCTGGCCGCCTGGATACCAAGTATCGTCTTCACAGGTATCGGGCTGGTGTTGTACCGGGTGGTGCCTCGATAAAAGGTGAAGTTGTGAAATGGTGAGTTTGTGAATTTGACGCCCCAACGGCCTAAGCTGCTCAAATTCCAGTAACAGAACTCCAAACTCACAACTTCACCATTTCACAACTTCACTCAATGCTAAAAGACTACCTCCGCCTGCATTTCCTTGTGTTGCTCTGGGGCTTCACGGCTATCCTGGGGAAGCTGATTTCGGTGCCGCCGGTGGAGCTGGTGTTTTGGCGGACACTGTTGGCTACGGCGGGGTTGGGAGTGCTGCTAGCGGCGCGGCAGGTGGCGTGGCGCATTGCGCCAACTGAAGTGCTCCGGCTCCTGGGGGTGGGGGCATTGGTGGCGGTGCACTGGATTACGTTCTTCCTGGCGGCCCGCCTATCCTCGGTGAGTGTGTGCTTGGCGGGCATGGCGACGCTGGCTCTGTGGACGTCGCTGCTGGAGCCGCTGCTGCTGTGGCGGCGCGTGCGGGCTTATGAAGTGGGACTAAGCATGCTGACGATGATTGGGCTGTACCTGGTATCGAGGGCCGAGCTAGACCAGTTGGCGGGGCTGCTGGTGGCTATTTTATCGGCAGGATTGTCGGCGCTGTTCAGCGTGCTGAATTCGCAACTGGTGAAACGCCACGCGCCACTCCGGCTTACTTTCTACGAAATGGCCGGCGCCTGCCTTAGCATCGCGCTGTTTTTTCCGGTTTATAGCCGCTACTTCACCGAAGGTCGGGGTTTACAACTCGGCTTCCACGGCTATGACTGGTTGTGGCTTGGGGTATTGGCTGGCGCGTGTACGGTCTATGCCTTTTCGTCGTCGGTGGAGCTAATGAAGCGGCTGTCGGCTTTCGTGGTGAACCTGACTATCAATTTGGAGCCTGTGTACGGCATTTTGCTCGCCGTTTTGATTTTCGGCAGTGAAGAGAAAATGTCGCTCGGCTTCTACTTGGGTACGGTCGTGATACTATTTAGCGTACTTATTCACCCGGTTATCGACCAATGGAACCAACGGCGCATGCGGCGCAAAGAAGCAGCGGAAGTATTGATGGGGTAATGGTGAAGTTGTGATATGGCGAGATGGTACCACAACTTTTCTGGTCGTGGTAGTACTATTGTTGCTGATGTCCGCTGTGGCATTGCACGTGTCGTTCAACGATAGTGGCACCACAAAGCCCTCCGGACGATTCGTAGCACCACCCCACTACCTTACAATCTTCCATCCCAAACTAAATACGCTGCGGGTAGTGCCAGTTTTGGAGGCAATTCTAAACCCGGAAATAACCCATACACTGCCGAGCCGGAACCGGATAGGCTGACATACGTGGCACCAGCGGCGTAAAGCTGCTCCTTGATTTCACCGAGCACTGGGTAGAAGGGCGTTAGGGCATCTTCAAAATCATTGCTGATTGTTTCGCGCCACGTTTCTAGCGGCTGGCGTAGCGCCTCACGCAAGTCGTGGCGGGGTGGGCGGGGCGTTACGCGGGAATACGCTTCGGCGGTGCTGATGTGCAGGCCCGGGTACACGACTTTGCACCCCGTACCGGTCAGGTTCAAGCTAACTTCCTCGAATACGTCCCCTTTTTCGTAGGCAAAAACCGGTTTGTTGGCGATGAAGAACGCACAGTCGGAGCCGAGCTGCCGGGCGTAGCCAACGAGGATTTCAACCGACAAATTCAATTCATACAAGTCGTTCAGGGCACGTAGTGCAAACGCCGCGTCGGCCGAGCCGCCGCCTAAGCCAGCACCAATTGGCACTACTTTGTGCAGGTACTGGCGCACTGGCGGCAGGTTGAAATCAACTCGGAGCAACTCGTAAGCGCGATGGCAAAGGTTGGTGCTTGGGTCGCCGGGAATGGGGATGCCGGTAAGGGTGAGCGTGGTTTCGGCGGGCTCCGAGGCGGGTAGCACTTCCAGGGCGTCGCACCACGGCAGGGGCACAAATACCGATTCGAGGTTGCGGAAACCGTCGGGCCGCTGGCCTGTGATGTAAAGGCCGAGGTTGAGTTTAGCGTTTGGAAAAACGAGCATGGCGCAAAGGTAGTTGTGAGTTGTGAGTTGCCGGTTGTGAGTTGCCAGAAGGGATTTGCTCACAACTGCTAACTCACAACCGGCAACTCGTAACTGACAACTACCTTTAAACCCGAATTACGTGATGCTTCCGTATGTTGAACTCTGCCAACTGGTACTGCCGCTGGGGCAAGCGCGTCATGGACGTCGGGCTTGCGGCACCGCTGTTACTGGTGGCGGTGCCCGTGCTATTGGTTGTGGCGGCGCTGCTGGCGGCGCAAAACAGCGGGTCTTGGCTGTTTCGGCAGCAGCGGCCAGGGCTACATGGGCAGTTGTTCATCCTGTACAAGCTCCAAACAATGACTACCGCCCACGACGCTCAAGGCCACCTGCTACCGGATGTGCAACGTCTGCCGCGCCTAGGTCGTTGGGTGCGGGCCACCTCACTCGACGAGCTGCCTCAACTCTGGAACGTATTGTGCGGTGATTTGAGCTTAGTAGGCCCCCGGCCCTTGCTGCCCGAATATCTCCCGCTGTATTCTCCAACACAGGCCCGGCGGCATCTGGTCTTACCAGGCCTTACCGGCTGGGCACAGGTAAATGGCCGCAACGCTATTAGCTGGGAGCAGAAGTTTCTGTACGACGTCTGGTACGTAGACCATATCAGCTTGTCGCTCGACCTGCGCATTCTGTTTCGTACTGCCTTACGGGTGATAGGCGCTCAAAACATCAATGCTCCGGGGCAGGCTACTACCGAGCCTTTTCGGGGCTCTCCGCTTTCCTCGGCTTCCTCCTCCGACTTTCTGGCTTCCTCATGACGATTCGTTCCCATCCTTCTATTCATGATGCTGAAAGCCAGCCGTTACGCCCACTGGCTATTTTTGGGGCCGGGGGCCTCGGCCGGGAGGTATTGGTGCTGGTGCATCAAATTAATGAACAACTGCCCACCTGGCAGCTCACCGGTTTCTATGACGATGTCCGCCCCGCAACAGACACGGTGCACGGGTTTCCCTACCTGGGCTCTGTTACCGACCTCAATGCGGTTAGCACTCCCTTGCATGTGGTGGTAGCAGTTGGCAACAGCCAGAGCCGGGCCGCCGTGGTAGCACGGCTTGTTTCCTCCCACCTCTCATTTGCCACCCTGATTCATCCGGGGGTGGCCTGCGCCGCTTACCAGCACTTGCAAATCGGGGCGGGCTGCATTATCACGCAGGGTTGCATCCTGACCACCGATATTACCCTGGGTCAGCACGTACTACTCAATTTGGGCTGTACCATTGGGCACGATGCGGTGCTGGAAGACTTCTGCTCCCTGATGCCCCACGCCAATGTTGGTGGGGCGGCGCATCTGGCAAATGGGGTGTACTTGGGCACCAATGCCACAATTATCAACCAAGTGCAGGTGGGCGCCCACACGATTGTGGGCGCCGGCGCCGTAGCCGTCCGCGACTTACCTGCCGGTTGCACGGCCGTTGGCGTGCCGGCGCAGGCCATCAAAATTAAGCAATACCAGATGTAGCAGCTACCTTTAGCCTACTTATCCAACTAAGATCAATTCAACCGGCGTCGGGTGCTCTTTACCGGCGCTATCTGCTGCTTTCCGTACTATCGCCCCTACTACCCCGCAACACCTATACCACGAGCACAAGCCGCAGCTTATGCTTGATTCCCTTTATGCGCAGCCAAGACTACGACCGTTTATACTTATCCCCGCCTCATCTGGGCCGGCACGAAATCAATTACTTACATAAAGCGCTTGAGGACAATTGGGTGGCTCCTACCGGTCCTAACTTAGATGGTTTTGAGCGGGATATTTGCGAGTACACCGGCGTCGGCCATTGCTTGGCCCTCACCTCGGGCACGGCGGCTATTCATTTAGGGTTGATTCTGCTAGGGGTCGGTCCCGGTGATGTGGTGTTGTGCCCGTCGTTTACGTTCGTAGCCACCGCCAATCCTATCACCTACCTCGGGGCCACGCCCGTTTTCGTCGACAGCGAAGCCGATACCTGGAACCTGTGCCCCGAGCGGCTCCGCGAAGCCATAGAAGACCAACTCAGGCAAGGCCGCCGGCCACGGGCGCTGCTTGTAGTGCACCTGTACGGCATGCCCGCCAAGCTGCGCGAAATCCTGGCCATAGCGGCCGAATACGACATTCCTGTACTCGAAGACGCGGCCGAGGCACTAGGCTCTCGTTACGCTGGCCAGCCGTTGGGCTCTTTCGGGGCCGTGGGGATTTTCTCGTTCAACGGCAACAAAATCCTGACGACCAGCGGCGGTGGCGCATTGCTTACCAACAACCTTGAATGGGCACGCAGGGCTCGTTTTCTAGCCACGCAGGCCAAAGATGCGGCGTCCCACTACCAACATTCCGAAACGGGCTACAACTACCGTCTCAGCAACCTGCTCGCGGGCATTGGCCGGGGGCAAATGGAGCTCATTGAGGACCGGGTGAAGCGTCGCCGCGAAATTTTCGCGTGGTATCAGGAGCATCTGGCCACTATACCGGGGCTACAAGTTGGGCCCACCGAACCAGCCGGCAGCCGCAGCAACCGCTGGCTCACCACCCTGCTCCTTGACCCCAACGAAACCACCGTCACGCCCGAGCAGCTACGCCTGCACCTCGAAACGCGCAATATTGAAAGCCGGCCGCTCTGGAAGCCCCTGCACTTGCAGCCGCTTTTTGCCACTGCCTCTGTGTATGGTGGCTCCATTTGCGCAGACTTGTTCACCAGGGGCCTCTGCCTGCCTTCCGGCACAGCCATGACCGAAATGGATTTGCGGCGCGTAGTGGGTGCCGTGCGGGAAGTACTGTAGCTCCCTGTACTCTAAAAGACCTGAGCAGTTGCGCCCCCTGCGCACCGCATGAGCATTCTTTATCTACCTATTGCCTTTATCTACCTATTGCGTAGGTGATGCCGCCTAGCAGATGCCGTAGGAACAGGGGCTCTTGGTAGCTTTCGTCGGTGTGGCCCAGAGCAGTGTAGAAGGCACGGCCGCCGTCGTAGGCGTGGCACCAGGCAATGGGGTGGTTCGGCCCGTTGGTGCCTCCTGAGTAAGTCGTTTCATCGAGCGTAGCTAGTACCCGCAGATCGGTAGCCAGGCTGCGGAAGTTATACCACTCATCGGTCCGTACCCACTTGGCCGGCAGGAAACTTGTAGCCGGGTGCGTATTATCAATTACGTTGACCGTGGCCTGCTGAATGTTAGGATGCTTGTTGAAATAAGCTCCTACCAGGCCATTGTACCAAGGCCACTCGTACTCGGTGTCTGTGGCAGCATGAACCCCTACAAACCCGCGCCCTAGTCGAATGTATTGCTCGAAGGCTGTTTGCTGTTCCGCGTTTAATACGTCCTGCGTGGTACTCAAAAATACCACTGCCTTATACTTCCGCAGGGTATCGAGCTGAAAGCGCGTGGCCTGGTTGGTTGTATCAACACGAAAGTTGTTCTCCCGTCCTAGTTGCTGAATCGCTTTTATACCAGCCGGAATGGAGGTATGATAGAACCCGGCCGTCTTGTAAAAGACCAGAACAGTCTTGGCCTTGGTAGCAGCTGATTGCGCCGGTTCCACTTTTTGAGAACACCCGAGTAGAAGCCCAAAAGGCACGACCAAAAAACAGCGAGGCAGACGCATAAGAAAGCATATTAAGAAGTGAACACTTTTCTGTACGAGCTCCGCCGCTACTTAGTACTGCAACAACGGTAGCATATACTTCGCTCTAGGACCCAAGTGAAATCTGTCTGCTACTTGCCTGATATGCTCCTTACTATACCGTTTATGGCCTCCAAATCAGTACAAGACCTAGCAGCAGAGTATATAAAGTTCATTCCGTAGTTTTAAGGGCACAAAAGCTTCGGGGGTGAGTACAAGGCGCGCATGCGTAGTATGCTTTGCGTAAACTCCAACTAGCTACACCTTCTGCATAACAGAAGCAAAAGCTTGCTCTAGATCGGCTAACAACTCACCGACAGGCTCAATGCCGACTGACAGCCGCACTAACCCAACGGTGATACCTAAATCTACCTGTTGCTCGGGCGTAAGCGAACGGTGCGAAGTACCAAGCGGATACGACAGCGACGAATCGACCCCAGCCAGTGAGGGAGCAAACGGGAACCGGGTTGAGGCGCGCATGAACTGGTTAACAACTTCCTTATCATCTTCCAGTTGAAACGACAGCATGCCGCCAAACAACTCTCCTCCCTGCTCAGAAGCCAGCAGGTGTTGCGGATGCTCGGGCAACCCCGGATAGTACACTGCCCGCACGGCCGGCTGTTGCTGCAGAAAACCTGCAATAGCCTCCGCGTTGCGGCAGTGAGCTTCCATGCGTAGGCGCAGCGTTTTCAGGCCTCGTACCGCCAGCCAGCTTTCCATTGGGCTTAATGTGAGCCCGAACAGCATACCGATCTGTTTGAGCCGAGCTGCATCCTCTTCAGCCCGCGCCACTACCACGCCGGCCGTCACATCCGAATGGCCGGAAATGTACTTTGTCACGCTATGCAACACCAAATCGGCCTCGTATTCGAAAGGCCGGGTAAGGACCGGCGTAGCAAACGTATTGTCGACCACCAGCTTCAGCCCGTGGGCATGACAAGCTTCGGCGGCCCCGCGCAGATCTACCACCCGTAGCAGCGGGTTGCTGATGGTTTCGCAGAGCAATAGCCGGGTGCGAGGTTGTACGTAAGGTGTCAGGTTGCTGCTTAAGTCCTCGAAAGGCACGTAGGTCACGGCAATACCTAGCCGGTTCAGCTCCAGGTTCAGCAGCGCCGACGAGCCGCCGTAGATGTCGGCCGCACATAGTACATGGTCGCCGGCCGTACAGTACGCCATAATAGCCGCGAATATGGCTGCCATTCCTGAGCCTGTAGCAATAGCCCCGGCGCCGTCCTCCAAGTTATTTACTGCATTGGCTAGCTCGTCGGAGTTGGGGTTGCCGTTGCGCGAGTACATGTAGCGGCTCCCCGGCTCGCCGAAGTACAGTTCCAACTCGTTCAGATCCTCGAACTTGAAAACCGAAGTCTGGTAAATCGGGGTGATTTTAGGAACGATCTGCATATGTCGTTTTACGCAATGGTTTGGAATGTGAAACTACCAATCCAACTTCCTCTTTCCTGAACTGGCAAAGTAGCCTGGCAACTCGCCACCAAACTCTGCGGTTTAACGCCCCGAACCCTTTGCTGGAAAATGAAAAAGCCTCTCCTGCAAAGGAAAGGCTTTTCTTTTCAAGCTGAAACCTACGTTTACGCCGAAGCGCCTTCGGCCAGCACAATCACATTGTTGCGAAGCACTTCAACCACGCCCCCTTCAATATGGTAAGAAGCCCGGCCCGTTGCGCTGTTCAGTACAACGTCGCCTTCTTTGAGGGCCGAAATAAGCGGCGCGTGGTTGTTGAGTACCTCAAACAGGCCATCTGCACCCGGAAACTGAGCCGACGTAACCTCGCCTTCAAAAACTTTCCGGTCCGGCGTGATGATTTCTAAATGCATGGATTGAATGTTGATTGTTGAAAGCTGATTGTTGAAAGCCGAACGATCAACAATCGGCTTCCAACAATCAACAACCAAGTTACTTCGCTTCGGCAATCAGTTTTTCACCTTTCGCAATAGCGTCTTCAATGGTGCCTACCAGGTTGAAGGCCGCCTCTGGAAGGTGGTCGTAGGTACCGTCGATGATGGCGTTAAAGCCTTTGATGGTATCCTTAATATCAACCAGCACACCGGCGAGGCCCGTGAATTGCTCGGCCACGAAGAAGGGCTGCGACAGGAAACGCTGCACCCGACGGGCACGCGTTACGGTTAATTTGTCTTCCTCGCTCAATTCATCCATCCCTAGAATGGCGATGATATCCTGCAGTTCCTTGTAGCGCTGCAGAATCTCTTTTACGCGCTGAGCGGTGTTGTAGTGCTCTTCGCCAAGAACATCAACCGACAGGATGCGCGAAGTAGAGTCCAGCGGATCAACGGCCGGGTAGATGCCAAGCTCGGCAATCTTGCGGCTTAGTACCGTGGTAGCGTCCAAGTGGGCGAAGGTGTTGGCCGGAGCCGGGTCAGTCAAGTCATCGGCAGGCACATATACAGCCTGTACCGACGTGATAGAGCCACGCTTGGTCGAGGTGATACGCTCCTGCATGGCACCCATTTCGGTGGCCAGCGTGGGCTGGTATCCTACGGCCGATGGCATACGACCCAACAGAGCCGATACTTCGGAACCTGCCTGCGTGAAGCGGAAAATGTTGTCGATGAAGAACAGGATGTCGCGGCCAGCACCAGAGCCGTCGCCGTCGCGGAAGTTCTCGGCAATCGTCAAACCCGACAAAGCCACGCGGGCGCGGGCTCCGGGGGGCTCGTTCATCTGGCCGAACACCAGGGTAGCTTGCGACTTCAGCAGCTCGTTCTGGTCAACCTTGGTCAGGTCCCAGCCACCGGCTTCCATCGAGTGCTTGAACTCCTCACCGTACTTGATGATGTCGGATTCGATGAATTCGCGCAGCAAGTCGTTGCCCTCGCGGGTACGCTCCCCTACACCAGCAAACACCGACAGACCTTCGTAGGCCTTGGCGATGTTGTTTACCAGCTCCATGATGAGTACGGTTTTGCCTACTCCGGCACCACCGAACAAACCAATTTTACCGCCCTTTACATACGGGGCGAGCAGGTCGATTACTTTGATACCCGTAAACAGGATTTCCGACGAGGTAGCCAGATCTTCGAAAGGTGGCGCCTGCCGGTGAATCGACATCGGGCCGTCGCTCTTCGGCTGCGGAATGCCGTCGATGGCTTGGCCAATTACGTTGAAAAGGCGGCCTTTTACGCCTTCGCCGGTTGGCATCGACATAGGTGCTCCCAGGTCGCGCACAGCGGCGCCACGGGTCAGGCCTTCAGTTGAATCCATGGCGATGGTACGCACACGGTCTTCGCCCAGGTGTTGCTGACACTCCAGGATTACCACCTGGCCATTGTCTTTTGTAACTTCGAGGGCGTCGAGAATATTAGGAAGCTTTGCGTTTTCACCCGCGAAGCTCACGTCCACGACGGGACCAATAACCTGGGTGATTTTGCCGGTATTCGCCATTGCGGTTCTTTATAGTAGTGGGGCAACGTTTCAGGCCGCAAAACTACGGCTTAATCCCCGCTTTGCCAAAGCGCCGCTCCAACGAAAGTTTGCTGGAATCGCCTCAGCTTTGGGGGCCCTGAAAATCAGCCACTCAGGTCCTGCAAAAGGCCTTCAACCAGTGGGGTCGACTGAATTTTCTTGAAAAATTTCTCGGCGAAAGTTTGCCTTGAAAAAAAGCCCTAGTACATTTGCACACCCAAACGGCAAGCCACTTCTGGTAACCGCAAGGGAAATTGTCCGATGGTGTAACTGGCAACACGCTTGATTTTGATTCAAGAAAGTCCAGGTTCGAGCCCTGGTCGGACAACCGACTAAGTAAAGCGAAAGGCGCTGATTCTTCAATCCGAAGAGTTAGCGCCTTTCGCTTTTATTTTCACTGTCTTTTGGATCATTGGCGGCCGTGCTGCTTCTTCGCTACCCCATCCGCCGCACTTGTTGAATTCTGGTTCCTACTTTCTACAAATCCTATGGCACAGCAAGTAAAAATTTTTGCAGGGAATGCTTCTAACGTCCTGGCGGAGAAGATAGCGGAAGCCTACGGGCAGCCGCTCGGCGACCTTAGTATTCAGCGCTTTGCTGATACTGAGTTAGGGCCTAGTTTCAACGAGAGCGTGCGCGGCTGCGCAGTGTTTCTGATTCAGAGCACCACTCCGCCCGCCGAAAATCTGATGGAACTGGCCCTGATGGTGGACGCGGCCAAACGGGCTTCGGCGTACAAGGTCAACATTGTGATGCCCTACATGGGCTACGCCCGGCAAGACCGCAAAGACAAGCCGCGCGTGAGCATCGGAGCCAAAGTAGTGGCCAACATGATTCAGAGTGTGGGCGCCGACCGCCTCATGACCTGCGACCTACACGCCGGCCAGATTCAAGGCTTCTTCGACATTCCCGTCGACCACCTCGACGGCGCCACCGTAACGGCACCCTACATCAAGTCGCTGGACCTCGATGACCTTATCTTCGCCTCCCCCGACGTGGGCGGCGTGGTTCGGACCCGCGCTTTCGCCAAGAAATTCGGCGCCGAAATCGTGGTCTGCGACAAAATGCGCCTGCGGGCCAATGAAATTGCTTCTATGCAAGTTATCGGCGACGTAGCGGGCATGAACGTGGTGCTCGTCGACGACATCGTGGATACGGCGGGCACCATCTGCAAAGCCGCCGAGTTGCTGATGGAACGCGGCGCCAAATCGGTGCGGGCCGTTATTACGCACGGTCTGCTCAGCGGCCCCGCCCACGAGCGGCTTCGTAATTCGGTGCTGGAAGAACTGGTTATCACCGACACGATTCCGCTGAAAGAAGAAAACGACAAGATTCGCGTCATTTCAGTGGCTAACCTCTTTGCCAACGCTATCCGCAACGTAGTTACGCACGAATCGATTAGCTCCCTGTTTGTCTAGCGCACAGTAGCG
>NZ_DASVSY010000012.1:0-8283 GCF_036387835.1 Hymenobacter sp. | reverse complement strand
ATCGGCGGCATCGAGGGTGGTGCACAACACCAACGGCTACTGATCAGTAGTGCCGAGGTAGTTGCAGGCGGAGTCGGTAGCGGTATTGCCAGTCAGGTTCCAGCCAGCGCCAGTTGGCGTGGCACCGGTGTTGAGGCGGGTCCAGGCGGACGCGGTGGTGGTGACTGCGTTGTAGTAGAAACCTGCGCTACCACTTAGCGCCCCGTTGGTATTATATACCAGCAGGCTCGGGGCCGGACTCAACACGGCCGCCGCATCGGTGAGCGAAGCCAAGCTGACTTGCGGGAACAGGACGCCCTTATTGGTGGCGCTGATGTGCAAAGCCGCCGAGGCATCGGGGGTGATAGTGCCGACGCCCACTCGAGCCTGAACGGGTGGTATGAGGCCAACTATCAAGGTTAACCGCGCGCTAACGAGTACTAAGAGTTTCATAAAAAAGATAAGGTCACGGAGAGCTTATAAGGGGCAGCGCCGAATGCCGAAGAAGCCGCCTTATTCAACAGAGTATTGAAAATCTGGCATCTGGCTGCTCTGCAAAGGAAAGCAGTGGCCCGGTGTGCGACGTTCGTACAGGTTGCAAAGGCTTGCGCGCAGGTCGCATCTTGTCGGAAACCAGTATTTTTTCTCTGCAAAGAAGATGGTTTGCTTTCGTAGCCAGCACTCCCTGCTTCGCTGGCTACAGATTCTGCTTCAAAACGATCTGTGCGCAAGCCGGCAGAAATGAGCAGTAAGTGCTGCACAACGACGTAAATCCCGATTATCTGTTCGACCGAATGTCGGAGGCAGCGGCGCGGGCCGTCAGCACCCAAACCGCCTGCTTCGACGGTTACTACCCGACCGGCGGTATCGGGCACTTAGGTGCCTACCCGCAAGCCACATTTCGCGCTGGCCGTACGCAATACCTCCACCGTGGCGCGGCTGCATCAGCTTGCGCGAGCGGGGCCGGCTCCGTCACTGAATTAGCCGCACAGCCGCCGTCGGTGGGCCTTGGTGTAAGTTGAGGTAATGAGGACTAGAGGGTGGTTAATAATCGTTGACCGTCATGCAGAGGCGTAGCCGAAGTATCTCGCGTGCTGACTCTGGATTGGTATTTACACACTAGCGAAACGCTTCGGCAAACGGATGCCAGCTCAAGCAGGACGTTTAGTTTGGCAACCTCAGCACGCGAGATGCTTCGGCTGCACCTCTGCATGACGGTCAACGAGCTGCCCTACTCTATCACTTCGCCTCACTCTTACTCACCTCGCTAGGCGCGTAGCCAAACAGCTTGCTGAAGCTGGTGCTGAAGTGCGCGGGGCTGTTAAAACCGACCTTGTAGGCCACTTCTGCCACATTACCGACTTGGCCTTGTAGCAATGCGTGGGCGCGCAATAGCCGGGTTGTCCGGATAAAGTCGCCCGGGGCTTGCCCGGTAAGGGCTTTCAACTTGCGATGCAGCTGCGCCCGGCTGAGCGCCACTTCCTGGCTCAGCGCTTCTACGCTGAAGTCGCCGTCGTCGAGGTGGCTTTCCACGGCTTGCTCCACGCGGCGCAGGAAGGCTTGGTCGAGGGAAGGCAGGGCGGCTACGGCGGCTGCGTGCTGCTCTAGCGGCGAGAGCAGGGCCGAAGCGGCGGTGACATTGGCTGCAACCAGAGGGGCGTCGTCGGGAGCGGCGGGCGGCGAAGGTGCCGCCATTACTGCGGGCTGAAGCGCAAAACGACTTTGCAGCCTACGGCGCAACGCCAGCAGATTGCGTACCTGCGCCCGTAGCTCACGTGGGTTGAAGGGCTTGGCCAGATACGCATCGGCACCGATTTCGAGGCCCTGGAGCTTGTCGCGCGGGTCGGCGCGGGCCGTGAGCAGCACCACCGGGATGTGGGAAGTAGCCGGATCGGTTTTGAGCTGCTCGCACACCTGGTAGCCATCGGGGCCGGGCGGCATCATTACATCCGAGAGTATTAAATCGGGCACGGTTTCGCGGGCTAGTGCCACCCCAGCCGTGCCGTTGGGGGCCACCAGCAACCGATAGCCAGCCTGCGCCAACGACTCACAGATGAACTGCTGCACATCAGGATGATCTTCGATAACAAGTACCACCTCGGTTTCTGCGTTCAAGTCCACTTCCGCTCCCATAGCTGCCACAGCAGCGGTAGACTCGTTTTCAAAACGAAACACGTCGTTGGTATCGATGGCCGGAAGGGTAACAGCCAAGGCTTCTGCTTCAAGCTGGCTGGCCATGTCGGGACCAGTGAAAGGCGTGGACTCCGAGCTAGCCACCGCCTGGCGGTGCGGAAACCACACCGTGAAAACAGCTCCCTGCCCCGGCTCGCTGGCAACGGAAACTGTACCGCCGTGCAATTCGGTTAGCTCCTTCACCAGCGCCAGCCCCAACCCCGTACCCGTGCGCGGGCCAGCACCATCGGGGCTGGCCGCTTGATAAAACCGGTCGAAAAGCCGGTGCTGAAACTCGGGCGCAATGCCGGGCCCAGTGTCGCGGACCACGAAACGCACGCTGCCCAGCGGAGCCGCGGGAATGGCTGCTTCTTCCTGCACCTCCAGCGCCACCTCTCCGCCCGCGGGCGTGAAGCGCAAGGCATTAGCCAGCAGATTGGTTAGAATATCTTCCAGCTTATCGGGGTCGAAGAATAAGGGCACCGGCCCGCCGGGGGTACGCAGGTGCAACGTAACATCCAGCGCATGCGCCATGGAAGTAAACGAAGCCAGCAGCCGGGCCCCAAACAGGGCCGCGTCGCCGGGCACGGCGTTTAGCTGCAAGGCCCCTGCCTCCAGCTTGCTTAAGTCGAGCAATTGGTTGATGAGGCGCAGCAGCTTGCGGGCGTGCCGCACCACCAAGCTGCTTTGTCGGCGCACCTGCGCCGGGTCGGTGGGCGGGTCGGTAGCCAATTGCTCGGCGGGACCAAGAATAAGGGTAAGCGGGGTGCGAAACTCGTGGCTGATGTTGGCAAAAAAGTTGGATTTCACCCGGTCCAGGGCTTGTAAGTGTTCCAGTGCCAGCCGCTCTAGCCGCCGGTTGGCGCGCTCCCGTTCCCGTTGCTGCGTCACGCGCCGCACCCCGTACAGCACCGCCCCAAATATGCCCGTATACAGCACGTACGCCCACCATGTGCTCCACCACGGCGGCTCGATGGTAAAGCGAAAGCGGGCCGGCCGCGTGTTCCATACCCCGTCGTTGTTGGCCGCTTTCACCTCGAAGGTATAGGCGCCGGGCGGCAGGTTGGAATAGGTAACGGAGGTGGTAGCCAGCGGGTCGGTCCAGCGGGTATCCGAGCCCACCAGCCGGTACTGATAGCGCACTTTCACCGGATTGGTTAAACTCACCCCCACGTAATCGAAAGTGAGGTGGTTGAGTTGGTGGGGCAACGTGATACCCGAGCGGACGGTGGTATCCTTCAAAAACACGCGCAGCCGGGCCAGATATGTGCCCGGTGCCCGGCGGTTGACCTGCGCGCCGGCCGGGTCGTAGTGCATCAGCCCATTGATGGTACCTATCCACAGTTGGTTGCTGTGGGCCAGCACCACGGCATTCTGGTTGGTTTCCTGGCCCGCAAAACCTTCCAGCAAGCCGTAGCTCATGGCCCGCCCCGTGCGCGGATTAAAGCAGTCGAGGCCTGTGTTGGTGCCGAGCCACACCCGGCCGGCGCTATCGCACAACACAAAATACGGGTTGTTGGATTGCAGACCGGCTTCGAGGCCGTAGCCGCGCATGGTGTGCCCATTGTAGCACAGCAGCCCGCTCCCGATGCTGCCCAACCACAGGTTGCCGCGCTGATCTTCGCAGATAGAGCCGATGCTGAGTCGCTTCGGCTGCCCTTCTACGCACTCGAACTGGTCGTGGTCGGTGTCTACGCGGACCAGCCCGATGTCGTCGGTGCCGAGCCAGAGCGTGCCGTGCCGGTCCCGAAAGAACTTCCACAAGCTGTAGGTACCTAGTCCGCCGTGGCGCGCGTCGAAGGTGCGGAACTGGCCGGTGACGGGGTCGAATACGGTGGCGCCAGCCTCACGGGTGGCCAGCCATACCCGCCCGCGGGCGTCCTCGGCAATACTTACTACCCGCTGCCCCGCTAAGCCTGGCACGTCATCGAAGTAGGTCCAGCGCTTGGTGGCCGGATTATAGCAGGCCGCCCCGCCCCCGCGCGTGCCGAGCCACACCCGCCCGCGCCGGTCCTGAAACAGGCAGCGCACATACTGCCCGAGCGCACCCGGCCGCAACGGCACGGGCTGGAACAACGGCCCATCCGTGGCCTTAGGCCGAAACCGCACGATACCGAGCCGAGTGCCAATCCAATATTCGCTGGAGTTTATGGCTTCTATGGCCAGCACCTGGTTGTCGGGCAGGCCGTCTTGGGGCGTGTACTGCGTGAATCGCTCGTCGGCTAGGTGTTGGGTCAGGCCGTTGTCGTGTACGATCCACACGTTGCCTTCCTGGTCTTCCAGCAGGTCGTGGGCTTGGTCGCTGATGGGATAGTCGCGGCTGCCGTAACAGGTGAAGCGCCCACCCGGCACCGCACGGCTCAGGCCATCTGCTGTGGTCGCCCACACCCGCCCCCGCCGGTCCTGTAGCACGCGCAGCACCACGCTGGCGCACAAGCCGTCGGCCGAGCCGAAGCGCCGCACCCGCCACGGCTGGCCCGGCCGGCAACTGACCCGCAGCAGCCCCGTACGGGTAGCGCACCATAACAAGGTGTCGCCTACTTTAAATAAGCTGTTGATGCTGGCTTGTCGCAGCTCAATGGGCAGCGCCGCAGTAGCAGCCACCGGCGCGGGCCGCCCCTGCCCGAACACCACCGCCCCCTTGGCCGTAGCCACCCACAGCTGCCCGGCCGGCCCGGCGCCCACGTAAGTAACGGAATCAGAAGGCAGGCCATTTTTCGTGGTGAACCGGGTGACAGTGGTATCGGTGGGGCTGCATTCGAGGCGAATCAGCCCGTTGCCGGCCGTGGCCACCCACACGGTACCAACACCCACCGGATACACTTGCTGCACATGCGCTATTCCGCCTAGGCCACGCGGTCGGCAATGCCGTAGCTGGCCCTGCCGCAAACTCGACAGTCCTCCGTATTCGTGCCCCAACCACAAAGTGCCATCGGAGGCAGCGGCCACGGCCGTTACGTGGTTATCAGACAAGCCCTGCCGCACGTCGAGAGTGCGAAACTGCTGCCCGTCAAATGAGCATACGCCCCCCTGCGTACCCGCCCACAGGCGCCCTTCCTTGTCCTGACAAATGGCGTAGACTACGGTCTGCGGCAACCCGTCGGCAATGGTATAAGAGCGCGAAGCCAGCGTCTGCGCTTCCACACACTGCACCTTCCCCTCCAGCCCTACCAGCCCGACAAGCAAACACCCAAGGAAAAAAGCGTAACGGCGGGACATAGAGCGGCAACTATAGCGGGCAAACAGGCAGTCACCCCGTCCTCCCCTTGCCTGCTATTCATATGACAGCGAGGCTAGTAACGCCAATATATATAGAACACGCTGTATTATGTATTTTCGGGCAAGCTCAAAATCACTTGTTTTCGGAAAAAGACAGAAAGTAGATGACAAAGAGATTTAGGATTAGCGATAGAAGGCTAGAACTGGTTCAGCTCCTCAACTGAAGAGGGAAACTTGTTTTTAGCTTCTAGCTTTCAATTCTCAACGGCTTCAACAATACAAAGGCATGGCACCCTTAAACCACCAGCAAATCCGGAGTTGGGGGCACGGCTTCGGCTAGATTTTCGGGAGAGAAGTTCGGTATCGTTGCTAGCAAACAGCCGGTGCCGGCCTTCCAAACCCCGGCTTTTCGGGGTATCTTTGTGGCTAGTCGTATGGAAAATTTCGTTGTTTCGGCCCGCAAATACCGTCCCGCCACGTTCAGAAGCGTGGTCGGGCAACAGCACGTTACTACCACCCTGCAAAACGCCATTTCCAGCCAGCATCTGGCGCAGGCGTTTCTGTTTTGTGGCCCTCGCGGTGTGGGCAAAACCACCTGCGCCCGGATTCTAGCCAAAACCATCAACTGCGAGTTCGTAGAAGAACACGTGCGCAAAGGCCGCCCGGTTTCCGAGCTGCTCCAGGCGCAGCCCGACATCGTACCCGACGCGCTGCACCAAGCCGCCGACCCCGATAATACGCCTTTCGACCTGGAAGCCTGCGGCAAATGCTCGTCGTGCCGCGCCTTCCAGGAAAACGCCTCCTTCAACGTGCACGAGCTGGACGCCGCTTCCAACAACTCCGTCGAAGACATCCGCAGCCTGGTGGAGCAGGTGCGCTACGCCCCGCAGCAAGGCCGCTTCAAGGTGTACATCATCGACGAGGTGCACATGCTCTCGAATGCGGCCTTCAACGCATTCCTAAAGACGCTGGAAGAGCCGCCAAGCTACGCCATCTTCATCCTGGCTACCACCGAGCGGCACAAGATCATCCCGACTATTCTGTCGCGCTGCCAGATCTTCGATTTCAACCGCATTCGGGTCGATGACATTCGGAGTCACCTGCGCTACGTAGCCACTCAAGAGCAAATCCAGGCCGAAGACGACGCCCTGCACCTACTAGCCCAAAAGGCCGACGGCGGCCTGCGCGACGCCCTGAGCATGTTCGACCAGATGGTGACCTTCTCGGGCCACGACCTGACCTACAAGGACGTGGTGCAGAATCTGCACATTCTGGACTACGAGTACTACTTCCGGCTAGTCGATGCGCTATTAGCCGAAAACCTATCGGCCACGCTGCTCTTGCTGGATGAGGTAATGCAGAACGGCTTCGACCTGCACAACTTTGTGGTGGGCGCCGCCGAGCACCTGCGCGGCCTGTTGGTGTGCAAAGACCCCGTAACGGTGCAGCTGCTGGAAGTGTCCGACAACATCCGGAGCCGCTATGTGTTGCAGGCACAAGCCTCGTCGTTGTCGTTTCTACTGTCGGCCCTGAACCTGGTGAGCCTCTGCGACCGGGAGTTCAAGCAAGCCAAAAACCAGCGCTTGCACGTCGAGCTGACGCTCATGAAGCTGGCTTACCTCAACGGCGCCGTGCAGTTTGCCCGCGACTTGAGTGCTGGCCCTACAACAGCCAACAACGGCAGCACCAGCACTTCCTCTTCCAACGGCGAGGCGAAAAAAAAAAGTAGCGTAACCCCGCCAGCTCCTGCACCAACTCAAGCTAACGGCCAGCTCGTAGCCGATGGCACCGCCGAAGCGGCGGCGGCCTATGGCAACTCGCACAAGACTGCGCCGCTGAACGGCACTTTCTTAGCCGAAAAACAAAAAACAAACAACGAAAAACCAATTCACGCCCCTGCTGATCCGGAGCCTATTGTTCCCATCGAAAGCGGCGTGGAGGAGCTACACGATACGCCGAGCATCGAAGACGAAGCCGCCACCGAAGTGCCCACTACCTCCCGGCTGCGCGACACGGTGCCACACGTTGAAATTGGCAAGCCGAGCATCGCCGGCCACGAGCCAGGCCAGATGCCCGTAACAGCGGCTCCGCTGCCTCCGCGCCCTGGCATGCC
This sequence comes from Hymenobacter sp., assembly GCF_036387835.1. GTDB lineage: Bacteria > Bacteroidota > Bacteroidia > Cytophagales > Hymenobacteraceae > Hymenobacter. The sequence goes on along the minus strand of NZ_DASVSY010000012.1, from coordinate 800 downwards.
GCTCATGGGCAAACCCTTGGGCCTCAACAGCAAGCTCCCCGGCCTTGGCAGTCTGAATGCCATGAAAGCCCAAATGGCCGAGCAGGCCGCCGCGGGCAAAGTCCTCGCCGACACCGAGCCGAGTGGTCCCGTCGTGGGCTTGACGGCCATCGACAATGCCGTACTTCAGGGCGTGTGGCAGGAACTAACCGAGGAGCGCAAGGTCATCAGCATGATGCACTACAGCCTGCTCAACCGCCCGGTAACGGCCAACGACCAACACGTTATCCACCTGCGTGTCGACAATCCGGTGCAGGAAGACCAGTTCAACGAGTTCCGGGCCGAGTTTTTGGGCGAGTTGCGCCGCCGCACTGGTTATCCGCGCCTTACCGTGCAAGTGGAAGTAGTGGAGCAGCAAAGCACCGGCCGCAAGCTCTACACCGCCACCGATAAGCTGGAATACCTAAAAGAGAAGTTCCCGATGCTGGTGGAGATGCAGCAACGACTAGGGCTTGATGCCGACTGAATCACGGATTTAGTGGGATTTATCGGACCACACAAGTTTCAATATCAGCGATACTTTGTAGCTGATGGTACAGGAAACAGGAAGGGCTTGCCAATTGGCAAGCCCTTCCTGTTTCGTAGCCTTCGATACATCCGTGTAATCCGACGAATCCGGTTATAGCAGATTCAAGAACGGTGTAGCTGTTCGCGACTAGGCTGCGTAAGCGGTTGTATGCAAGCCTATTCTTTGGATTTACGCCAGCGCGTGGCCCAGGCGTGCGCTGAGCCGGGGGCGCGGCAGGCGCAGGTGGCGCAGC